>NZ_CP088014.1:6189659-6792468 GCF_021044685.1 Bradyrhizobium daqingense
AGGAAGGTCAGCAGACCAAGATGGAGCTGGTCTACGCCTACCTGACGGGCCCCTCTTCCGCCAGCGCATCGACGCCATCGTCGAGCGCTTTACCGACATGCACCAGGACCTCGACCGCGAGCGCCAGATGATGACCGGCCTCCGGGCCAAGCGCGAGGAGCAGCTCCGCGGTGTGTTGGATTCGACGGCCAGGCTCTACGGCGATCTGCAGGGCATCACCGTCGTCGCCGGACGATGGCAAAGGGATCATCAGAACTACAAAGGTTTTCTAGATTGATTGACCGCAGTTCTATCCGCGCTGTTTTTTCGTAGCCTTTTGACCGAGCTGAAGACTGACCAGGATAGTAAGGAAGCTTAAACGCCAGGTGTCTTCGTCGTTGATTTTGGCTGCATCACCGCTGGGTGCGAGCGACCAAACGTCCAATTAAGAGACCCCCAGTGCGGGGACTTGTCTGCCCCGGCATTATGACCTTCTAAGTCTAAGCCGAGGCAAGCGCCCGCGCGGAACGCGCCTTGGCTCGCCCTCTCGTCTTCTCCTCCGGCAACCCATTCGCCAACGCGGCCTTTCGCATTTCAACTGCCTTCGCCAAGCGCGGGTCCTTCTTTGCAGCTTCGTAGGCCGGCAAGACCGCTTCCATCCAGATCAGCATGCCTTCGGCCTTGAACACCACGCGGTCCGCGGCGCTGTAAACGCTCTGAGTGATGGCAGCGACCTCGCGCGACATCTTGTCGGCGCCGCTCACGCGATGGTCCAGGAGCGCGGATGCATATGCACCTTCGCCGAAATTCTCAAAGAAGCTCGTAACGGACCGACGCTCGTCATGAGGGCCAATCCTGTTGGGCAGCCCGACGACAGTGAGCAGATCCGGCCATCCCGGCTTGCGTCCTGCCAGGGCATCGAGCGCGTGATTGAGGGAGGAAGGGGTAATCGCCTTATCCAGGTGGGCCGGCACGCTGTTGTTGTTACGTTGTTTGGCGGCGAGAGCGCGCACAAGATACTTGTTGCGATCCTGCGGAAACGCCCAGGTCGAGACCGCACCCAACTGTTGCTTGGAGTATCGCGCCACTCTTTCGAGGATCTCGATCGCAATGGGCGGGACGCTCAGTTTGATTTCGCGCTTATTTTTCACCTCGTCGGGTTTCCAGGTATAGACGCGCCAGCCAGCACGCTCCGGCGCGGGATCAGGCACCCAACGATCAGAGTCCAAGGCGAGCATGTTCACCAGCGCGGAGCTCCGTTGGGGGATCATCCATGAAACCTGCAGGGCACCCAGGACCGCATCGTTGTTATTGCCCCCCAAAGGCCTGACGGCCTCCAGAAGCGCAATGAGCATCCCGATCTGCGCCGGGGTCAGATAACGCTTCGAGCGGTCCTCCATCTCATATTCGTGGGACAATGCCTCCCACCAGGTGGCGGTCGGCTCGAGGCCGGTGAAGCGCCGCTTTTGCTTGAGTCCCCAGCGGAGGACCCGCTTTGCGAGATCGACGTATTTTGCTCCAGCCGAGGGACCCGAACCGCTGGCGTCAATGCGGTCCCGAACCTCTTCAAGATCTTCGAGGCGGAGCTCCTTTACAAAGCGCTTCTTGAGTTCGGCGTTTTCCGGTCGATCTCGCAATCGGGTCTCGAGCTCGGTAATGGAGGAAGGCGCAAGGCGCAATTTGGCTGCTTCATTTCGAGCACTATCTTTCGAACTTTTCGTTCGTCGCGCGTATTGATTAATCAGCGTCTCGAAAGTCCACAGTTCTCCCTTTAAGGCCTCAGCGCGGTCAACTGCGACAGCGACGGACTTTTCATCGCCACCCATCAGCCTGGTTTCGATTACAGCGTCCGGATCTCGCCCGTTCTTGATCGCGAATATTGCCTCGGTAGCGATCTTCTTCACCTGAGCGAAAGTGAAGTCTCCCACCCCGCCAAGCCGCCGCTTTACGACTGTGGACTTTTGACCTCGGACGCGCGTGCGGGCCTGAACGTAGTAAGCGACTTCTCCGCTTCTGACGCGGATGTTGAGGCCACGAGGATTATCGATGGCGAATTGACATTCGGCATCCGCGTCGCGTTTCGCGGTGGCCTCGCTAAGCAACTCCTTGGTCAGCGCGTATCGCTTGTTTGCCATTTCCTGGCCTTTTGGGGATACATGGGGATACACAAGTATGGAGACCGAAGGCCCGTTCCACAAGTGTCCAATTTTCGGTACCTTAATAACCTATTATACCGTCAACAAATTTTGCGCTTTAGACCCCACCAGGCGATATCCTGTTTACAGACAAGCGGTTTTGTAAACCGAAGGTCGGGGGTTCAATCCCCTCAGCCGGCACCAACTTTTGACGCGCGAGTTCGCGTCTTCATCGCATCGCTATTTCGAGCGCAATCATCTCGCATCCGGCAACTGATCCAGCCGCCACAGCCCCAAGCTCTTGTCGCGCCAGCCGCCGGCGCCCTCCTCGCAACGCTCGTTGATCAGCGCGAGCGGCGCCGGCCAATCGAACGGCGCCTTCGCCATGTTCAGCGCCCGCCAGTCGCCGTCCTCGCAATCCCGATTGTCCTCCCATTCGGGAAAGGTGGTGAGCAGCAGGAAGCGCGCGCCGCTCATCCGGAATTGCGCAAGCGCGCGAGCGATATTGGCGAAGCTCAGATGCACCAGACAGTCCCGGCAGAGAATGACGTCGGCAGGCGGCAGCGCATCTCGCGTGATGTCGGCAACGAGAAACCGGCCGGACAGTTCGCCGCGCGACGCACGTTGGTTGTTCGCGTCGATCAGCGACGGCACGATGTCGATGCCGGTGTAATCGATATCAAGCGTCATGCGACCGATCCAGCCGGCATCGCCGCACGGCGCATCGAGCAGCAAGCGCGCGCCGAGTCCTTGCAGCAATGGTGGAAGCGCCTCCCGGATCGCGGCGGTCGCCGGATCTTCCGAACCAAGGCCGGAGACCGACGTCGAAGCACCCCAAAGATTGGTCCGCTCGATCCGCTCGAACCGGGCGGCGAGATCGAGGCCCGCGAAACTCTCGCGGTCGGCGAGGAAACGCTCGTGGGCGAGCACGGGAGGACGATGGGTGATCATCAGACGAAACTCACATCGGGATTCCGTCACGCTTGCACTCTACGGACGCGGCGGCGTCTCCGAAATCGCCGGCCTCGTCCCTCAGGCCGGCTTCTGCCACTCCATGATGTGGAAATACGGGACCCTGAGATGAAGCGCATTCCTGTCGGGGTCACCGCCCACGGGTTTCGGTTCGACGAACAAGCGCAACTGGAGACCATGATCGAGCAGAAGGGTCATGTAAGTGCTGAGCGGACGGTGCCAGTTCTGGATCCGGATGCCGCGCCAGCTCACCCAGACCGCCCGCTCCTCCATGTAGTGGTCGATGGCGAAACGCAGGATGCCCTCGCGATCGCGCGTCCAGCCCTCGGGCGGTCCCGCCGTGTTGAAGCTGGTCATGTTGGCGATCAGCAGCGTACCGCCCGGCCGCAGCGCCGCCGCCATCCCGGCGATCGCCGCGCCAAGATCGGGTATGTCGATCAGGCTGAGATAGCTGACGACCAGATCGAAGCTCGCATCGAATGCGATCGTCTCGGCGCGGCCGAGCCGGTAGTCGCCGTCCGGGTCCAGCTCACGGGCGCGGGCCAGCAACGCCTCGGTCGGATCGATGCCGGTGGTGCGGATGCCCGCATGCTGCATGATGCGGCAGAAGCGTCCTTCTCCACAGCCGACATCGAGCGCATTGCGAAAGCCGCGCCCTTCGATGCGCTGCTTCATCGGCGCGTCCAGCACGAAGCGGCGACCATAGTCGCCATCTTGTCCCTGCTCGACGATCCAGGCAGCCGCGGAGGCGGCCCAGCCATCGTTGACGTCCTCGTTCATCGACGGACCTTCAGGAAATGAATTGTTGGCCACGCGAATCGCGGCGCGGCTACTGACCACAGATTGGATCAGAGTTCAACATGAGGTAGCATGCGCGTAAGATGCGTTCCACCACGGGCAAAGAGAAGCTAGACGGTCGCCGGTGCGGCTACGGCCGATCGGGCCAGTCCGGAACCAAAGGCGAGCGTCATTCGTTGCCTATCCATGCGGATCAGGGAAGAGAACCGAAATATGTTTCTGCTGGCAACGGTGACGCTGTGTTGTGTCGCCGTGACCGGGACGATTGCGATGTTCGAACCCGCGCCAGCACCTGGACCGGCACAACAGGTCGCCGAGCGAACGGCGATCGACGTCACCGCCCAGACGCCGGTTCGCGTCGTCGGCGCGCCGTTCGAGCCCAACGTCAATCCGCGGCAGCGATAGCGCTTACGTCGGCGAGGCCTCCGTACCCTTCTCGGGCCGGCCATGGACACGCGCCAATCCCTCAGCGAACGCGATCACCTCCGCCCGCTTGTCGGGCGGCAGCGACAGGAACGCGCGGATGAGCTTCAGGCCCTCCGCTTCGTCCACCCGTTCGTCTTCGGCATCCATCCGATCACTGTCGGCCGATCGGGAAAAATATGCAATGCCTTGCTGACGAATCTTGATTCGGTGCAGCCGGTTTGCTGGAATGGGCGCAGCTGAGGTGGATCATGAAGTGGATTAGAGAACGCGACGCGCTGATCGCGCAAACCATGGCCTTCGTCCAATCGGTAACCGGCAAGACGGACGACGTCCTTCAGCCGGGCAAGCCGCCGGTTTCACCGGCGGCAAGCGTCGAGATTGTCGCGTCCGAGGCCGTGACCCTCGAGACCGTCACGGTCGAGATCGAGCCGCCCCAGCCCGCTCCGCAGCCTCAAGCTCCGCCGGCGCGGGCCATCGGCGATTTCCGCAGCGAGATGCAGGCCCGGATCGCCAATTTCCGCAAGCATCAGGAACGATTCGAGCGCGAGCGGGAGGAATATTGCGCGGCCACCCTGACCAAATTGCGTGCCGCGATCCGCAACCCCTCTGCCCGTCCGCCGGCCGAAGATTAAGGCAGGCCGGCCAGGGGGCTTACAGCCAGGACCAGACCAGCCATAAATTGGCCGCGCAGGCGCCAAACAGCGCCAGCGTGAGGGGCAGGAGCATGTGCCCGCAGGAGGTTTTCAGGTCGCTCGTCATGGCCAAAAACATCCGCTGATTCCGGCCGGCGAGTCCCAGGGATTCTTTTTTCCGGGATTCAGGACTCGTTAAGGACTCACGGGCTGGGGCCATTGATCACGGCCCCGTGATCGGGCCTCAGCCCGGAACCCCTGCCCCTGCGAACTCGTTAAACGGCTTTCCTGGAGCGGGAAGACATGCCCTACGCCCTGTTCTGCAACGACGCCCAGATCAGCAAGGCCTATCCAAGCGAATCCGACGTCTGGAAGCTCGCGCAGCGAAGCGGTCTCGTCGTGGACGTGATCGCGGACGGCGCAGGGCCGGGCCCCCGCCGGGTGCTCGATAATGACTACGAGATCGCTCCCTGCCAGGCGGCCCAGGGCGAGGACCCTGCCCAGAACAAGGCTGAGGCGGACCAGCAATCGCGGATGGAGCTCGAGCTGAATTCCTGATTCCGGCCCGAAACGGAAGGGCGTTCAGGGCGTGGCGGCCACGAGCGAGGCCTGTTCCCCCGGCATCGGCACGCAGGCCTTGCGGCGATGCAGCCCGCGGATCGCCCCGGTGACCTTCATCACCTTGCCCGAGGGACAGGAGGCGTCCTTGACGAAGGCCACCTCATAGGGCGCCAGCATCAGCGGCTCGGATTTGAGGATTGTCTGTGCAGAGCACGGCAAGCAGAGGGAGCATGAAAGCACCACTGCCGACACCAAGATACGCATGTCCGTCGTCCCACCAGCCCGGTAATTCTCATATAACGCGTTCCGGAGCGCGAGTTCCGTAAAGCGCAAAAATTATTTTTGCTTTACCCCGGCCCCATGACGCGCGTGAGAAGGCGCGCCAGCATCGTTTGCAAGCAAATGACGCGCCAGATGGTTCACGCAAAGCAAACAATGGGCAGGCCCGGCAAGAGGCGGGCAAACGAAAGGCCGGCGGGAGCCGGCCTTTGTCAGATCGTGGACGCTGGCAAAAGGTCAGTAGCGCGAGGCTGCCGGACCGCCCCAACCGAAGCGGTAGTTCACGCCGACCTTCACGGTGTGCTCGTCCTCCCGGCCGCGGACGCCGACGATGTCAGCCGGACCAGAGGTGAAGGTCGTGCTGCCAAAGTTATAGTATTGGTACTCGGCCTTGGCCGACCAGCTCGGCGCGAACATGTATTCGAGGCCGGCGCCAACGGTGTAGCCGTCCTTGCTATTGCCGGTGGTGGTGAAGGCCTGCGGCACCCCGGCGATGTTCACGCCAAGGCCGTTATTGCGCCAAGCATAACCGCCCTTGGCGTAGAGCAGCGTCGGTCCCCAGGTGTAGCCGATGCGACCGGTCACCGACCCGAGTTGGTCGGTATTGGACGTCACCTGCGTGCCCAGCGGGAACGTGACACCGTTGTTGTTGGTCGGCAGCCAGGAATACTGGGCCTCGATACCAACCACCCAGTTGGGCGCGAATTGGTAGTCGAAGCCGCCCTGCACGCCGCCGAGGAAGCGGGCGTCGCTCGACTGGAAGCTGCTGTCGCCGGCGAACGCGCCGCCGACATGGCCGCCGATGTAGAAACCGGTCCAATTGTAAATCACCTGCGGCGGCGTATAGGCCGGCGCCTTGGTGTAAGGGCGCGGCTGCATGTCGGCTGCTGCGGCCGGTCCGGCCAGCGCGAGCAGAGCGACTGCTCCGAGCAAAATCTTTTTCATAGTCATCCCCGTTCTTTCATAAACGACACTCAGGAAACAACGTGGCGTGAATTGGGTTGCTTCGCGGCGGTGCCGGAACGTTGATCGTTCGTTACTGTGACGGGGCGGCAACAACGCGATTTTGTTCCGTCCCGCCGCCCTGCGCCGACTGTTTTTGTTGCCTGCGCGAGGCCTGCCGTAACGATTTGTCGCAAGGCCGAACCACCTCGTTCAAAGCTCGCCGAAATGTGATCCAGCGGCTCCGGCAGCTCTCGTTCTAGCACCAAGCGATGAAGGCCGGCTTTGGGCTATCGCGTCATCTTTTCCAGTTCCGGAAAGGGTACGTAAACCGCGCCGGCACAGAGCTCATTGGTGCGATCGACGACCCGATCGGCCCGCCCGTTGACGAAGATCACCGCCCGCTCGCGCATCCCCTTATAGCTGCCGTCGGTCTCGCGCGGGGTGAAGTGCAGACAGCTCACATAGAACTGGCGCCCGCCAACCTCCCGCTGCACCGGCTCGGCCATGCTGGCCTCGCGCACGCCGACGGGATTGTTGAGATAGGTCCGCATCAGGGCGAGCGTGTCGCTGCGGAAATTGTCCGGGAACGGCTGCGGGCCTCCGGCCTGGCCCCCGCCCCACAGCGACGGCCGGTCAGTGTCGCTGCCGAAACAGGCCGCGAGCGCCAATGGCAATGCCAATATCACCGCACGTCTCGCCAATCGCCCCACAGCCCCCCGCTCTCCGCTCAATCAGACTCGAAGAGGTTCTAGCTCCAAGCCTGCGCGAAGGGAATCTGCTTGCAGCGGCTCAATAGCGCACCGGCCCGCCGCCGATACCTCGGCTTTCGTGCGAGGCATGGCGAACGGACCGGGCCTGAATCCGCACGCGGCGACGGGGCAATGCCAGGGATGCCGCCGCGCGGGATCAGTCGTCAGTTGCGCTTGTCGGTCGTTGCCGGCTTGGTCACGTCCGGCTGCGCCTTCTGCGACTGCTTTTCAGAGACCTGCTTGTCCTGATGGCGATGCTTGCCCACGGCCTTGTGCTCGTCGGGCGCGGCGGCGGCGTTGGCGTTCATCGGGCTCGACTTGCCGTCGACCTTGGCATCGGCCTTGGTGTCGCCAGCCTTCGTGTCAGTCTTGGCGTCAGTCTTGGCGCCCGCATCCGGTTTGACGGCCGTGGTCGCCGCCTTGGTCTGGCTCTGGTCCGCCTTGATCGCCGGCGCGGTCGTGGTGGTCTTGCCGGTCTCGGCCGCGAAGGCCGGGGCTGCGATCACGGAGGCGGCGAGCAAGGCTGCAGAGATGGTCTTCAACATGGTTGGTCTCCTCTTGGAAGGATCTCGAGGCGGCGCCCTCTCGCCTACCCTTTCGATCGTAGGTAGGAGCCTAGGGGCCGCGCACTGAACCCGTTCTGAAGGCCATTGCAGGCTTCCGTTCATCTCGATGACAAGTTTGTCATCTGCCGTCGGGCGAATAGATCGTGCGAAGCGGGAATGTTTTTGCCCCACAGGTGTTCCGGTCTTCGGGCAATCGTGTAGGATCGCCACGTTCCATACGGGAGAACATCAATGCGCAGACTCTCAATGCTTCTGGTGCCGGGACTGGTCTCGATGGCCCTGGCGGCCGGGCCGATGCTGACCAGCGCCTATGCCGCCGGCAGCGATGAACCCTCGCCGCCGCCGAAGTCGGACAGTTCGGCCAAGAAGGGCAAGAAAAAAAGCTCATCCATCAGCGACCCCAAATTCCTCGCAGCCTATCGCACCGCTTACACCGCGATCTACGATCGGCACGACTACACGGGCGCGATCGGCCAGCTGAAGTCGCTCAAGCGCGACGACGTCGCCGACGTCGCCAATCTGATTGGCTACTCCTATCGCAAGCTCGGCGATTACCAGTCGTCGAAGACCTATTACGAGCTGGCGCTGAAGGGCGATCCGAACCACGTCCGCACCTGGCAGTATTACGGCCTCTGGCAGCTCGAGCAGGGCAACCGCGAACAGGCGCAATATCACCTGAACAAGATCGCCTCGCTCGCCGGCACCGACAGCTCCGAGTATCGCTCGCTGGCTGAAGCGCTCGACAAGCCGACCGGCGCGACGCTGGTCTACTGACGATCGCCTCGTTGCGTTCAAACGAACGGGCACAACCTTTGGGTTGTGCCCGTTCCGCTTTCTCGGCTAGCTTCGCGCACCTTCCCCTGCAAATTGGTGCGCAATGGACAAGTGGCTGCGGTCCGCGATCGACTACATCGGCTCCTGGATCGAATACCAACAGAGGACGTTGCAGCAGCCTGGCGTCATTGCCGCCTTCGCCCATCGCGGCGAGGTCGTCGCCGAGCATGCCTTCGGCCTCGCCGATCTCGACACGGGAGAGAAGCTCACCCCGCGTCATCGCTTCCGCATCGCCTCGCACTCCAAGAGCTTCACCTCCGCGGGCATCATGAAGCTGCGCGAGCAGCGCAAGCTCCGGCTCGATGATCCCGTCGGCCAATATGTCGGCGGCCTCCATCCGCGCCTCGCCGAGACGACGATCGCGCAGGTGCTCTCGCACAGCGCGGGGCTGACGCGCGACGGCGCCGATTCCGGCCAGTTCATCGACAATCGCCCGTATCTGGACGCGGAGGAGCTGCTCGCGGAATTGAAGTTGCCGACCGCGATCGAGCCCGGCACGCGCTTCAAATATTCCAATCACGGCTTTGGCCTGATCGGCCTCGTGATCGAAGCCGTGACCAAGGAGCCCTATCCGGCCTGGATCAAGCGCGAGATCATCGAGCCGGCCGGCTTGCGTGAGGTCGAGCCCGATGCACCGCTTGCCAAGGGCACGCCGTTCGCGCGCGGTCATACCCGAAAGCTGCCGTTCGGCGAGCGATGCGTGATCCCCGGTGACAATCCCGCGCACGCCATGGCATCGGCGGCCGGCTTCGTCGCGACCGCCGGCGACACCGCCCGCTTCTTCGGCCAGCTCGCGCCCAATGCGAAAAAGAGCGTGCTCTCGGCCGCGAGCCGCCGCGAGATGACGCGCCACCATTGGCGCATCCCGCAAAGCTTCGAGGGGTATTACGGGCTCGGCGTCAATGCCGGCAAGACCGACGGCTGGGACTGGTTCGGCCATAGCGGCGGATTCCAAGGCTATATATCCCGGACCTGCGCCATACCTTCTTGCGAGCTTGCGATCAGCATCCTCAGCAACTCCATCGACGGCGCGGCACCGTTCTGGATGGACGGCGCGATGCAGATCCTGCGCGTCTTCAAGACGCGCGGTGCAGCCGACCGCCGCGTGCGCGACTGGAGCGGCCGGTGGTGGACGATCTGGGGTGCCAGCGATCTCGTGCCCGCGGGCAACCGCGTGCTCGTCGCCAACCCGCAATTTGTCAACCCGTTCATGGATGCCGCCGAGATCGAGGTCACCGGCCGCGACACCGGCAAGCTCGCCTGGGCCGCCGGCTATTCCAGCCACGGCGAGCCCGTCCGCCGCGTGCGCGACAAGCGCGGCAAAATCGCGAGTATCTGGATCGCCGGCGCCAATGTGAAGCCGGAGCGTGTCGTGTCGCGGGAGATCGCGCGCCGGTACCCGCCGCGCAAGCGGCGGCCTATTCCCGAATGAGAGTTTCCACCTCGTTCCGGAGCGCCTGCCGTGAGCCGTCGCGCGAATAGAACATGTGGCCGCCGGGATAGACCACGAATTTCACGCGCTGGGTCGCGAAGGCCGGCAACTGATCGAGCACCCGCTTGGATCCGAAATAGGGCGTGGCGAGATCGAACAGGCCGTGCGTGACCAGCACGTTCAGCTTCGCATCGGTGGCGAGTATCTCGCGCAGCTCCGACACCGATTGAGGCGGGTTGATGCCGCGGCCGAAATCCCACTGGCCATGGAGGGCGCCGTTCAGGACCTCATAAGAGCCATCCGGCCGCCAGTTGAGCTTACGCGTGAGCACGTCAACTGCAGCACTCGTCAGCGGCGCCTGGAGCGCATCACCCGAAGGGTCCCCGAAGCGTGAGCTGCTGGAATCCGGGTTGGGATCCAGGCCGCGCACCGAGCCATCGTAGCGTCCCGTCACCTTGCCGTTCTTGCGGTCGAACTCGCGGCGGAATTCGCCGACGTCGAAGCGGCCGGCGAGCCGGCGGCTCACGGCCTGGTCGATCCCGGTGAGTTCGGCGACCTTGTCGGCGAGGCGATTGGTCGCTTCCTTGTCCGCCTGGCCCTTGACGAGGTCGGCCAGGAATTCACCGCGCGCGTAAGCCTCGACATCGGCGAGATCGGCGCGCTTGACCGGGCCGGCCGCCAATCCTTTGGCTTCACGCGCCACGGCGACATAGCTCGGCAGCGTCGCGACATATTGCAGGAGGCTCGTGCCGGTGAACTCGCGGAAGTCGAACAGCGGCGAGACCAGGATCAGCCCCCTGACGCCCACACCGTGCTGGAGCTGCAACTGGCGTACGACCTTCGGTCCGCGAATGCCGCCATAGCTCTCGCCCGCGACGTATTTGGGCGAGACCAGCCGGTCGTGCTTCTCGAGCCAGCGCCGGATCACGAGCGCGATCGCATTGGCGTCGCCGTCGACGGAATAGAACGATTTGCGCGCGTCCTCGCCGCTGGCGACGAACCGGCTATAGCCGGTGCTGACGGGATCGATGAAGACGAGGTCGGTGAAGTCGAGCCAGGTCTCGGCGTTCGGCTTCACCTCGGGCGAGGCCGACGGAGACAGCGCCTCGCCATCGAACGGCAGCCGCCACGGCCCGGCCGCGCCGAACTGGAGCCAGGCCGAGGACGCGCCCGGCCCGCCGTTGAACAGGAACGTCACCGGCCGCGTGGCGCGGTCGGCCCCATCGAGCGCGTAGGATGTGTAAGCGATGTCGGCGAGCGGCTCGCCCTTGCCGTCGAACACGCGGATCGAGCCCGCAGTGGCGGCGAAATTGAGGGTGCGGCCGGGCAGATCGAGCGTCTGCTTCGTGGTGGAATCCGGTGGCAGACGGTGCAGCTCGGCGGTCGAGGATGGATTTTGCGCTGCGCTGCCGCGTCCGCCTTTCTGTCCGGTCGACGCCGCTGTCTCGGCGCGCGGCTGCGGATCATCCGCGTGCGCAAATCCTGCCAGCGCGAAAGCCGACACCGCCAGCATCAGGGCCACGCGGCGGAGCATCGGCGGATTCGTGACCATGATCGTTCTCCGTGCCGGCTGTGAGAGCCGGTGGACAGAAAGATAGCGCGGAATTGCGACGGTTTGGGGGATCGAGCCCGATCCGGCTCGAAACGCCCTGGATTTCTCCTGGGATCCGGCGGTCGCCATTTGCCTTGAACGGTGGTCGTCCTCGACAATGGCAGCCCACCTCGTATAGACGAGCGCGGCGGAACTTACTCGAGCCAGCGGCACCTGCCTGGGAAGCCATGACCAAGTCCTCGCGATACGACAAGATTGCCTTCGTCGCCAGCCCGAGCAGCGAGGCCCAGGCCGCTTTCGGCCAGCTCACCGGGCAATATGGCAATTGCGATCCTGACGAGGCCGACGTCGTGGTCGCGCTCGGCGGCGACGGGCTGATGCTCCAGACGCTGCACCACCACATGCGCACGGGAAAGCCGATCTACGGCATGCACCGCGGCACGGTCGGCTTCCTGATGAACGAGTACTCGACGCACGATCTGCGCCAACGGCTCGAGACGGCGCATGAATCCGAGATCAATCCGCTCCTGATGCGCGCCACCGACGTCAACGACCGCGTGCACCTGCACCACGCCATCAATGAGGTCTACCTGTTCCGCCAGACCTCTCAAGCGGCGCGCCTGCGGATCCTGATCGACGAGCGCGAGCGCATGCCCGAGCTGATCGCCGACGGCATCATCGTGGCGACGCCGGCAGGCTCGACTGCCTACAACCTCTCCGCCCAAGGCCCGATCCTGCCGATCAACGCCGCCCTGCTGGCACTGACACCGATCAGCGCCTTCCGGCCGCGGCGCTGGCGCGGCGCCCTGCTGCCCAATACCGCCTATGTCGTGATCGAGGTGCTGGAAGACGACAAGCGCCCGGTCGCCGCGGTCGCCGACCACGAGGAAGTGCGCAGGGTCCGGCGCGTCGAGGTGCTCTCGGACAAGAGCATCTCGATGCGGATGTTGTTCGACCCCGGCCACAGCCTGGAAGAGCGGATCCTGCGCGAGCAGTTCGGCTACTGAGGCGCCGGCCCGGCCCTCCCAAAGCCCGATCGCAACCCTTCGTTAACCCCCGGCACGATATGGTTAACGAAGGTTGACCGCTTTGGCCCGGGCGTCATGTTTCGTATCGACTTCAACAAGCTGCGCTTTCTTGTCTGCGACGACAATCCGCACATGCGCCGCATCCTGCGGACGCTGCTGCACTCGTTCGGCGCGCGCGAGGTCTACGAGGCCGAGGACGGCGCCACCGCGCTGGAAATGTACAGCCATTACGTGCCCGACATCGTCATCACCGACTGGGCGATGCCGATCTTCGACGGGCTCGAGCTCGCGCAGATGATCCGGCAGCCGGAATCGAAGGGTAACCCTTACGCGCCGATCATCATGCTGACCGGCCATTCCGAGAAGCGCCGCGTGACCGTGGCGCGCGATGCCGGCGTCACCGAATTCCTGGCCAAGCCGATCTCGGCCAAGGGGCTCTACCAGCGCATCCTCAACGTGGTCGCCAATCCCCGCCCCTTCATCAAGACCAAGACCTATTTCGGCCCGGACCGGCGCCGCAACACCAACTCCGCCTATATGGGGCCGGAGCGCCGCGTCGGCGAAAAGCACGAGGTGCTGCAGCAGCCCTCGCTGCTCGACAAGGCCCGCTCCTCCATCTAGCGCAACGTCTTCAGGCGAGGCAGGCATCATGGCGAAGAACAGCGCAAAGGACATCGAGGTCAAGGCCTTCGCCACGCATCACGTCATCACGCAGCCCAATCCTCTGCGCAAGGTTCTGCGCCGGGTCGAGGAAAAGGACATGGACGATCCGGTCGCCCGCGCCGAGCAGGCGCTGGCGGGCCTGTCCGGCGAGTTCAAGAACTGGATGGCGATCGAGGTCCAGCGACTGTCCGCCGCCTGGGCTGCCGTGCAGCAGGACGGCTTCACCAAGGCGCTGCGCGACGAGCTGTTTCACGCTGCCCACGACATCAAGGGCGATGCGGCGACGTTCGGCTTCCCGTCGGCAGCGGGAATCGCCGAGAGCCTGTGCCGCGTCATCGAGCATGCACCCGACCTTTCGAAGGTGCCGGCCGAGCTGTTCACGCACCACATCAACGCGATCCTCGCCATCGTGCACGACAACACCAGGCTCGACAGCATCAGCGTCTCCGCCGAGCTCAGCCGGCGCCTGCGCAAGGTCGCCGACGACTACCTCGCCCACGTCAACCGCGACCGCCCCGAGCATCTCGAGGTGATCCTGGCGCCGAGCATCGCCCCGGCGGAGTAAGGGCGCTCTCCTCTCGTCATTGCGGGCGCAGCGAAGCAATCCAGACTTTTCCCGCGGCGGGATTTCTGGATTGCTTCGCTGCGCTCGCAATGACGGGGTTAGGATTCCCGCTCTATCGCCACGGACCGAATTCGTAGGGTGGGCAAAGCGGAAGCGTGCCCACCAATCTACATGAACTGCACGGAAGATCATGGGCACGGCGCTTCGCGCCTTTGCCCACCCTACGGCGTCTCGTCACGCCGCGATCAGGTCGTCATACATCGGATCTATCGCATCATCCGCCATGACCTCGTCGCAGAACAGCCGCGCCTCTTCGCGCGCGGATTCGGTGGCGAAGCGGCGGAGCAGGACCATCAGCGGCTCGGTGGCGCCGCGATCGGTCTCGCAATGGGTGAGCACGCGCTCGACCATGCGCCGGCGCAACCGCGACGCGCCGTCGTCGCTGTCGACGAAGCCCTGCTCGTGGCAGGCATCCAGCGCAACCTGGAATGCCGCGAACGTCGCCTCGGGTAGCCCGGCGCGGCGAAGCAGCGCATGCAGGCTATTGCCGCCGCGATCATGCAGCAGCGCGGTGACGCGCGCCGGCGGCAGATCGGCGAGCTCGGCCAGCGCCGCATCGAACAGGTCGAGATTGCTCGACAGCAATGCGCGCAGAATGAGACCAGCGGTCAGCTGGCCGGTGACGCGCAAATGATGCACAAGGCCCTGCATGTCCTCGCCGCGCGAGCGCGCCGCGATGTTCATGGTGGAGCGGTCGCGCGCCTCGACCGTGATACGCTCGGCGCGGTCGGCGCTCAGCCAGTTGCGGGCGACGACGAACTGGGCCAGCGTCTCCGACAGCTTGGCCACCAGCGCCGCACGCGTCGCGGCCGGCAGCTCGTCCAGCATCAGCATCGCCTCCCGGATCGCGGCGAGATGGCCGTGACGCTCGACGATGCGATTCCAGGAGAATGGGGCGAGCTCGGCATGAGGATTTTCAACGAGCTCCAGCGCCGCCGCCGCGCAGCCGACCTCGGCGATGGCGGCGCAGACCGACACGGGCAGCGCGATGCGACGGGCGACCGCGCATTGCACCTCGTCATTGCCGGTCGCGACGATGTCGACGAGATCGGCGTCGATCAGGAGCGGAGAATGTTCGAGCACGGGCAGCGCGACCGTCGGCTGATCCGCCGACAGCGCCCGCACGATTGCCGCCGGCGCATCCGTGCTGCGGGCAAACGCCTCGGCCATTGCCTGCCGCACCAGGGGCGAGGGATCGTCGAGCAGCATCAGAAGCGCGCCTTCGGCGGCGAGACGATCGTCGTGAGAAAGGTCTGAGATCAGCCAGGCCCGGGCCAAAGCCCGCGTCGCCTCGGCCCGCTCACCGGCGGATGCCGTCCTGATCCAATTGATGAACTGCCGAACAATCATGCTGCTTCGGGCTACACAACAAACGAAAAACGATGACCGCTCGTCACCTGCAACACAAAATAAACCACGACGCTTAACAAAGCGTTCACCATAACCGGCTGGTATCGTTGATGATTTGTTAAGGTGAGAAGCTGTTTCAGCGTCCCGGACACGAGAGGACCAGAACTCTCGCCGACACTCCGTCATTGCGAGCGCAGCGAAGCAATCCAGAAATGTATCCGCGGAGAGATGCTGGATTGCTTCGCTGCGCTCGCAATGACGCTGTTGGCGCAGTTGACGGCGAAGATCTCACGCTCGTGCCGCGCGCGCAGCGCAGCGCGTCCGGGACACGCGATCTCGACTAGCTTGAGAACGTGCCGCTGCGATCGCTGAAGAGGTCGAGCGGTTGCGGCGGGCGGACATCCGGCGTCGCGGCGGCGACTGAGGTCAGCGAGGCGTCGTTGCCCCACAATTTCTGTACCGTGGTCGAGACCGGCTGGGTGGCATCGCCGGGCTGGTAGAGCGAGCGAAACACCGGCGTGGTCGGCGCGCTGTCGGCAAGGCCCGTCGGCGCCGTCGCGCTAGCGGGCGTGACCGCGCGCGTATTCGGGAAGGTCTGGAGATAGGCGGCGTTGTCGATCACCGGCGCGGTCGGCTGCACGCCGCTGGCGCTCGCGACCTGCGTGGTCGAGGGCGTATCACCATACATCGCCATCGCGCTGCGCGTCGATTTCGCGTCTGCTGCGCTGGCGTAGCGCGCATCCAGCACCGAATAGACTTCGGAGACGCTGCGGGCGCGACCGTCCTTGGCGTAGAAGATCGAACGGTTGGCGGCGGCCGCGTTGGGAAACAGCCGCGCACCGACGGCCTGCGGATTGTCCTCGGCATTGGCGATCAGTTTCGCGGCCCCGCCCACGCCCATGAAATGGGCCATGTAGAGCTCGCTGTCGCTCGGCCTGCGCCCGAGCAGGCCGGTGAGCTTGAAGCTGTTGGACTGCGTCAGCGCCGCGGCCATGCTCGATGCCGCATCGGGATCATCGCGCAACTTCATGATCGACCGCTTCTTCACGGGATCATCGACGGTGTAGGTGCCCGATGAGCTCCTGGTGATGGCGTCGGCGTAGTTGCCGTAGCCGAACTGGGGGCCCGCCTCCTTCACGGTGCCGAGCCAGGTCTGGTCGATGAACTGGTAGAGTCCCTGCGCGGACGAGGTGGTGGCAGTGGCCGTCGGATTGAAATCCGACTCCATCTTGGCCGTGGTCAGCATGTACTGGAAGCTGACGCCGGAGACGTTCGAGGCCTGCTTGATGGCCCCGGCGACGCGCGCGCGCGTCGGATCGAGACCGGCCATCCGCGTCGCACTGAAATGGTCGACCGACATGATGAGGTGCCCGCCCCGCGCGGCATTGAGCGGCGCCGGCAATTCGGCGCCCCGTCGTCTCACCGTGGGACAGGTATGGTTAATGCGGGGTTAATTCGGCTCCCCCGTCATTCCGGGCGTGCACCGTAGGTGCGAGCCCGGAATGACCGAGAGCTATTTCTTATAGACGTCGCTGGGATCGAACAGCCGCTCGGCATCGGCGAAGACCAGCTTTGCTCCCCCGTCCGCTTCCTCGACCTTGCGGTAGAAGCACGACCGCCGCCCGGTGTGGCAGGCCGCGCCGATCTGTTCGACGCGGATCCAGACCGCGTCCTGGTCGCAATCGGTGCGCATCTCGACCACGCGCTGGGTTTGACCTGACGTCTCACCTTTTCGCCACAAGGCATTGCGCGAGCGGCTGAAGTACCAGGCTTCGCCGGTCGCAATCGTCTTGCGCAGCGCCTCCTCGTTCATGTGCGCGACCATGAGCACGTCGCCGGTCGCGACGTCGGTCGCGACGCAGGTCACGAGGCCGCTGGCGTCGAAGCGCGGCTGGAAGGATAGCCCTTCCTCGATCTCATGGGAGTGAGCGGACACAACGACCTCGCCAGTCAATCCGCGAGGTCAGCGCTGCAGGCCTCGCACCAGGGACAGGAAACGGGCCTGCTCCGCCGGATTGTCGCGGAACATGCCGGTGAAACGGCTGGTGAAGGTGGAGGCACCATGCTTGGCGACGCCGCGCACCGACATGCAGGTATGCTCGGCCTCGATCAGCACGGCAACGCCGCGCGGCTTCAGGATCTCGTCGATGGCGGCCGCGATCTGTGCCGTCAGGTGCTCCTGGGTCTGGAGCCGGCGGGCGAAGATGTCGGTCAGGCGCGCGAGCTTGGACAGGCCGACGACGCGCTCCACCGGCGTATAGGCGATATGTGCCTTGCCGTAGAACGGCATCATGTGATGCTCGCATTGCGAGGTGAACTCGATGTCGCGCACCAGGACGAAATCATCATAGCCGGCGGTCTCGCCGAAAGTGCGGTCCAGGACCTCCGCCGGGCATTGGTGATAGCCCTGATAGAGCTCGTCGAAGGCCTCGACCACGCGGCGCGGCGTATCGAGCAGGCCTTCGCGCTCGGTGTTCTCGCCGATATAGGCGAGCAGCGTCTTCACCGCCGCTTCCGCCTCGGCGCGGGCCGGGCGCGGCTGGTCGGCGCGGACGGCGGCCGCGAGGAATTCGGCGGGATCGAGCTCGGCCGGGCGGCTCTCGGGCTGCCGCTCAGAGGGCTTGTTGGGGCGGATGGATTTGATTGCAGCGTCCATATCGACTCCGTTCGACGGCCTCAAAGGCCGGAGTGTCACCGGCAGACGGGGCGGCAAGCCGCCGGACGCCTGAACAGAACAAGGCTCGGCGGAAAGTCCTGAACGCCGGCAGCACAGATCCGGGCCACTGCCGCCGCACCGCTGGACTATTTTTCCGCCAGTTCCGTCCCTATATAGGACCGTGAACGGCGCCCGCCAAGGCCGATCCGGCCCGGAAGCGGGCGTGGACGTGTTGGACTCCATCACATGCTGAACGACATCTACAATAAGCGGATCATCGAGCTGGCCGGGAATATTCCGCGCCTCGGGCGGCTGTCGGCCCCCGACGCCTCCGCCACGGCCCACTCCAAGCTGTGCGGCTCGACCGTGAAGGTCGACCTCAAGATGAACGGGGACACCGTCACCGACTTCGCCCATGACGTGAAGGCCTGCGCACTCGGACAGGCCTCTTCATCCATCATGGCAAGTCACGTGGTCGGCTCGACTGCGAGCGAACTCCGTGAGTTACGCGAAACCGTTCGCAAGATGCTGAAGGAGAACGGCGCCCCTCCTGAAGGCAAATGGGAAGAGATCAAGTTCCTCGAGCCGGTCCGCGACTACAAGGCGCGGCATGCCTCGACGCTGCTCACCTTCGACGCCGTGGTCGATGCCATCGGTCAGATCGAAGCCAAGGCAAAGCAGCCGGCGGCAGCGCAGGGCTGAACACCCACGTCATTCCGGGGTGTCGCAAAGCGACGAGCCCGGAATCCGGAGATTGCAGCGGGAGGTTCCGGGTTCGCGCTGCGCGCGCCCCGGAACGACGATCGAGATTTCAGAACTTACTTCGTCGTCCGTTAAGAAGCCGGATTGATCGAGGCTGGCCGGGCGAGCGTGCGCCATAGCTGGGCCAGGAACAGGCACAAGAGATATCTCAGCCAGGCGAGGATGCGGCGGAAGTTGTGTCCGACGGCTGAGAGGACGACGTTGGCGGCATCGCCGGCGCGGCCTTTGAGGTAGCAGCGCCCGAGGTGGCCTTCCGCCTTCAGGTGTCCGATGATGGGCTCGATGGCGGAGCGGCGGCGCAGCTCGCGCTTGATGACACCGAAAACGCCGCGCTTCTGGCCGGAGATGAAGACGCGACGGGGATTTTGTGCGTCGTGGCC
Source organism: Bradyrhizobium daqingense (assembly GCF_021044685.1). NCBI lineage: Bacteria > Pseudomonadati > Pseudomonadota > Alphaproteobacteria > Hyphomicrobiales > Nitrobacteraceae > Bradyrhizobium > Bradyrhizobium daqingense. Next base: position 6,208,984 of record NZ_CP088014.1, read on the forward strand.
GCGGTATCCCTTGTCGACATAGGCCCGCTCGATCGGACAGCCGGTGAGTGTCTCGGTGCGGTCAATGACGTCCCGCAAGGTGTGACCGTCGTAGGGGTTGTCGGGCAGTGCGCTGGCGTGCAGCACGAACAGGCCACCGGGAGCCCGGCGGTTGTTGGTGACGATGGAGGCCTTCACGCCGAACTCGTAAGGCGCGCTGGCCTTGCCCTTGCCGATGCACTCCACTTCCGGGGCATGGAAGGAATAGAGCTTCCAGCCGCGCTGGCGCTGCTGCTGCGAGCGGATCTGCGTGGCCCGGCCGAGCGGGAGGGCGAACGCCTGCTCCAGTGCTGGCTGGCCTTCGATCTTGCGGCGGATGTCGCGGATGATCCGGCCCAGCCGGCTACGCAGGATACGCAACTGCCGCTGATGCCGCCTGAACTGTTTGGCATGGGCGTAGCGGCCGGCCATCATCGCGGCGGCCTTGGCGATGCGAGCATAGGATTGCCGCAGCCTGACGCCGTGCCTGATCGCCAGGCGGTTGAGCCCCTTGATGGCCGCATGCAGCAGCTTGGCATCGGTCGGAAAGGTGATGGCCTTCGGCTGCACCGTGGTGTCGACCGTAACCCGCTTGAGGTCCTGGCTGCGTAATGCACCGGCCTCGTGCGCTACCCGCAAGCTCTCGGCCAGCAGCAACTCCAGCTTGTCGCCAAGCCGCTTGCGCCAATGGCTCAGGTCCGAGCGCTCGTGCGGGAACGTGTGCTGAAAGAACTCTTCCCCGGTGAAGAACTGGAAGTATGGGTCATGGACCCAGCGCTCGCACACCTCCTCATCGGACAGCCCGTAAATGTGCTTGAGCAACAGCAGACCGATCATGAAGCGCGTCTCGATCCCGGGCCTGCCGTTCTCGCTGTAGAGCGGCGCGATCTCGCCGTCGATCCAGTCCCAATCGACCTTGCCGGCGAGCAGAACCAGCTCGTGCTTCATATTGATGATCTGGTCGAGCCGAGCCCGGAACAGATCGTTCGATCCCGTCGTCTTGTGCTTCTTCGGCCGCATCGTTCCCTCCGATGCAGACAAGGAATCATGCTTCCCGCTTCGAGGGAATCCACGAAAACCAAATCGCAAGGTTCTGACGCCCAAAGCATCAAAACCTTGCAATCTGGAAATGCCCCTTAGCCCAAATCGAGATTCCCGATCAGTGGCTTAGTCCTTCTTCACGGACGACTACTTCTGCTGTGCCGGCGTAGCCGGGGCCGCCACCCCGCCCGTGGGCACCAGGGCTTCCGCGGTCTGGGTCGACTTGGCGGGCTGCTCCGGTTCCGTGCCGAACCTCGCCTGCGTCTTCGGGGCAAGGTCCGCCACAGCCGGCGCTGAGATATCCACGTGCGGCAGGACGTCAGCCACGAGGTCTGTCGTCACCAGATTGGTGAGCTTGAGCTCGCCGGCGTCGAGCCGGTGCAGATCTTCCCACGGCGGCACACTGAGCGCGAGCGACAAGAGATCGCCGGTGCCGCCCATGTCGAAGGTGTATTTGGCGAGCCGGCCGATGTCGCGTTCCACGATCATCAGGTCCTGCGCGCTGTAGCTCGCTGCCTTCGCATCGTCGGCGCGATCGCCCATCCAAATTTGATGAACCCGGACACGGGCGGCTTCCGGCACGTAGCGCTTCTTGCCGGCCAGCAGCAGGAACACGCACATGGATTCGCAATAGGCCTCGGGCGCGACCGCGGGACGGGCGCTCTGCCCGCCGCGGTTCTGGAGGCTGATGCCGACCGTCGTCAGGAGGCCGAGATTGCGGAAGCGCCGACCGAGCGTGATCGCGTCGTTGACCGAACCGCCGCTGGAATCGAGCACCACGGTGGCGCCGCCGAGCTGGCGTCCGCGGGAAAACTCCTCGAAGTCCTTCGGCGTATCGGCGGTGATGATGCCGACCGCGCTGACCCAGCCACGGCAATTCGGCTCACAGGCAACCCAATTGAACTTCATCGGCAGCTTGCGCTCTTCGAGAGCGCTACCCGCCCGGGCCGACGACCCGAATGTCGCGACGGCACCAGCCAGCGCGACTCCACAAACGGCGGTTCCCACCAGCAACCAGCCGCGAAGGTTGAGCGACGTCAGAAGTTTCAAACTGATCCCTTCCCCAAGCCCATTTGGCGCGATTATCCCCGCTTCGCGCTCGATGAGTCCATCATACAGTCGTATGTTTTCACGAGTGTCATAAAAATGGTATCCGGGGGAATACAGCTCGTCTACACGGACTTGCTGCAGTGCTCCCAAAAAGCACGGAAAATATGGCGCGAAAACAACAGCTTGCTGTTCCCTGCATCGGAACCGAGCAATGCGTCGCCTACGATCGCAGCAAAGCGCACATGAAGCATTCAGTCTGCGAACACTGTTCCACTCCCGTCGCGCGCGCACTTCGGCTCCCGCGCAGATTCGGTCGTGCGCTGATCTGGCTCTATCGGCACACGCTGTCGCTCCTCGTCGGCTACAACTGCCGGCACCTGCCGACCTGCTCGGTCTACGGCGACGAAGCGATCGAGCGGTTCGGACTCTGGGGCGGCGGATGGATGACGTTGGCGCGGCTGCTGCGTTGCAATCCCTTGGGCACATCCGGCATCGACAACGTGCCGCTCACACCGCCGCAGGGCGCGCGCTGGTATCTGCCCTGGCGCTACGGCCGCTGGCGCGGGGTCAACACATCCTGAGGCTGCTGCGGAGCTTTGCGCATCGCTGCCTCTCCCGGAACAGGAACTTTGCTCTCGCGTTGATGTGCTGCTCCCATAGGGAGGAAACAACAATGCGCTGGAAAATCAGCCCTCATTTTCCCTTCGGTTTTGGGCCCAGCCGCGGTCGGGCGGGCCATCACGACCCCAGAACCATCGATCTGCTCGCGATCATCGCCCTGCTGATACTCATACTCGGCTCCGGCTGGTATCTGTCGACGAGCCTTGCGACAGCCCCGAGCACGACGTCATTCATCGTGCCGAGCCAAAGCGTGCACTGGTAAGCCGACTTATAGGTCCAGCACCAATCGATCGGACTCTGCCCCGGCGACGCAAATCATGAGATAGCGCTCGCGCTCGTAAGGCGACAGGATGCGGTCGCGGTGCACGGGCTTGCCTTCGATCCATCCAACCTTGCAGGCGCCGCAAATGCCGCCGCAGCATGACGACGCTATATCTATGCCTCCTGCCTGCAACGCGGCCAGCATGGTCTGCCCCGCACGAACTTGAATCTCGGTCCCTGTCCGGGCCAGCGACAGCGTAAAGGGCTTCGCGTCGGGATCGAGCACGGGCGGCGGCGCGACGAAACGCTCGATATGAACATTCGCCGCAGGCCACGTGGCGGTCACTCGCTCGAATTCGTCGATCATGCTTTCCGGTCCGCAGCAGGCGACCAGCGTCTGCTCGCCGGCTTCCCCGACCAAAGATTCAAGATCCGGACGTCCTCCCTGCGATGTGCGATGCACAACGACCCGGCCCGCGTCGATGAATGGCGCAAGATATGTGGCGAGCGGCACCTCGCCGCGTATGATCAGATGCAGCACAAACTCGGCACCGCCAATCCGAGCGAGGTGCCGTGCCATCGACAGGAACGGCGTCACGCCGATGCCGCCCGCGACGAACACATGGCGCGCGATATCAGCCCCCGCCTCCAGTCCCCCACGCGGCAGCGAAACGCCGATGACATCGCCGACGCCGATCTCGTCGTGGAGTGCGCGCGAACCGCCTCTCCCTTCCGCCTCGCGCTTCACCGCGATGAGGTAGCGCTCGTTGTCGGCGGGCTCGTTGCAAAGCGAATAGGTGCGCACGAGCCCGTTCGGCAGATGCAGATCGATATGCGCGCCCGGTTTGAACGGCGGCAATTCCCAATGGTCGGGGTCGACCAGGGTCAGCAGCTTGATCCCGCTGCCTGCATCCTCGATGCCGAAGACGACCGTTTTGACCGTGGTAATTGGGCGCGCTTTCATGCCGCGTTCCGTACGGTGTCGCCGACCTTCACGATCCCGCCCTGGAGTATTCTACAGTTGAGGCCCGAACGGTTGATCAGGGGATCGAAGATCGCCTTGCCAGTGATCTCCTCGATATGCCGGCACGGTACCGAGAGCCGGGTCGCTTCCAACAAAGTCTCGCCGAGCCAGAAGCGACGGCCGACGAGATGGTTCAGCGGCACGCCCTCGACCGTCACGTTGCGCCGATGCTCTTCCGGGCCGAGTTCGATGCCAAAGTCGCGTTTGACCGCGACGAGGGTCTCGAGCTCGAACAAGGTGACCTGTCGGCCCTCTTCGGGCTTGTGCGAATAGAACCCTTCCTCGTTGCCGAGCATGTAGCGATCGCCTTCGATGCCCCGGGCGGCGATCAGCGAAATGGACTGCATTGCCCGCATCGGCAGGAACGCACGAGGCGTGAGGTGAAGGAAGCGCACCAAGCCGGTCCAACCGATTTGTGCTGCGCCCGGCGCGTGGCCGGCGCTGACGGTATCGAGCATGACAATTCCCCTTGAGAAGCTGAGGTGGGCCGCCCGGCGCGGCGCACCATGGGATCAGGTGAGTTCCTTGTTCGCCGTCTCCGGCGCAAACGTGGTCGCAGTCGCGGTGATGGCAGCGCAGGCAATCAGCAGCAGCGAGACCGGCCAGGTGGCACCGCCGCTCCATGCCATCAAAGAGGCCGCGATCAGCGGGGTCAGCCCGCCGCTGATTGCCGCGCCGACTTGGAATCCGAGCGAGGCGCCGCTATAGCGCAGCCGCGCGGTGAACAGCTCGGAGTACCAGGGAGCTCCGATGCCGAACATCACCATCTGCCCGAAGGTAATCGCGACCACGATGGTGCAGATGACGATGGTGGGATCGCGGGTGTCGAGCAGCCAGAACAGCGGAAAGGCAAACAGGGCCGAAAACACGCAGCTTGCATAGAACATGGTCTTGCGGCCGACGAGATCCGACAGCCAGCCGAACAGCGGAATGGCGAGCAAGGCAACCAGCGACGCAGCGAAGGCGCCATTCAGCACCACCGAGCGCGACACGCCGAGATTGGTCGTGGCGTAGGACATCACGAAGACACCGCCGATGCTGGCATAGGCGATCTCGGAGATCTTCAGTCCGACCGCCGTGAAGAAAGGCCTTCGATGGTGCTTGAAGATTTCGACCAGCGGCATCTTGGCGACTTCCTTCTTCGCCTGGACCTGACGGAACGCCGCAGTCTCCTCCATGTTCAATCGGATGTAGAGACCGACGCCAACCAGCAGGATCGAGATCAGGAACGGAATGCGCCAGCCGTAAGTCATGAAGTCGCTTTCCGGCAAGCTCGCCACCAGCGCGAACATGCCGATCGCGGCGAGATTGCCGATGGGATTGCCGACCTGCACCATGCTGCCGAGCAGGCCGCGGCGATGCGTCGGACAATTCTCGACCACCATCAGGACGGCCCCGCCCCATTCGCCACCGAGGCCGATTCCTTGGAGGAAGCGCAGGCCGATCAGGAGCAGCGGCGCTGCGATGCCGATTTGCTGGTAGGTCGGCAGCAGGCCGATCAGGAAGGTCCCGATACCCATCACCATGATGGTAATCGCGAGCATCGCCTTGCGGCCGACCCGGTCGCCATAATGGCCGAAGATCGCAGCGCCAAGTGGCCGTGCCAGGAAGCCCACGGCGTAGGTGCCGAACGCGGCGATGGTGGCGAGCGTCGGATTGCCGGCGGCGAAGAAGACCTTGTTGAACACAAGCGCCGTCGCCGTGCCGTAAATGAGGAAGTCGTACCATTCGACCGCGGTGCCGATCACGCTCGACCACACGATCCGCCGCAAGCTCGCCGCCTCGTCCGGCGCTACGTTCAGGGTTACGTCATCTGCTACGGTCATCGATCTCTCCAAAAGGTACCGGCGCCAGGGAAAAGCAGTTGGTTCGGTGCGTGGAGCCCACTGGCAGCCACGGCGGTAAAAACGATCATGTTTACTATTGGAAATCAACGCCGCGGAACGCGGCAAATGCCGACGATCGTGGCAGAGCGCGTCATTTGCATCTCTTTTCAGCTGATCTAGCTGATATGCCAGCTCGTTTGCCTACAATATCCGCGGCCTTGCTCGAAATTTCTGCGGTGAAGTTTTCCTTCGGAATACACTCCGGCGCACGTGGAATGGGCAGCCTGACGCCGAGGCTGGCAGTCGAGCAGCAAGTGTTGCAAAAGAGGCCTCAGCAGTTCGGGAGACTCATGCGTGCTTGACGTCAACAAAGCGACAGCAGTCGGAGCCAATATCCGCCAGGCGCGGATTGCCAAGGGACTGACGCTGGATCAGCTTGCACGGCAGAGCGACCTTACTCGCGGCTACATCTCGCTGGTCGAGCGCAATCTCAAGATTCCCTCGCTTGCGGCGCTGCTGCGGATGGCCGCAGCACTCGAGGTCAATGTCGCGACCTTCTTCGACCCGAACGCCGAGCCCACACCGCGCTACACGCTGTTCCGCCGCGAAGACGGCAACGTGCCGCTGTTTCAGGACACGTTTGGCGTAGTGCCTCTGGCCACCGGCCGTACGCGCAAAATGATGGAGCCCTTCCTGCTCAGCCCGCCGCACAGGGCGGCGACACGCGCGTCGCATGCAGGCGAGGAGCTGCTCTTCGTCATCAACGGCAGGGTCGCGATCAAGCTCGACGGCGATGAACTCGAGCTCGGCAAGGGCGACTGCCTGTACTTTTCAGGCGAGACGCCGCACGAGGTCAGGAGTCTTGGACGGCAGAAGGCGGAGCTTCTGGTCGTCGTGGCCCAGAGTCCAACCTAGCGGCAGCAGCCACTCAGCTGGTTAGCGGAACCAGAAGGAGCGTCCGGACTGCGGCGGGATCGACTCCGGCGGACGCAGCCGCTTCGGACGCGGCGGCTTTGGCGGCGGCTCGGCGGACGAGGTGGCTTCCGCCGCCGGCGCCGCCTCGCTACCCGGCACCTTCACCGACAGCAGCAGGTTGGACTCGTGCGTCCGCCAGCGATAGCCCACGCCGAAATCGATCGGCTGGGCGCGCGTGAACAGTGCGGCGTAGCGTTCCTGATATCGGCCGGGGAATTCGTCGATCGGACCGAGATAGCGGCCGAACGGGAAGAACCGCCATTGCCGCGCGCTGTAATTCGCGAGCGGAATGCCGGAATCGTCCTGGATGATGGTGGCGCTGTTGGCGAGCAGCCAGTCGCGCGCGGCGGTGAAATTACCGGAATGCAGCAGATAGGACGCGCTCTTGATCAGGCTGTTGCCGGGGCCGAGCGTCTCGCAGAATTTCAGGAAACCGGTCGCGCGTGCCCCGGAATTGGAAAGGTCGGTCGAGAAATAATACAGCGTGCGCGATTCCCCTTCGCTGCCGGCGAAAGTGATGCGGACGCCGCGCGTCGCGTTCCGTCCCGGATTGTCGACATGCACCCCACCCTTGTCGTCGAGCGCGATCATCTCGACGTTGCGAATGGTCTTGCCGGAACGGGCGAGAAAGACATAGAGAATCGGCAGCGTGCCGTTGACCTGGTTGGCGCTCAAGTCGACCTTCATCTGCTTGGTGATGAAGAACGAGAAGCTCAGGATCGAGCCGAGCGAGCGCTCCACATTGTAGAGCGCGGCGCCGACCGAACCGCGCGGCAGCCGCGTCAGGTCAGGCACGGCCCCCACGGGCTCGAGCGCGCCGAGCACATAGGTGCTGGCCTTGGCGTAGAAGGTGTTGGCGTAGAGGAAATCCGGACCGCTGAACAGGTAGAACACGGTCGGTCGGGGCGCGGCCAGATTGACGTCGGCCCAGCTGCGGATCTTCGAGAGTTGCCGCTGCTCGAGCTGGGCGAACGCGCCGTCGAAGAATTTTGCGTGCCGCTGCCAGGCGGGATCCCTGGTGAGCGGCAGCAGCGGGGAGTCCGCCGAAGGCTGCATGCCCGCAAGGAAGCGCGCGGTATCGTCGAAGGTGACCTCCGCCGCATGCGTGGACGAGACGGAAGCAGCCAGCAGGGCAAGAGCGACGGCCGCAATTCTGAAGGCTCGGACCATGTCTATTCGCGATGTGGTGAAGCGGCAACGGCGACCGGCCGCCTGCGGAAAACAGCATAAATCAACAGGCCCGAGAGCATGACGAGCATCCCCGACAGCGACTGCAACGGTCGCTCGGTCAAGAGGTAATACATCATGAACGCGGTCACGAGCAGGAAAACCAGCGGCGTGAACGGGTATCCCCAGGCGCGATAGGGCCTGGGGATATCGGGATCCGTGATGCGAAGCTTGATGACCCCGGCGACGGTGAAGAACGAGCAGAACAGCAGCGCGAACTGGATGAAGTCGAGGACCGCCTCGAAGCTGCGCGTGAACAGCAGCAGGTTGGCGATGGCGAGCTGCAACAGGATGGCATAGGCCGGCGCGCCGCTCGTCGATCGCTTCGAGAATACGCGGAGCGCCGGAATGTCTTCGCCCATCGTCATCATCACGCGCGGGCCGATCCACATCATCGCGCTGATCGAGGAGATCAGGCCGACACAGATCATCGCGCCGACGATCCGTCCGCCGAGATCGCCGAAGATGGCGCTGCCGGCGACGCTGGCGACGTCGAGTTGGCCGGCAAGCGCGCTAACCGGTGTCGAATAGAGGAACACCGCGTTCAGAGCGACGTAGAGAACGAGTACGATCAGAGTGCCCAGGAGCAACGCGCGCGGCAGGCTGCGCTGCGGCGTCTTCATCTCGCCGATGATGTAGGTCGCGGCATTCCATCCCGAGAACGAATACATCACGAACACGAGCCCGATCGCGAAGGGGGCGCTGACGATGTGGACGAGATCGCCCGGCTGCGGCGTGAAGGCGATCTGCTGCGGCATGCCGATGACGAAGCCGGCCACCAGGAAGGCGACGATCAGCACCACCTTCAGGATCGTCGAGATCAGCTGGAACGTCGCGGAGTGTCTGACGCCGGTCAGTTGCACGAGCGAAACCAGCCACACCACGCCGATGGCGAGCGGGATCGGCGGCAGATCGGGCGCGACCGATTTGGCGTATTCGCCGAACGCCATCGCCGCGAGCGCGACCGGCGCCGCAAACCCCACCGTTGCCGAGACCCAGCCGGCGAGGAAGCCGAAAGCGGGATGATAGGCGCGGCCGAGGAAATTGTATTCGCCGCTCGAACGCGGAAACATCGCGCCCAATTCGCTGTAGGAGAACACCCCGCACAGGGCGACAATGCCGCCGACCGTCCAGAGCAGCAGGATCGAGAAGCCGGACGGAATGTCCTTGACCTGGAAGCCGAGGCTGGTGAAGACGCCGACCCCGATCATGTCGGCAACGACGATGGCCGTTGCGACGGGAACGGATACCCCCGACCCGCTTCCGGTCAGCCGGCCAGTCCAGGGCGCGGTACCGGCACCTGATGCCGTCATCGGGGTCCTCAAACCTCAGGCCTCACGCCTCGTGCGAAGCATCGTGCAAATTGCTCAGTCAATTCAAGCAGGGTTAACAAGGGTTAAATGAGGCAGGTCCAACGGGTATCGTGGCACCTTTGCGGGCAAGAAGCCTGCACCGACCCGGACAATCACGTTCTCCTTCCCCACAATCACGACACGATTGCATGGTCCCCTAAGCGTCCCGGATGTGGGGAAGTTTCTCCGGACGCTTAACGTCGCCTAAACGCCAGTCGGCTCAATTGTCTAGAAATGCCGATGGACGTGACTTGATGTGACTCGGGGTCATGGGTGAATGGTCGGGGCCGTTCCCAAACTGAGAACTGACACGCGTGCCGGCCGGACCACGTCCGGCGCGCGTGGTCGTTTGCTCCGGGCCAGCCTGATCCCAGCCTTGGTGCCGCTGTCGCTGACGCTGGCTCAATGCGGCAAGGCGCCCGATCCGGCGGCGCTCGCGGCGAACTCGCAGGCCAACGTCCAGGTGGTCTCCAAGACGAAGACGCAGGTGGCAAGCGCAGACACATTCGAGGATCGCTTCCCTGCCCCGCAGTTCAGGGAGCGTTTCCCCTCGGCGAGCGAGAGCTTTCTGCAGCGGCAGATGTCGGACTTCTCGCCCAGGCGTGCCGTGCAGCCGCAGCCGGAGCAGGTACCTTACAAGGTGGCTTCGCTCGAGCCGCAGCTCCCCTACAAGCGTCCACCGCGCGAGGACCTGACGACGCTCGTCAGCATGAAGTCGTCGGCCTTCCCCTATTTCGGCAACAACCCCGCCTCCGACGCGCCCTTCCTCAACATCTCCAAGGGCGACCGCCGCGGTCACCGCAGCTATTCGGGTCGCGTCTACTGGCAGGACGAGACCTACAATGACAGCCGCGTGCTGGTGCACGTCCCCGACCATTTCGACGTCCGCAAGCCGGGCGTGATCGTGGTGTTCTTCCACGGCAATGGCGCGACGCTGGAGCGTGACGTGCGCGACCGGCAGATGGTGCCGAAACAGATCACCGATTCCGGCGCCAACGCGATCCTGCTGGCGCCGCAGATGGCGGTCGACGCCGCCGATTCCAGCGCAGGAAAATTCTGGCAGGCCGGCGGCTTCAAGCGCTTCATGGAGGAGTCGGCCACCCATCTGGCCCGGCTCACCGGCGATCCCAACAGCGCGCGCGCCTTCGCCACCATGCCGATCGTGATCATCGGCTATAGCGGTGGCTTCCTGCCGACCGCCTGGAGCCTGGAGGTCGGCGGCATCAGCGACCGCGTCCGCGGCGTCGTGTTGCTCGACGCGGTCTACGGCGAGATGGACAAGTTCGCCTCCTGGATCGAAAGCCATCGCTCCGGCTTCTTCGTCAGCGCCTACACGCGCTACACGGCGCGGCGCGACCGCGAGCTGATGAGCATGCTGCGGCAGAAGGGCATCAGCGTCTCCGAGGACATGGACGGGCCGTTGCGCCCCGGCAGCGTCGTGTTCGTGGAGACCGGCGAAGGCATCACCCATCGCGACTACGTCACGCGAGCCTGGACGCGGGATCCGCTGAAGGACGTGCTGGTGAAGATGTCGGCGACGCCTTCGCTCGCGCTGACGCGCGTCGCCTCCACCAATCCATCCGCATCGAGCCGCTAGCGCGATGAGTTCTTTGAATCGTCATCGCGCTGTGGCCTGTCGTTTGAGCATGATCTCTTCGAAAACCGCTACGCAGCTTTCCGCGTCATGCTTTCGGCCGCGATCGCTCGGCTATCGGCTGAGCCCGTGCCGGTTCAACCTCAGGTCTTCGGCAGCTTCGGAATGCTCTCGGCAAAGCCGTTGAAGCAGGCCAGTCGCTCGTCCTCTTCCTTGAGGAAACGGCAATCGGCGTAGCCCTTGGCCTTCGCCGGCTTCGGCTTCGGGGCCGGCGGAATCACCGCGTCGTAGCAGTTGAGACGGTCCTTGGTGCCGTCATCGATCTCGAGGCAGGCCTGGAGCCGCACCGCGATCGACTGCGGCTTGCCCTTCGGGGCGGCGGCAGCCTCTTTGGTCCCTTTCGGCTTGACCTGCACCAGCGGCTTGTCCCCCACCATCGGTGGCTTGTCGGCTTGCGCGAACGCGGAGGCTGAATAGAGCACCGCGGCAACCGCCAGAATCATCCTCATTTCAGTCCACTCTCTTTGGTCCCCATCACCGGCCTTCTAGCGCCCCGGCGCGCGGTTTGCCAAGCACCTTGCGCAAAGGAAAGCGCGGGATTCAGGCCAGCGCGGCAGCAGCCGGCCGGGGCCGGGTCAGGACCACCAGAATCAGCGCCGTCACGACGAAACCGACCGCGACGAAGCCGAGCGTGTGCAGGAGCTCGCGGGCGAACAGCAGCCCGCCGATGGCCGAGCCGACCGCCTGACCAATATAGAGGACGGACGTGTTGAGGGCGACGGTCGCCGACGCCAGCGAGGGCGCGGCCGCGACCAGCCGCACCTGCTGCATCGAATTGGTCGAGGCGAAGCCGAGGCCCCAGACCGCGACCGCGCCGGCCATCAACATGAGCGTGCCGGCACCGAGCGCCCAGCCCGTGATGCCCGCGAGCAGCAGGGAGGTGAACAGCAGCGAAGTGCGGTAAGGGCCCGAGGTGTCGACGATGCGGGTCGCGACGGCGACGCCGAGGAAGCCGCAGACGCCGTAGAGCGCGAACACCATGCCGATGGCATCGGGACCGGCTCCGGTCAGCTTGTTGAGCAGAGGACCCATATAGGTGAACACCACGAACTGTCCGGACATTTGCAGCATGGTGATCGCAAGCAGGAGCAGGATCGTCTTGCTGCGGCCGACCGCGGCCCAGGTCTTGATGTCCACTGGCGTGCCCTTCAGGTCCACCGGAAGACGCAGCAACAAGAGCAGGAAGCTGATGCAGCCGAGTGCGCCGATCCCGCCATAGGCGGCGCGCCAGCCATAGCGGCTGGCGATGAAAGTGATCAGCGGCAGGCCGACGGCCGCAGCGAGCGACCAGCCGAGGAAGATGTAGGCGATGGTGCTGCCGCGCCGCTCCACCGGCACGATCAGCGCCGCCGTGCCCGCGGCCTGCGGCGTATAGAGCGCACCGATCGCGAGCATCACCAGCCGGATCGCGAGCAGGCTCGCATAGTCGGGGACAAAGGCCGAGGCGAGATTGCCGACGGCAAGCACCGCCAGCGTGGTCGCGAGCAGCGTCCGCCGTTCGATGCGGCTGGTCAGCCAGGCCGTCAGCGGCGAGCCGATGCACAACGTGATCGCACCGAACGTGATCAGCAGCCCGGCCGCATGGATGCTGACGTCGAGCCCGCTCGCCAATTCCGGCAGCATGCCCGCGGGCGCCAGCACCGAGCAGCCGGTGACGATGTTGCCGAGCATCAGGGCGGTTGGCGCGAAGCGAGGGGCGCGGGGGGGTTCCATGCAAATGCATGTAGAGCGGGCGCTCAGCCAATGAAAGGGCCTTTGCGAAATAGTTGGCGCGGGCGGCGGCATTGCGCGCGGATTTTCTTGGAAATGCCCGATTGCGCAGGCCGAATCGCCTGATATATCGCTCGTTCCCGCTTACCTGCGCTCGTTCGCAGGAGTGAGCCTCAGGAGTAAAGCAATGACCGACCAGCCCAAGTCCGAATCCGGCTTCCAGTATTCCCTCAGCAATCTGAAGCCCGTGACCCCCGCCGCCAAAGTCACCCTCACCTTCCCGGACGGCGCCCGGCGCGAATACGACAAGAGCATCACCGGCCTCGAGATCGCCAAGGGCATCTCGCCGTCGCTGGCCAAGCGCACGGTCGCGATGGCGCTCGACGGTGTCATCGCCGACCTCGACGATCCCATCGAAGCCGATGCCAAGATCGAGCTGATCAATCGCGACGATCCCCGCGCGCTCGAATTGATCCGCCACGATTGCGCCCACGTGCTGGCCGAAGCCGTGCAATCGCTGTGGCCCGGCACCCAGGTCACCATCGGCCCGGTGATCGAGAACGGCTTCTATTACGACTTCTTCCGCAACGAGCCGTTCACGCCGGAAGATTTTGCCGCGATCGAGAAGAAGATGCGCGAGATCATCGCGCGCGACAAACCCTTCACCAAGGAAGTCTGGGATCGCGAAAAGACCAAGCAGGTGTTCCGCGACAAGGGCGAGGCTTTCAAGGTCGAGCTGGTCGATGCCATTCCCGGCAACGAGCCGATCAAGATCTACTACCAGGGCGATTGGTTCGACCTCTGCCGCGGCCCGCACATGACCTCGACCGGCAAGGTCGGCAACGCCTTCAAGCTGATGAAGGTGGCCGGCGCCTATTGGCGCGGCGACAGCAACAACCCGATGCTGACCCGCATCTACGGCACCGCCTTCGCCAAGCAGGAGGACCTCGACGCTTACCTCAAGCAGATCGAGGAAGCGGAGAAGCGCGACCATCGCAAGCTCGGGCGCGAGCTCGACCTCTTCCACTTCCAGGAGGAAGGTCCGGGCGTCGTGTTCTGGCACCCGAAGGGCTGGACCATCTTCCAGCAGCTGATCGCCTATATGCGCCGTCGCCTCACTGGCGACTACAGCGAGGTCAACGCGCCGCAGATCCTGGACAAGGGGCTGTGGGAAACCTCGGGCCATTGGGGCTGGTATCGCGAGAACATGTTCGCGGCTCAGTCGGCCGGCGACGAGGCCGAAGACAAGCGCTGGTTTGCGCTCAAGCCGATGAACTGCCCCGGTCACGTGCAGATCTTCAAGCACGGCCTGAAGAGCTATCGCGACCTGCCGCTGCGCCTCGCCGAGTTCGGCGTGGTGCATCGCTACGAGCCCTCCGGCGCCATGCACGGGCTGATGCGCGTGCGCGGCTTCACCCAGGACGACGCCCATATCTTCTGCACCGAGGACCAGCTCGCCGAGGAATGCCTGAAGATCAACGACCTGATCCTGTCGACTTACGCCGATTTCGGCTTCACCGGCGATCTCATCGTGAAGCTGTCGACCCGTCCGGAAAAGCGCGTCGGCACCGATGCGATGTGGGACCACGCCGAGCGGGTGATGGCGACCGTGCTGCGCGAGATTCAGACGCAAAACAACCACATCAAGACCGAGATCAATCCCGGCGAAGGCGCCTTCTACGGGCCGAAGTTCGAGTACGTGCTGCGCGATGCCATTGGCCGCGACTGGCAGTGCGGCACCACGCAGGTCGACTTCAACCTGCCGGAGCGGTTCGGGGCGTTCTACATCGACCATGACGGCGGCAAGAAGCCGCCGGTGATGGTGCATCGCGCGATCTGCGGCTCGATGGAGCGCTATATCGGCATCCTCATCGAGCACTATGCCGGCAACTTCCCGCTCTGGCTGTCGCCGGTGCAAGTTGTGGTCACCACCATCACCTCGGAAGCCGACGACTACGCCAAGCAGGTCGTCGAGCAGGCGCGGCGCGCGGGCCTTCGGGTCGAGATCGATTTGCGCAACGAAAAGATCAACTACAAGGTCCGCGAGCATTCGCTGGCCAAGATCCCCGCGCTGCTCGTGGTCGGCAAGAAAGAGGCCGAGACGCAGTCGGTCTCGGTCCGCCGCCTCGGCAGCGACGGCCAGAAGGTGATGACGACGCAGGAGGCGATCGCTGCCCTCCTCGACGAGGCGACCCCGCCGGATGTCCGGCGGGCGCGCGGCGCTGTCTGATCCCTGAAATCTATCTAAATTCGCTTCCGGTTGCGGGCGTGCATGCCTATCTCGTGTCTGCACGCCCGCCGACCAGCTGAAGAGGATATCGCAGTGCCCGATGCCATCGAACTCCTGAAGACCCGCCGCTCGGTCAAGCCGCGCGAGATGACCGGGCCCGGCCCCTCCGCAACCGAGCTCGAAACGATCCTCACCATCGGCGCCCGCGTGCCCGATCATGGCAAGCTGGCGCCCTGGCGCTTCATCATCTTCGAGGGTGACGCGCGCCAGCGTGCCGGCGAGGTGATCGCGAAGGTCTTCGCCCGGAAGAATCCCGGCGCGCCCGCCGCGGATGTCGAGGTCGAGCGCAAGCGCCTCATGGACGCGCCGCTCGTGATCGGCATCGTCAGCTTCACCAAGCCGCATCCGAAGGTGCCGGCCTTCGAGCAGGAATTGTCGGCGGGGGCCAGCGCCATGAACATCGTCACGGCCGCGACCGCCCTCGGCTACGGCGCCTGCTGGCTGACCGGCTGGTTCTCCTTTGACCGCGACGTGCTCGATGGCCTCGGCCTCAAGCCGGACGAAAAGCTCGCCGGCTTCATCCATGTCGGCACGCCGACCAAGCCGAGCGAAGACCGTCCGCGACCGTTCCTTTCGGAAATCGTGACTCGCTTTTAATCGGAGTCTGGTTGACGCCTTCGACGTCTTGCGGCTTTGTTCCCGGCCAGGGAGGAAGTCCGGATGAGACGCCGTGAATTTCTGGTCGGGGCCGCGCTGCTCGCCGGCTCGATGGCGCGAAGCCGCGCAGCCGCCAACATCCCCGCCCCGTCGCCCGATGGGCTCGACCGCATCACCGCCTATTTCGACAACGAGACCGGAAGCGGCCGGCTGCCGGGCGCCGTGATCATGGTCCAGCAGCACGGCAAGCCGGTCTACCTCAAGTCCTTCGGCGTACGCGACGTCGCGACCGGCCTTGCCATGACGCCGGACACGATCTTCGCCATCCATTCGATGACCAAGCCGATCACGTGCCTCGGTGCGATGATGCTGATCGACGAGGGCAAGCTCGCGCTGACCGACCCCGTGTCGAAATACGTCCCCCTCTTCGCCGACACCAAGGTGGGCCTCGAGATCACCAAGCCGGACGGCAAGCTGGAGCTCGATCTCGTCCCGCCGGTCCGTCCTGTCAACATCGAGGATCTGCTGCGGCACACCTCGGGCATCAGCTACGACTACATCGGCGGCAAATGGGTCGAGCAGGCCTACAAGGCCGCCAACATCTTCGAGGGCCCCTTCGACAACAGGGAGTTCGCCGACCGCATCGCCAAGCTGCCACTGGCGCGGCAGCCGGGAACGCTCTGGCGCTACGGCCATTCCACCGACGTGCTCGGCGCCGTCATCGAGATCATCTCGGGCCAGACGCTCTATGCATTCCTGAAACAGCGCATCTTCGATCCGCTCGGCATGAACAGCACCAAATTCGCGTTGGCGACGGAAAATGAGCTGGCGCGAATGGCGCGGCCGTTGCCGAGCGATTTCATCCTGCTCGCCGCCGAGCGCGAGCGCCTCAACCATCCGGAATGGCAGTCCGGCGGCGGCGGGCTGCTCTCGACCATCACCGATTATCAGCGCTTCTCGCAGATGCTGCTCAACGGCGGCGAGTTCGAAGGCAAGCGCTATCTGACCCCTGCCGCATTCAAGGCCATGACGACCGATCACATCGGCCCCGACTCGGGCGTCGGGCGCGACTATTTCTATTTCCCGGGCGACGGCTTCGGCTATGGCTACGGCCTTGCAGTTCGCACCGATCCCGGCAACGCCAAACCGCCGCCGCCGGGCTCGCTCGGCGAGTTGAAATGGGACAGCGGCAGCGGCACCTATTTCGGCGTAGATCCCAAGCTCGACATGGTCTACCTCATGATGCAGCAGACCCAGAACGAGCGCAGCCGCATTACACCCGCGTTCAAGGCGCTGGTGTACGACTGCTACCCGGAAGCCTTACGCCGCCCGTGAGGCGCGCTGGCCGAAATCGGCGAGCAGCTTTGCGATCTCGGCAGCGGGCCGCGCTGCGCTGAACAGGAAGCCCTGCACCTCGTTGCAGCCTTCGGCGCGCAGCCAGTCGAGCTGATCCTCGGTCTCGACGCCTTCCGCCGTCGTGGTGATGTTGAGGCTGCGGCCGAGCCCGGAGATCGCACGTACGATCGCGCTGCAATCGGGCCGCTGCGCCAGATCCTTGACGAAGGATTGGTCGATCTTGATCTTGTCGAAGGGGAAGCTGCGCAGATAGCTCAGGCTCGAATAGCCGGTGCCGAAATCATCCATGGAGATGCCGACGCCGAGCTCGCGCAGCTGATGCAGGATGGCGAGGTTGGCTTCGGTCTCCGCCAGGAAGATCGACTCCGTGATCTCGAGTTCGAGCCGCCGCGGCGACAGGCCGGACTGCGCCAGGGCCGAGATCACGATTTGAACCAGATTGCGGCTGCGGAATTGCGCCGGCGACAGGTTGACCGCGACCTTGACGTCGGCCGGCCAATTGACGGCCTCGGCGCAGGCCTCGCGCAGCACCCATTCGCCGAGCTGGGTGATCAGACCGATGTCCTCGGCGACCGGAATGAACTCGGCGGGCGAGATCATGCCCTTGTCCGGATGACGCCAGCGCAGCAGCGACTCGAAGCCGGAGATGCGGTCGGAGGCGATCGACACCAGCGGCTGGTAGTGCAGCTCGAACTCGCCATTGGCAAAGGCACGGCGCAGATCAAGCTCCATGTCGCGGCGCTTCTGTGCCTGCAGGTCCATCTCGCGCTCAAAGAAATGGTGCACGCCGCCGCCGTCGGACTTGGCCCGGTACAGCGCCATGTCGGCATTGCGCATCAGCTCCTCGGACGTCGTGCCGTCACCCGGAGACAGCGCGATGCCGATGCTGGCGCCGATCACCATTTCCTGGCCGTCGATGTCGTAGGGCGCCTTCAGCATGTCGATCAGCAGGGTCGCGCAAGCGCTGGCTTCGTTCGGCGAGACGTCGGCCGCGAGGATGACGGCAAACTCGTCGCCGCCGAGCCGGGCCGCGAGATTGGCACCGCGGACCGCGGTGGTGAGGCGCTCGGCAACTTGCTTGAGGAGGCGATCGCCCGCGGGATGGCCGAAGGAATCGTTGATGTTCTTGAACAGGTCGAGATCGATATAGAGCACGCCGACCCGCCTGCCCCCGGCCTGGTCGAGCGCCTGCTTCAACCGCTCCTGGAAATGTTCGCGGTTCGGCAGGTCGGTGAGCCCGTCATGATGGGCCATGTGGGCGATCCGCGCCTCGGCCTTGCGCCGCTCGGTGATGTCGACCACCGCGACCAGATAGCCGTCGCGATCGTCGAAGGCGACGCGGCGGCCGAAGGTGAGCACCTCGATCTCGCTGCCGTCGGCGCGCAAGTGCCGCCAGTTACGCGAGGAGTGATAGGCATCGCCGAGACGTTCGAGCGCCTCGGCGTGGCTCTCCCACTCGTCCTCGGGCCAGATCTCGTGCAGCCTCATGCGCAGGAAGGTGGCGCGGCTGTAACCGTAATGCTGGACCGCGGCGTCGTTGACGCTGAGGAATTGCTTGGTCTCGGCGTCGAACACCCACATCGGCATCGGGTTGTTGTCGAACAGCAGGCGGAATGATGCGTCGCGCCGCTTCAAGGCGGTGACGTCGGAGATCGTCAGCGAGACCACGTCGGCGAAGGCGGTGGCGCTGAGCCTGAGGTAGCGGCCTTCGTTCTCGATCTCGAGCTGCTCGCCGCGGCCGCCCGAGACGGCCTCGAGCAGGAATTCCATCACCTCGGGCGACGCCAACAGCGTGCCGCCCTCACGGACCCGCCGCCACAACAGGCTTCCGGCCGCGGCCTTCAGCAGCGCGCCTGCGCTCCTGTTGTGGTGCACGATCTGGAGATCGAACGGCCTGCCCGCGGCATCGCGCAGCGTTGCCAGCGAGACGACCGCGTCGTCCGTCGCCGAGAAAATCGCATCGAGCAGATTATATTGCGTGCCGCGCTCGTTGACGTAGGCGCCGACCAGCGTGGCGCCCCAGCGCGAGGCGGTCGGCAGCGCCAGCAGATCGTAGATCCTCACCATGCCGTCGCGCACGCAATGCGCGCTCGCGTGATGCGGCTGCCCCGTCGCGAGCGCGATGCACGCGGCTTCCGTCAGCGCCGTGGCGCAATCGGGCGACAGCTCCGCGACCGGAATGTCCCAGCGCTCTTCGCCGAGCCATTTCTGCACGTAACGCCCGCTGCGCGACAATTCGAGCGCGCCCTCACCCCTGAGCAGCGCGATGTGGTCGGCGAGCCGACCGAGGCTGCCGAGCATCACGTCCTCGTAGCGCGGCAACCGTTCGCCCGGCTTCAACGCGGCACGCCATTTGCGCCGAAGCACCGGGATGTCATCGAACATTTCGGCGGCCGGTTTTCCCGACACTTTCTTCGCGGCAGTCATGGCAGTCCCCAACGCACTATCCCGGCGCATCCAATGCGGAGGCACTTAACGGCGTGTAAAGGCGACGCAGACGCGGGTAGAGCTGGCCCCGCAAATTCGGACAGTAGCTTGAGTGGATTTTCTGCCTGACAGCGGCGAGGATTCTTGCTGCGAATCAGGAGCGAAGATGACGAAGAAGAGCCGCCGGACGCATTCTCCGGCATTCAAGGCGAAGGTTGCTTTGGCTGCGGTCAAAGGAGACAAGACACTGGCGGAGCTGGCGCAACTGTTTGATGTTCATCCGAACCAGATCACGATCTGGAAAAACCAGCTCCTGGAAGGCGCCGCCGGCGTGTTTGGGCATGACAAGACATCGGCCGAGACGCCGGTCGATTTGAAGGCGTTGCATGCCAAGATCGGCGAGCTGGCGTTGGAAAACGATTTTTTGTCCGGCGCGCTCACCAAGGCGGGCCTGCTGAGCGCAAAGCGATGATCGACCGCGGTCATGATCTTTCTATCGTGCGCCAGGCGAAGGTCCTGAAGCTGGCTCGCAGCACGGTCTACTATGAACCTCGGCCAGTTTCGGCCGAGGACCTTGCCTTGATGCGTCGGCTCGATGAGCTGCATCTCGATTATCCCTTCGCGGGAGCGCGTATGCTGCGATCGTTGCTGCGGCGGGAGGGGGTATACGCCGGTCGCCGCCACATCGCGACGCTGATGAAGCGCATGGGGATCGAGGCGGTCTATCGTCGCCCGAACACGAGCAAGCCGGCTCCGGGTCACAAGATCTACCCGTACCTGTTGCGCGGATTGAAGATCGAGCGGCCCGACCATGCGTGGGCAATGGACATCACCTACATTCCGATGCGGCGTGGCTTCGTCTATCTCGCGGCGGTCGTCGATGTGTTCAGCCGACGGGTCCTGGCCCATCGCGTCTCGATCACAATGGAGGCGGCCTTCTGCGTCGAAGCGGTCCAGGAGGCGTTGGCGAAGCACGGCAGGCCCGCGATTTTCAACACGGACCAGGGCAGCCAGTTCACCAGCCTCGAGTTCACCGATGTGCTGCTGGACGCGAAGATCGCCATCAGCATGGATGGCAAGGGCGCCTGGCGCGACAACGTGTTTGTCGAGCGGCTCTGGCGCACGGTCAAATACGAAGAAGTTTATCTCCGCGCCTACGACAGCGTGTCCGAGGCGCGAGCGTCAATTGCCAAGTATCTGGCCTTCTACAATCAGGGACGCCCTCACTCGAGCCTTGACGGGCGCACGCCCGACGAGGCTTACTTCGGCACGCAAGCTATGGTGATGGCCGCATGACCGTCGCCGACGATTTTGTCGTCGCTCTGGTCGGGCTACGCCCTCCCGACGCAACGACAAAATCGTAAAGCCCCGCGTTCAGCATAACCCGGCAGGAATCCACTTAAATCCAGCGGGGCGCTGTCCAAACAACCGGGGCCAGCTCTGGTTCCGTTCGGTGACTATGACAGTTTTAAGTCAGGTGTTGGTTAGTGGGTGTTAGAGACTATGACGGTTGTGCAAACTGCGCTCGTCCGGGCATGCGCTGGCATTTTGGTCCACGACTGCTTTCGTCATTGCGAGCGCAGCGAAGCAATCCAGGATCTTTCCGCCGCGGCAGTCTGGATTGCTTCGTCGCAAGGGCTCCTCGCAATGACGGAGTGTGGGGCAACAGCTTCGCTCCATCGATCTTTGCAGGCACGCCTTCGCAGCCTCGCGGCAAATCGCGCCCGAGTTTTGCGTCGGTGCCTCACCCTCGATTGAAGAAGGGCGCAGGGAAGACCGGGTGCCGGCCGGGCACCCACGGTCCACTGTGCGAAAGCGTGTGCTTACAAAGATTGCACAGCGGCATACAGGTGAAGCCAAGCAACCGGCCTTCCCTGCGCAGTGGGTTTACGGCGTATGTCGTGCTCTCCCCGGGGAGCGATGCACTATTGCCCCCGTCGCCTTGCGGATGGCTGATGCTGCGAACCCGGTCGGGCCGCCTCATCACCGCAAGACTTGGCGTACAGACCCCGGACGCCAGGACGACACGATTTTGCCGTACGCGAACCGCACCCGTCGTTGGCGCGACGCTTTCGCTCACGGTTGCCCGCCCTGCGAAGCCCTTCGCGCCGGTGTGGTCCACGTCCCACCGCCGCCCGGCCCGCGTTCGTGACGATCGCGATACGCCCCTCTTCGTTGGGCCGGGTTGCGGCGATACATACGCCGTTTCCGAATTTCGGTAAAGTGGAATATTTTCGACGGTGCACGTTGACTCAGCTCTGGCGTGTTTTGCCCGGCGGGCAACGCAAAGCCTAGTAGCCCGGATGAGCGCAGCGACATCCGGGATTCTGCCGGCACCGTCCCGGGTGTCGCTTCGCTCACCCGGGCTACGAGGATGTACGCGCAGGAACGCCGCTAATCCTCGCTCGAGGCCGCGGAGCGGTTGTGCAGATAGGCCTGCGACAACAGGAAGAACAAGGCGCGCTCGCCTTGATATTTGGCGGACGGCCGGGTGCGCTCGAAGCCGTCGGCAAAGACCTTGCCGGACTGGTCGCACACTTGCCATCGCCAGCCAAACCGCTTGCGCCTGGTGAGGATCACTTCGAACATGCCGACGGGCTAGGTCCCCTGCTCCTGCCGGTCTCGCAAGGCACGCGCCTGCTCCGGCCTCCCCCGTTAGACGGATGCCCGACATATAACGCAGCAGGATGGAAAGAGAATAAAATTGATGATCGGAAATTGGTCTCTTCCACCACTGTGGTGAATTCACGGCGCATCGGAATAAGACGGCGCCCGCGGTGTAAGTCCAAGCTCAGCGCAACAGGCCGGTAGCAGTCATGGTATTCAAGGCAGTACACAAGAAATAACGAATGGTGAGCATCCGCTTACCCGACATGCAACGACAGAGGTAAGAAGGGATAGATCAATCGTGCGCTAGATGAGATGTGTCGTATCTGCAGCGTTACAGAAGGCCGCTACCGCGCGACGACCTCGACTTCGCCGTCGACGCCGTTCACGACGTTGAAGCCACGCTCGTAGACCTTGCCCTCGTTCTTGGCGATGGCGCGGTATTCGCCTTCGGAGAGCACGACGCGCGGAAAGGCGCCGATCGATTCCTTGATGACGTCGCCGCCCGGGGTGATCACCGACCAGGCGGTGTTGGCAAGCGCTTCGCCGCCCCTGTCGCTGACGAGCTTGAGCGTGATCACGGCGGCGCGGTGGGTGATGGTGACGTCGGTGAGCTTGCCGGCCTGGACGCGGATGTCCGAGCGCACCACCGAATTGGCGTCGCCGTAGTTGGAGACGATGTAATAGGTGCCTTCCGGAATCAGCACGACGTCGCCGGCGGCGACGTTGGGAACCAGCGAGGCGCGCTCGCCGGATTCGAACTGGCTGCCCTTGTAGATCGAGAACGAGATCTGGTTTTGCGGAATGCGGCTGGTGCCGACGCGGCCCTCGATGCGCAGGCCGCCCGCGGGCAGGACGAAGGATTCGCGGTCGGTCTCCGCCTTCAGGCTGACGGTGCGCACCGCGCTGACGAGGCCGAAAGCGACGTGGACGACGTAATTGCCGGGCGGCAGCACGATGTTGGGCGCGGCATTGCGGTCCTCGCGGATCAGCTTGAAGGTGCCGTTCTCGTCGGGACGGTCGGCGAACACGCGCCAGACCAGGCCGCTGGTGATCGCAGGAGAATCCTTGCCGTATCTTGCGGTCAGCGACAGCACGCCCTGGCCGGGCACGGCCGCATTCAGCGGCGCGGCCGGCGGCACGGTCGTGACCGCGGGCGGCGGCATGCTGGGCGAGAGCGGCTGCATCAGGGTCGGCGGCAGGCTCGGGGGGCCGGCGCCCGGCCCGGAGGGTGCGGCCAGATTGATGGCGGCGCCGGGATCGGGCACCGAAGCAGGGGGCACCGGCGGCGGACGATCGGAGAAAAGCTGCGCCTGAGCGGCGTTCTGGCCCAAGATCATGAGGCAGGCGGCAAGGCTCAGCGCCGGCAGCAGCCGAACGCTGCGCCGCCATCCGATGATGCCGTCACCCCCGCGTGTCATGCCTCCTGCTTTTCACCGAAAACGCGGCAAATTCAAGCCTCGGAACCCCCAGGAAATACGGTTCTCGGGAACCCGATTGACGCCTGCGTGATTGGCCGAGGACGACCAGCCGTCGCCACACTGCTGCCCCCTGCTTCCCGAACGGTATAAACCATGCTTCACCCTCGTTATGGCGGAGCGGAGGTCCGGCGCCTACTCTGGTGTGAGGGCTGGCCCGGGCAGGAGAGTTTTTCGGTGCTGGATATTTTGAAGGGTCGGGGCGCGAACGGCTCCAATGGGGAAAAAGCGGGGGAGAAGGTGGGGCTCGGCACCACCCGCCGGCCGGTCATCGGCCTTGCCCTCGGCGGCGGCGCGGCGCGCGGCTTTGCCCATATCGGGATCATCAGAACTCTGATCGCCAATGGGATCGTGCCCGACGTCGTGGTCGGCACCTCCATCGGCGCCGTGGTCGGCGGACTCCATGCGGCCGGCCGGCTCGATACGTTCGAAGATTGGGGGCGCAGCCTGCAGGGCATGCGCAACATCCTCGGCTATCTCGATATCCGCCTCAACGGCTCCGGCCTGCTCGGGGGCGAGAAATTGGCAACCCGGCTCGAGGAGGCGGTCGGGCAGGCCCTGATCGAGGACCTCCCGATCAAGTTCGCCGCCGTGGCGACCGAGGTCCGCACCGGCCACGAGATCTGGCTGACGCGCGGCCGCGTGGTCGATGCGATGCGCGCCTCCTATGCGCTGCCCGGCATCTTCGCGCCCGTGCTGATCGGCGACCGTTGGCTGGTCGACGGCGCGCTGGTCAATCCGGTGCCGGTCTCGGCCGCCCGCGCGCTCGGCGCCGAAATCGTCATCGCCGCAAATCTTTCCAGCGACATCTTCACCCATTCCACGACGATCTATTCGCACGGCGCGATGCCCGCGCCAGTGGCAGTCGTACCCGAAGTGTCGACTGCCAAGCGGCGCTTTCCGCGATTTTTCTCACCCGAGAAGACCATGAAGCGCGAGTTCTTCGGCGGCGGCGGACGGCCCGGCATCTCCTCGGTGATGGTGGATGCCTTCAACATCATGCAGGACCGCATCACGCGCGCCCGCCTTGCCGGCGATCCGCCCGACCTGTTGATCACACCGCGCGTCGGCCAGTTCGGCTGGTTCGACTTCCACCGCTCCGAGGACCTGATCGCGCACGGCACGCGCGCCGCCGAGCGCGCGTTGGACTCGATCCAGGAGGCGATCCACGTGCTGGCGCCGCCGCCTGAAGGGGCAGCGCCCACCGCACAAGAGTGAGATCCGATCAGGCGGTCTTGATGTAGTCGCGCAGGGCTTCCTGCTCGGACTCGTATTCCTGGACGCGGCGCTTGACGATGTCGCCGATCGAGATCAGGCCCACCACCTTGCCGTTGTCGATCACGGGCAGATGGCGGAACTTGCCCGTGGTCATCGTTTCCATGAGCTCGGCGACCGTATCGGTCTCCTTGCAGGTGACGACCTTGCGAGTCATGACCTGGGCAACCGGTTCATCCAGCACGCTGGCGCCGCGCTCGCCGAGCACGCGCACGATGTCGCGCTCGGACAGGATGCCTTCGAGCCGGCTCTGGTTCATCACCAGCACCGCACCGATCTTCTTTTCGCCCAGCAGCTTGACCGCGGCCGACAACTTGGCGTCGGGCTCGACGCTCATGATCTGATGGCCCTTGGTACTGAGAATGGAACGTACCGTCATTGTCGCCTCCCAGAATCGGAGCCGTTCGCGTTCGGCGGTCCGGACTTGTTCGCGAGTCTTCAACTAACAGTTACAGCGCCGGTTTCACGCTCGTGCGCTTTGCGAAGCGCTGCCGCTATGGGCTTGCCGCTTCGGAACATTCTTCCGGGGAATGATGGATGAATTCGGGCGGCGCTGCAAGCGCCGCTTCAAATATGGTCTGAAACGTCGCGTTATGACGCATCCGCAGCATCGCTTCGCACGCGCGGCACGGGATCGAACAGCGCGAACAGCAGGAGCCCTGCGAAAAAGCCGCCGATATGCGCCTGCCAGGCCACGCTCGTTGTC
Organism: Bradyrhizobium daqingense; assembly: GCF_021044685.1. NCBI lineage: Bacteria > Pseudomonadati > Pseudomonadota > Alphaproteobacteria > Hyphomicrobiales > Nitrobacteraceae > Bradyrhizobium > Bradyrhizobium daqingense. The sequence continues at coordinate 6,234,479 of NZ_CP088014.1, forward strand.
TCCGCATCGACGCCGATCGCGCCGAGACCGAAAATGATGTTGACGCCGAACCAGACCGCGAGGAAGCCGACCACGCGCCCGTCGCGCAGCGCGCGCGACAGCGGCAGCGCCGGAACCTTCGCGGCGGTAGCGGCGTCCGAGCGGCTGAACGAGAGAAAGCTGCCGCGGGCGAAGGCGAAGCGGATCGCCGCCGCCATTGCGCCGGACACCGAAGCCGAGGCGCCGATCATTGGCGCAACCGCATGCTCATGGGTGATGAGATGGGCGAGCGCGCCGGCCGCCGCCGTCACCGCCATGAACACGAAGAACCTGACGGCCCCGAACCGCCGCGCCAGCGCGCTGCCGAACGGCAACAGCCACAGCAGGTTGAAGCCGAGATGGGTCAGATTGGCGTGCAACAGCGAATAGGTGACGAAGGTCCAGACCTTCGCCCCCGTCCCGCCCGGGATCTGCAGATTCAGTAGCGAGGAATCGTACCGCTTCGGGATGAAGCCGAAGACGTCGATGGTCCAGTTCTCGAGCTCCGGCGGCAGCAGCACCCGCAGATGGATCACCGCGAGCAGAACGATATAGGCGGTCAGCGCCGCCGGCAGTGTCAGGATCGGCTCGCGCGGAGCCTTCTCCTGGACGGCCGGCAGATCCGGAGACTCCTGCGGCGGAGAATTTGGCGGGGAATCCAAGGCAGCTTCGCTTTCAGCGCGATCGGAGCGACATGCTTGGAGATAGTCGCCTTTGCCGCCCCTGCGCAAGTGCACAAGAGGAAAAGGCAGGGCCCCTGGGGAGCCCTGCCTGTCCATGTCGGTCTTCCGGTACTCCAAGGAATAAGGTGTATCCCCACCCCTCCCCGCGGCCCGTGACCAAACTGTTTGACGCCCTGTGTACAAGCCTCGCCGAGAACCTGGAAAACCGGCGGGGCTTGCGTCCGCGGTCACCATAGCAGCGGGGCTGCCGGCGGGAAGCGCATAGTTAATTTAACGTTAACGGTGCAAAGAAAGCTCCCAGGGGGCCTAAAACACGCCCGCGGCATGGACGCTGCAAATCCCCTCCTGCACAACAACCAAAGGGATCGCGGGTGCACTGAAGCGGGACAGGGTTGTCCCGTGGGGTTGCACCCCGGGGTTAGCGTTCAGTCATGAAACATCCGTCGAGCCGCGCGTTCTTCGCGTATTGGGACAAGAAGCGTGGCACCGCGCGGGCCCCTGATCGGGCCGACATCGACCCGGCTGCCGTCCGCGATCTGCTCAGCGACATCTTCGTGCTGTCCTGCGAGCCCAATCTCGGCTTCCCGTTCCGCGTGGCCGGCACGCGGGTCTGCGCGCTCGCCGGGGGCGACCTCAAGGACCGGAGCTTTGCGGCGCTGTTCACGCCGGAAACCCGCGGCGAGATCGAGGAGATCACCACCATTGTCGCCGACGAGACGCTGGGCGCAATCGCCGGCCTCACCGCCGCGCGCGAGGACGGCAGCAAGGCGCATCTCGAGCTGCTGCTGCTTCCCTTCAACGCCCGCCCGCACACACCCGTCAGCGTGACCGGCGTGCTGGCACCGTTCGACGATGAATGCGGCACGCTCGGTGCCTTCACCCTCACCTCATGGCGCTATCTGCATCAGCCGGAGAAGCTGCTGCCGCGCGCAATCCGCAAACTGCAGATCGCACGCGGGCTGATGGTGTATGAGGGGCTGCGCTAATCTCGAAAGCGCAGGCGACCGTGTCGATCGTCGCGCGGCATGGCCGCTTTTGCCGGATTTGCGTCATTCCTGAAGTAGCCGCGAGCGGCTAGCTTCCGCGCCGCGTGAGACGACGAGCGGGTGACATCATCATGAGCTGGCGCATTCTGGGCTGGACCGTAGTCGGCGGCGTGGCACTGCTTGCCGCGATCGGCGGAACATGGCTGCTTCTGCTGCCCGGCGCGCCATCATCGGGAACCGCGTCTGCGATCTCCAGCGAGGAAGCCGCGGCGACGCTGGCCGCGTTGAAACCGCCGAAACGAAAGCGCCCCTTGATCGCCATCGTCGGCATCAACGACATGAGCGAGACCACCGACTATCTCATGCCCTACGGCATCCTCGCACGCGCCGACATCGCCGACGTCCTCACCTTGGCGACGCAGCCCGGGCCCGTCACGCTCTATCCTGCGCTCAAGGTGCAGCCGCACGCGACCATCGCCGCCTTCGATGCAGCACACCCCGACGGCGCCGACTACGTCATCGTGCCCGCGATGAGCCGCGACGACGACGCAGCGGTCCTGCAATGGATCAGGAGCCAGGCCGGCAAGGGCGCGATCGTGATCGGCGTCTGCGTCGGCGCCACCGTCGTTGCCAAGACCGGGCTGCTCGACGGCAAGCGGGCCACGACGCATTGGTATTCCGTGCGCGACCTCCAGAAGCATACGACGATCCGCTATGCGCCGGATCGCAGACTGGTCGTCGACCAGGGCGTCGCGACGACCACCGGCATCACCGCATCCATGCCGATGGCCCTCACCTTGATCGAGGCGATCGCCGGCCGGGCCAAGGCCGAGGCGGTCGCCCGCGAGATCGGCCTTGCGGCGTGGGATGCGCGCCACCGCAGCGACGCCTTCAGCTTCACGCGCCCCTTCGCGCTGACCGCAATCGCGAACACGCTCGCGTTCTGGAACCGCGAGCAGCTCGGCATCGCCTTGACGCCCGGCATCGACGAGGTCTCACTCGCGCTGATCGCCGATGCATGGTCGCGAACCTATCGCTCGCGCGCCCTCACCTTCGCCGCCACGCCGCAGGTTCAGAAGAGCCGCGGCGGTCTCGGCATCCTGCCGGAGCGGATCGCCGACGATTGGCCGGCACACCAGACGCTGCCGGATACCGTCACCTCGCCGCCAGCGCAGGCACTGGACGAGACGCTGCGCGCGATCGAGACGCGCTATGGATCGCGCACGGCCGACTTCGTGGCGATGCAGCTAGAATATCCGCGATAGCGGCAGTAAAGATTTGTTCGACATGAGCAAGCCGCATTGGCGTCCCGCACGCGCGTCCGATCTCGCTGCGATCAGCGCGATCGCGGCGCGAATCCATCCTGGTCTGTTCGAGCGAACCGACGTGCTCGCGGAGAAGATGCGGCTTTGTCCCGATGGATGCCGCGTGCTCGCTGCGGACGAAGCGATCGTCGGCTACGGGCTCGCCCATCCCTGGAAGCAACATCGGATTCCACCGCTCGACGGCTTCCTCACTGGATTGCCCCACGATGCGGACTGCCTCTACGTGCATGATGTCGCCGTGCTGCCCGACGCCCGCGGCGGTGTCGCACGCGCCTATATCGCGATGATCGAGCAACTCGCGCGCGCATCCGGCATCACGGCGCTGGCGCTGGTCTCGGTCTATGCCACGCAGCCGCTGTGGCAACGCCTCGGCTTTCGGCCCGTGGCGGCAGACGCGGAATTGCGTACGAAGCTCGCCTCCTACGGCGAGGGCGCGACCTACATGCTTCGCGATCTCGCTGCGGCGTGACGCCCTTCCCGGTCGCGGCTCACGCGGGCGTGAAGCCGCCCGCTCGAACCGGCTTCGGCCGGCCTCCGTCGAAGAAACGTGCGGACCGTTCCGGTCTCGCCGAACCGAGACTGGAGACCTTCCATGAAGCTCACATTGTCGAAAGTTGCTTTGATTGCATTCGCTGCGACGGCCGCGTTCAGCGCGACCAGTGCCAACGCCACGCAGTACCGGGCCTACGGCTGCGAGTTCGCCTTCTTCGAGGGCTGTGCCGGTCTGGTCGAGGTGCCGAACCAGGGCGGACGGCGCGCTCGTACCGCTCCCGATATCTCGCCCGTCTACATGAAGCAGACCGACCCGCGCTACAATTCGGTGCTGCATGACGCCGGTGGTGGCGGCGGCGGAGGTGGCGGTGGTGGTGGCGGCGGCGGCCGCTGAGCCCACCGGACTTTTCCGATGATGTCGCCGGTGCGATCCGGCGGCATCATTGCCGTCCGGACTGGATGACGAGGCTCACCCGCGACGCTTCTTCTTCGCCTTCTTGCCTCCCGCACCCTTGACGGGCCATGGCGTGACTGAAGGCTCCGCGTGGGCCGGCTTGTTTCGCTGCTTGTTCTTCCTTCCGAAGGAAGGAGCCTCGTCGACTCTCGGACCGCGCTCGCCGTGAGCCTTGTCGCGCGGCTTGAATGCTTTTGTGTCGCGTGCGCGATCTTCACGACGCGGGCGGCGATCGGCATCGGCGCTCTCGCGCCGGGGCGTATATGACCTCTCCTCCGACGGCGCCTGCCGCTGCGGCGCCTCCGCCATCGGCTCGATGCGGATGCTGTCTTCCTTGTCCGGACGCTTGATCTTGGCGGCGAAGGACTCCGCCACGCGCTCGGAAATCTCGAACTCGGTGGTGGTGTCCATGATCTTGATGGCGCCGATGTCGCGCTTGTCGATGCCGCCGCGGCGGCAGATCATCGGCAGCAGCCAGCGCGCCTCCGCATTCTTGCGCCGACCGATCGCGGCGCGGAACCAGACGCTGCCCTCTGCCATATTGTGCTTCGACGATCCCTTGCCGGGCTTCGATCGCGACTTGCCAGGACGATCCTCGTCATCCGCACCTTGAAATTTGTCGCGACCGCGATCCTCCCGCGGCTTGCCGCTGCGTTCGCCGGGATCGAGGATGTCTTCGGGGGACGGCAGCCGTGCCCGATAAAGCCGCGCCAGCGCGGCGGCGATGTCCTCCGCCGACCGCTCGGCCAACAGCGCCTGCGCCAGCACCAGATCGTCCGGCGTCGTCTCCTCCGTGAACAACACGTCCTTCATGCGGGCGTGGTCGAGCTTGCGGATTTCGTCGGCCTGCGGCGCGGTGCCCCAGTCCGCATCGATGCCGGAAACATTGAGCAGCAGCTCGGCGCGCCGCCGCCGTGCCGGCGGCACGAGAAGAACGCTGGTGCCCTTGCGGCCCGCGCGCCCGGTACGGCCGGAGCGATGCTGCATCACCTCGGCGTCATTGGGCAGATCGGCATGGATGACGAGGTCGAGGCTCGGCAGATCGATGCCGCGGGCGGCAACGTCGGTCGCAACGCAAACACGGGAACGTCCGTCGCGGAGCGACTGCAGCGCCATGGTGCGCTCGTTCTGCGTCAGCTCGCCCGACAGCGCGACCACGGAAAAGCCGCGCTCGAGCAGCGCCGCCTGCAGATGCCTGACGGCATCGCGCGTGCTGCAGAACACCAGCGCGCTCGGCGCCTCATAGAAGCGGAGCATGTTGACGACGGCGTGCTCGATATCGCCAGGTGCGATCCGGATCGCGCGATACTCGATGTCGGCGTGCCCGCCTTCGTCGCCGGCGACCTCGATCCGGAACGCGTCGCGTTGATATTGCCTTGCCAGCGCGACGATGCCGCGCGGGAACGTCGCCGAGAACAGCAGGGTGCGGCGCGTCTCCGGCGTGGTCTCGAGAATGAACTCCATGTCCTCGCGGAAACCGAGATTGAGCATCTCGTCGGCCTCGTCGAGAACGACCGCCTTCAATTCCGAGATGTCGAGCCGGCCGCGGCGCAAATGATCGCAGAGCCGCCCGGGCGTGCCGACGACGATGTGCGCACCGGCGGCGAGCTCGCGCTGCTCGCGGCGCGGATCCATGCCGCCGACACAGGAGACGACGCGGCCGCCCGCATGCCCATAGAGCCAGGCAAGCTCGCGCTGCACCTGAAGCGCGAGCTCGCGGGTCGGCGCCACGATCAGGGCAAGCGGCGCGGCCGCCTGCCCGAACCGCTCGGCGTCATCGAGCAGATTCCTGGCGATCGCGAGCCCATAGGCGACGGTCTTGCCAGAGCCGGTCTGGGCCGAGACCAGGAGGTCGCGGCTGGTGGCTTCGTGGGCGAGCACCGCGAGCTGGACGGGGGTCAGTGAATCATAGTTCCGCTCAGCCAAAGCGCGGGCGAGCGGCGGGGTCAGGGCCGGAAGAGACACGAGATGGGAAACCTTGGTTAATTCAGGCGCGGCACAGCGAGCCGAGGCGCCTAAAGCTGCGTGCGCGGCAACGGCCCGGCCGCACGCCGGATTTGATCTGGCGCTCTTTACGCCAACAGGCCGGAAATCACCAGTGCCGTGATGCATGGCTTGGCGGAGAGTGCCGCGCCAAGGTTGCAGCGGATATCTGCTCTCGACCCCGGCATTTGTACCATCCGCGTGACCTCAGATCTCCGCGTAGACCTCCAGCAGGTTGCCGTCGGGATCGCGGAAGAACAGCGTCCGATGACCAAAGGGCTGGTCCGTCGGCGGCGACAGCAGCGCCACGCCCTGGCGCAGAAGCTCGTCGGCGCATTGGTCGACCTCGGGTGCAGACACTTTGAAAGCCAGTTGCAGCGAGGCGCTGCCTTCAGGCGTCGGCGCATCGGCCGCAGTCCGGCCCGGCTTCGCCAGCACCAGCGTGTTGGGGCCGAGGCCATACTCGATCCAGTTCGGCGACAGCTCGCGCAGCAGGGACAAGGCGAGCACGTCCTCGTAGAAGCGCCGCATCGCCGCCATGTCGCGCACGAAGATGACGGTGTAGTCGATCGCGCGGATGGCGCTGAAGGGCGAGCGGGCGGGCGCGCTGGATTCGCCTGTCATCGTCGCCATCATTCCACCAGCTCCGGCCACGGCACGATGGTGGACTTCACCGTCTTCATCGCCATCGCGTCCTTGACCGCCTGCGCGACGCCCTTCTCCGTAAACGGATAGATCGTCTGCATCTTCAGCCACGGATATTTGCCGGCCGTGCGGTAGAGCATGTCGACGCCGAGCGGCAGATCATTGCCGGTGAAGCCCCAGGATCCCAGCACGTTGAGGTCCTTGGTGCAGATGCGGTGCCAGGAGGTGTCGATCGAGCCGGCATCGGTGAACTGGCCCATCTCGACATAGGTGCCGCCGTCGCGCAGCATCTCGATGCCTTCGGGGCCGGCGGTGGGGTGGCCCGAGCAATCCATCACGAGATCGGCGCCGAAGCCGCCGACGATGTCGCGGACGCGCGCAATGCGCTCTTGCGGCGACGTCAGCTCTTCGATGTTCACGGTTGCCTCCGCGCCGAATTCGCGCGCGAGCTTGAGCCGCGGCTCCTCCGGGGCGCCGACGCAGATGATGCGCCCTGCCCCCATCTCCCTGGCCGCGGCGACCGCGAGAATGCCGATCGGGCCCGAGCCCTGTATCACTACCGTATCGCCCCAGGTGAAACCGCCGGCGCGGCTGGCGCGATTGAAGGCGCGGATGCAGGAGGTCAGCGGCTCCGACAGCGCGCCGAGGCGCAGCGACATGTCGTCGGGAAGCTTGTAGATTTTCGTGCCCGGCAGCATGTCGAGATCGACATAGACATATTCGGCCCAGCCGCCCCACATGTGCGGCGCCTTGTCGAAGCCGAGATAGCGGCCGTAATAGACCGGCGTCAGGCATTTGTTCGCGGTCTGCGGATAGTGGATGCAGTAATAGCAACGGCCGCACGGCATCAGCGGCGGGATCATCACCTTAGATCCGACCTTGAGCGGCTTGCTCATGAAGTCCTCGGTGAACTCATCGCCGCACTCGACGATGACGCCGCCAATCTCGTGGCCGAGCGTGAACGGCCAGGGCAGCGGCTTCGGCCAATGTCCCTTGAGAATATGCAGATCGGTGCCGCAGACACCGCAGGCGCCGACCTTGATCAGCGCAGCCTTGCGGCCGACCTTCGGCCACGGCACGCTGCGGATGACGGGCTCGGTGCCGGGACCGGCGTGGGTGCAGACGCGAATGGCTTCCATGGATGTGTCCTCAGTGCCCGCTTGTTATGATTGATGGGTGCAGGCTGACGACAAGCGTATGTGAGATAGGACGTCGTGCCAAGCAGCAGTCTCGTAGCCCCGCATGAGCGAAGCGACATGCGGGAAGATATGCCCCGGATATCGCTTCGCTCATCCAGGCTACGAACTAGAGACCGCAGAGACAGATCTGACGCATGCTGCCCGCAGTCAGAGGACTGTGATCGAAATCACCAAAGCGTGCGATGAGGCCGAGGCCGCCCGAAGCGATCAGCAATGGCATCTCCTGCGGGAAGATACTGCGCATCGGCAATTTCACCCGCCAAAAATCCGTTTCGGTCTCGCTCGACCAGTACCACTCCACATGCCTGACCTGTGCGAGCGGGTCGTATCGTGCCGTCTCCTCAATGGTGATCATGCCAAGGTCATCGTGGACGACCGTGCCGATCAACTCCCGCTTGTCGGGATCAGCGTTGAGCATGGCGATGTTGGGCAGGAACGCATCGAACACGAGCCGGCCGTTCGGCGACAGGTGCTTGCCGACCGATCCGAAGAAGCCTTTGAAGTCATCGAGGCTATGCAGGTGCAGGACCGAATTCATGGCGACGATGATGGTGTCGAAGGTCCGTCCCCCGAGATCGAAATCGCGCATGTCCACCTGGGCGAAGCCGGGCTCGACCGATTGCGCTCTGGCGTGATTCCGCGCGCGCTCCAGCATCGCCGAAGACAAATCGGCTCCGACGACCTCGAGCCCGGCTTGCGCCAGCGGAATGGTCAGGCGACCGCTGCCACATGCAAGATCGAGAACGCGCCTTCCGCGCTCGCGCGCAATCTCGACATAGAAGCGTTCGAGCATCGCGTTTGGCGGAGCCATCAGGTCATAGAGATCCGGGCGGTCATAGAGGCTGTTCGGTTCCATGGGGGGATCGTAGCCGATAATCTCGAGGCCCGCGCGGGGCGACTTGTCCGCCGCTGCTCGAGCGACGGCCTCAATCGGGCAGCCCGGATTACGCTTCCGCTCCAGCCAACCTACTGGACTTCGTCGCCCGCGTGAGCGAAGCAAACCTAGGAGCGTGCTCCGGCCTCGACGAACGAACCGTAACCGATCACAAGACATGACCAGCAATCGCCCCCTGTGTTGCTCGTATTCGGCGGCCTTCCGGCCACCGGCAAGACGACGGTCTCCCGCGAGTTGGCAACGCGGCTAAAGGCAACATACCTCCGCATCGACACCATCGAACAGGCCTTGCGGCAGGCTGGCCTGGCGGTCGGCACGACAGGGTATGCCATAGCGAATGCCATCGCCGCCGAAAACCTCAAGCTCAGCCGAACCGTGGTTGCCGATTGCGTAAACCCGGTGCTTCCGAGCCGTGCCGGCTGGCGGAAGACGGCGGCGGAAAATTCGATACATATCGTCGAGATCGAATTGATCTGCCGTGACCTCGCCATCCACCGGAGACGGGCGGAAGACCGCGTCGCCGATATCAGTGGCCACGAACTCCCAAACTGGGAGGAGATAGTGAACCACCACTATGAGCCGTGGGATCGAGAGCATCTCGTGCTCGATACGGCCGATGGGTCTGTCGATCATCTCCTCGAGCGGGTGGAGAAATACGTTCGGGGCAGGATCGGCTAGCCTATCAAGAGCCGGCCATCGCTTTGCACATATGGGCTGCGCACCCATGCATCTTGAAGCGCCCATTGATGAGCGTGTACGCACGGGCGAAATCTCACCCTTGGTGCTCCCTTGAATCCCCTTCCCCAAAATCCCATGGCCGCGTCCGGCTCGTTCGCGGCGATGAAATCCGTGCCGTATCGGCTCCAGTTCACGGCCTATGTGCTCGCGATGATGGCCGACAACATCGAGCATGTGATCAGCTATTGGGTGGTGTTCCAGAAATTCCATTCGCCGGCGCTGGCGGGCTTTGCCGTGCTGTCGCACTGGCTCCCCTTCCTGCTGTTCTCGGTCGCGGTCGGCGGGCTCGCCGACCGGTTCGATCCGCGCCGCATCATCCAATGCGGCATGCTGCTGTTCATCGTGGCGTCCGCCGGATGGGGCTTCTTCTTCATCACCGACACCATCCAGATGTGGCACGCGATGCTGCTGCTGGTGATCCATGGCTGCGCCGGCGTGCTCTGGCAGACGCCGAACCAGCTCCTGCTCTACGATCTCGTGGCGCCTGCGGACCTGCCGAGCGCGGTGCGGCTGAACGCGATGGCGCGCTATCTCGGCATCCTGGTCGGGCCTGCGGTGGGCGGCGTCATCATGCTCACCCTCGGCACCTCGCACGGCATCATCTTCAACACGCTGTTCTACCTGCCGATGCTGCTCTGGCTGTTCTGGGCACCGGTCCGCGACAGCAGCGTGGCGGTGCGGCGCTTCGCGGTGCGTGGCCTTGCCGACATCGTGCTGACGATGCGCGCGATCGGCACTCAGCCGGTGCTGGCGGCGATGACCTGGCTCGCCGGCCTCACCTCCTTCATGATCGGCAACGCCTATCACGCCCAGATGCCGGGCTATGCCGGTGATCTCGGCCATGGCGACCCCGGCGTCTCCTACAGCGTGCTGCTGGCGGCGGATGCGGCCGGCGCGGTGCTCGCCGCTATCGCGCTGGAATCCTGGGGCCGCCTCAAGGGCACGCCGCGCACCGCGATCATGCTGGCGATGCTCTGGAGCATGGCGCTGCTCGGCTTCGCCCTGGTCCGGATCTATCCGGTCGCCATCGTGCTGCTGTTCTGCGCGGGCTTCTTCGAGCTCTCGTTCAACACCATGGCGCAGGCGCTTGTGCAGCTGAACGCGCCGCACGACATCCGCGGCCGCGTCGTCGGCCTCTATAATATGGCCGGGCTCGGGATGCGGGCCTTCAGCGGCATCACCGTCGGGCTGTCAGGCGCGGCGATCGGCATCCACTGGTCGCTCGGCCTGTCTGCCGCCGTCCTGCTGGTGCTGCTGCTTCTGCTGCGCGCTGCGAAGCCGACGTAGCGAAGCGGGCCCGGTTGACTCCCGCCTGTCTCCGCCGCACGCTTGCAGCGGCGGCCGGGGAGACGACACGTTGCGCAATCGCTGGGGCATTCTTGCAATCCTGTTCGTCGTGCGCCTCACCATCGCATTTCAATTTCAGAGCGTGGCCGCGGTCGCGCCGCTGCTGCAAGGGAGCTTTGGCGTCGGGATTGCCGATATCGGGATCCTGATCGGGCTCTATTTCACGCCTGGCATCGTGCTGGCACTGCCAAGCGGCGCGATCGGCCGGGCTCTCGGCGACAAGCCGACGACGATCCTGGCGCTCTTGCTGATGACGGCCGGCAGCCTGGTCATGGCCACAACCGACATCTGGGGCTGGCAGATGGCCGGCCGCCTGGCCTCGGGCGCCGGCGGCGTGCTGCTGACGGTGCAGCTCACCAAGATGGCCACCGACTGGTTTGCCGGCAGGGAGATCGCGACCGCGATGGCGATCTTCGTCAATTCCTGGCCGGTTGGCGTTGGGATCTCGCTTCTGGTGCTGCCTTCGATCGGGACCGCCTATGGCGCAGGCGCGGTGTTCCTGGCAGCAGGTGTACTGACCGCAATCGGTATTGCGCTGATCATGTTCTACCAGCCGCCCCCGGCGGTAACGGTTGGCGCTGCCGCCTCGGGCTGGCCCGATGCTCTTGCCCTGCTGGCGGTGATCGTCGCGGGCATGATCTGGGGCCTTTATAATATTGCCTTTGCCATGATCTTCTCGTTCGGCCCGACGCTGCTGACGGAGCGCGGCTGGAGCATCGCGGCGGCGGGCTCGGCGATCAGCGTCGTGATGTGGCTGTCAGTGATCTCGGTACCGGCCGGTGGCTACCTCGCCGATCGCGGCAAGCCCTTTGTTCTGACGATCGCGGCCAGCCTCGTCGTGGCCGCCCTGCTGGCCTGGATGAGCCGATCCGACGCCGTGATCACCATCCTGATCCTGGGCGGACTGGTCGGCGGCCTTCCGGCCGGCCCGATGATGAGCCTCGCCGCCCGCGTCCTTGCGCCGGAGACGCGCGCCCTTGGGATGGGCGTGTTCTACACCCTCTTTTATGCCGCGATGATGTTGGGGCCGGCTCTCGCGGGCCGGCTCGCCAAGTCGGCCGGCACGGCCGCAGCTGCGTTCGACCTCGGCGCACTGACGGTGCTGGCCTGCCTGCCCCTGATGTTGCTTTTCGAGCGTATTGTGTCTGTCCGTGAGCGGCGCGCCCGATCCTAACGCGGCATTAACCCTATGCACCTTAGGGTCGTGCCGGACTCCGCCCGGGCGGGGGGTCGGGTGTTGAAAATGGCGTTGGCGAACAAAAAATTTCTTCCGGCCGCCGAGGAGCGTCGGCGTTTCCAGCGGGTGAAGGTGCACCTGCTCGGCCGTTACATGCTGCCGGACCGACGTGAATTCCCCTGCCAGGTCATCAACATGTCGCCGGGCGGGCTCGCGCTACTCGCCCCCGGCATCGGCAATGTCGGCGACCGCGTGGTTGCCTATCTCGACCATATCGGCCGGGTCGAGGGCAAGATCACCCGCATCATCGACAATGGCTTCGCCATGACGATCGGGGCAACGCCGCGCAAGCGCGACAAGCTCGCGGCCCAGCTGACCTGGCTCGCCAACCGCGACATCCTCAACCTGCCCGAGGACCGCCGCCACGACCGTATCGTGCCCCGCAACCCCATCGCCGTGCTGACGCTCGAGGACGGCACCAAGATGACCTGCCGCATCATCGACCTCTCGCTGTCAGGTGCTGCGATCGCCGCGGAAAACCGCCCGCCTCTGAAATCGACTGTTTTCCTCGGGCGGGTGCAGGGCCGCGTGGTCCGCAACCTCGAAGACGGCTTCGCGCTGGAGTTCATGCACGAGCAGCCGATCGAGACTCTCGAAGAGAGCGTTACCGCGCGGTAAAGCGCGACAGCGGGAACCCCCCTGTATTTCAAGCCTCGAAGGCGGCCTCCGCGATGCGGACGCCGCCTTTTTCGTGCGTTGCGGCCATCCCGATGCGAGTTAACGCAAGCGAGCAATTGCGCGCAAACGACGGTTCCGCCAGCGTTTGCGCGTTAATAGATAAAATTTGAATCAGTTGCAGTCATTTCAAATTTTATGAGAATTCGATTCAAGTATAGATCGAATTCGCCTCGCCTTTTACTTGCATTCGTCTCAACTTGACTTGACCGACTTAGCGGCAACTCAAAAGCTGCATGTCAAATGTGGTCCCAACAAGAAACGGGGGCCGCAATGTTTGATTTCAGGGGACAGGGGAAGGTGCTGGCGCTGGCCGCCATGCTCTTCGGGATCAGCGCAGCAGCGCAGGCCGGCGAGAGCCGACTGCTCTATGCGAGCCTCGGCGACACCACGCGTGCGCCGATCGGCTGGGTCGAATTCTGTGCGGACAACGCCGCTCAGTGCAAGGGCGCGCCGACGCAGGCACGCGACATCGTGATGTCGCAGGCGGCATGGCGCGACCTCGTCAAGGTCAATCGCTGGGTCAACGAGACCGTGAAGCCTTTGACCGACCAGGAGCACTGGGGCGTGATCGAGAAGTGGTCGCTGCCGACCGACGGTTACGGCGACTGTGAAGACTACGTGCTGTTGAAGCGCAAGATGCTGATGGATGCCGGATGGCCGCGCGAGGCCCTGCTCATCACCGTCGTGCGCGACAAGAAGGGCGAAGGTCACGCCGTGCTGACGGTGAAAACCGACAAGGGCGAGTTCGTTCTCGACAATCAGAACGAGAACGTCCTGGCCTGGACGGAGACCGGCTACCGCTTCGTCAAGCGCCAGTCGCAGAGCGATCCCAACGTCTGGGTCTCGCTCGGCGATACCAAGCCGGCGGTCTCCACCGCCAGCGCGAGAGATTAGGAACGAGACAACAGGTTACGCGACCCGGTCACATCCCCACCCCTCCCCGTCCCAGACCGGTTCGCGCGCGGCCAGCCATCCCCCAATGGCTGGCCGCAACTTTTCGAGGATGCGCAATCAGCCCTGTGACGCCCACGGCACCCGCGCGGCGGTGAAATCGCGCCACGTGCCTTGCAGTGATGGCTGGACGCCGATCGAGGCGCGCGCCTGCCAGCCGGCGATGGCCGCGGCGGCGACGGCGCTGTCGGGCTCGGCATCGAGCCCCTCGAGCAGCGATGCCGTGACCGCCATGTCGTTGAAGGCGCCGAGTTCCTCCTGCAGAGCGGCGAGCCGGCGCGAGAAGCGCTTGGTGGATTTGCGATCCTCGTAGAGCGGCAGCAGGAACTCGCTGAGATAGCGCAGCCGCTTGGTCGCGAGCCGCACCCGATGCAGCTGTTCCACGGAAAGCGATTTGAAACGGCGGCCCCGCTTGAGCAGCTTCACATATTGCTCCGACAGGATACGCTGGGCAAAATTGACCGCGGGCTCGGCGAGCCGGCCGAGATCTTCGGCAGGGACATCGCTGCGCCAGCCCCGCGCCTCGATCCAGTTGCCAAGGCCGATCAGGAATAGTGCACAGCGGCGATCGGCGAGCGCATGATGCGCCTTGCGATAGGCGCCGGACTGCCGCTGGGCCGCAGCCCGGCCGAGCGCATCGAAGCCGGCGACGGAAGGACAGGCCTTCGCGATCGTCGGCAGGGTTTCGAGCTGGAACACGTCCCAATCGCGCGCGGCGGACAGATCCTGCGCCAGCCATTTGGCTTCCGAGCGCAGCGCGTCGAGATTGCTGAGCGTGCCGACCGATCGCATCAGGTCCAGAGCCGACCGGAGCCGACGCAGCGCGACGCGGAGTTGATGCACGCCCTCCGGATTGCGGCCGTCCTCGGCCGCCGGCAGCGACTGCAGCAGATGCAGGAAGCAGGAGCGCAGGATCGTTGCGAAGGCGTCGTCGAGCGTGACTGAAGGATCGAGGCGAAGTTTGCGCGGACGGCGGGCCGCCGGCGGCACGCCCGCTGCGAGATCGAAGCCGCGCGCCGATTTGCTGCGGATGGACGGCTTCACCACCCCGTGCTCGGCCAGCCGCAACGCGATCTCGTAGATCGTGCTCGCGCTGCCATCCTTGAGCTCCAGCTCGATCTCGCTCACCGGCATCGACCGATCGCCGGCCGCCAGCTCGCCACGGTCGAAGGCGACCTCCACCGTTCCCGACGGCAAATCGACGATCCGGGCGTGGCGATGGGTGTCGGCGGTGAAGACGGCTTCGAGCGCCTGCGCTTCGAGAACGCCGCGAAGCTTCTCCGGGACGAAGGGCATCGCCAAAGCAAGATCGGGCGCGAGCGAAGGCACGCTCGCCTCCCACTCGCCACGACGCAGCGGATCATCCGCGGCATCGGTCTTCACGGTCTGCACGAAGCGCGCCCCGCTCTGGCGCACCCGCAGGCTGAGGCCGTTGCGCCGAAGCGTCCGCTCGGGCGTGTCGTAATAGACGGACTTCAGATGCTTCCGCGAGCCCTTGTTCCGCGCATGCGCCGCGATGACTGGCGCGGCGTTGAAATGCGCCATGCGATCGGCATCGACGATGAGCTTGAGCTCGATTTCGCCGGCGGGCTTTGCGGTGGCGGCCGACCGAGTTGACGGAGGGGTCGCGTCTTGCGATGGCGTCTGATCAATCACAGCGCCCTCGGTATTCGCGGGTTCCGCGCCGTCCTCAATTTGCCTCAGGAAGCCCGCAGCGACTTGCGTTCTCTTGTTGTCCTTGGGAGCAGGATTGGCGTCCCGCGCGCTCGGTGTCTTGCGAAGCGGCGCTGCGTCTGATTTTAGCATCTACGATAACATGACAGTTCAATGACAGAGCCACAGCATATAGCTGGACTGGTCCGCGATGAACAGTAGCCTTGAGCTTTCCCGGCATTCACATGACGCGCCAGGGGCCAGGATCGGACAAGTTGTCACAATGCGGCGCGACATGACGAGCTAAGTTGCTGCGGCGCCATCGTCAGGCAATCGAATCGATAGCGAGTCGCGCCGAGCTCGAAACCGACATGATCGCGCGTCAGTGCGCGAGCGTGTTCTTGTAGATCCTGCCATCCTTCATGATCACGACGAAATTCTTCGCGGGATCCTGGATGATCCTGATGTCGTCGAGCGGATTGCCGTCAACCAGCAAGAGGTCCGCGAGCGCGCCTTCCTCCACCACGCCGAGCCGGCCGGGGTATGGATTTCGCGGGCCCGAGAGGCCCAGCAGTTCCGCGTTTGTGGACGTTGCCATGGTCAGCGCTTCGGCCGGCGTGTACCAGCGCGTCAACGCGGCCAGCATCGAGCCCTGCTCGTCCGCCAGCTCCTTCGAGAACAGCACGTCGGTGCCGAACGCGGTCTTGATGCGGTACTTTTTCGCCAGCGCATAGACACGGTCGGTGCCGGCAACGACCTGCCGCAGCTTATCCTGCTCCGCTGGTCCCAACCCAGCCGCGGCGGACAGATCCAGGAACGGCTGCGTGCTGAGCCAGATTCCCTTTTCGGCGATCAGCTTCGCGCTCGCCTCGTCCATGAGATGGCCGTGCTCGATGCATCTGACGCCGGCCGCGATCGAGCGCTGGATCGCGACCGGCGTGTAAGCGTGCGTGACGACATAGGTGCCCCAATTGTCGGCGGCCTCGACCGCCGCGCGCAGCTCCGGCTCGGTGAAGGTGGAGACATCGAGCGGACTGAAGGGCGACGCGACGCCGCCGCCCGCGGTGAGCTTGACCTGCGAAGCGCCCTGCATGAGCTGCTCGCGCGCGCGCACGCGGACCTCGTCGGGGCTGTCGGCAACCATGCTGCCGCCGATCCGCTCCATGCGGCTGAGCATGCCGCCGATGGTGCGCGGCAGATCGGAGAGCTGCCGGAAGTCGCCGTGACCGCTGGTGACGGTGATGATGGCGCCGGACGGATAGATGCGGGGACCGACGACAAGGTCCTCGTCGATGGCCTGCTTGAGGCCGAAGCTCGGCCCGCCCATGTCGCGCACGGTGGTGAAGCCGCGCATCAGCGTCGCGGTGGCCTCAGCCGCCGCAAGCAGATTGTTGTAACCGATATCGCCCGCAAGCGCAGCCATCGGCGTCGGACGCACCAGCATCGTATGCCAGTGCGCGTCGATCAGCCCCGGCATCAACACGCGGCCCGCGCCGTCGATTATCTGATTGGAGGCGGTCAGGTCGCCGGACGAGATCTTCTCGATGTTCCTGTCCCTGACGAGGACATTGGACGCGGCCGAGAGCGTGCCGTTCTTCCCGTCGAATATCCTGACGTTGCGGAACAGGATGGCGGAGTCCTGCTGGGCCGGCGCAGGCAGCGCGCTACAGAGAAGCACCGCGAGCATCACCGCGAGTCCGGCTCGCGCCTTCAATCCTGACATGACCATTCTCCGTAGCGCTACGCGGGTCTGGCCGCGGGCAGCCAGGCGAAGGTCAGCCACCCGATGCCGTGGGACAGAAGGTCGATACCGAGCAGCAGTCCAAGGACCCAGATCCCCGTCATCGGAAAGCCCGTGAGGATGACGAGACCCGCCAGAACGCCGAACAGGCCGGATGCGACCATGATCCCGCCGCCCTGCTGCCACCGGCCGAAGCCAATCAGCATGCGCACAACGCCGGAGATGAGCAGCGCAAGGCCGAGCACATAGGTGAGCAGCAGCGCGCCCGTCAGTGGCTGGCTAACGAGGATGATGCCGAAGGCGATGTAGAGAATGCCGAGCACCACTTGCCAGAGGAAGCCGCCCCAGCCCTTGGTCCAGAACGCGTGGAATATCTCGAAGGCGCCGGTGGCGATGGCCACCCAGCCGATGAAGAGGGCACTGACCACGGTGAAGAACGCGACGTCGCCCAGCACCATGAGTCCCGCGAACATCATGAAGAGCCCCAGCAGGACGCAGACCCAGCGGGATGGTTGCGGCAGGCCGGTAGCGCCCATCGGCGCGCTGTGATCGTAAATCGTCATGACGTCCTCCTTCGATTATCTCCAGCGCCAGCCGCAATGGCGGCGGCCGCGATGCCACCAGCATTCCCAGCGCCGGCGTCGCCGATGCCAAGACGGCGGCCGGTGCGGTGGTCGATGTGGCGGACGATGGCTTGGTGCCGGCAATGGACGGGCATTTTGCGCAAAGTCGCGACCGGCGCCGTCACGTCTGGACGGAGTTGTGGCATCGATCCGTTCCAACTCCGGCAATGCAGCTGCGTCCTGCGGCCACAGGCTCACGCCGGCGCCCGCGAGGATCACGCCTCCCAACAGTGTGCGCAGCGCGTCGCGGCGATCCATCTCACTCATCGATCTCATGTCCGGGCTCTCCTTCGGAAAGTCCCTGCCCCTAGTTCAACTCACGTTTTTGCAGTGGACTCATCGCTCGGGATTTCGCCCGGCAGATAGTCTGGAAGACGCCCCGCCGGGATGATTGCGATCAGCGAGAGACCCGCCATGATCAGGAGCCCGATCTTCAGCGCGCGCAGTCGCGCCTCGGTGTTGACGCGGACGGCCTCCGTGACTTGCTCCGGCGTGCCGCTGGTGCGCTCGAGCACGCTACGCAGGCGGTCGTTGCTGACGAAGGTGATGTTGTCGAGATCGACCTGGGCCTGGAGCTCGGGCGTGAGGACCGGATTTGCCGTGATCTTGCCGAGGGCGATGGTACTGAGGAGACCGACCATAAGTGCACCGGCCACCGCGGTCCCGACTGCGGCGGCAAGGTTTTGCGTCGTGCCACGCAGGGAGCCGACATCGCCGGCGAGCGCTTTTGGAGAGGCCGTCACCAGCACATTGAACAGCAGTGTCACCAGCGAGCCCTGGCCGATGCCGAACAGGACGAGCCCGAACAGAACCGGAATCTCGCTCCAGTCATTGCGCACGACGAAGGCGAGCCAGACCAGCGCGATGGTGCAAAGCGCAAAGCCATAGCGGCCGATCTGTCGTGGCGTCAGCCGTTCGTAGACGTTGACGATCAGCATCGCCGAGAAGAAGACAGTGAGGTTGAAAGGCATCATTGCGACTGCCGTGGCAAGCGGCGAACGCCCCTGCACGATCTGGATGTAGAGCGGCACCGTGAAGTTCAACGCGGCTTCCAGCGCGACTACGGCAAATAGCGCGAAGACCGCGCAGCGCTCCTCCGGCGAATCGATCACCTCCAGCGCCAGCAGCGGCGTCTTGCCGGCGGCCTGCCGCCGGTGCGTCCACAGCAGAAACGCCTGCCCGAGGACGACCCCGAGCACGATCATGACCGGTGCAGGTGAGAACCCGAGCAGATCGAACGGCGCGCTCGGCGTCGCCACCGCGAGACCCCAGCCGTTCAGATTATTGAAGCCGAAGCTGATCAGGATGATCGCGCTCGCGGCAAGCGCAACGCCGACGAGATCGATCTGCACATCGGGGCGGCCGCGATCAGGCTTCAGGCGGAAGCTCATCAGGAACACGATCGCGGATGCAGCGATCAGAATGCCGAATGCCGGTCGCCAGCCGATATACGTTCCAAGCACGCCGCCGACCACGAAGGCCAGCACGCCGGCTGCCGCGCGGGCCGAGCCAAGCGCGCCGAGCGCCGTTGCCTGCTGGCGACCGGCATAATTTTCGGCGATCAGAGCGACCAGCGAGGGCACGATGACCGAACCTGCGGCGCCGCACAGCGCCTGCGCCGAGATCATGACAGCGGCCGACGGGCTGAATGTCATCATGAGCTGTGAGACGAAAAACAGCACGACCGCGCCGCGGAACACCTGCAACGCGCCAAAGCGCTGGGCGAGCTTGGCGCCGAGCATGACGAAACCGGCTACCAGCATCGAATAGGCGACGATACCCGTCGCGACCGTGGTGGGTGCGACGCCAAAGGTGGCGACCATGCCGCCCATGGCCACCGGCAGCGAAGCCACGTTGAACGACATGATCATTTGGCCGAGCGCGATTGCGATCATGGGAAGCCAGGATGCACGCTCTTCCTGGTGGACGGTGCCGATCGGCATTGTCTGCGTGGTCGCCATGACGTCCTCCGGCTCAAATCGGCGTTGCGACCGGCCCAGCTATGAGCCCGCCACTCCTCCCGGCATCGATCATTCTTCCGGTTTCGACACGAACAGATCCATTCCCAGCCGCTGCGACAGGAACTTTGCTGCGAGCTGTCCCCGCACGCTGTTGCCGGCGGCATCGAGCGGCGGTGCGAAGGTGCCGAAGCCGCCCTTGCCCGGAGATACCGCGACGATGCCACCGCCGATCCCGCTCTTGCCGGGCAGGCCGATGTCGTAGAGCCAGTCGCCCGAGGTCTCGTAGAGCCCGGCTGTGATCATGACGGCGAGCGCATAATGGCAGACCGAAGCATCGACCACGCGCTGCCTGGTTACCGGATTGACGCCACCATCGGCCAGAGTCGCGCCCATCACGGCGAGGTCACGGGCGGTCACGTTGAGCGAGCACTGCCTCGTGTAGAGGTCCGTCGCTTCCTTTGCGTCGCAATAGATGCGGTCATAGCTCTCCAGCAACCGCGCAATGCTGCGGTTGCGGAAATTGGTCTCCGATGCCGATGCGTAGACCTCTTCATTGAGCGGCAGCTTACGACCGGCAAAGCGCGACAGTCCGTCATGAATGAACTCCCACCGCGCCGCGGCATTGGCTCCGGGCGCGAGGCTGGTGGTCGCAATTGCACCAGCATTCACCATGGGATTGGTGCGGCCGCTGCCCTGCTCGATGGCCGCAAGCGAATTGAACGGAAGCCCGGTCGCATTGGCCCCGAGCCTGGTGCGCGCTTCCTCCGGTCCGATGGTCTCGCAGACCAGCGCGAACACGAACGGCTTTGACACGCTCATGATTGAAAATTCGTAGTCGATTTCGCCGGCGCCATAGACCTGACCGCTGGTTCCGACGACACACACGCCGAACAACTCGCTCGGCACGCGCGCAAGCGCGGGGTACACCTGCGAATTGGTCCCATCACGGTTTGATTGAAAGCGCCGCTGCGCCTCGACAACCAGTGCCTGCACCGTTTCCGGACCAGGCAGATGGCCGGTCGAAACGTAAGCCGCCTCTCGTTCGTCAGCCAGAGGTCGCGCCATGGCACTACTCCGTAGAACGGATTCAACGCAGGTCGGCTCCGTTCTAGAACTCGACGCTCCAGCCAGTTGATTCCGCAAACCCGACGGAGTCAATTTGCAACCATAAGGCGATTCTGCAACTCTGCCATACGGCTCCATGAGAGATGCACGACCGGGCAATCAACCGGGATATTTAGGCAAATATGTAAGGCCAACTGTCGCGCATACGGCGAACTCTATTAAAACAAGATCCCAAGAGAGATTGATATCAACGCCAGATTGCATTGCTCCCGCACTGGAGTACGATGATGCAACGGGCTGCGAAGATCATGGAGCGAAAAGAGACGCTACGGCAGCCAGCATCAAGTAACGAGGCCCAACATGGTGGCACAAGCGAGTGACGGACATGTCCTGCTGGTCAAGAAGCTCGGCGGACTCATCGCAATCGTCGTCGGATGCTTGCTGACCGCGGTCGGAGTGACCTTCGAATCCGGCAGCATGACCTTCTTTGGCGTCATCTTACTGGTGCTTGGCGCAGGTCTACTCGTACTGAAGATCGTCAGACGGAACGAAGGATCTTCGTTACCATAGGCCACGGACGCGCTTCGCTTACGCGTCAAGACCGCCGCTCACTCCGCGGCTTCAAGATTGGCGGGCTTGTCGACCTCGCCGAGCGGCGAAACAGCAGGGCCGTTGAGCGCGGTGCCGTCGGGTGCAAACTGCGACCCGTGGCACGGGCAGTCCCAACACTGCTCCAGCGCATTCCAGTGCACGACGCAGCCGAGATGGGTGCAGCTTGCCGAATGCAGGTGCAAATGTCCGTTCCGGTCCCGGCACGCCGCGATTTTTTTCAGGCCGCTGCGGACAAGGCGCCCCTCCCCGGGCCGCAGACGTTCGACGCTCGCGATCTCGCTTGCCGTCAGATACTCGGCGAGATTCTTCAGCGGCGTGATGTTCTCGCTGATGAACGTGCCGATGTTCTTCTGAATCTTCCGTGCCGGGGCGTAGACCTCCTCCCATGGGCTTGCGCCAGTCATAATGAGATCTGCAATCAACATGCCCGCTACAAGCCCATTCGTGATGCCCTGTCCGGAGTCTCCGCTGACGACAAAGACGTGCTCCTCGCCGGGGCTGCGACCAATGAAGCCGACGAAATCGGCCGGCTCCAGCACCTGACCGGACCATCGATGAGTAATCTCGCGCAGGGCCGGCAATCGCTCGCGTGCCCAGCGTTCGAGCAGGGCAAGGCGCAGTGAGCCATCGTCCGCTTCACCGGACTTGTGATCTTCTCCGCCGATGATGACGAAGTCCTCGTCCGCGGAGAAGGGCTGAAGTCTGACATAGTGATAGGGGTCGAGCGTATCCCAGTACAGCGCATCCTCTATCGCACCGGCCGGGATTTTGGCGGCGAGCGCATAGGTGCGGTAAGGCGCCTGCTTGGTATGGATCGCCACCTGCACATGGACCGGCGAGTTCGTCGCAACGACCACGTCGGCGGCGTGGACTTCGCGGCCCGAGGCAGTCGTCACGACCATGTCGCCACGTTCTTGACGGATGCTCGCTACGCAGGTGTCGGCGTAGAGCTGCGCCCCGCGGCGCTGAAGTGCGCCGGCCAGCCCGGCGAGATATTTGGTCGGGTGCAGACGCGCCTGGCGGGCAAAACGCAACGAACGCACCAGGCCTCCGGAATGGAATGCGGTCCGCTCGACGCAGTTTTCGACGGGGATCCCGAGCCGGCGACAGCAATCCAATTCCTGATCCAGCTCAGATGCGGACGTTTCGCGCGCCAACAGCCAGTAGCCGTCGACCCTACGAAAATCGCAGCGGATGTCCTCGGCTCGCTGAATTGCCTCGGCGCGGTCAATTGCCGCTTCGACGCTTTGATAATAGTGCCGCGCACAATCAGGGCCGCGTACCCTGACCAGTTCGTCATAGCCATCGTCGAGCGCCGTCGCCAGATGCGCCGTGGTGCGCGCCGTCATCCCACTGCCAATGCGGCCGCGATCGAGTACCGCGACCGAACGTCCGCGGCTGGCGAGTTCATATGCAACCGACAGTCCAGCTATCCCGGATCCGATGACGGCGACGTCTACGCCCGTCTGCGACAGCGCCGGAGCCTCTGCGACCGGAACTTCCATCCAGAGCGATCGCGTGTACTCGTCCCGTACGTTCATGACGCTGCTCCTTGAAAAAAGAACGATGCAGCAGAACGGGGGTTCCTAGCGGCCCTGCCGAGGAGAAACGCCATTGCAGGTCCCTCGCGCCCATTAGGAACCTTCACTGCACCGGCGCTTAAACCGGCATGGCAAATCCATCACCTGGAATGCGTAGGGCATTGCGTCTGGCCCAGCTGTACGGCCACCTGCAGGTCCGAAACGACAGGCTGTACCACCCCGGGGGCAGCAATCCGGTCTGCTCGGTACAGCTTGCGTGCGAAATGGTCAGGTCAGGGCTGATGACAAAGCGAAACGGCGACTACGAGATCACCCCAGAGGGACGGTTCGCCGCAGAAAGCAAATCGGGCCACTGAGTCAGGAACGCAGCTCCGGCTGCGATCCGTTCGGGTCAGACGCCAAGCACATCCGCGAGCCGAAGCTCATCGGCCGCCGGATCCTTCAGGAACAGCTCGGCCTCGATCTCGGTCAGATGCGACAGCATCTGCGCGCGCGCGGCCTCCCTGTCGCGCTTGCGGATCGCGGCGACGATCCCTGCGTGATGATCGGTGCCGCAGGCCGGCGTGTCGTGGCGACGATAGAGCAGGATGATGAGCGAGGAGCGCGCGATCAGCTCCTTCAGGAAGCCGAGATAGATGCTGTGGCCGCTCATCTCGGCGACGAGCCGGTGGAACTCGCCGGAGAGGCGGACGGAGGCGCGCGCATCGCCGCGCAGCTCGGCCTCGCGCTCGTCGGCGAGATGTCGTTGCAGGCGATCAACCCAGTCCGGCGACACGGCATCGATGGCGTGATCGACGATCGTCGGCTCAATCAGGCGACGCGCCTCGAACACCTCGCGGGCATCGGCAGGGGTCGGGCGTGCGACGAAGGCCCCGCGATTCTTCTCGATGTTGACGATGCCCTCATGCGCGAGCTGCTGCAGCGCGGTGCGAACCAGCGTACGGCTCGCGCCATAGATGTCGCCGATCTCGTCCTCCCCGAGCTTGGTCCCCGGCAGCAGACGATGCTCCAGGATCGCGGCAGTCACGCCCTCCCTGATGCGGCTGACGCGATCACTGGCGTCTGGCGCGTCGGATTTCGGACGGGTTCTGGCAGCCATGGGTGCAGGCGTCGAATTTGAGGGCTGATCGGCAACGTTCGAATGCGGATGTTAGTCGACGATCTGTATCCAATCACAGGTGAAACTTTATACAATCGTCGCACATTTTGTGTGCAGGTGTCCGGACAGCCGACAGGTGCCCCGGATCAATCGGATTCGATCTAACGTTCTGACTCCGCTGCACAGTTTTGGGAATCGGGGCAGACAGGAGCTGTTGGCACGGACCTTGCGGAGAGACCCGGAAGCACCGCCCTCCTCTCGGACACGCCATGGCCATTCCCGCCGCTCTCGAACTGGTCGCCGTCACCAAACGCTACGACGCCACGCTGGCGGTCGACAACGTCAACCTGAAGATCCCGGCCGGCACCTATTGCTGCCTGCTCGGCCCGTCCGGCTGCGGCAAGACCTCGACCCTGCGCATGATCGCGGGCCACGAGGCGGTCAGCGCGGGCGACATCATCCTCGGCGCGCAGAACGTCACTGATCTTCCGCCCGCCGAGCGCGGCACGGCGATGATGTTCCAGTCCTACGCGCTGTTTCCGCATCTATCCGTGATCGACAACGTCGCTTTCGCACTCAAGATGCGCGGCATCGACAAGCCGACCCGGCACAAGCGGGCCGGCGAACTGCTCGAGCTGGTGGCGATGAGCCAATATGCGGGCCGTCTGCCGGCGCAGCTCTCCGGCGGCCAGCAGCAGCGCGTGGCGCTCGCCCGTGCGCTGATCACCGAGCCGCAGATCCTCCTGCTCGACGAGCCGCTCTCGGCGCTCGACCCGTTCCTGCGGGTCAAGATGCGCGGCGAGTTGAAGCGACTGCAGCGCGAGCTCGGCATCAGCTTCATCCAGGTCACCCACGGCCAGGAGGAGGCGATGGCGCTCGCCGACCACATCGTGGTGATGAACCATGGCCGCATCGAACAGCAGGGCACGGCCCGCGACATCTTCCACCATCCCCGCACGGAATTCGTGGCGCGCTTCATCGGCGGGCACAACGTGCTCAGCGACGCCGGCAGGCTCATCGCCGTGCGCGCCGATCAGCTCGGCATCCTGCCGTTCACTGACGGCGCATTCGGCGCGCCGGCGCTGCTGACCCAGACCGAATACCAGGGCTCCTACATCGCCGTCTCGCTCACGCTCGACGACGGCACCGCCCTGTTCTCCCACGTTCCCGAGGCCGCCTTTGACGTCCATCCATTCCGTCCGGGCGATCGCGTGCTGGCCACCTGGGATCCCGCCAAGGCGCAACGCCTGCAATAGCGCCCGTCATGCCAGAGAATGCGCAACACAGAGGAGTGAGCGAAATGACCGAGACGACCAGAAAGACCGGCGTCAGCCGCCGCACGCTATTGAAGGGCACCGCGGGTCTGGCAGGCCTTGCCGCTGGCTCCGGCGCCATCACCGGCTTTCCCTACGTGAAATCGGCCGATGCGAAGGTGCTGCGTTATCTCGGCACCGCCGTGAACGAGGGCGACGACATCGCCAAGCAGTGCCTGAAGGACACCGGCATCAAGATCGAGTACATCACCGCGACCACCGACGACGTCACCAAGCGCGTGATGACTCAGCCGAACTCTTTCGACGTGCTGGATACCGAATATTTCTCGCTGAAGAAGATCGTGCCGTCGGGCAACATCCTTGCGCTCGACGCCAAGAAGATCAAACAGTTCGATAACATCACACCCGTCTTCACCAAGGGCGAGACCCCCGGCGGCAAGAAGATCGGCGGCCAGGGCACCGCGCCCTGGAAGGTGCTCTATCTCGAAGGCAAGGACTCCAAGAAGTTCGCGACGTCGGCGACGGAGTTCGTCACGCTGATCCCGACCGTCTACAACGCCGACACGCTCGGCATCCGCCCCGACCTGATCAAGCGTCCGATCAGCTCGTGGTCTGAGCTGCTCAACCCCGAGTTCAAAGGCAAGGCCTCGATCCTCAACATCCCCTCGATCGGCATCATGGACGCCGCGATGGTCGTGGAAGCCTCCGGCAAGTACAAATATGCCGACAAGGGTAACATGACGAAGGAGGAGATCGATCTCACCATGAAGGTGATGACCGAAGCCAAGAAGGCCGGCCAGTTCCGCGCGTTCTGGAAGGACTTCAACGAGAGCGTCAATCTGATGGCCTCGGGCGAGACCGTGATCCAGTCGATGTGGTCGCCGGCGGTGACGAAGGTGCGCTCGATGGGGATCGCCTGCACCTTCCAGCCGCTCAAGGAAGGCTATCGCTCCTGGGCGTCGGGCTTCTGCGTCTCCAAGGGCGTCTCGGGTGCGAAGCTCGAATGGGCCTATGAGTTCGTCAACTGGTTCCTGTCCGGCTATGCCGGCGCCTATCTCAACCGCCAGGGCTACTACTCCGCCGTGCTCTCGACTGCGAAGGCGCATATGGAGCCCTACGAATGGGCCTATTGGATGGAAGGCAAGCCGGCCGAGAAGGACATCAAGGCACCCGACGGCTCGCTGCTGGAGAAGGCCGGCGCGGTGCGCGACGGCGGCTCCTATGAGGACCGCATGGGCGGCGTCGCCTGCTGGAACGCGGTGATGGACGAGAACGACTACATGGTCCGCAAGTGGAACGAGTTCATCGCGGCGTAGTGGACATGTCGGAAGAAGTCCTGCAACAGGCATCCCCGGGCCTGATCCCGGGGTCGGGCACAGCGCGCGCGGCAAAGCCGACGCGCCTGTCGCCGTCCTTCATCTCCTGGCTCCAGGCCGGGCCGATGATGCTGGTGTTTCTCGCCTTCTTCCTCATTCCGCTGGCCTTCGTCGTCATCGTCTCGTTCTGGGATTACAACGAATACCAGCTGCTGCCGCACTTCTCCGGCCGCGGCTACACCGACACCTTCGAGGGCTGCCTCGCGCAGCTCCCCGAGCTCTGCACCATCGGCAAGACCTATTTGAAGACGCTGAAGCTGTGCTTCCTGGTCTGGGCCATCACGCTCTTCATCGGCTTCTGGGTCGCCTATTTCCTCGCCTTCCACGTCAAGTCCAAGACCTGGCAGATGGGATTGTCGCTGCTCTGCACGATCCCGTTCTGGACTTCCAACGTGATCCGCATGATCGCCTGGATTCCGCTGCTCGGGCGCAATGGCCTCGTGAACTCAGGCCTGATGAAGATGGGCTTGATCAACCATCCCGTGGAATGGCTGCTGTTCTCCGAATTCTCGGTGGTGCTGGCGCTGGTCCATCTCTTCACCTTCTTCATGGTGGTGCCGATCTTCAATTCCATGGTACGCATCGACAAATCGCTGATCGAAGCCGCCTATGACGCCGGTGCGAGCGGCTTCCAGACCCTCGTCAACGTCATCATCCCGCTGTCGAAACCCGGCATCGTGATCGGCTCGATCTTCGTCATCACCATCGTGATGGGCGACTTCATCACCATCGGCGTGATGGGCGGCCAGCAGATCGCGGCCGCCGGCAAGATCATCGAGACGCGGGTCAACGCGCTGCAATTCCCGGCTGCCGCGGCCAACGCCGTGATCCTGCTCGTCATCACCTTCCTGATCATCACCATGATGTCGCGCATCGTCGACATCAAGAAGGAGCTCTAGCGCATGACGGAAGGACGGCCGCGCTCTTTCTACGTGCTCGCGATCTTCTTCGCGGCCTATGTGCTGTTCCTCTACGGCCCGATGATCGCGATCTACGTGCTGTCGTTCCAGGGACCGCAGGGCGGCCTCACCTTCCCGATGAACGGCGTCTCGACCTTCTGGATCGCAAAACTGTTCCAGGGCACCGGCATCGTCGATCTCGGCGCGGCCTTCCGCCGCTCGCTGCTGCTCGGCGTGATCGTGATGATCGTCACCGTCGTGCTGTCGGTCGCCGCAGGCATGGCGTTCCGCAGGAAGTTCAGGGCACAGAGCATCCTGTTCTACTCGGCGATCGCCAGCCTCATCGTGCCCTCGATCATCACCTCGCTCGGCATCTCGCTGGAATTCCGCATCATCGACGATCTGATCAAGGCGCATTGGAACGAGAATTTCGAGACCTCGATGGGCCTGCTCACCTCGGGTCTCGGCGCGCATCTGACCTGGACGCTGCCGTTCGGCCTGCTCATCATGTTCGCGATCTTCAACCGCTTCGATCCCAGGCTCGAGGAAGCCGCGCGCGATCTCGGCGCGACGCCGTGGCAGACGTTCCGTCACGTCGTGCTGCCGATCATCCTGCCGTCCGTGATCGGCATCGGGCTATTCGGCTTCACGCTTTCCTGGGACGAGCTCGCCCGCTCCAGCCAGGCGATCGGGGCGGTGAATACGTTGCCGCTCGATCTTCAGGGTCTCACCACCACCGTGACGAATCCCGATATCTACGCGCTCGGCACCGTGATCTCGGCGGTCTCGTTCACGGTGATCACGCTTGCGCTCGGCACCATCCACGTGCTCAACAAGCGGCAGGCGGCCAAGGGTTCGGACGCCGGCAAGGGGCTCGTCTAAGGGACTGGTCTGATCGAGATGCGGCTGCACGTCGTCAATCCCAACACCACCGCGTCGATGACGGCGAAGATCGCCGCTGCCGCGCGCAGTGTCGCCCTGCCCGACACCGTGATCGACGCGCGCCAGCCGGCGATGGGTCCGGTCTCCATCGAGGGATTTTACGACGAGGCCTTTGCCGTCCCCGGCATGCTCGGCTGCATCCGCGCAGCCGATCGCGACGGCGCTGACGCGCACATCATCGCCTGCTTCGATGACACAGGCCTTGATGCCGCGCGCGCCGCGGCAAAAGCGCCGGTGATCGGCATCGGGGAAGCCGGCTTCCACATGGCGAGCCTGGTCGCCGCACGATTCGCCGTGGTGACGACGCTCGGTGTCTCCATCGTTCCGATCGAGCACAATTTGCGGAAATACGGCCTCGCCGAGCGTTGCGCCCGCGTCCGCGCCGCCGAGGTCCCGGTGCTCGCGCTCGAGGAGCGCAACGCTGGCGCTGTCGGCAAAATCTCGGCGGAGATCACCGCCGCGATCCGCGACGACCGCGCCGAGGCGATCGTGCTCGGCTGCGCCGGCATGGCCGAGCTCGCCGGCGAGCTCGCCGCCGCGCACGGCCTGCCCGTGATCGACGGCGTCGCCGCCGCCGTGACGCTGGCGGAATCAGTGGTGCGGCTGGGGCTGACGACATCCCGGCTCGGCCCTTACGCCGCGCCGCGGCCAAAGACCTATTCCGGGCCGTTTTCGCCGTTTCAGCCCTGATCCCCATCCCTGACGGGCATTCGGAGGCTGATAAAGCCTGCTGGTTGTTGGTTTTTCGCCTTTAGCCTCTTTTTGGTCCCATTCCTTGCGGAAACCTGACGCTTTCGGGACGCCCCGGCCGCCGAAGGGTTGCCGGTCTTCGCCACTCAAGTTTCAATTTGGGTTTTGTCAGCGATGATCGATCTCGCCCAGGACGGACCGTCCACCCCCCTTCTTCGCATCGGCGCCCAGCCGATCGCGCTGACCGCCGCTGCCCTTCTCCTGCTGATCGCAGGCGTGACCTCGATCGCGATCTGGCGCGCCTACACCGGCGCGGCCCCGGAAGCCGACCGGGTGGTGGCCTCGCGACAACTCCAGGCCCGCACGGCCCAGGTATCCGAGCAGCTCGTTGAGAAGACCAAGGGGCTGGAGGCGACCCAGCAGGAATCGATCGACCAGATCCAGGTCGTGCAGGACCAGCTTTTGACCATGAAACGACTGATGGCGGCGCAGCAGGCCGATACCAAGCGCCTGTCCGAGCAGGTCGCGGCATTGAACGAGTCGATCGACGGTTTGCGGCAATCCTTTGCCAGCGCACGGGGCACCGAGGTCGAAACGCCCTCAGTTACCCGCAGGAAACCGGCGCGGCACCGCGTCCATGCCAGCGCGCGCAAGCGCTCACGTGGCTGAGCACGGCTCCCACGCCGCTTTAATTTGCCGACTTGTGAACTGGATCACATTCCCCCATGTGATTCCGCGCGATGCTCGCGGTTACCGGATGGCGTGAGCCGATTTCAATGTCCGGGGCTGGCAAGGTCGTTGACGGTATACTGCGTCAACGGCCTTGTTTTTTGGTCGGTCCGGCCGATCCGTCCGTTACTCGCAGACATCGACGCTGCGGTATCGCCATCCCGCAGGCGTCATCACCCGCTTCCGGGCGACATAGCAACCACCATAGTCGTTATAGCCGGTACCATAATAGGTGGGCCACCGTAATAGGGATAGCCGTAGCCATATCCATAATAGCCGCCGTAGAGGCCGGCGCCGGCAATGCCCGCCCCGATGGCCACGCCAGGCCAGAACCCGCCGCCACGCCAATGGCCGCCATGCCCCCAACCGCCGCCATGCCAACCACCGCCGTGGCCCCAGCCGCCATGTCCGAAGCCCCGTGCCTCAGCCGATTGCGGCACCGATAGTCCAACAGCCGCGACGGCCAGCACCGCGATCATCATCTTCCGTAACATCACTCGATCCTCCGCGTGGATACGCTCCACGCTTCAAAGCAGGATCAAGCTAACGTCACTTGGGTGTTCGTGACAGCCACACTGTCTCACTTCCGCGCGAGCG
This sequence comes from Bradyrhizobium daqingense, assembly GCF_021044685.1. NCBI lineage: Bacteria > Pseudomonadati > Pseudomonadota > Alphaproteobacteria > Hyphomicrobiales > Nitrobacteraceae > Bradyrhizobium > Bradyrhizobium daqingense. The sequence goes on from NZ_CP088014.1 coordinate 6,264,912, forward strand.
TCAGCAGCCGCGGCAGATGCTCTTCATCTTCTTGTCGAGCTGCTTGTTCTCGGCGTTGACGGTGGCATCAGCCGCTCCGCTTGCGCCGGTGCCCGTGGTGACTCCGGAGCCCGGGCCGGACGATTGAGCCGTACCGAGGCTGTTGGTCCCGGGCGGCGGCGCCGGCGCGTTGGCGACACCTCCGGTCGATCCCGTCGAGCCGCCGGCACCGCCGGTCGCCTGCGCGAACGATGCGGCCGGCATCGCCGCGAGGACGAGGATCACGACCATGGACTTGATTGCAGCGGTTGCGGACGATCGGGCCATCGGAATTCTCCCTTTGGCGGTCAACCGCTGCGGTGAAGACCGGTTCCGGAACAAATGCCGTCACATCAGCTTGAAAGCGAGGAGGCCAATCACGATGACCGATCGCGATCCGTTTGCAGAGGGCGAGCGCGCCGCGCGCGACAACATTCCGGCCGAGGCCAATCCATATTCGAACGGCAGCGACGAGCATGCGCTCTGGGCCGCCGGCCACGAGAAGGTGGCAGGCGCGATCGAGGCTCGCGAATCCGAGGGAAGCTGACGCTTCCTCTCGGAGTGGCGCCGGGCGGTCGCTACGCGGCCGCCACCATCTTCTCGGTGCGATCCTCGACCATGGTCACGAACATGTGGGACTCTTCGCCCGCGCCGCCGATCTGGACCCGGCGGGCCGAGATCACGCGGCGCCCGCGCGCAGGATTGTCGATGGTGTCGATGATCGGTTCGAGCTGCTGCTTTTGTGCCAGCAGTTGCTTGTCGCGTCGTTCGATCAACTCGGCCGCCTCCGCGGAGAACAGTTCCCGCGCGGTCTTGCCGATGATCTCGCCGCGCGACATGCCGATCATCTTCTCGGCGGCCTTGTTGACGAAGACGTAGCGCAGATTGCGCGCATCCTTGGCGATGATGCCTTCGGCCACGTTCTCGATGATGGTCGCGAGGAAGCGCTCCATCCGCTCCAAGATGCGCTGGCGCTGGCGCTGCTCGGTGACGTCCTCCTGGACCGACACCCAGCCGCCACCGTCCATCGGCCGCTCGTAGATCTTGATGATGCGGTCGTCGTTCAACACGATCTCGTAGGACGTCGGCTCGCGCCTGGCGATGCGGTCGAGAACCGCCGCAACATATTTCGTGACGTCGCCGCTGAACAGCCCGCTCTCGACCCGGTGTTGGAGGATGTCCTCGAGGGTTGCCGATCCCGGCTGGATCGTCTCGGGCAGATCGTAGATCTTCCGGTAGTTGGTGTTCATCGCCACCACGCCGGCCTTGCCGTCCAGCATGATCAGGCCCTGCGGGATGCTGTTGATCGCAGCCGAGAGCTGCCACTTCTTGGCCTGGTATTTATCGTTGAACTTGTCGCGCTCGGTCATCGCGGCGTCGCGCGCCTGCGCGGTGCCGAGCTCCAGCTCCTCGAGCTCGAAGATGCGCGAGACTGCGTCGCGGAAGTTCTGCACCGCGCGTGCAAGATGCCCGATCTCGTCGTGACGGCCGAGATGCGGCACCTCGCTCTTGACGTCGCCTTGCGCGATCCGATCGGTCGCCTGGGTGATTTCGGACAGGGCGCCGACGATCGAGCTGCGCATGACCACGACGTTGAGCGCCGCCAGCATCAAGGCGGCGAGCCCGAGCGCGAACAGATAGGCGGCCGCATAGCGGTTGTCGTTGGCGAGATCGTCCGCCTCGCGGGCACGCTGCTGGTAGATGCGTTCGAGCGCCTCGATATCGCTGTTGAGCTTGCTGCGCACCGACCGGTTGGCGTCGTTGTCGCCCCATTCGCGCGCCGCAGCCGAGCTGATCTCCACTCCGCGTCGCACCAGCTCCTGACGGAAGTCGATGAACTGCTGGATGCGCTGCCGGAAGCTCGAGAACAGTTCGGCCTCCTCTTTGCCGATGTTCTTCTCCATGTTCTTCACGGCTTCGGCAAGCTCTCGGTTGCGCCGCAAGAGGCCATCCGCGAACTGCTTCATCCTGGCGCGATCGGCCGTCATATAGATGCCGCGCGATTCCATGACGATCGCATAGATCAGCGCATTGATGCGCCCGACGTTGATCGCCGCCGCGGCCGAGGAGGCATGCATGTGGCGGTAGGTCGTCTGCAGGCGCACCGACTGGACCGACATCACGAGCAGGAAGGTGGTGACGATCGCCAGGAAGGCGGCGATGCTGTAGACCTTCTCGGCGACCGTCAGCGTGTCGGCGCCGCGCGCGAACCTTACAAACTTCTTCAATAATTTGGTCCCGGCACCGAAGCCGGATCCCAGCGCCGTCGTACGCATGGCGCCGCTCCTCCTGGTTGAAAACGCTCAACAATGAGCGCGATCGCACTAGCGGAGGATTAAGCGAGCGAGCTGTATTTTTACGGTAAGGAGCCCCTGCGGGCCGGTCAGCCGATCCGCTTCAGGCCCTTCTTGAACCGCGGACCGTTGGCCACGTAGAACCTGGCCGCGCTCCCCATCTTCTGGACCTGGGCGTCGTCGAGCGTGCGGATTACGCGCGCCGGCGAGCCGATGATCAGTGAGCGCTCGGGGAACTCCTTGCCCTCGGTGATGACGGAGCCGGCACCGACGATGCTGTTGCGGCCGATTTTGGCGCCGTTCATCACGATCGAGCCCATGCCGACGAGCGCGCCCTCCTCGATGGTGCAGCCGTGCAGGATGACATTGTGGCCGACGGTGCAGTTCCTGCCGATGTGAAGCGGAAAGCCGAGATCGGTGTGGCAGGTCGAGCCGTCCTGGACATTGGCGCCCTCGCCGACCTCGATCCACTCATTGTCGCCGCGCAGCACCGCGCCGAACCAGACGCTCGCGCCCGGCTTCAGGCGCACCCGGCCGATCACGGTGGCGGTCTCCGCGATGAAATAATTGCCGTCGGCGGGAAGGTCGGGCGCCTGCCCGTCGAGCTCGTAGATCGCCATGGGGGTCTCCTGTCAGGATGATCCTGGCATAGCGAAACGGCGGCCTGGACGCAAAGGGCCGAATGGCGGGCGTCAGCCCAGCACGCCGGCCGCGCGCAGCGTCATCAGGAAGAAGGTGCCGCTCATCATGCTCCAGAAGCCGGCGATGACGGTCGCCATCATCACGAACTCGGCGCGGCGGCTTTCCATCCGCAGGCCGCGAAGCGTGTTGCGCATGATGATGAAGGGCGCCGCGAACACCAGGAACGGCACCGCCGCGAAGGTCTTCGGCGCCACGCCGTCCTGCAGCAGGCTGAAGCCGGCGGGACGCTGCGCGAACGCCTGATATCCGTTCACGAGCGCGCCCGCGAGCGCGAAACCGATAAAGATCGAGAAGAAGGTATTGAGAGCTTCAGGTGTCATCGGAAGTCCGCCCTTACGCAACGCCACCGCCTTCCTGTGACAAAGAGTGCGGGTTAACGCTACATTATCCTTAAGGGAAGGTTAACGCCGCCCGCCAGCCTGCGCAGGGCCCTCCCCCTTGCCCCGCAGCCGGGAACGCTCCGCCAAATCGCCGCCGCGTGGCATATTCGCCGCTGATTCGTCGGCTAGCGGCCGACGTCCCGCTCTCTTGCGCTAGTTCATGACGGTGTTTTCGGCAGCCTCCCCTCGCTTTCCCCGGATGCGCACCCGCGCGCACGTCGTCCCGATCGTGCTCGGCGGCATCGCTGCGGTCTCCGCGGTGGGGCTCGTCGCCTATCTCTTGTGGCCGACCTGGGGCACGCGCGGCGCCAACGCCCCGGACAAGCTGCCGGTGAGCGTCGGCGGCACGCTGTTCAACCTGCCGGTGACCGCGATCCGGATGAAGATCCAGCGCCATTCCGGACCGCAGGAGCGGATCGATCTCGACTTCCTCTATCCCTCGCTGGAACCGCCCGGCGCACCCAAGCACGTCACCGCCGACACGGTGGAGGCGGCGGTGCACTCGATCGACCGCATCTTCCTGTCGATCGCGGCCCATCACGATGCGCTCGCGCCCGAGCAGCGCACGACCACGATCTATCCCCGCTATCTCGACCCGGCCGCACCGAAAGCCGAGGACGGCCTGACGATGCGGATGTTCCGCGCGGACACGCCCTATGGCAGCGAAGACCTCTATTCCGCCGCCAGCCCCGCACTGACCGCGCGCTGCACCCGCGATGCGGCGACCCCGGGCATGTGCCTCTCCGAGCGCCGCGTCGGCGGCGCCGACCTCACCTTCCGCTTTCCGCGCAGCTGGCTGTCGCAGTGGCGCGACGTGGCGGAGGCGATGGAGAAGCTGACGGCGCAGCTGCGCGGGCCGAAGGGGTGAGCGGTCGGGACGGCTTGGTGCCTCTCAAAACGAACCGCGAAAACAACCCCATGCACAGTAGACAAGTGCTTGGCAGGACTTGGTATTTCAAAAGCGCTCCACAGCGCTTCTGATTTTTAGAAATCAGGTTGCTGCATCGGGCAAAACAGAGGCATGATGGCAGGATAAAGCAGTCCTCGTCATTGCGAGCCACCGGGGCCGCGCGTTCGCGCGGACCCGGTGGCTCACAATGACGATGTGGAAAGAGCGCGCTTCAATCTTCGCTGCGTGCCGGACGCAGCGCAGCGTCCGCAGCGACGGCGTAAAAAAGCTACTCCTGATCAACGAGATCGTCTTCGAGGATCGCCATCTGGAACTGGAACGAGCGATCGTCGTCCTCGTCGTCGACGAAGAGCACGCCGATGAATTCCTCGCCGATATAGACCTCGGCGGAATCGTCCTTCTTCGGCCGCGGCACGACGCGGATCTTGGGATTGCCGAATACGCGCTTCAGATACGCGTCCAGCTTTCTGACTTCTTTGACGTCCACGGCAAGTCTCCGATCGAAATGGGTCGGCGGGTTTTAGGACGAGACGCGACGAACCGCCAGCATGAATTGCCAAACAATTTGGGGACGAAAAAAGGGCGGAAAATCCGCCCTTTTCGCAAGATCAAAGCCCCATCGCGTTGATCATCTGATCCATGGTGCGCGACGGCTCAGCGCAGCCGGCTTCGCCGACGATCTTGGCGGGCACGCCAGCGACCGTGACGTTGTGCGGCACCGGCTTGACCACGACAGAGCCCGCCGCGATGCGCGCGCAATGGCCGATCTCGATGTTGCCAAGGATCTTCGCGCCGGCGCCGATCAGGACGCCATGGCGGATCTTCGGGTGACGGTCCTCGTTCTCCTTGCCGGTGCCGCCGAGCGTGACGCCGTGCAGGATCGAGACGTCGTCCTCGATCACCGCCGTCTCACCGCAGACGAAGCCGGTGGCGTGGTCGAGGAAGATGCCGCGGCCGATGCGCGCGGCCGGATTGATGTCAGTCTGGAACACCGCCGACGACCGGCTCTGAAGGTAGTAGGCGAAATCCTTGCGACCCTTCAGATAGAGCCAGTGCGCGAGGCGATGGGTCTGGATGGCATGAAAGCCCTTGAAGTAGAGCAAGGGATCGATGAAGCGCGAGGTCGCGGGATCGCGGTCGTAAACGGCAACGAGGTCGGCACGGAAGGCATTGCCGAGATCAGGATCGTCGCGCAGCGCCTCAATATAAGCCTGGCGCACGAGGTCGCCCGACAGCGCGGAGTGATCGAGGCGGTCGGCGACGCGGTGGACCACAGAATCTTCCAGTCGGCCGTGATGCAGCACCGCCGAATAGATGAAGGTCGCAAGCTCCGGCTCGCGGCGGACGATGTCCTCCGCTTCGCTGCGGATCCGGTCCCAGATCGGATCGAGCGAAGCGAGCTTTCCTCCCGGATTGACCTGATGCACTGCCATGGGATCTGCTCTTTCGAATGGGCTGGTTTTGCTGGCTCTATAGCACAGTCTAGGCGACGAAGTCCTGACGGGCTTGCCTGAGAGTGAACAGTGCCTTGCCCGGGAAGGCAAGCCAAAGCATTGATAAACAAGACTTTCTTCTGACGCTCCCGGACGGGAAGGTCGGCTCAAAGTGGTCAGAGTTTTGCCAAATTCAAGCCGGGCGGCGTCAAACTATTGGTGAATTCTCCCCCAACCGTTATTGCGGGCATGATCCGAACGGGGGCAGAGCAGATTTGAGCATCACCACCGACCAATTGCGCACGCGCGCCGCGGCTTCCTTTTGGCTGCGGGTGGCTGCAATGGCCCTGCCCCTCCTGATGATCGTGCCGGCATTTTGGAACGGCTATCCGTTGTTGCAGTGGGATACCGGCGGCTATCTGGCGCGCTGGTACGAAGGCTATCTCGTCCCGAGCCGCTCCACCGTGTTCGGCATCTATCTGCACTATGGCGAGAGCTTCGGCTTCTGGATCAATCTCGCGGTCCAATCGCTGGCGACGCTGTGGCTGTTGCAGCTCACCTTGCGCGTGCTCTCGATGATGCAGACCGTCCGCTTCGTCGCGATCAGTGTGCTCCTGATCCTGTCGACAGCCCTGCCCTGGCTCGCGAGCATGTTGCTCACCGACATCTTTGCGGGACTATCGGTGCTGTCGCTGTTCCTGCTGGTGATCGGCGGACACCGCACCTCGGCACTCGAAAAGATCGCGCTGTTCGTCTTCACCGCCTTTGCGGCCGCGACCCACAGCGCAACGCTCGGCGTGCTGCTCGGCCTGTGCGCGGCCGGCTGGATGGCGCGGCCGCTGCTCGGACCTCGGCTTCCGCTGGCGGGATTGGCGCAGGCGAGCCTGACCATCGTCGCGGGCGGCCTGATGCTGATGTCGGCGAATTATGCGCTGTCGGGCAAATGGACCTGGACGCCCGGCGGCTATGGCGTCGCCTTCGGCCGCATGATGCAGGACGGCATCGTTGCGCGCTACCTCAACGACCGCTGCCCGCGTGAAAGTTACAAGCTCTGCCCCTATCGCAACGAGCTTCCGACGAGCGCCGACGAGTTCCTGTGGGGCAAGAGCGTGTTCAACACGCTCGGCCGCTTCCAGGGCATGAACGAGGAGATGGGCTACATCGTCGTGCATTCGCTGGCGGACTATCCGGCCTGGCAGGCCGGCGCGGCACTACGGGCGATGGGCCAGCAATTGCTGCATGTCGCGACCGGCGAAGGCACCAACGGCTGGATCCCGCACACCCGCGGCATCATTGAGCGCTACATTCCCTCACAGGCCGCCCCGATGCGCGCGGCGCGGCAGCAGCACTGGGGTGTCGATTTCGACTACGTGAACTGGCTGCATGTTCCCGTTGCGCTGGTTTCGATGCTGGGGCTGGTTTTGCTCCTTGCGCATGCGCTGACGAACCGCCGGCTCGACGATCTGACGCTGCTGGCGGCGACGGTGACGCTGGCGCTGCTCGGCAACGCCTTCATCTGCGGCGTGGTCTCGGGCCCGCACGACCGCTACGGCGCGCGGATGGTGTGGGTCGCGACCTTCGTGGTGCTGATCGCGCTGGCGCGGCGGTTTGGTGACAACGTCAAGGCGCGATGAGATTGGGATGAACCTTGTCGGGCTTGGTTTCGTCCGAGCAAGCGATCGCTTTCATCGGAAAGGAACACCCCGAACAGACTTGGCGTTCAACGGCCTATCCGCCGCGGCAAAGAAGGATCACGTGGGACCTAAAGCGCTTAAAAGCCCGACGACTATGGGAACGAGCCCAACGATGATCCATAGGACAGGTGAGCTGGACGACAGGCCGGCAACAATGATCCAGACGCCGAAGAGGACGATGATCGTCGAAATCGCATAAGCAACCGCTCTGTCCATGTGCGAACCGTTTTGTCGCCATTCGACGCCGAGCCGTGCCAAACGTTCCTGCGCAAGCGCTTCCGAGAGATAACAGCGGGATCGCCACGCGAACCGGCGCGCCCCTCGGAGTGATCCGAGGAGCGGCAAGTTCTCCGGCATCCGGAAATGCAGCGGCCCCGGCGAACAAACGCCGGGACCGTTTATTTAGTCGGCAAGCGGAACGACTTTCCCCATTCAGAGTCGAATCCAAGCTCCCGACCCGTCCCCAAGCCAAAAGCCCCCCGTCGGGAGCAAACCTTCCGCAAGGTTGGCGACCTCGGACCCCAAACCGAGGTCGTTTGCGCGGATACCAATAGAAAACGGCCGCCCGAAGGCGGCAGCTAACTTCGTTGAGAGACCTGCTGCAAGGTGGGCCGCCTCAACTGGCCCCTTTGCAGATCAGCACCAAACCTTGCGACAAGAATTGCTAGAGTCAGTCGCTAGGATCAAATCCGACAATATCCAGTGGAGGCCGGCCGATCAGTTCAGCTGGCACTCATCACGGAGGTTTTTAGCGCCGCTCGGCGTTATAGGCCACCTCGCCCTTCCCAATAGGTGGGCGTCCCATAATACCGGTGAGTCTGCGTTTCCCAGTCTCGATCCTGCCAAGAGTCATCGCTGAACTCAGGCGCGTCTCTCAGCTGTTGCTCAGTGATGTTGGTTCGAAAACCGTCAAGCGACGTATCATATTTCAGAGCGCCCCAGGGAATGGGGTAGTGGCTGTGACCCAAGCCAACAAATCCACCGAAGCTCATGACGGCATAAGCTACGCGGCCTGACACCTTGTCGATGATGAGGTGATCAATCTCGCCGATATTCGTTCCGTCTGCTCCATAAACTTCGGTTCCCTGAATGTCCTCGCTTGAGATGCAGTGATGATCCGGATGGGCTGTTGCGCGGGCCATGACTTTGTCTCCTTCACAGGTGGCTTTGTCCGCTTAACTCGGCCGCTCCAAGCGCGTTCCTGCCTTGGGCAAACATGCCGCGGCTCGATCATCACCGTCGCGGACATTTTCTCAAAATGGACGCTAACGGGCACTACAGGCGAAGGAAAAAGATCGAGGTCCGAGGATGTGACTTCTACACTTTTCGCGCGGGCGAGGTGATCCGCAAGGACTCGCCTTGTGTCAGCCTAAGGACGCACATGTCCGAATGTGGCCCGATGCTGCCCAGCTCGTTGCTAGCCGCGCGTCCGCTATCGAGTGTAAACCGGAAGCGGCTTCCGGCGGTTTAGACAGCCGAGTTTGACCCAAAGCCGTCCTGCACCACGCACCGCATTTGCGACGCAACATTTGCACACGCTGTGGGTACAACCATCGAAACGTGATACTCTGCGCCCATCGTCCTCTAGCTTGATGAGGAACGAATGAAGCGGCGGGAGTTCATAGCGGGCACCGCGGCAATACTCGTTTCGCCAAGGCGTTCGGGGGCGCAGGGGACGCCTCGGCGAATTGGTTTCCTCGGCGCTTGGGCGGATGAGCCGGCTCGCGATCCAGCTCACGCCGCATGGCTCAGGGGCTTGCGCGAGAAGGGCTGGATCGAGGGCAAGAACCTGCTTGTCGAATATCGTTATGCCCGGGATCGACTGCCAGCTTTAGCCGCCGAGTTGATCGCTCTAGCTCCCGATCTGCTAATTGCCTCCGGGCCGGCAGCAGCCCTAGCCCTGAAATCAGCAACTGCTACCATTCCGATTGTATTCGTGGCTGTGTTCGATCCCGTGGGGCTTGGCCTCGTCCGAAGCTTGTCGCATCCAGGCGGCAACATCACGGGCCTTGCGACCACCGCGGGAGTGGCGGTCGCAAAACAAATAGAAATCCTCCGCGAACTGGTCCCTGGCGCCTCGAAGGTTGCGATCCTGGTCAATCCGGATAACCCCATGCACCGGTTGGCATTAGCCGAGGAGATACCCCGCACAGCGCGAGAGCTAGGCGTGGCTCTGCCGATTGTCGAGGCGACCAAGGCCGAAGAACTCAACAGTGCCTTTGCCTCGGCCTCCGCCCAGCACGCCATGGCAATCATTGTCCTTGGCGATTATCTGACTGTTTTCGAGTCTCCGCGAGTTATCGCACTTGCGGCCGAACATCAACTGCCCGCGATTCATCTCTTTCGGCAATTCGCCAAGGACGGATTGGTCGTCTACGGTCCTGATTTGGCCGACATCTGGCGTCGTGCAGGCAGCTATCTCGATAAGATCCTCAAAGGCACCAAGCCTGCCGATCTGCCGGTAGAGCAGCCAACCAAACTCGAGCTCGTAATCAACATGAAGACTGCCAAGGCGCTTGGTCTCACAGTGCCGCCCTCGCTGCTCGCCCGTGCTGACGACGTGATCGAATGACGCGCAGTTTGCTGCGATGCATGAGTCCGGATTTGGCCCGAATGCGAAGTCCGGGCAGTGTCCCATGTGCCAAAAGACGCCCGGCAACATGGAGTCTTTTTGCAGCTGTTGGGCGGATAGCGCGGTGGCTGAACTCCCCCGCGAGACGCGCCAGTATCTGTATGTAATTTGGATCCACCCAACGGATTTCAATTTTAAAGAGCCGATGCCCGCGCGCGATCTTGCGTCAGTCGATGAGGAGCGGTGGGGACCGTGGCAACGGAAGACAGCTGCCGCCTGTACTCAAGTTCAGAACAGGCCTCTGCCAAAATCAAAGTAGGCCACTCCGGGTTAAAAAGTGGCCAGTAGGCACGAGTCCGCTCTTGGCCCGTAGCGGACCTTAGCTCAGAGCGCAGTGTCGTCTGAGTGTACCGCAACGCGGTTATTCTCCGGGAGACCGAACGCCGCATGAAGGCTAATTGACCTTTGATCCTGAGCCGCCGTTCAGACGTGGCCATTGCTAAAAACCGGACAGATCCGTCCAAGCGACCGGCAAAGTGCCAGCCATGCTCATGCACCTCATTAACTAGCGGCATCTCGGGTCTTCGGCTCGGAGCTGGCAGTGATCTCGCGAAGTGTTGCTCTGGCAGCCTGAAGATCCGCTGTCCCAAAACCCTCGGTGAATTGGCTGTAGAGCGGGATGAGCAGGTCGTGAGCCTCGTCGTACCGACCTTGTTCGTTCCACAAGCGTGCAAGGCGTGTCGCTGCGCGCAACTCCCACAGCTTGGCGCTCTGTTGTCGCGCAACTGACGCCGCTTGTCGGAACCGTGCTTCCGCAGCGGCCGGGTCGGCCTTCGGCAGCCGAAGCATCAGCTCGCCCCTCACCCGATTAAGTTCGGCCTCGAACCATCGCTCGCCGGTTTCCTCCACCCGGTTCAGCGTTTCGTCAATAAGATCCAAGCCCTCGTCGATTGCGCCGGACCGAGCGTGGACCTCACTAAGCAGACTTCTGAAATAGGGCACCAGGAAGCCCGCCCCGGTGGCCTGCCACATCGCAAGTCCGTCTCGGATTTGCGCTATACTAGCCCTATAATCCCCAGCTTCGCCCAGCGTCCAACCGCGAATGATTGCGCCGGCCCCGAAAAAGTGCGGGGAGTCCTGCTCTGCTGCAAGCGCGATCAGCGAATTCGCCTGATCTCCAGCCTCGTGTGGGTCTTGGCGGAGCTGCGACAGAATGCAGCCGTAAAGCAGGGCATAGCCAAGGGTGTTGCGGTGAGACAACTCCTTCGCATCTGTCGAAGCCTCTTCGCTTCTCGCCCGGGCCTGCTCGGGATGGCCGAGGGCGAACAGTGCCCAGGATAGAACGGATAGGCCCGCCACCTTTGGATCCTGCGCGAAGAGGAAGGCAAGCGAGCGATGGGTCGCCGGATCGTAAAGAGCGAGCGTCCGCTCCAGATGAGCTCGCGCGGCCACTAAGTCGCCGCGAAGCAATTCAGCGGTTCCGACGATGCGGTTACCGACGGTTTCCGCGGCAACATCGTTCTGTGCCTGCGCGCGATGGAGTAATTCCTCGCCTGCCGTTCGACCGGCCTCGAGCTCCGCCCTCACGACGTGAAAAACCCACTCCCCATAGAGCACAGGGAAGAGCCGCGACGTGTCGCCGAGGCACTCGCACAAGCTTCGGGCACGTGCGTTGGCCCGCCCGACCTCCGGCGCGGCCCAGCCCTTCGAAGCCATCAGGGCGACACCGAGGGCAACCTGCAGTTCGAGTTCGCGACGCCATCGCGCGGCGTCATCGGGGAGATTAGGGATTAGCTCGAGCCCCTTGGTCAGTTGCGTGACTGCCTCTGCCGTTGCCGAGCGCGCGATCTCTGCTTGCCCTGCCCTCAGCCAATAATCGATCGCCGGTTCGGCCAGCCCGGCCTCTGTGAAATGATGGGCCAGAAGCTCCGGTTGTGCCTGCACCGTCTCCGGAAAATGCTGCTCGATCGCGGCGGCGATCCGGGCGTGCAAGCGCTGCCGCTTCGGACGCACCAAGGTCGCATAAGCGGTGTCCTGCACAAGTGCGTGCTTGAAGCTGTAGGTCGCCTGAGGCGGCGTCCCGCGCCGGAACACCAGGCCCGAGTCGACGAGGTCGTCCAACGCCGGCTGAAGGTCATCCTCCGGCACTGCGGCCGTCATCGCGAGCAGCTCGTGCGAGAACTCCCGGCCAATCGCGGCCGCGACCTGGGCCACTTCACGGGCCGGAGCGAGCCGGTCGAGCCGGGCCAACAGCGACTCCTGGAGCGTGGTTGGGATCGCCATCGGCGGCAGCGGCCCTGCGAGCGCATAGTGGTCGCCCTCATCACGGAGCAGATTGGTCTCCAACACGGTTCGCGTCAGCTCCTCGACGAACAGGGGCACGCCATCCGTCTTGGCGACGATCTGGTCGAGCACCGCAGGAGGCAGCGCCTTGCCGCCGCTCACCCGCTCGACCATGGCGGCACCCTGCCGGCGGCTCAACCGGCTGAGGGTCAGCGCGGTGACATGGGCATAGCGCATCCAGGGCGGCTCGAACTCGGGTCGGAAGGTGATGAGGACGAGAACGGAGGCCCCTTGCACCCGGTCGACCAGGAGATCGAGCAGCTCGAGCAAGGTCGGATCTGCCCAGTGCACGTCCTCGTAGAGGGCGAGGACAGGCCGCTGCCTTGCGAGGCCCAGCACTTGATTGACAAGTTCCTCGAGCGTCCGCTCCTTCTGCCGATGTGGGCTCATGTCGAGCGGCGGGTAGCGCGCACCCGTCTCGAGCGACAGCAATGCCGCGAGCAGCGGCGCCACCTCGGTGACATCATCGGTCGATAGCGCAAGCAGCGCCTCGAGGTTGTCGAGCCGCGTTGCCGCGGGATCGCCCGCGGCAAAACCCGCCGCGCGCTCCAGCAGGCCGATCACAGGATAAAGCGGGCTGGTCTGATGGTGCGGCGAGCAGTAGTGGCTCAGGGGCGTATGCGGCTCATTCTCAAGCCGCCCGCGCAGCGCCCGCAAGAGGCGCGACTTGCCGATGCCGGGTTCGCCCGCCAGCAGCACCACCTGGCCTTCACTTTCCTTGGCTCGCTCCCAGTGATCGAGCAGCAGGCCGATCTCATTTTCGCGGCCGACAAGCGGCGTCAGACCCGCCCCGTGCAAGGCCTCGAACCGGCTCTCGGCGGCGCCTTCCCCGACCACCCGCCACGGGCGTACCGGTACGGGAAATCCTTTCAATATCTGCATGCCAAGCTCGGCGAGTTCGAACAGCCCGCCAACGAGCTCCCGGGTGCGAGCGGAGATCACCACCGTGCCCGGGTCGGCCAAGGCTTGCAGCCGCGCCGCGAGGTTCGGCGTGTCGCCGACCACCGTCTCCTCCCGCGCCGCGCCTTCGCCGATCAATTCGCCGACAACCACCGGGCCGGTCGCGATACCGACCCGGGCCGCCAGTTTCTCTCCATGCGCCGATTCCAGGCTGTGCACCGCCGCGACTGCAGCGAGGCCGGCCCGTACCGCGCGTTCGGCCTCATCCTCATGGGCGCGAGGAAAACCGAAATAGGCCAGCACACCATCCCCCATGTACTTTGCCACGTACCCTTCGAACCGCGCGATCGCGCCGGTCACTACGCTCTGATAGATCCGCAGGACTTCGGCCATTTCCTCCGGATCGAGGCGCGCCGCGAGGGCGGTCGAGTCGACCAGGTCGACAAACATCACCGTGAGCTGGCGGCGCTCAGCCTCGGGTGCAAGCCAAGCCTTTTCGGAGATAGCGGCGGGTGCGGACGTGGCAGGAGTGGTGGCCGAAATTGAGACGGCACGCAGGTCAGCAATGGCGGCGAGCAGCTTGCGGCGATGGCCGATCGAGGCGACGCCGAGCCCGATTAAATCCTCGGCGGTGAGATCGGCGAGGACCCCGGCGTCAACGTCGTTCTCGCGGAACGCCTGCTCGTACTGTCCCAGCCCCAAACCACGCAGCCAGGCCGCGACGTCCATGGGCTCATCTCCCCGCTCGGCCGTCCTCAGACGCCGTCAGAGTAGTTACTCCAGTCTATCTCAAAATGGCGTGCGGTGGGCGCGGTGAAACGTCACGAGTTGACTGTGAGGAAAGCCAGCTTCTGTCCCGTTGCCTTACGTTCCGATAACCGTCGAAGACGTGAAGAGTGCAGCATCCATGGGCATGGCCGACTTGGCCAAGGACGTGCTGCCGGGGGGCTGAGGTGCGACCCTTGCGCTTATGGCGTGACATTCGGGCCAATTCGGCAACAAACTCCTCGTCTCCGGCAACATCGCCTCACCCCCGCCGTGACAAAAACTCCAGCACGCCGGTCTTGTAGACCTTGTCGCCGAACGCGCGCATATGATCGCGGTTGGGGATGTCGAGCACTTGCGCGCCCGGGATGCCCGCGCCGAATGCGCTCGCACTTCCCGCAACGTCGTCGGCCGTGACCGCGATCAGCACCGGCACCTCGATGCGCGCGGCCTGCTGTCTCGTCATCTGGTCGCGCGCGCCGTGGAAGCACGCGGCGAGTGCGCGATGGTCGGAGCGGGTCTGGTCGGCGAAGGCGCGAAAGGTGCGGCCCATGGGATCGGTGACGTCGTCCAGCGAGGGCGCCTCCAGCGCCTTCGCGACATTCTCGCCGGGGCCGGAGCCCTCGATCAGGCCGCCGATGCCGATGCCGCCGAGGATCGCCGAGCGCAGGCGATGCGGCTCATTGAGCGCGAGCCACGCCGTCATCCGTCCGCCCATCGAATAACTCCATGATGTCAAATTACGGTAACAGTGCACAAATCTCCGCGCATCTGACGGCTCTGGTCAGGCAAATTGGTGCACTGTTACGTAGTTTTGCGTAATCTCCGTGTCTCACCTAAAGGTGCAGCCCAGCATCGTCACCGTAGTTTCGAAACTGTTCACGTCGCCTTGGCGACCGCGAACAGGCGGAAATCTTCGAGCGCCGCGTGTCGATGCGGGGCGACTTCGCGCCGGTAGGTCTCGGTGTCGACGATCGAGCGGAAAGTGGCGAAATCGCCGTATTCGTTGAGCGCCACCTCGTCCCAGCGTTCGCTTGGCGAGCCGACGAGGCTCGCCAGGACCGGGACGGAAAACACGCGCACGAGCGGCTTCCCGGCCGCGAGACGGCGGAATGCCGGCCTGTAGCGTTCATCGAACGCTTCGCGGCCCGAGCAGGGCGCAGCATCGAATCCGTCCTCGTAATGCGCTTGCGCGCGGTAGCGTATCAGATTGAGCATAAAGATCGGCTGGCCGGCTGGAATCGCCCGCTCGGCGGCATCGAGGGCTTGCAGAGTGATTTCCATCAGGGTCATCGGACTTCCCGGATTTATAGCGCTGCGGAATGCGCGCTGACGCTCGCTGCTAGCCGTTGCCGGACGACCCTTGTAGTGACCCTGCGGCCATGATTATGTGGACTGAATGTCCACAACAACTTTCCCTCCCGATCTCTCACGTCTCCTCGCCTTCGTCCGCGTCGTCGAGGCGGGTTCCTTCGCAGAAGCCGCGCGGCGGGCGGGGACGACGACCTCGGCGATGTCCAAGGCGGTCGCCCGCTTCGAAAAGGCTCACGGGTTGCGGCTCCTGCATCGCTCCACCCATTCGTTGGCGCTGACCGAAGAGGGCGACAGGCTCATGACGGCGGGTCGCGCGCTGGTCGAAAGTCTCGCCCGCGTCCAATCCGCGCTCGGCGACGTCGCGCGCGACGATGGCGGTCGGGTGCGCGTGACCGCCCCCGCCTCCTTCGCCCGCGCCTGCATCCTGCCGCGACTGCCCGCGTTCCTGCGGGAGCGGCCGGAAATCGAGATCGAGGTTAAATTCCGCAACGAGATCCTCGATCTCGCAGCGGAAGGCGTCGACATCGCTATCCGCTCGGGGCCACTCGACCGCGCGCCGGGCCATCAGGCACGGCGGCTTTGCACGTTCTCCTGGATCGCTTGCGCCTCGCCTGTCTATCTGAAGGCGCGCGGCGTGCCGGTCACGCCTTACGAGCTTGCCGCGCACGACCATGTCGGCTTCCGCAATCCCGCGACCGGTCAGATCCTGACTTGGCGCTTCGCCGACCCGCGCGGCAAAGGACCCATTCGCGTCACGCCCAAGCCCAAGCACATTTGCGACGACGCGCATGCTACGCTCGACTTGATCACGAGCGGCTTTGGAATTGGCTGGGGGCCAGCATGGCTCGTCACCGAAGACCTTCGCGCCGGCCGGCTGGTCGAGGTTCTGGAGTCTTGGCGCGTCCCAGGGGAACCCTTATGGATGGTGCGCACCTCGGGCCGCCGCCCTCCCCTGCGCACGCAGCGCGTGATGTCATTCCTCAACACGCTTCCCGCCGCGTTCAGCGACAAGGCAGCGTAGGCGAAGACCCCTCTTGGCCCTTTGCCGCCTCACCCCCGCCGTGACAAAAACTCCAGCACGCCGGTCTTGTAGACCTTGTCCCCGACCGCGCGCATGTGATCGCGGTTCGGGATGTCGAGCACTTGCGCGCCCGGGATGATCGCGCCGAGCGCGCTCGCGGAGCCCGCGACGTCGTCGGCGGTGCCGACCGCGATCAGCACGGACACCTCGATGCGTGCGGCCTGCTGCCTCGTCATGAGATCGCGCGTGCCGCGCAGGCACGCGGCCAGCGCACGATGGTCGGAGCGGGTCTGGTCCGCGAAGGCGCGGAAGGTGCGGCCCATAGGATCAGTGACGTCGTCCAGCGAGGGCGCCTCCAGCGCCTTCGCGACATTCTCGCCGGGGCCCGTGCCTTCGATCAGCCCGCCGATGCCGATGCCGCCGAGGATCGCCGAGCGCAGGCGATGCGGCTCATTGAGCGCGAGCCACGCCGTCATCCGCCCGCCCATCGAATAGCCCATGATGTCGGCCTGCGGGATGGCGAGATGATCCATCAGCGCCAGCACGTCGCCGGCCATGACGGGAATCGAATATTGCGCGGGCTCGTAGAGCTTGGCGCTCTCGCCGTGGCCACGATTGTCGAGCGCGATGACGCGGCGGCCGTTCTTGCGCAGCTCCGAAACCCAGGTCGGATAGACCCAGTTTACGTTCTTGCTGGAGGCAAAGCCGTGCACGAGGATGATCGGCTCGCCCTCGCCTTCGTCGAGATAGGCAATTTCAACGGCGCCGTTGTTGAAGCTCGGCATCATCAGTTCCGGAGGTCTCGAGGGGGGACAAGCCGATCTTAGAGCACGATCCGGAAAGTTGTGCAGCGGTTTTTGCGCGCGGCACACGCGGAACGCGTTTGCGTGGAGATCATGTGCTCAAACAATAGCCTGGAGCGCGGCTCCGAATGACCGCAATCTGGTCGCGTTTAGGCCCGAAGGCCTGCATCCGCCAAAGCAGCCTCCGCCGCCATCTGCGCCCGGCGGAGCCGGCGCGCGCGCCTGCGATCGCACCAGGCCTGCGTGAGGCGCTCGGTGGTGACCTTGATCGAGGACAACAGGCCGAACAGCGTCAGCGCCGCACCGAACAGCCAGAGCGCCAGATCGAACATGCCGCCGACGAGCAGCAGCGCGCCGCGGCCCAGCAGCTTGATGATGGCGCGGGTCTTGCCGCCTTGGGCTTCCGCGAGCCGCGCCGCGCGCGCGACGTCCTTGGGACCTTCGGCGATCCGCAACGTGTCCATCGCCCCGCGTGTGCCGGTCTTGCCGGCAACACGCGTCACGTCCTTACCGAGCCGGACCAGCGCACCCGCCTTCTCGGCACGGAACGCAGCCTTGATCGCGCGCACGGTCTCGCCCGGGCGCAGCACCGAACCCTTGGCCACCGCATTCTGAAGCATCGGCGTGTCGACGACCTCGCGCGCGGACCGGCCGGCCCAGGCGGCAAGCCCCTCGCCGAGCCGCCCCACCTTGCGCGCGTCCTTCACCAGCGTCAGCCCGGCGCGCACCGGCGCGGCGCCGCCGACGGACACATAGGTTGCCGCGGTCACCGCGAGCCCCGCCGCCGCAAGCCCGAGCACGAGGCGGTCGGTGTCCTCGCCCATGGCGAGGTGCTTGCCCTCGCGGACGATGTCCCTGATGTCGCCGAACACGAAGAGATCGCCGGCCACCGTTCCCGACAGGCTCGCGACGTCCTCGGCATTGCCGGTGACGAGACCGGTGGCAAACCGCTTGGCGAATTGCGAGGTGGAATTCTCCGCCTTGACCGCATCGCTGACGCGGCTGATGAGGTCATCCGGCAGCGCGATGTTGCGGTCACGCGCGAGTGCGACGAAACTGTCGGCGAGATCGGCATCGCCAGATGCGAGCGCAGCCTCGATGTTGTCCTGGACCAGGCGCTCGTTCTGCCGCAGCAGCACGTCGAGCTTGAGCTCGGAGAGCGCGACCGGATCGTCCTGCGCGGCGAGGATGGCGCCGGCCTCGCGGGCATATGGTGCTACCTGCGCGAGCATGAAGCTGCATGCCGCGATACCGGCCAACGCTGTGCTGATTCGCAGCCATTTCATGCGGAAAAACCTGGAAGGTCCTGAAATCGTTGACGCCTGACGCGTCGTCTTTGGTCGCAACTGCGTTCGTCCCACAGACATAGTACGCCAAAATTGCGACACAACGTCCCCGACGAAAGAAGGGCTTCTCTCAGGCCGCAAGATTGTGTCGAATTTGCATGAGCAAATGAGCATGGGGCGTTGCGGAGCTTTCGGTTCCGCTGGACTAGCAATCATCACCACCCGCCAGTATGGTCCGCGGCGCCATAATGATGCCGCGTCAGTTTTGATTGTATCTGCCGCCATTGCCACTCCAGGATGAGTTACGATGTCCGACCATGTCGTCCCGCACTTCCACAACGATGCCGGTGTTCCCGTCATCGAGATCGGCTCGCAAGAGTTCATGTGCGTGGGCGCCAACCCTCCGTTCGATCATCCGCACGTCTTCCTCGACCTCGGCAACGACAACGAGATCATCTGCCCCTATTGCTCGACGCTGTACCGCTTCGCGGCCGACCTGAAGCCGGGCGAAGCCCGCCCGCCGGAATGCGTGCTGAAGGACAAGGTGGCCTGACCGCCCGCATCGGTCAGGGGTGGCGCTCTCCCGAACGATTGTCATCGCCGGTGCCGGCATCGGTGGACTGACGGCCGCACTTGCGCTCGCGGCCCGCGGCTTTCGCATCGTCGTGCTGGAAAAGGCCGAGCGGCTCGAGGAAGTCGGCGCCGGCCTGCAACTCTCCCCCAATGCCAGCCGCGTGCTGGTCGAGCTCGGCCTCGCCGAACGGCTCAAGGAGCGCGCCGTGACGCCGGAGGCGGTCTCGATCATGAGCGCCCGGGCCGGCGGCGAGCTGCTCCGCATGCCGCTCGGTGAAGCTGCATCCTTGCGCGCCGGCGCCCCCTATTGGGTGGTGCACCGCGCCGACCTGCAATCCATGCTCGCCGACGCCGTTTCCGACCATCCCGACATCGACCTGAAGCTGGGCGCGACCTTCGAGGACGTCGCGCCGCACGCCAAGGGGCTGACAGTGGTCCATCGCAGCGGCACGATCCGCCGCAGCGATCTGGCGAGCGCATTGATCGGCGCCGACGGCATCTGGTCGACGGTCCGCCAGCATCTGTTTCCCGAGGTGCAGCCGCGCTTCTCGGGCCTGATCGCCTGGCGCGGCACGCTCGATGCCACGCAGCTGCCGAAGGATTACACCGCACGCCGGGTGCAGCTCTGGATGGGCCGCAACGCCCATCTCGTGGCCTATCCGATCGCGGGCGGACGCCAGATCAACGTGGTCGCGGTGCTGCCGGGCACATGGAACAGGCCGGGCTGGAGCACGCCCGGCGATCGGCGCGAGGTGATGGACGCCTTCGCCGCGCCCCATTGGCCGGCCTCGGCGCGGATGATGCTCGCCACGGTCGACAGCTGGCGCAAATGGGCGCTGTTCGGCGTTCCCGACGGCTGTCCCTGGAGCAACGGGCCGATCGGGCTGCTCGGCGATGCCGTGCATGCGATGCTGCCGTTCGCGGCGCAAGGCGCCGGCATGGCGATCGAGGATGCCGCCGTGCTCGCCCGGCATTTGAGCCTAGAGACCGCCGAAAGCACTGCGGACATCACGGCCGCGCTGACGCAATACGGCCGGGCACGCCAGGCGCGCGTGCGGCGGGTGCAGCGGACGGCGCGGCAGCAGGGTCGCATCTATCATTTCACCGGGCCGCTCGCGGTCGCGCGCGATCTTGCGATCCGCGCCCTCGGCCCGGACCGGATGCTGGCGCGGCAGGACTGGATCTACAATTGGCGGCCGTGAAGCGATTGCGGCGGCTCAGCGCGCGGCGCTGCCGGATCTCGGAGCGGGTTTGATCACCGGCGGCTGCGGAGCGGGCGCCGTCGGCGCGGCATTCGGCGGCGTTTCCCGGCACCTGTTGCGGCGCCAGGCGTCCTCGACCAGTTGCGACTGGCCCCGCACCGCAACGTACTCGTTGCGATAGGCGAGCTCGGAGACGACGGCCCCGCCGACGCCGGTCTCTGCCTTGTCCATCAGCCGCTGCAAATCGGCCGTGCGGGCGGCCAGCGCCTTGCGCTCCGCCTCGAGCTGCTTGCAGTCGTACAATTCGTATTTGCCGGGATCGGCAAAGGCCGGCGCGACCGTCTCGCTCATGCCGGCGCAGCCGGACAGCGCAAGGCCAGCCGCAAGCGGCGCCAGCAGCGCGACGGAGCCGCGCAGAAAACATGAAAACGAAGCAGCCATGCCGGATGAATAGTCCCCGTAAATTGCGAATGCCTAAAGCAACAACAGATGTCCGGATTGAGGCTTCCGTGGCGGGATCGGTCGGCCGACGCGGGAATCGCAACGAGCGTTCGATCAAGCGGGCCGATCCAGCGCTCAAAGCGTGTGCGAAAACAACTGTATTCTCTTTGCCTTAGACTATTTGCGCCGTATAGATGGGCCGATGCGGGCGTGGCGGAACTGGTAGACGCATCGGACTTAAGCCATTGAGTGCCCTGGGGGAAACCCTGGGAGCAGAACTGCTCAAAGTCGGGGAAACCTTCACTGGCAATCCCGAGCCAAGCCCCCGTCAGGGGGAAGGTGTAGAGACTAGACGGGCAGCACCTACAGCGGACAAGCGCCAGGGTGAAGGGATAGTCCAGACCACGAACGCCGGGTGGGCGGCGGCGAAAGCCGAAGTGGTAAGAAAATCCGTGGGGCCGCAAGGCCTGTGCCGGTTCGAGTCCGGCCGCCCGCACCAGATCCCGGCGATCGCTGGCGCCATCGAGGCGGCGAAGAGATGCTCCCTCGCCAAGGACGAGCACCTCCTCTACAGCTGTGGGTCCGAACTCAAGGGTAAGTCGCCGGCGGACACGGGATATTCCGAGCCCAACAAGAGCAGCAGACGATCATACGTGATGGATACTTCAATATCACAGGATGAGATTCCGCGACGCGCGCTGCCAAAGCATCTTAGGAGCCTGGAAGCGGAATCCATCGAGATCATGCGCGAGGTGATTGCCGAGTTCAGGTCACCCGTGATGCTGTATTCGATCGGCAAAGACTCCAGCGTGATGCTGCACCTTGCCATCAAGGCATTCCATCCGGCGAGGCCGCCTTTTCCTCTTCTTCATGTCGACACGACATGGAAGTTTCGGGAGATGATCGCGTTCCGTGATGAAACGGCGCGTCGGCTCGGGCTCGATATGATCATCTATGCCAACCAGGACGGATTGGCGCGTGGCATCAGCCCCATCGCCTCCGGATCTTCCGCGCATACCCAGATCATGAAGACGGAAGCGCTCAAGCAGGCGCTGGACCTCCATGGCTTCGACGCGGCATTTGGCGGAGCGCGGAGAGACGAGGAGAAGAGCCGAGCCAAGGAACGCATCTTCTCCTTCCGCTCGCAGGGGCATGTGTGGAATCCACGCAATCAGCGTCCCGAATTGTGGAACCTGTTCAACATGCGGATTCGGCCGGGCGAAACCATCCGCGTGTTTCCACTGTCTAATTGGACCGAACTGGACATCTGGCACTACATCATGCTGGAAAGAATTCCCGTGGTGCCGCTCTACTTCGCCAAAGAACGCCCCGTGGTGCGGCGCGACGATGCCTGGATCATGGTGGACGACGATCGTCTGCCGCTCGCGCCCGGCGAGCAGCCGGAGATGCGGCGTGTGCGATTTCGAACCCTCGGATGCTATCCGTTGACGGGGGCCATCGAATCCGACGCCACGACCCTTGAAGATGTTCTGTCCGAGATGCGATCGACGCGTCTGTCGGAACGTCAGGGCCGCCTCATCGACAGCGACGAGACCGCCTCGATGGAAAAGAAGAAGCGAGAGGGTTACTTTTGATGGACGGCGTCGACGTTGCCGGAGAGCGCGCGAGCAAGGACCTTCTCAAACTCCTGACGTGCGGATCAGTCGACGACGGCAAGTCCACGCTGATCGGGCGTCTTCTTCACGATTCCAAGCAGATCTTCCAGGATCAATTGTCTGCGCTTGCTAAGGATTCGGCACGCTATGGCACGACGGGCGACGACATCGATCTGGCCCTTCTCGTCGACGGCCTCGAAGCCGAGCGTGAACAGGGAATCACGATCGACGTCGCATATCGCTTCTTCGGAACGTCGAAACGATCCTTCATCGTCGCGGATACGCCCGGGCACGAGCAGTATACGAGGAACATGGCGACCGGAGCATCAAACTCCGACCTTGCCATCCTGCTCATCGATGCCCGGAAAGGCGTTCTGATCCAGACACGTCGGCACTCGCTGATTTGCTCACTCCTGGGTCTGCGCCACGTCGTCCTCGCCGTGAACAAGATCGACCTGGTCGCGTATCAGGCGAGCGTTTTCGAGCGGATCGTCTCGGACTATCGCGTCTTCGCATCGAAGCTGGGCTTCTCGTCGATCGAAGCGATTCCGATCTCCGCCCGCGACGGCGACAACGTCACGAGCCCGTCGCGCAAGACGCCCTGGTATGGTGGCCCGACCCTGCTGGAATACCTCGAAACCGTCGACATCGCGCATGGAACTGCCGACAAGCCGTTCCGGTTTCCGGTGCAATGGGTCAATCGTCCGGGACCCGATTTCAGAGGTTTTGCCGGAACGGTCGCCTCCGGCACGATTCATCCCGGAGACCCCATCATCGCGGCCGGCTCCGGCCATGCTTCAAGCGTGAAGGAGCTCCTCACTTATGAAGGCTCGCAATCGTCGGCAACCGCAGGCGAGGCCATCACGCTGGTCCTGGCGCATGAGATCGACATCGCGCGCGGCGATCTCCTGGTCAGTTCGGCGTCGCGTCCCGAAGTCTCGGATCAATTTGCTGCTCATATCATCTGGATGAGCGATCAACCGCTCATCCCGGGCCGTTCGTATCTGGCCCGTATCGGGACCAAGACCACGCCGATCTCCGTCACCGGGATCAAATACAAGATCGACGTCAATACGCGCGAGCATCTCGCGGCCCCTACACTGGGTCTGAACGACATCGGCTTCTGCAACCTGTCGACCGGCACGCCGGTCGCGTTCGATCCATACGAAGAGAACCGCAAGACCGGCTCGTTCATCATCATCGATCGGCTGACCAACGATACGCTCGGCGCCGGCATGATCGCCTTCGGCCTGCGACGCGGCACCAACATCCCCTGGCAGGCGACGCTGGTTGGAAAGGCCGAGCGTGCCGCACACAAGCAACAGAAGCCGGCCATCATCTGGTTCACCGGCCTGTCAGGGGCAGGTAAATCGACCATCGCCAACATCGTCGAGCGGCAGCTTCACGCCGCCGGTCATCATACGATGATGCTCGATGGCGACAATGTGAGGCACGGGCTGAACCGTGACCTCGGCTTCACCGAGGCCGACCGGGTCGAAAACATCCGGCGCGCCGGCGAAGTGGCAAAGCTGCTGGTGGATGCGGGATTGATCGTCTTGTGCTCTTTCATTTCGCCATACCGGGCGGAGCGCGAAATGGTACGGCGACTGGTCGCTGATGGGGAGTTCATCGAGGTCTTCGTCGACACGCCGATCGAGGAATGCGCAAGGCGCGATCCCAAGGGGCTCTACGCAAAAGCGAAAGCCGGCGCGATCAAGAATTTCACCGGCTTCGATGCGCCTTATGAAGCGCCCGAAACTCCCGAGATTCATTTGCGCACGGTCGGCCAGCAGCCCGAGCAACTGGCCCATCATCTGATTGCTAAGCTGACCGAACTTGGACTGATACGATAGAAGGCTCGAGCCCTCGCATCACAGTCTTGCTCGCCTGCAGACCCAACGAAAACTGGCGCGCAGAACGCTTGCGTAGACTGACATCAAGCTGCGCTCGGCGATCACGCCGGGGGCATATCTCAAATCGTAGAGATTGGGATCGACGGGACCGATCCTCATCGGCACGGCGATGACGCCGTCGCGACGCTCGAAAAGGTTGTGCCTCAAAAAGCTTCCGAGCGGTCGGATCTCGCCTACTCTGTCGTCACCGCCGGAAGGTGAGACAACGGGGGCGGTTCGGCCTTCAGTCGCATCGGCTGAAATCCCACCGTTCGAGAAAGCACGCTCCCCTCCGGTATCATCCGGCCCGCGACGGCGGAGCTTCTCCAGCTCGGACTTGACGAGCTCTCCGACCATCGGCGCGACCTGTCGTTCGACCTCCCGCGCGACGATTTGAGCACGCACCGACGCCAAGCTTTCGGAGTTCGCAAATCGTGCGAGCTCCTCCGCGGAGAGCTGACGGAGATCGGCGCTGCCAGCCGAGAACGGAATTCCATAGTAGCGTTGGTTGAATGAGACAATGTTGTGGTCGAGGAAATCCGTCTCGACCAGGAACGGAACGGAGAAGTGCGTGGTCGACATCAATCGCAGGGGCCGATGACGAAACGCCGCGACGTGACGCGGCAGGACCGACGAGCCGTCGTAACCGAACTTCACCATGAAGTCCTGAGGGAGTGCCTCGAGCTGACGGACGACGTCCGCCGACAAGGCCTGCCGCCATCCGTTGATGCGGCCCTCCCTGAACGTGGGGCTCGAACGACCGGATGCCGCGGCGCAGATATCCCGGGTGATCCCAGGCGCGTGCAATTTGAGCTGCAGCGACCACACCAGCGCCTCGAATGCCTCGTCCGAACCGCCGCCGGCATCACCAACGATCTCTTCAAACGAAATCGGGACGACGTTTCCGCAGTCCAGCCAGGCTGCAAACTCGCCGACCCGATCGCGGACCGAGCCCAGCAGCCATCGATCCTCCATCAGCCGCGCAATGCGTTCCTCGAAGGAGAGATGTCCCAGCAGCACCGACAAAGGACTGTTGCCGTCGATGTGCCAATAATTCGCTTCGGAGACCAATATGTCGAACGGATTGCGGTAGTTGAAGAGCGCAGGCGACCGCATGAAGGGGTGAGCCCGATTGCCGAACGGCGCGCGCTGCAGCTCGTCCCGGAAGAACTCCCGCGTCATGGTATGCGCATTGCTGTGAAGCAGATAGTACCAATGACCGCCCTTCGGCCGGTCCGGCGCGACGCCCCCCGCCGCATAGCCAAGCGCTTCTGCCAAGCGAAAGAGGAGATGTGTGCCGGCCTTGGGGATCGATATCAAATAGAGCGGCAGCTTCGAATAGTAACGTTCTGTGACCGGAGCAACCAGAGCTGGCGCGCGGCGGTCGACATAGCCGAGCAGCGCGGCGCTGACCGTCTCTGCATCACCACCGATGAGGAGAATTGCGTCGAAGGGATCGAACGCTTCGGGCTCGGCCGAAGTCGGCGTCTGGCCCCTCCGTTCCGATACTCGGAAAGCTTCGCCGAACTCCGAAGAAAGGGCTGACGCAATCTCAGCGGCCGCATCGTCTAGAAGGTACGCGGTGACAGTTCGATAGCCGCCATCCAACAGGCCGCGGGCGACTCCTATCCAAGAGTTCGCATGGTCCGGCTCGGAAACGAATTGGAGAGAGCGCCCTCTCTGCGGCGCGCGGTCGTTTTCAGGCATCGTGTCGGATTATTCCATATTCAGTTTGCAACGCCATCGCTCAACGCGATGCGCAGGGATTCGTAGGAATCCCGGACGATTGAACCGGGGATGCTGTGCGGATCCCGGTCCGTCAGGTCTATCGGACCAACGGCCTGCGGAATGGCGCTGAACTGGCCGCGGTGCGAAACGATGTTGTACTCGTTCCAGCTGCGGATGAGCAGTGGCGGCACGCTGCGGTCGACCTCGAGCACCTCAGCCGAACCGTCCGCGAAAGCCTGTCGAACCATGACCTGCAGTTCATTCACCATCGCGGCCGTGGCTCGCGGCATCCTCTTTGCCATAGCTGCGGAGGCGGCTATGGCCGCCTCGACGCTGGCAGTGGCGCGAGCCTCCGATGAATAGTCACCCGCCAGCAAGTGATCCAGTACGGCATTTAGTTCCCCGGCCGCCGTTTCAGCCGCCTCCCAGACTGCCATGACGATGCCCTCGTCCGAAAAGCCCGAACGCTCGACGGTCGAATGGACGCGCCATCCGTATCGTCGAAAGGCAAACGCGCTGGCATCGATGTTCGACTTGTTGAATGCAAAGCCGAACAGATCGAGATCGGCGTGGTCCTCGAACACCTTTCCGCGGGAGACCAGCTCCGCAACGCGCCGTTGGAAAGGCGTGTACCGTGCCTCATCGAGCGGCTCGATGCGGCCATAGCCGAATACTTGCATGGCATCCTCGAGGCCATGCTCCCGGATGATCTCGAGATGCGCATTGGTCATCCAATTCTTCCAATCGCCGACCAAGCCCTTGCCGCGCCGGTAGTTGTGCTCGTGGTGACCGGTGAGATTGATGTGATCCAGTCGCTGCCAAATCTGGCCGGCATGATCGGCCTCGATGACAAGGCCTGCCTGCCGCGCCACGCGCTGGATGGTTTCTGCCGAGCGATCGATCAGATCTTCCCATCGCGTCACATGAAAACGATCCGCGACCGGCAAGAACTCGTCAAAGTAGCCTTTATAGTGACGGACGATACCGGCGAAGAAGTCGAGATTTGTGAATTTGAAAAGTGCCAGGTTCTGCCGCATCTCATCGTTGTCATCGCGCGGATCGACGTAACGCTGAATATACTCGCTGGCCAACGCATTGAGAGAGAACAGGGACGAGTTGATGATGCCGATAGGATTGCGCACGGACGCGAATTTGCGAAAGTCGTGGTACTGCGCAAGTTCAGTCCACAGTCGCGGATGACTGTGAGAATGAACGATCGCATCGGTCTCCAACACCTCCGCCGGATGGGCAATTACCAGGATGAAGTCGCCCATGCCTTTGACGCCAAGATATTTGCGGAAGCACGCGCGGGAAGGATCATCCGCCTTCAACCATTTCGGCCCACCGGCGACGGTCTTGAAGTTTCCGTTGTAGATCAACCTATCGCCGACGCCCGCCGCTGCGAACGCGGCCTCAATGGCCGTGGAGATATAGTGCTGCGCCTGCCGGACCGCCGTGTTGACCAGTCGCTGCTTGATGCCGTAGCGCAACGGGTCCATCGGCAGCAGCTGCGAAATGACGCTGCTCAGCAGCGCGAAACCGCTTCGCGGCGCTCCCACGACCAAAGGGCGCATATCTCAAAAACCCTAATTTGCGTGGCCTTTGTCCACTTTGCGCGCACAAAGTACACATAACGATGCTCTGGAAGCAATCGTGAATCGTGCTCTGCCGGCCTGTCGGTCATCGCTTCAACGTGATCCCGCACGATCGGCTCATATGCCATCAGGACATGCACATCCATTCAGCTGCAGAAGCAAGGAACTCCACGCAACGCGCGCATGAACATCGCGGCCGGCCTCACCCGTCGGACGGACGAACTGCACCAACACGACGGTGCCGTCGGCAGACTCTCTGAAAGCACGGCCACAGCGACTCAATTCAGCGACTTGCTTCCGGCAGTTGCGGCCACATCGGCTCGGTGCGGCTCCATTTTGTCACGCTTGGCGATGATGCCGGCCAAGGCTGCCACCCCTAACACGTACATCCACCCCTCGGTGAAGTCGGACAGGTGGGAGTTGAAGACTGACCCGATGATGTTTTGTGTGATGACGACCAGACCCAAATCCGAGATGTATCCCGACCCGACGAACATCCGCAGATGAGCCCCCCACATTCCGTAGAGGACCAGCACGCCCAATAGCCCCCATTGGACTGCCGCGCTCAGCGTCTGATTGTGTGGATTGGCAATGATCTCAGCCGAAGCCCCAGTATGGCCAACTGCCGCAATCTCGAACAAATCCCGGACCGATCCCGTGCCGTGGCCGATCCAAGGCTTCTCGATGAAGAAGCCAATGGATTTTCGCCAGAACTCCAATCGCTTTCCGACAGAAGACGGGATGTCGGCGCTACGGTATTCTTCAAATTGAGTGCCGACGGAGAGAATGCGGGCGCGCAAATGAGGCGACGAGAACCATGAAATCGCGAGTACCAGCGCCCCGACGATGGTCATTGCTAAGGCGCCTTTGCTCCCAGCATGTCGCCAGGCGACCACCAAAAGCATAAAGGGAATGCAAACGAGCGCCGTTCTCGATGTCACGACGAATAGCAGATTAGCGGCAAAACCCACCCCGAGCGCGGATGCAAGCATCGCGTATTTCCAGGCCTTGCGCTCAGCCGAGTACAGCGCCGCCAGGATCAATGCCACCAGGCAAACGGCAAATTCCTGGCTCTGATCGATGTAGTTTCGAACCGGGACGCCATAGTCCTCGCCGCAACATCGGCCGGTCTTCAGTGCCAGGGTCGGCTGGAATACGACCAGCCAGGAATACAGGAGGAGGACGGTGCAGGACACCAGGAACGCGACCAGGATCCAATGGGCCCGCTCCGATTTCTGGAAATAATAAAAGAGGAATGGAAACAACAGCAGCTTGACCATCGGGCTGAGGCCGCGGACCCCGTCGGACATCCCTGCCTCCGACCAGGAGATGCCGACGACCGCCAACGCCAGGAACGCGAGAGGAAAGAGCGAGGCCGGCCGGCGGAACGAGCGCGTGAAAAGCGGGACGTCCGCGCTGCCCAAGACGATCGCCAACAGCGGGATCAGAAGAATCAAGAAGCCCGACGTCGACCAAGGCAGTGTGGCCGACAGCAAAGCGGCCAATACATCCGCAGCAACGAACCAGTACCGAGATGTCCGAAAGGCCTCAAAGCGCTGTCGTGCGGTCAAAACGCTCAAGATCGAACCCATCGATACCACGTCGCAGCCGCATTGGCCGAGCTCTGGAAGGAGGAACCGCGCCAGCTTAGGGGCAAGAGTTGTCCCGTTATCGGCGCGTAGACTTACTTGAAATGACCGTCAATTACAGCCACAAGACGAACGGGACCACCGTCCATGCGCCGCACCGAGCCCATTAGCCGATTTTCCATGGCACTGAAAGTTAGCCCCGCAGACTTCCGGCCACCAAGTTCTTGGAGCGCCGGCATCCGCCTCCAGCACTGATCCCCTATCGTCAGGATCGCATGCGGCGAACTATCTCGACACCTGAATATCAACACAGCAGCCCGCTCATGCAGTCTTTCTGCGGCCCCGGTCAACCAAGGACAGATAGTTAGGTATGACAGACACAAAATATCTGAGCCTATATACCGGCAACCACGGCAAGTTGGACGGAATTGAGGACTATATCACTCTGATCGCTGCGATTATGGGGAAGCGCGGGATCGACGTGAAGGTTTCCTCCACTCTCGATCCCGAGGCGATCAACGTCATCATCGACGAATTCACGAACTACGTCGAGAATCGGCGCATCGCAAACTTCAAGACAGCATACCCGCACAGCCGAATGATCTTTGTGTTGACGGAGTTCACCGTCCGCAACTGGGGCGTGACGTCCTTCAACAACTTCGGCGGTCCTCTCGATGCCGCGACAATCGCTTTGTTCGACGTCTACCTGCGGCTCGCTCGCGATGACTTCGGCAAGATTGGTTTTGGAAGTGTTCTACGGCTATTGTGCTATTCTCCGCTATTGGCCATACAGCTATTGCCAGCCATCGCGCAGCTAATTCTGCGGATATTCTTCAAGCGCTTCTCGCGCCAGCGGGTTGAGTTTCTGCGCAGCAACCACCGCACGATCTACTTTCACATGCGCTACCTCGGCTTGATGGCCTCCCTACACCACGCAGATGCTGTAATCACCAGCCACGAAAAGGTCTTTGAAGGCACCAACCGCGAAAGCAGGCGCCCTCTCGAGCATTTTGGCGTCCTGTATGCGGAGTTGGATCCCGAGACAGTGATTGACAAGTTGATGCGGGAAAAGAAGCTCTTCATGGAAATCACAGGCACGGTCACACGGTATCGCCAGAAATGGATTGAACGCATCAATCGACAGCTGACTACGCTGGGGCTGCAGAATGTCTTCTATTATTGCAAGGCGCTTCCGTTCTCTTTCCTTGCCTCCGACGAGCCAGCTAACCGCGCCGCTTATTCGCTGCATCCGCCGCAAACTCGCACCTGGCCCTATTCCAGCCCCACGAGACTCTTTCGTGCCTTGTCGGTCGACCACAATTTGCCGGTTCTCACCCATCATTTCCACCAGAATCCGATTGAAGATGTGTGTTTCGAGTTCAAAGGCACGGCTTCGTTCGTCGAGTTGTATGAGATGTTCAATGACCGAAGTCGGCTCCGAAACTTCGTCGAGCCCAAGCTAAAGCGATACAACGAGATTGTTACCGCGCGTAACGATATGCTCGCCCAGCATGTGCGCAAACTCCTGATATCCGCAGGACGGGCAAGCTGATGCAAGACCAGCGCTACCTCCAGTGGGCCGAGCTCCTCTACCTGCTGACCCTCAAGGAACTGAAGGTACGCTACAAGCGCAGCGTGCTCGGCTATCTCTGGGCGATCGCCAATCCGTTCATCTTTGCATTGGTCTATTGGCTCGCTTTCAAATTCATCATGCGCGTGGAGATGGAGAACTACATCGTCTTCATCCTGACCGGCATGTTCCCCTGGGGGTGGCTGAGCCAGTCGACAATCCAGGGTACCGGCAGCTTCGCGAACAACCTGTCGCTGGTTCGGCGGGTCAAGCTGCCCAAACTAATTCTGCCTCTGAGCAACGTGATGCAGGAAATGTTTCACTTCATGTTCGCCATTCCCGTCATCTTCTTCTTCATGGCGATCAATGGTGAGCGCATTTACCCATTAACACTGCTGTGGCAGATGCCTCTGATGCTGAC
This sequence comes from Bradyrhizobium daqingense, assembly GCF_021044685.1. Lineage (NCBI taxonomy): Bacteria > Pseudomonadati > Pseudomonadota > Alphaproteobacteria > Hyphomicrobiales > Nitrobacteraceae > Bradyrhizobium > Bradyrhizobium daqingense. Next base: position 6,295,974 of record NZ_CP088014.1, read on the forward strand.
CTTGCAGCTGCTCTTCGTGTTTCCGCTAGCCGTCATTGGAGCAGTGCTCAACGTCTACGTCCGGGACATTCAGTATTTGATCGGCATCGCGTTCTCGGCGCTCTTCTTTGCGACGCCGATGGTCTATCCGTTGAACATGGTGCCGGTCGAATATCAGTTCTATTTCAAGCTGAACCCGATGTACTGGCTCATCGACAGCTGGCGGATCGTGTTTGCCGGCGGCATCCTCCCCTTGGACCACGTTGCGTGCGTGTCTGCCTCCATCGTCGCGTTTTCCTTGATTGCTTGCTGGGTCTATCAACGCCTTGCGATGCGGATTCCAGAGTTGGTCTGATGCCAGTCGTCGCGGTACATGGGGTTTGGAAAACCTACCACAATCACTCGGTGCTCGGCATCAAGGAGCGACTGGTCGGCAAGCGCGTGGCGGCCCCAGAAGGGCGCTTCGCCCGAAGCTGGGCGTTGCAAGACATCACCTTCAAGGTGGACGCAGGACGATCGCTCGGGATCATTGGGCATAACGGCACCGGCAAAAGCACTTTGCTGAGCTTACTTCTCGGAACGATCAAGGAGGATAGAGGCACCATCGAGCGCAGTGGACGCATCGGCGCGATGTTGGAGCTGGGATCGGGCTGCCATCCCGATCTCACGGGCCGGGAAAACATCTTCTTGAACGGCTCGATTCTCGGCCTTCGGATCAATGAGATCAAACGCAAATTCGATTCGATCGTCGCGTTTTCGGAGCTTGGGCCCGCGATCGAGCTGCCCATGCGGGCCTACTCGGCCGGCATGTCGGCGAGATTGGCTTTCGCGGTTTTGGCACACGCAGACCGGGACGTCCTGTTGATCGACGAGATTCTCGCTGTCGGTGATGCAGCTTTCCAGGCCAAATGTGCAGATTACCTGTCTAATTATACGGCCCGGGGAGGTACATTGATCGTCGCTTCGCATGACCTGCAGAATCTGCAAACACTTTGCGTCGAGGGCATTTGGTTGCATGAAGGCAAATTGGTCGAACAAGGACCGATCGCGGCCGTTGCCCGGTCGTATCAACAATCGATAAATCCACTCACAAAGCTCGAGTGAACGCTTTGGATTGGACTAATACATGCCGTAGCCCGGCCATCGACATTCCGGTTGTCCACACCTTGCGGCGTCGAATGATCGACCTGCAGTTCTCTGAGGAGCGAGCTGCGACGCAATTGCTCGGCGGAGCCGTTTGAAATATCGGCTTGCAGTCAGCCAGATGACTTTGGGCGAAAGTCGGCGCGGTCGATGTTCAGCGCATGGCGGAACTCGGGCGCAAACGGCTTGCTTTATCGCTATACTCCCCTCACAAAGCTACGTTTAGGGCGCCATCCCCACGCGGGAGGCACCAGGATTTGGGACGTAGATGAACAAGCGAATCTCTCTGCTGCTGCCGACTCGCGGCCGGCCTACGCTCGTCGAGCGTTTCCTCCGCAGCGTGGTGGCAGAGAGCACCCATCCCGAACTCATCGAGGTCATCCTGTGCGTCGACGACGATGACATCGGCAGCCACGGGATTACGTTCACCCAACTTTCCCTGAAAACCGTCATCGTCCCACGTCAGACGATGGGCGCTTACAATTCGATCTGTTTCCAGCATGCTACCGGCGACATCACCATTGCCGTGAATGATGACGTCATCGTCCGAACCAAGGGATGGGACGACAAGGTACGTGAACTTGATGCTCGTTACCCGGATGGGGTCTACCTGGCCTACGGGAACGATCTGTTCAAAGGGGCCAGTCTCTGCACTTTTCCGATCTTGTCGCGCCGGGCTTGGCTCCCACCCGCCGTAGCCTATCCCATCGAGTACAAGGGCGCCTTCATCGATGTGCATTTGATGGACATCTTCAAGCGCCTGCAGAAACGTGGCCATCAACGGATCATGTACGAGGAGGACCTCGTTTTCGAGCACCTCCATTATCGCAACCATCCCGAAGCGCTAGACGCCACCTATACCGATCGCTCCCGATTTGGAGACGACCTCACCTTCATAGCTCTTCGAGAAGCGCGCCGGCTCGAGGCCGACCGATTGGAAGCCTTGCTCGCGAATACGGCCCTCGCGTCCGCCCCGTCTCCACGACGAGCGGAATGCCCATCTCCGGGGCTGTTTTCGATCATCTCGCTCTGCTTGCGCAGCTTCCTGCTTGATTCGGATTTACCGATCAAGTGGAGAGCGTATCTTTTTGCCTGGCTAGTGACAAGATACTATTTCAGCAGAATCTTCAATGTCACCTGAACCGACGCCAATTTAGCCAAAGTTAGCCCACACTTTCGCTAAGGACACCGACCAGGGCGAAACTTCCATCACGCACCAGTGGGAACAATGGGTTTCATGAATGGACCCCGTTCACCGAATCGACCTGAAGCGGCATTCTGACCGAAATTCGCGTCGGGTTGATCGCCTTGTCTTTCACCCCAATTGGTTTCCATATATACGGCGCCCAGAAGTTGGGGACAGCGGATGGACGCACTTTTCGTAACGCCGGACTCGTCAGCAAAGGCCTATCAAGAGCTCGCAAAGACGTTTTCCGCTATCGAACCGCCGACCTGGTCGCTCCTGCTTGCCGAGTCCTGCCGAGCGAAGGGTTTTGAGGTCGGAATTCTCGACGGCGACGCGGAACGTCTGTCCTTGCAAAGCACGGTGACGCGCATTCAGGACGCGAAGCCGCGCCTGATCGTGATGGTGTTGTACGGGCAAAATCCGAACTCCGGCACCACGAGCATGATCGGCGCCGTGGAGCTGTCGAACGCGCTCAAGGCCGCCGGCGTCGGGGCTCCCATCTGCTTTGTCGGCTCACACACCAGTGCCCTCCCGAAGGAAGTGCTCGCTTACAGGTGCGTCGATATCGTCCTGCTCAATGAGGGCGTCTACGCGCTGCACAACCTGCTTCGCTCCAATCTGAGGAGCGATCTTAGGACCATCAAGGGAATAGGATACAAGGTTTCAAATGGGGCCGAGCAAGAGCTCATCTTGAATCCGCCCGAACAGATCGTTCCGCAAGACCGCATGGACGTCGATCTTCCCGGCTATGCCTGGGACCTGCTTCCCTCCCGCGACAGGCCGCTCGATCTCTATCGCGCACATTTCTGGCATGCCGGGTTCAGCCACGACAAACGAACTCCGTTCGCTGCGATCTACACGTCGCTCGGATGTCAGTTCGCCTGCAATTTCTGCATGATCAACATCGTGAACCGCGTCAACAATGACGAGGGGACGGATGCTTCGCATTCACGCGGGATGCGCTTCTGGAGCCCGGAATGGGTCGCCCGCGAAATGCGCAAGCTTGCCGATATGGGCGTCAAGACCTTGCGCATCAGCGACGAGATGTTCTTCCTGAACCGCAAATACTACACGCCGATCCTCGATGACTGCATACAGTCAGGCTATGGATTCAACATGTGGACCTACTCCCGCATCGATACCGTTCGGGCGAACGTCCTCGACAAATTCAAGCAGGCCGGGGTCAACTGGCTCGCGCTGGGCATCGAAGCAGGCAACCAAATGGTCCGTCAGGAGGTCTCGAAAGGAACGTTCCGGGAAGTCAATATTCGAGACGTCTGCAAGACGATCCGCGACTCTGATATCAACATCATCAGCAATTACATATTCGGCTTCCCGGAAGACACTCAGGAAACGATGCAAGAGACGCTGGCTCTCGCCCTCGAGCTGAACACCGAAATGGCGAATATGTATCCTTGCCAGGCCCTGCCGGGCAGCCCGCTCTACTACACCGCGCGCACGAACGGATGGGAGCTGCCGCAGAAGTTCGAAGAATTTGCTTTCCTTTCGTACGAGAGCGTGCCGATGCGAACGAAGTATCTGTCAGCCGCGGAGGTCCTGAGGTTTCGCGACGAGGCGTGGCAGACCTACTTCCGAGATCCGTCCTATCTCGCACTCGTCGAAAGAAAGTTCGGCACGGCCGAACGTCGCAACGTCGAGCAGATGTCGGAAATCCGGCTCAAGCGGAAATTGCTGGGTGATTGAGCAGTGCCCATGCATGTTATTCCCTCGAGTCAGGTCGAGCCTCACAGACCAGCCGCACGAGTTCCACAGTGATCATCACCAGGACCCCGTACCGCGTTTCCTTCTTTGGCGGGGGTACAGACTACCCCGCCTGGATCCAGGAACATGGCGGGGCCGTACTCGCGACTGCAATCGACAAATACTGCTACATTACCTGCCGAAGGCTCCCGCCATTTTTCGAGCACAAGCATCGCATCGTGTACTCGATCATCGAGAACGTCTCGAATATCGACCAGATCAAGCATCCGGCGGTACGCGCGACGTTGCAACACGAAGGTGTGGCTGAAGGGCTTGAAATCCATCATGACGGCGACCTTCCCGCCCGATCAGGACTTGGATCGAGCTCCTCCTTCACCGTAGGCTTGCTTCATGCCTTGCAAGCGCTGCGGGGCACCATGTCGAACAAGGATGCGTTGGCGAAGACTGCGATCCATATCGAGCAGGAATTGCTTCACGAGAACGTCGGATGCCAGGACCAGATCATCTCCGCCTTCGGCGGCATGAACTATGTCAGATTCCGGGAAGACGGGACATTCGACGTGTCGCCGGTGATCGCTTCGCCCGAACGTAGGGCCGCGCTCAAGTCCCATCTGATGCTCTGCTTCACGGGGTTTTCGCGTTTTTCCTCCGATGTAGCGAGATCCCAGCTCGAAAACATGGCAGCCAGTGCAGCGCGACTGAAGCGCATGCGTGCCATGGTGGACGAAGGCCTCGAGATCTTCGTAAACCGCTCGCTCCCGATCGAAGCATTCGGCGAACTCCTGCATGAAGCCTGGCTCGCCAAGCGAACCTTGTCGGACAAGGTGACGACGGACGAGATCGACGCGATCTATGACGCCGCGCGTGAGGCCGGAGCGATCGGTGGAAAGCTGCTCGGCGCGGGCGGCGGCGGCTTCATGCTCCTTTTCGCCAAGCCGGAGCGGCACGCGGCGATCCGCGAAAAGCTGAAGGGTCTGATTCACGTGCCGTTCGATTTCGAAGATTCCGGCAGCCGCGTGGTCCTTTATCAACCGAACGGCTTATGAACATCATGACGGAAGCGGCTTCCTCCATCGAACCTCGCGGACTTGCATGCGCGCGGACTCACCGGCCCGCCCCCGAAAGCCATGCTCTGTCCAGTTCGCTCCGCAGCGATGCCCCCAACCAGAATCGTTCAAGTGAGGCCGTGTCTTGATCAGCAACAGCGTCAATTTGCCCGACAAGGCGAAGTGGGTCTGGAGGGAGACCTTGTCGGTGCACCGTCGCGCCCCCGAGACGCGCATCGCATCCTCACTGTCCTCCATCGAGATTTTCGTCGCCCTGTATTATGGGGGCGTTCTGAATATCCACCCGACCGATCCCCGATGGGATGGCCGCGATCGTTGCGTGATCAGCAAGGGACATGGCTCGATCTGCATGTACCCGATCCTGGCGGATCTCGGCTTTTTCCCGGCCGCCGAGCTCGATCGCGTCTGCAAGGCCGGCGGCATCCTGGGAGGGATTCCCGATCCCATCATTCCTGGTTACGAAACCGTCAATGGATCTCTGGGCCACGGTCTCGGTGTCGGCGCGGGAATGGCGCTGGGGCTGAAGCGCGGCGGCTCGAAGCAGCGCGTCTTCGTGGTCTGCGGAGACGGCGAACTGCATGAAGGTGCCAATTGGGAAGCCATCATGTTTGCATCCCAGCATGAGCTCGACAATCTTCACCTCATCGTCGACAACAACAGCATTGCGATGCTCGGCTTCACCGACGACATCGTTTCCCACGCCGGACTCGTGAAGCGGCTCGAAGCGTTCGGATGGCAATGCCTCGAGGTCGATGGTCACGACGTGCTGGCCGTGCAAGAGCAGCTGTTGAGCCTGAAAGCGATCAGTAACGGACGACCGAAGGCGCTCGTCGCACGAACGCTGAAAGGACGCGGCGTTCCCGGCCTGGAGAACGAGGCTCTTTCTCACATCATGGCGCCGAAAGCTGAACTTCTCGAAGAACTCCTGAAGGCCTCCGATGAGCGTTAAACCGCGAGCGATGCGCGATGCGCTGCTGGATCAGATACATCGGGCCATGGCCCATGATCCGAAGATTTTCTTCGTCTCGGCCGACTTTGGGTCCCCAGTGCTGGATCGTATTCGCGCCGACCATCCCGCAAGGTTCGTGAATGTCGGCGTAGCCGAACAAAATCTGATCAACGTCTCCGCGGGACTTGCGCTCGAAGGCTACAAGGTCTTCGCCTACGCGATCGCCCCCTTCATCACGATGCGGTGCTTCGAGCAGATCAGGGTGAGCCTGGCTCTCCTCTCCGAGGTCCGCCCGATGAACGTCAATCTGATCGGCGTCGGCGCCGGCTACAGCTATGTCGTGTCCGGCCCGACGCACCAGTGTTACGAAGACATCACGCTGATGCGCGGGCTGCCGAATTTCCAGGTGCTCTCGCCATCCGATCACATCACCACTGAAAACCTCTTCGGAATATGTGCCGGCACGATCGGCCCCAAATATCTCCGCCTCGATGCGCAGGTGCTGCCCGTCCTGTACGCGGACGGCCCGCCGGACGTCACGAAGGGATTTCACTCTCACCGCCGCGGCCGGAAGATCTGTCTCGTCGCCACGGGTTACATGGTCCACACGGCATTCATCGTCGCCGACCGGCTACGCGAAGCCGGAATTGACGTCGGCCTCGTCGACCTGTTCGACCTTGCTCGCTTTTCCGCGAAGGCTCTGCACGACGAGCTGTCGCCGTACCAGACCATCGTCAGCATGGAAGAGGGATTCGCCGGCCGCGGCGGCCTCGACGCCCTGCTCTACAATTTCCTCGGACATAGCGCGCTCGACGCCAAGCTGATCAACGTCGGCGTCGAAGGCGGCTATCGCTTCGAGCTCGGATCGCGAGCGGAATTGCATGAGCAAGTCGGCATAGGCCCCGACGTGGTGACCAAGCGCCTGCTGCAGATTTCGGCTTCTTCTTCGAAGACTCTCCCTCCCCTGAACGGTGGTCGCCCACAATGAAATTCCCCCTGATGCGCAACAATATCGCGCGCGAAGATCTGGACGCTCTCATCGAGCACTTGAAGCAGGACGACCCGATCCTCACCAACGGTCCGAACGTGCGCGCGTTCGAGCAGGAATGGAACGAGTGGCTGGGCACCAAGTACAGCGTCCTCGTCAACTCCGGCGCCTCTGCCAATCTCCTGACGATGGCCATTCTCAAGATTCGCCATCCCGAAGGTGGCGAGGTGATCGTGCCGCCGCTCACGTGGATTTCGGACGTCGCGTCGGTGATCCAGAACGGCTTCACGCCGGTGTTCGTCGACATTGATCCGACGACCTTGGCGATGGATGCAACGAAGATCATCGATGCCATCACCGAACGGACACGCGCCGTATTTCTGACCCATGTGCAGGGCTTTGACGGACTGACCGACGAGCTGATCCAGCATCTCGAGAAAGCGGGAATTCCGCTGATCGAAGACGTTTGCGAATCTCACGGCGCGACGCATCGCGGCAAGAAGCTCGGCAGCTTCGGCTGGATATCGAACTTCTCCTTTTATTATGCCCACCACATGACGACCATCGAAGGCGGCATGATCTGCACCAACGATCATGCGGCCTATCAAGCGGCACGCATGCTGCGATCCCACGGCATGGTGCGAGAAGCCAACGACCCGGCCATCAAGGAGTCCTACGTTGCGGCTCACCCGGATCTGAATCCGGATTTCATCTTTGCTCACGCCGCCTATAACGTGCGCAATACGGAGATCGGGGGCATCCTCGGCCGGCGACAACTTCCACGGCTCGACGCCAACGTAGAGCTCCGGACAGCGAACTTCCTTCGTTTCCTGTCGCGCATCAACCCCGAGAAGTTCCGTACGGATTTCAAGACAGAGGGCTCGAGCAACTACGCCTTCAATCTGGTGCTGCGTCAGCCCGATATGGACCTCGCCGAACGCCTGATGTCGGCCATGCGCGCCGCCGGCATCGAGTTTCGCAGAGGCAGCGCCGGCGGAGGCAATCAGCTTCGTCAGCCGTATCTGAAATCATTCGTCCCGGCCGAACATTACAAGAAATTCCCGCAAACCGATCACATCCACTTCTTCGGCTTCTACATCGGCAATTTTCCCGATCTCAGAATTGACGAGGTCGATGAGATTTGCGCCATCCTCAACGCGGTGAATTGATAGCAGCCATGCAGGCAATCCTGAAGGTCGGCAAGAATACGCGTCTCCACGCCGGGGTTTCTGACTTGCCCCACGAGCAGTGTCGCGCGGCCGGCCTATCGGGATCCGGTTCCTACCCCGTCGGAGTGCCGATATGACCGCCGCGAGAGCAGTCCTGCTGACGAGGCTGACGGCCTCGATCGAGGCGAAGCGAGCGCTCCTGTCGGATCCGGACCGGATTGCCGCATTCGAAGCAATTGCCGATGTCGTCGTCGCTACGTACAAGTCCGGCGGCCGTCTCTATATCGCCGGCAATGGCGGATCTGCGGCGGATGCCCAGCACCTGGCTGCCGAGTTCGTCAGCAAGCTCGCCCGAGATCGCGCGCCCCTGGCAGCGGAGGCACTGACCGTCGATACGTCGATCCTGACCGCGATCGGGAACGACTATGGGTTCGATGCGGTCTTCTCCCGCCAGATCGAGGGAAAGATGACGGCCAAGGACATCTTTCTCGGAATAACCACGTCCGGCAATTCGAGGAACATTCTCGAAGCGCTGCGCACTTGCCGCAAGCTGAACATTCGTACGATCATCTTCTCGGGTGGCAATGGCGGCCTCGCTGCCGAGGAAGCGGACCATTGCTTGCTCGCACCCAGCGAGATAACCAGCACCATCCAAGAAATACACATCATCTTTGCGCACGCACTCTGTGAATGCGTAGAGAATGCCATGTTTCCCCTCCGATCCACATGACGGACGCTGTAGACGCGAACTCAGGCCATTCAGAACAAGGGAAGCCCCCCAATATGAGCTACAACATTCTCGTGACTGGCGGCGCCGGTTATATCGGATCAACCCTGGTTCCCCGACTGTTGGACGCTGGCCACAAAGTGACCGTGCTGGACAATTTCATGTTCAAGCAGTCCAGTCTCAACCAGTGCTGCCATCACGAAGGCTTCAGCGTGGTTCGGGGTGACATCCGCAGCGAACAGACCACGCTGCCGCTCCTGAAGAAGGCCGACGTCATTTTTCCTCTCGCGGCATTGGTCGGAGCTCCGCTGTGCAGCCGGGATCCCATTGGAGCCAAGACGACCAATCACGACGCCATAACGATGATGTTGAAGCATGTGTCCCGCAATCAGCGGATCATCATGCCGACCACGAACAGCGCCTATGGCTCCGGCGACGAGAACAACTATTGCACGGAAGACTCTCCGCTCCGGCCGATCTCGCAGTATGCAATCGACAAGGTGGCCGTTGAAAAAGAGCTGATGGAGCATCCGAACGTCATCAGCTTCCGGCTGGCGACCGTGTTCGGAATGTCCCCCCGCATGCGTCTCGACCTGCTGGTCAACGACTTCGTCTACCGCGCGGCAAACGACCGTTTTGTCGTCCTCTTCGAGGGACATTTCAAGCGCAACTATATTCATGTCCGCGACGTCGCACGGGTCTTCGAGCACGGGCTTGAAAACTTCGAGAACATGAAGGGCCAGATCTTCAATGTTGGCCTTTCAGACGCGAACGTATCCAAGAAGGAACTCTGCGAACACATCCAGAAATTCGTCCCTGAGTTTTGTTTTGTGGATGCCGAGGTAGGCCGCGACCCCGACCAGCGCAACTACATCGTCTCCAACGCGAAGGTCGAGAAGACCGGATATCGCCCCAATGTTTCGCTGGATGATGGCATCCAGGAACTCCTGAAGGGGTTCGTCATGATCAAGAACAGCATCTATGCGAATATTTGACCATCGACCGGTGGGCTGGTCAAAGATCCTGACTCGCTCGCCCGAGGTGGTCTAGACGTCAGCGAGGGAACGCCGATGGCGAACGTGCCGTTTGAGTTGAAGGGAAAGAGCGTTTTTGTCGCTGGCCACCGGGGAATGGTCGGCGGCGCGCTTGTCCGCCGGCTCGAGCAGGAAGATGTTCGACTGTTGACCATCGAGCGAAAGGAGCTCGATCTGCGGGACCAATCGGCGGTCTTCGCCTGGTTCTCCAAAGCGCGCCCCCAGGTGATATTTCTGGCCGCGGCCAAGGTCGGCGGAATCGTTGCCAACAATACTCTGCGCGCCGAATTCATCTACGACAACATCGCCATTGCCGCGAACATCGTTCATGCCGCGCATCTGAACGCCACGGAAAAGCTCATGTTCCTGGGCTCCTCCTGCATCTATCCGAGGCTCGCCGCCCAACCGATGCGCGAAGATTCGGTACTGACCGGCCCGCTCGAGCCGACGAATGAGCCCTATGCGATAGCGAAGATCGCCGGCCTCAAGATGGTGGAGGCTTATCGAAGCCAATACGGCTCTGATTTCATCAGCGTCATGCCAACCAATCTCTATGGCCCCGGTGACAACTACCATCCCGAGCACAGCCATGTGATGGCCGGCTTGATACGCCGCTTTCACGAAGCCAAGCTATCCGGCGCAGCACGCGTGGCCGTCTGGGGGACGGGTGCACCGAAGCGTGAATTTCTATACGTTGACGACATGGCGGATGCTTGCGTGCGCCTGATCAAGACTTATTCGAGCTCCGAGCTCGTCAACATCGGCACCGGCGAGGAGGTCACCATCGGTGAACTTGCCCGCCAGATCGCGGACACCGTCGGCTATCGCGGCGAGATCGTCTTCGACACGTCGCGTCCCGACGGCTCGCCGCGCAAGCTGCTCGATACGAGTCGGATTGCCGAGCTGGGATGGCAGGCGCGAACGCCGCTCAAGGAGGGTCTCAAGCTGGCTTACGCGGCTTATTTGTCGGAACAAGCAGCTTAGCAGGCGAAGGCTATCCTCGCCTGAACCAACTAATCCTGCTCGAGGCGCTTGGGCTCCGCGCGAAAATCGAGCAGCACGATCCAGAAGCAGACCAGCGCGACGACGAGGAGGATGAAGCTGCCTTCGAATGGCGCCCCGAGAAGCGAGATCAGAGACGGAAAGGCGAGGCCGACGCTGAGAAACGCGGCGAGCGCCATGGCCGGCAGGTCGACCACGAGGATCGCGGCATAGAGCGCGAGCTCGAAGAAGGCATATTCCTTGAGGCGCGGCGAGCTGAGGTAGAGCGCGAACATCGCCAGCACCGTGATCCGCATGGCGACGCGGGGATGATCCATCAGCCAGCGGTCGAGGCGCATCGGAAGCGATCCCCCTTCCCCCTCCGGCCGGCTGCCGACCGCGCGCAGGACGGACAGGGCGAACGGCACCAGCACGAGCGCGAGTGCTGCGAGCGCATAGGCCGCGAACAGCGCGGGCTTGCCGCCACCGATCCTGGCATGGTCCATGACGCTCAGCACCAGCAGCAGCAACGACGGATTGGCCTCGAGGAGATCGACAACATGCTGGCCGGGGATCTGCCCCGCCATCGCCAGCTGCCAGCTTGCGAACAGGTCAGGATACAGCAGCTTCGATAACAGGATCGGGACGCCAAAGCTGAAGGCCGCCACTGCGATCAAAGCCAGCTTGCGGCCGCGCGGCAGCGGCAGGAAATAGAGCGCCGCGAGCACCGGGAAGAACACCAGCTTGAACGAGGTGACGAGGCCGAGCAGCGCGGCGCCGGCGAGGCGCCACGAGAAACCCTGATCCTTTGAGGCGTCCGATGGAGGCGGCCGAAGCAAGAGCTTCAGCGCGATCGCGGTCAGCAAACCGCTCAGGATCGCAAAATTCCCAGATGCCACCACCCATTCGAAACCGACGAACGCGCCGAGCGCGCAGAGCACCCGGAGTGCAACATCGCGCGCGCTCGAAGGCGCTCGGCCAAGGCCGGGCAAGATCAGTCCACAGAGCACGGCGAGGACGACAAAGATGCCTCTGTAATGCTCGACCAGAGCGCCGCCGGCGCAGAGGGGGCGGAAGACGTCCAGCGTCACCGGCAGATAGGGATAAGAGAGCTTGGTGCCCTTCAGGTTCTTGACGAAGTAGGGATCCCGGCCCTCGGCATGCGCCTCGACCGCTGCGCAATTGACGCGGGTGTCCCAGCCATATTTCAGGTCGAGCGTGGCGTCGTTGGCGAGATTGCCGAGCACCAGCAGCGCCGTCAGTGCGATCAGGCAGGCAAGCCAGACGTTCCGCCGCGCGGCCGTACCGGCCGAAGGTGCCAGCCATCGTGCAGCATCAGTCATGTCGGACACTGGCGAATACCCTGTTTGGCTTGGTTTTCCGGGCCGGTGCGGCGCCTCATCGTCTCAGCCATACTGTGAACAGGATGCGTTTCGGTTTCATCCTGCCCGGTCGGAAAGGCCGCACCGGCCGCCGATCTTTGGGAAGGATGGTGAATCACTCGTTTCCAGCCGGGGCAATTGCCCGAGTTGCGGGCGCTGGCCGGCAAGGAGCGGTGATATCACACCAATTCTTGTTCGCCCTGCCCCCGCCTGACAGCCATCCCGAAACGGGGGTTGTGCGATGCAGCATTGGAAGGGATAAAGCCCTCGATTTCAAAGGTGAGCTTCCTTGTCCGACGTCAATGCCGACGATTGGGTGTCCTCCGGGCACCGTCCCATGGGTTTTCCCGAATTCGTCATCGTGATCGCGTCCATCATGGCGCTGAACCCGCTTGCGATGGACATGATGCTGCCGGCGCTGCCCAATATCGGCACCGCCTTCAAGATTCCTGTCGCCAACCATCTCCAGCTGGTGCTGTCGACCTTCCTGATCGGCTTCGGCGCGGGGCAGTTCATCATGGGCCCATTGTCGGACCGGTTCGGCCGCCGTCCCGTCTTGCTCGGCGGCATGACGGTCTATGCTGTCGCGAGCCTGCTCGCGATTGCAGCCCCCACGTTCGAAACGCTGCTGTTGGCTCGGGCGCTGCAGGGTTTTGGCACCGCGGCGACGCGGGTGATCGCGACCTCGATCGTCCGCGACTGCTATGTCGGCCGCCGCATGGCGAGCGTGATGTCGCTCGCGATGATGGTGTTCATCGCAGTGCCGGTAGTCGCCCCGTCCTTCGGACAGGCAGTGCTTCTGGTATCGCAATGGCGCGGCATCTTTGTCGTGCTGACGCTGTACGGTCTGCTCGCGCTCGCATGGAGCGTGCTGCGCCTGCCGGAAACCCTGCCCGAGTCCGAGCGCCGCTCGCTGGCGCTTGGCGACGTGCTCGCGGCTTTCCGGCAGACCGTGACCCACCGACAGACCATCGGTTACGCGATTGCCGCGGGGAGTGTCATGGGCGCGTTGTTCGCCTTTGTGTTCTCGGCGCAGCAGGTCTTCACCGGCATCTACCATCTTGGCCATTATTTCCCCCTGGCCTTTGCGGCGATCGCCGCAGGCGTTGCCATCGCGGGCTTCCTCAACGCGAGGCTGGTCGGGCGGCTCGGCATGCGCGTGATCTCGCACGGGGCCCTGACGCTTTACACCGCGGTCGCCGGCGTCATGCTGCTGACCGAAATCCTCGGCGTGCTGCCGCTGTCCCTGTTCATGGTGCTCTCCGCCCTGATGATGTTCTCGTTCGGCATGATGGTCGCCAACTTCACCGCGCTCGCCATGGAGCCGCAGGGCCATATCGCCGGCACCGCCTCCTCGCTCTACGGCTCGATCACGACGCTGATCGGGATCGTGGTCGGCATGGCGATCGGCCAGAGCTTCGACGGCACGCTGCTGCCGTTCTCGGTCGGGTTCTTCCTGTCCACGCTCGCCGCGCTCGCGATCGTGCTGGTGGTGGAGAAGGGGCGGCTGTTCAGGCCGCATCATCGCCCGATCGCCTAAGGAACCAGCGCGCCGGCTCGATGTTGTACTGCAGCAAATCGAAAGGCCGCGGTATGGAACTGGACCACCACAACGACAATCGCGACGCGGAACCGCAGCAGACGGAGCATTCCGAGCCGGTGGGACAGACGGCATTTACGCGGCCTTTCGCGAGCGAGGGGCTCGAGCGGCTGCGCGACAGCCATTGCTGACACAAGTTAGTCCAGCGTCCGCCGGCTGGCGCTGAAATCATCGGCTACGCTCTCGGGAACCGCCTCGGTAAGCCGCGGCGGCGCTATCAGGACAATCACCTGCCGGGTCACACCGGGCCTGCCTGCCAGCGACGCTTGCACGGTGAACTCCCGCCTGACGACGTATCCGGCGCGCGCCGACACCCAGTGCATCCATCGATTGCAATAATCCTGGCCCCGGAAGCAGAGTGCTGCCCAACCCCGGTCCAGCGACCGCTGCAACGAGCCCAGGCTGCGTTGATAGTCGAATGCCCGTTCATGATGCGGATGGTCGGAACCATAGAAGGCCATGGCAAAGGCCAGCGGATCATCGCCGCTCACGATGCCGAGCGGCTTGTCCGTCAGCTCGCGCCATTCGCGTGTCAATTTGCTGGCCGCCTCTGCATAAAATTCGCGCCCTTCCTCGTAGCCGTGACCGTTGCGGTAGGCGGCGTGGATCGGCGCAGCGACCAGCACGGCGGCGAGCGCGACGCCTGCCGTGATCACGGTGAGATTGACCGTATAGAAGCGCTCGATCGGGTAGCTCGCGCCGCAGACCACGAGAACGGGGAACAGGAACAGCCCCTGCAACGCCCATAGCGAGGGCAGATCTGTGCCCATCACCAGCGACGTCGAGACCGGCAGCATGATCGTGCCGATCGTGACGTAGAACAAAAGCCGCAATCCCGGACTCATGGCGGCGAAGTCGGCCGGAAACTGCTGCAGCCGCGTCCCGGCGATGAACATCCAGAGCACGGCCGGAACGCTCATCGCCGCCGCGAGCCCGAGCACGAAGTTCTTCGCCTCGCCGAGGGACATCGCGGCATAGCTGCCTGCGTGCACCAGTGCGTAGACGAAGGTCGATGCTCCCGTCGTTGCGAGCCAATGGATGTGTGGTGACAGCGCCGCGAGCCCGACGACGGTCGAGATCCAGGGCGAAGCCGAGGTGAAGTAGGCGCGCCGTGCCGGGTGGGCCAGCGCCGCAAATGCGAAACTCGCCACGAGAAAGATCGAATAATATTTGCCCAGCATTGCCAGCGCCATGGTGCATCCCGCCGCGGCGGCCCAAGATGCGGCGCGCGTCTCGAAGGCGCGGAGGAAGCACCAGGTTGCCAGCGGCCAGGTCGCGAGCAGCACTGCATTGGCATTGAAGCGCTGGGCATGGAATTGATAGGCCGGCGTCAGCATCAGCAGCAAAAGCACTAGCACGCGCTTGTGCCCAGTCACGAATTGCCGCGCGATACGATCGACGAACACCAGCGCAAGCCCGGCATTGGCCATTGCCATCAATTGCAGCGACCAGTCGGTGGACGGGAAGATCGCGGTCCAAGCGGCGACGACCCAGCCGCTCAACGGCGGATGCTTGTGATAGCCCCACTCGAAATTCCGGCCCAGCGTCCAGGCCTCGAGCGTATCAGGGTGGAGGCCGCCGCCGGCATAGGCGACGACCAGATAGAGTGTCCAGATCGCGACGAAGCAGCCGATGAGAAGCGGCACCGCCCAGCCGGCCTCGACACCATCGAGCCAACGCAGGAAAGGCCGCCGCCATTGTGCCGGCGCGCGATCCGACCTTTCGGCCATCGCCTGGAATGCAAAGTCGATCGACACGGGAATCAAATAAGGAAAGAGAAGCGAAAGGACGCCACATCTATTTCAACAGAGAAGCAAATGGCAATGCTTGGAAACTGGAAGAGTTAAAGGCGTCCACCATCCCGACCGGCCGAGGACAGACAAACGAAAACGGCGCCGCTGAGGACAGCGGCGCCGCGTAACGATGAACATGAAGGGCGCGAGGGGCCCTTCCGCCTACTCCGTCTTGTCGATGTTCCAGAACACCGGCGTCGCGGGGCCGTCGAGCACGCCGGTCAGCGATTTGCGCCAGCCGCTCGGCAGCAGATACTGCCCCAGCGGAATGTAGATCACCTGCTCATAGGCCTGCTTCTGGATGTCGGCGGCGATCTTCTTCTGCTCGTCGAGCGAGGACGTGCGCACGAAGGCGTCCTTGAGCTGCTCGATCTTGGCGTCTTCCGCCCAGCCGAACCAGCCCTTCTTGCCCTGGCCGCCGATCGAGAGATTGGCGATCGGGTTGGAGACGTCGGCCGCGACCCAGTTGGTGAAGAACATGTTCCAGCCGCCTTCCTTCGGCGGTTTCTGGCTGGCGCGGCGGCTCACCACCGTCTGCCAGTCGGTCGCCTGCAGGTCGACCTTGAAACCCGCCTCGCGCAGCAGCTGGGCCGCAACGATCGGCTGCGCCTTCAGTGTCGTGACGTCGCCGGGCGCCATGATCACGATCGGCGTGCCGTCATAGCCGGACTCGGCAAGGGCCTTCTTGGCCTCCGCCATGCCGTTGCCCTTCACCAGGGTCTCGGAGCCCACATCGGTCGCGAGCGGCGTGTCGCATACGAAGAATGCACCGCAGATCTTCTGGTACTTCGCGTTGCCGACCAGCGCGTCGAGCACGTCCTTCTGGTTGATCGCCAGCAAGGCGGCACGGCGCACCTTCACGTTGTCGAACGGTGGATGCAGGAAGTTCATCCGGCCGAGCGTCTGAAAGCCGAACTTGTTCAGGGTCTCGATCTTGAGCTCCTTGTTCGCTTCCAGCACCGGCAGCATGTCGAACGGCAGATTCTCCATGAAGTCGATGTCGCCCGACTGCAAGGCGTTCACCGCAGTCTGCGAGTCCGGCATCGTGATCCACTCGACGCGATCGACCTTCACCACCTTGCCGCCCGAGGTCCAACTCGCAGGCTCCTTGCGCGGCACGTAATCGGTGTTCTTGACGTAGACCGCCTTCACGCCCGGCTGGAATTCTGACGCCACGAACTTGAAGGGGCCCGAGCCGATCTGCTCCGGAATCTGCTTGTCCGCCGGCGTCTCGGCAAGACGCTTGGGCATCATGAAGGCGACGCGCGACGAGGGCTTTCCGATGGAGTCCAGCACGAGGCCGTAGGGCTCCTTCAGCTTCAACGTGATGGTCTTGGCGTCGGTCGCCTCGATGCTCGCGGTGAAGTCCATCAGCTTCTGGCCCATGCCGTCGACCGCGGCCCAGCGCTTGAGCGAGGCGACGCAGTCTTCCGCCGTCACAGGCGCACCGTCATGCCACTTCAGGCCGTCGCGCAGCGTGAAGGTGTAGGTGAGCTTGTCGTCGGAGATCTTCCAGTCCGCCATCTGCGGCTGGACCTTGAAATTCGAATCGGTGGCGACCAGCGTGTCGTAAACCATGTAACCATGGTCACGCGTGATGTAGGCCGTGGTGAAGATCGGATCGATGATGCGCAAATCCGAATGCAACACCGCCGTGATGGTCTTGCCGGCGGCAAACACCGGCGAGGCCATCGCCGTGGACAGCGCGACGACCGACAGCGCAAGTTTGGAGGCGAACGCGCGAGGCCCCCGGCGCAAGAAGTTGAACATGGAAAGTTTCTCCTGACGTGAAACTGTTCAAAGGCAGATTATTGGTTGAGCATCCGGTTCGTTCTTTGGGCGAACTAACCTCATGCAATGCCTTTATCTTTTCAAGACTTGCAGACAGTGCCGAGCGCGTCAATCCGGTTTCGCTGCAAGCCCTCGCGGCGTGCGCACGGGCTCCACAAGGATCGGTTTAGCTCTACAACTCTCTCCGCTCGTCCTGCCCGCGCCGATGCAATGCGCGTTCCACCTTGCGAAGCTTGAGAGACATTGAGATGAATCCAGCCAATCTTCCCTTCGATTCCGAGGCGATGCTCCAGGGCCTGCGCGGCTGGGTGGAATGCGAGAGCCCGACCTGGGACGCCGATGCCGTGAACCGCATGCTCGATATCGCAGCGCGGGATATGGCCATCATGGGTGCGACGATCGAACGCATCGCCGGGCGCCAAGGCTTCGGCGGCGTGATCCGCGCGCGCTTTCCCCATCCCAAGCAGGGCGAGCCTGGCATCCTGATCGCAGGACACATGGATACCGTCCACCCGGTCGGCACCATCGAGAAGCTGAAATGGCGGCGCGAGGGCAACAAGTGCTACGGCCCCGGCATCTACGACATGAAGGGCGGTAATTACCTGTCGCTCGAAGCGATCCGGCAGCTGGCGCGCGCCGCCTTCACCACGCCGCTGCCGATCACCGTGCTGTTCACGCCGGATGAGGAAGTCGGCACGCCCTCGACCCGCGACATCATCGAGGCCGAGGCCGCACGCAACAAATACGTGTTGGTGCCCGAGCCCGGTCGCGCCGACAACGGCGTCACCACTGGACGTTACGCCATCGCACGGTTCAACCTCGAGGCGACGGGACGGCCGAGCCATGCCGGCGCAACGCTGTCGGCGGGACGCTCGGCGATCCGCGAGATGGCCCGGCAGATCCTCGCGATCGACGCGATGACCACGGACGACTGCACCTTCTCGGTCGGCGTCGTGCATGGCGGACAATGGGTCAACTGCGTTGCCACGACCGCCACAGGCGAAGCGCTGTCGATGGCCAAGCGCCAGGCCGATCTCGATCGCGGCGTCGAGCGAATGCTGGCGTTGTCGGGCACGACCAACGACGTCACCTTCAAAGTGACCCGCGGTGTGACGCGGCCGGTCTGGGAACCGGACGCGGGCACCATGGCGCTGTACGAAAAGGCCCGAAGCATTGCCAAGTCGCTCGGCGCCGAATTGCCGCATGCGAGCGCCGGCGGCGGCTCCGACGGCAATTTCACCGGGGCCATGGGGATCCCGACGCTCGACGGCCTGGGCGTGCGTGGCGGCAATGGCCACACGTTAGAGGAGTATATCGAGGTCGAAAGCCTGGTCGAACGCGGCCGACTGATGGCGGGATTGCTGGCGACGCTGGAGTGATCAAGGCGATACCCCGTCATGGCCGGGCCTGACCCGGCCATCCACGCCTTTGCCCGAGCGGGAAGAAAGACGTGGATGCTGGGTCAAGCCCGGGCAGGACGACCATTGGGGCTCCCGGCCCGGATGGCACAGGAATTGCTGAAATGTTAGGCTGATGGCAGGCTTGTCGAAGACCCTGCCCAATTTGACTCTAATCTGACGGATCCAACTTGCTCGGATATCTCGTTCGCCGAATCTTCGCCGCGGTGCCCGTGATGGGCGTCGTCGCGCTGTTCGTCTTCCTGCTGCTCCGCCTCACCCCCGGCGATCCCGCCGCCATCCTCGCCGGCGACAATGCGACGCCGGAACGGCTGGAGCGCATCCGCACCTCACTCGGCCTCAACGAGCCCCTGATCGTGCAGTTCGTCACCTGGGTGAACAAGCTGCTGCACGGGGACCTCGGGACCTCGCTGATCTCCAACCTGCCGGTCATGAAGATGATCAGCCAGCGTGTCGAGCCGTCGATCTCGCTCGCGCTGGCCACCATCATCCTCGCCGTGATCGTCGCCGTCCCCCTGGGGGTGATCGCGGCCTGGAAGCACGGCACCTGGATCGACCGCTTCGTCATGGGCCTGTCGGTGCTCGGCTTCTCCGTTCCGGTCTTCGTGGTCGGCTACCTCTTGATCCAGGTCTTTGCGATCGAACTGCGCTGGGTGCCGGTGCAGGGCTTCCGCAGCATCTTCAACGGCTTCGGGCCGTTCTTCGAACGCATCATCCTGCCGACCTGCGCGCTCTCCTTCATCTACATCGCTCTGATCGCACGCATGACACGCGCGGCGATGCTCGACGTGCTCGGCGAAGATTACGTCCGCACCGCCCGCGCCAAGGGCATCAACGAGGTCGCGGTGATGATGCGGCATGCTCTACGCAATGCAGCGGTGCCCGTGATCACCGTGATCGGTACCGGGTTTGCGCTGCTGATCTCCGGCGTGGTCGTCACCGAGAGCGTGTTCAACATTCCCGGCATCGGCCGCCTCACCGTGGATGCGGTGCTGGCGCGCGACTACCCGGTGATCCAGGCGATGATCCTGCTGACGTCGCTGATCTATGTCATCGTCAACCTGCTGATCGACGTCGCCTACACGCTGCTCGATCCCCGGATCCGGTACTGAGGCAAGGGTAACAACAAGAATGTCCGTCGATAGCCTTCCCCAGTCGTCCATTCCGATCACGTCGCCGCTGCGGCCGCGCTTCGGATTCCTCACCTCGACGCCGATCATCGCGAGCGCCACGGTCCTGCTCGCGCTGATCGTGCTGATCTCGATCCTGGCGCCGCTGATCGCGCCGTATGATCCGATCCAGCTCGCGCCGTCGCAGCGGCTCAAGCCGTCCTCGGCGCAGTACCTGCTCGGCACCGACGCCTACGGCCGCGACGTGTTGTCGCGCGTAATCTATGGCGGCCGCATCTCGCTGCTGATCGGCATCGGCGCGGCGATCCTGTCGATCGCCATCGGGCTCGCGATCGGTCTCGTCTCCGGCTTCTTCAAATTGGTCGATGCCGTGCTGATGCGCGTCATGGACGGTCTGATGGCCATGCCGAGCATCCTGCTCGCGATCGCCGTGGTCTCGCTGTCCGGCGCCAGCCTCTGGACCGTGCTGATCGCGATCACGATCCCCGAGATCCCGCGCGTGGCGCGCCTGGTGCGCTCGGTGGTGTTGTCGGCGCGAGAGGAGCCTTATGTCGAAGCCGCGATCTCGGTCGGCTCGTCCTTGCCGAAGATCATGTGGCGGCATCTGATGCCGAACACGGTCGCGCCGCTGATCGTCCAGGGCACCTATATCTGCGCCTCCGCGATCCTGACCGAAGCCATCCTGTCCTTCCTCGGCGCCGGCATTTCGCCAGAGACGCCGACCTGGGGCAACATCATGGCCGAGGGCCGGCAGTACTTCCAGATCAAGCCGTCGCTGATCTTCTACCCGGGCCTGCTGCTCTCGATTGCCATCCTCAGCATCAATCTGATTGGCGATGCCGCCCGCGACGCCCTCGATCCGCGCATGAAGCAGCGGGAGGGGAAGTGATTATCCTCAGTTTCGTCATTCCGGGGCGCGACGAAGTCGCGAACCCGGAATCCACCTCACCACTTGCATCGC
Source organism: Bradyrhizobium daqingense (assembly GCF_021044685.1). Taxonomy (NCBI): domain Bacteria; kingdom Pseudomonadati; phylum Pseudomonadota; class Alphaproteobacteria; order Hyphomicrobiales; family Nitrobacteraceae; genus Bradyrhizobium; species Bradyrhizobium daqingense. The sequence continues at coordinate 6,316,994 of NZ_CP088014.1, forward strand.
GGCTCAATGGATTCCGGGCTCGCGCTCACGCGCGCCCCGGAATGACGAGCGAGAGTTTGGCGGCATGAGCAACACCATCCTCGACATCAACAACCTCGTCGTTTCCGTCGGCAAGAAGCCGGGCGCAACGAAGATCATCGACGGCATCTCGATCCAGGTGCGCGAGCGCGAGACGCTGTGCCTCGTCGGCGAAAGCGGTTCGGGCAAGTCGGTGACCTCGCTCACCACGATGGGCCTGTTGCCCAAGGGCACGCTGGTGCCGACGAGCGGCAGCGTCAAGCTGGTCGGTGAGGAGCTGCTGAGCGCGACCGACCGCCGCCTGCGCCAGCTCCGTGCCACGCAGATGGCGATGATCTTCCAGGAGCCGATGACCGCGCTCAATCCGGTGGTGCCGGTCGGCCGCCAGATCGATGAGGTGCTGCGCGCCCATACTGATCTCGACGGCAGGGCACGCAAGAAGCGCATCCTCGACATGATGGAGCATGTCCGCCTGCCCCAGGTCGAGCGCATCTTCGCTTCCTATCCGCACCGCCTCTCCGGCGGCCAGCGCCAGCGCATCATGATCGCGATGGCGCTGGTGCTCGAGCCGAAGCTGCTCATTGCGGACGAGCCGACCACCGCGCTCGACGTCACCACACAGAAGCAGATTCTGACGCTGATCCGCGACCTCCAGCGCGATCACGGCACCGCGGTGCTGTTCATCACCCACGACATGGGCGTGGTCGCCGAGATCGCCGACCGCGTCGCGGTGATGCGGCAGGGCCGCCTGGTCGAGACCGGCCCCCTCGACACCGTGCTGCGCAATCCGACCATGGAGTACACCCGCAATCTGCTCTCCTCGGTGCCGAGCCTGGTGCCGCGGCCGCCGCGCGCGCAGAGCCGCGAGCCGGTCGTGCTCGAAGCCAACGAGCTCGGCAAGATCTACAAGGAGCGCTCCTTCTTCGGCAAAGGCCGCGAGGTCGTGGCCGCCGACAAGGTGACGCTGACGCTGCGCAAGGGCCGCACGCTCGGCATCGTCGGCGAGAGCGGCTCCGGCAAGTCGACGGTCGCGCGCTGCATCGTGCGCCTGATCGATCCGACCTCCGGCGGCGTGCGTCTCGCCGGCCGCGAGATCGCCGACATCTCGCGCCGCCTGCTGCAGCCACACCGGCAGAAGATCCAGATCGTGTTCCAGGATCCCTACCGTTCGCTCAACCCGCGCGTCACCGTCGGCGAGAGCATCGCCGAAGGCCCGGTCAACTACGGCGTGGCCCACGCCGACGCGATGAAGCGGGCGCGCGAGCTGCTTGAGCTCGTCGGCCTGCCGGCCGACGCGGTGTCGCGCTATCCGCACCAGTTCTCCGGCGGTCAGCGCCAGCGCATCGCCATCGCGCGTGCGCTCGCGCTCGATCCGGACGTGCTGGTCGCAGACGAGGCCGTCTCCGCACTCGATGTCTCCGTGCAGGCGCAGGTGCTGGAACTGCTCGACGAGATCCAGAAGCGGCTCGGCATTGCGATCCTGTTCATCACCCACGACCTTCGCGTCGCCGCGCAAATCTGCGACGAGGTGGTGGTGATGCAGCATGGCCGCGTCGTCGAGCAGGGTCCCGCCGCCGAGGTGCTGACGCACCCGAAGGAGGCCTATACCAAGGCGCTGCTGGATGCCGCTCCCGGCCGCGACTGGGATTTTGCGAACTTCCGGCCGGTGTCGGAGGGCGTGGGGGCGACCGCGTAACTCTCTCCGTCGTCATTCCAGGGCATCGCGAAGCGATGAGCCCGGAATCCATCAGGCTGCAGACTTCGCCGCACAATGGCTTCCGGGCTCGCGCCCAAGAGGGGCGCGCCCCGGAATGACCGCGGAGCAGCATTCCCAAAACGATCTGACCCTATGCGTGGCGCGATTGCTTCCCACCTTGCCCTTGCAGCAAGGCCGGGGCAAATTTCGCGCACTCTTGATGACTGGACTTGAATTGATGACACGTATCGCCGTCGGCGGCTTCCTGCACGAGACCAACACCTTCGCTCCGACGAAGGCGACGTTCGCGGATTTTCAACATGGCGGCGGCTGGCCGGCGATGACTGAAGGTGCCGACGTGTTGAAGGTGATGCGGCGCATCAATGTCGGTCTCGCTGGGTTCGTCGACAGCGCCGACGAGAGCGGCTGGGAACTCATTCCCACCATCGCCTGCGGTGCCAGCCCGTCGGCGCATGTCACCAAGGATGCCTTCGAGCGCATCGTGAAGGTGATGGTCGGCGGCATCGCGGCCGCCGGTCCGCTCGATGCGGTCTATCTCGACCTGCATGGCGCCATGGTGACCGAGCATCTCGACGACGGCGAAGGCGAAATTTTGGCGCGCGTGCGCCGCGTCATCGGCAAGGATGTTCCGCTGGTTGCCAGCCTTGACCTGCACGCCAACGTCACGCCCGAGATGATCGCGCATGCCGACGCGCTGATCGCCTACCGCACCTATCCGCATGTCGACATGGCCGAGACGGGCCGAGCCTCCGCGCGGCATCTCGCACTGTTGCTGAAGACGAAGCAGCGCCTGGCAAGATCGTTCCGGCAATTGCCGTTCCTGATCCCCATCAGCTGGCAGTGCACCAACGATCAGCCCACCAAAGGCATCTATGAGAAGCTCGCCGCGCTGGAGAGCGATGCGGTTCCGACACTCTCTTTCGCGCCGGGCTTCCCCGCCGCCGACTTCCGCGATTGCGGGCCGAGCGTGTTCGCCTATGGGACGACACAAGCCGATGCCGATCGTGCGGCCGATGCGATGGTGAAGCTGATCGAAAGCCACGAGAACGATTTCGACGGCAGGATCTGGTCGCCCGACGACGGTGTGCGTCATGCGATGGAGCTGTCCAGGAACGCAAGCAAGCCGATCATCATCGCCGACACCCAGGACAATCCCGGCGCCGGCGGCGATTCCGACACGACCGGCATGCTGCGCGCGCTTGTGCGCAACAAGGCGAGCGCCGCGACGGGGGCGATCTACGATCCGGCCTCGGCCAAGGCGGCACACGAGGCCGGCGTCGGCGCCACCGTGACGCTGTCGCTCGGCGGCAAGTCCGGCATTCCCGGTGACGAGCCCTATACCGAAACCTTCGTCGTCGAGACGCTTTCCGACGGCCGCTTCATCGCGCCCGGCCCCTATTATGGCGGCCGCGAGATGGAGATGGGCCCCTCCGCATGCCTGCGCATCGGCGATGTCCGCGTGGTCGTGTCCTCGCACAAGGCCCAGCTCGCTGACCAGGCGATGTACCGCTATGTCGGCATCGAGCCGACGCGCGAGAAGATCCTGGTCAACAAGAGCTCGGTGCATTTCCGCGCCGATTTCGAGCCGATCGCCGAAAAGCTGATGATCTGCGCCGCGCCCGGCGCGATGCCCGCTGACACCGCCACTCTGCCCTGGACGCGCCTGCGCCCGGGCATCCGCACCAAGCCGAACGGCCCCGTTTTCACACCTCCCTCACGCTGACTGGAGAACACATGCCCACGATCGACCGCATCGACGGTTATGCCGACGAGCTCACCGCCATCAGGCGCGACCTCCACGCCCATCCCGAGATCGGCTTCGAGGAAGTGCGCACTTCCGGCATCGTCGCCGACAAGCTGAAGAGCTGGGGCATCGAGGTGCATCGCGGTCTCGGCGGCACCGGCGTGATCGGCGTCATCAAGGGCAAGGGCACGGGCACCAAGCGCATCGGCCTGCGCGCCGACATGGACGCGCTGCCGATGGAAGAGAACACCAATCTGAAATGGAGCTCGAAGATTCCAGGCCGCTTCCACGGCTGCGGCCATGACGGCCACACCACCATGTTGCTCGGCACCGCGCGCTATCTCGCCGAGACCAGGAATTTCGACGGCACCGTGCACCTGATCTTCCAGCCGGCCGAGGAAGGCCTCGGCGGCGCCCGCGCGATGATCAAGGACGGGCTGTTCGAGAAGTTTCCCTGCGACGAGCTCTACGGCCTGCACAACGCGCCCGATCTCAACCACGGCGAGATCGCGATCCTGCCCGGCCCGGCGATGGCGAGCGCTGACTTTTTCGACCTGCGCATCACCGGCTACGGCGCGCACGGTGCGATGCCCGAGCGCTCCAAGGACGCGGTGGTCATCGCGACCACGCTGGCGCAGGCGATCCAGACCATCGTCAGCCGCAACGTCGAGCCGCTGCAGGCCGCGGTGGTGTCGATCACCCAGATCCACGCCGGCTCAGCCTACAACGTCATTCCTGGCGATGCACATCTCTGCGGCACCATCCGCACCTTCTCGAAGGAAGTGCGCACCCTCGTCAGCGAACGCATCCGCACCATCTGCGCCGGCATCGCCAGCGCCTACCAATGCGTGATCGACGTCGACATCCGCGACACTTTCAATGTGCTGGTCAACCAAGTCGAACAGTCCAAGGTGGTTGAGGAGGTCGCGCGCACCATCGTCGATCCCGCCAACGTGATCACGCGCGCCCAGCCGAAGATGGGCAGCGAGGATTTCGCCGACATGCTGGAGACCATCCCCGGCGCCTATTTCTGGGTCGGCCATGACGGTTCGGTGCCCGTGCACAATCCCGGCTTCGTGCTCGACGACAAGATCCTGCCGATCGGCGCCAGCATGTTCGCCCGCATCATCGAGACCCGCATGCCGGTAGGTGGCAATGCATAGGCCGAGGGCCGAAGAGACGGTCACCTCGCTGCACGATCTGTCCGCGGTCGATCTGATCGCGGGTTATCGCGCCAAGCAATTCTCGCCGAGCGAGGTGCTGGAGGACGTGCTCGCGCATGTCGCGGCGTGGGAACCGCATCTGAAGGCGCTCTATGCATTCGATCCCGACGGCGCGCGCGAGGCCGCCAAGGCTTCGACCGCGCGCTGGACCGGCGGCGAACCATCCGGCGCGCTCGACGGCGTGCCTGTGACGGTGAAGGACAACATTGCGACCAAGGGCGTGCCGGTGCCGCTCGGCGCGGCCAGCGTCAAGCTGGTGCCGGCAGAGAAGGACGCGCCGCCCGCGGCGCGGCTACGCGAAGCCGGCGCGATCATCTTCGCGAAAACCACCATGCCCGATTACGGCATGCTGTCCTCGGGGCTCTCCAGCTACCACGCGCTCGCGCGCAATCCCTGGGACCTCACCAAGAACCCCGGCGGCTCCAGTGCGGGCGCCGGCGCCGCCGCTGCGGCCGGCTATGGACCGCTGCATCTCGGCACCGATATCGGCGGCTCGGTGCGCCTGCCCGCCGCCTGGTGTGGCCTCGTTGGCTTGAAGCCGAGCTTCGGCCGCGTGCCGATCGAACCGACCTATGTCGGCCGCGTTGCAGGTCCCATGACCCGCACGGTCGACGATTGCGCGCTGATGATGAGCGTGATCGCCAAACCCGACCGGCGCGACGGCACGAGCCTACCCGCCGAGCCGCTCAACTGGAAAGGATTGGAAAAGTCGCCGGGCAAGCTGCGCATCGGCCTGATGCTCGATCCCGGCTGCGGCCTGCCGCTGGAGAAGTCGGTGCGCGAGGTCGCGGTGAAGGCTGCCAAGGCGCTCGAATCCGCAGGCAGCGTCGTCACCGAAGTCGACGGCATCCTCACACGCGAGATGCTCGACGGCCTCGACAATTTCTGGCGCGCGCGGATGTGGGACGATCTGTCCAGGCTGACGCCGGCTGAGCAGGCCAAGGTGCTGCCCTACATTTTCAAATGGGGCGAGTCCGGTGCGAAGCTTTCGGGCGTCGACGTCATCCGCGGCTTCAACCAGACCATGGCAATCCGCGCCGCGGCGGGAAAGCTGTTCTGCGAACTCGACTACGTGATCTCGCCGACCGCGCCGAACGTGAACTATCCGGCGGAATGGGCTTCGCCCACCAACGATCCCATGAAGCCGTTCGAGCACATCGCCTATACCGTGCCGTGGAATATGTCGGAGAATCCTGCGGTCTCCGTCAATGGCGGCTTCGATGCCAACGGTTTTCCCATCGGCGTGCAGATCGTCGGCCGCCGCTTCGACGATCTCGGCGTGCTCGGCATGGCCAAGGCGTTCGAGGGCCTGCGCGGCGCGCAGCGGCCCTGGCCAAGCCCGCCGGCGAAGTAGCGTCTGAGCACAAGCGCGGCCTCGCCCTGCGCATCCATCCTCTTTAGGAAGATGGATTGCCGGGTCAAGCCCGGCAATGACACAATCAATTCAAGAATGACAGGGAAGGAAACACCATGGCGTATGAGACGATCAAATACGAGGTCGCCGAGCAGATCCTCACCATCACGCTGAACCGGCCCGACAAGCTCAACGCCTTCAACGCGCAGATGCAGAGCGAGCTGATCGACGCGTTCGACGCTGCCGACAAGGACGACGATGTCCGCGCCATCATCGTCACCGGCGCCGGCCGCGGCTTTTGCGCGGGCGCCGATCTCTCCTCGGGCGCCGACACGTTCGACCGCGACGCGCGACGCGGACCGGTGAAGCGCCTCGCCGACGGCAAGGTCGATTACAGCGATCCGCAGGTGCGCGACGGCGGCGGCCAGGTGACCTTGCGCATCTTCAAGTGCCTCAAGCCGGTGATCGCGGCGGTGAACGGCCCGGCCGTCGGCATCGGCGTCACCATGCAGCTCGCGATGGATATCCGCATCGCATCGGAGGCCGCGCGGTTCGGCTTCGTGTTCTCCCAGCGCGGCATCGTGCCCGAGGCGGCCTCGAGCTGGTTCCTGCCGCGCATCGTCGGCATCTCGCAGGCGCTCGAATGGTGCTATTCGGGCCGCGTCTTCCCGGCGCAGGAAGCGCTTGCCGGACGCCTCGTCAGCAAGGTCGTCGCGCCCGATGATCTGCTGCCGACCGCCCGCGCGCTCGCCAAGGAATTCGCCGCGAAGACCGCGCCTGTGTCGGTGGCGCTGATCCGCCAGATGATGTGGCGCATGATGGGCGCCGACGATCCGATGGAGGCCCACAAGGTCGACAGCCGCGGCATCTATGCACGGGGGCGCTCGGACGACGTCAAAGAAGGCGTGGTGTCGTTCCTGGAGAAGCGTCCGGCACAGTTCAAGAACAAGGTGTCGACTGATATGCCAGACTATTTCCCGTGGTGGACGGAGCGGGAGTACAAATAGGTTCGTAGGGTGGGTAAGCGCAGGTAATCCACCACTCTCATTACCGCGCAAGCAGAAGTGGTGGGTTACGCCTTCGGCTAACCCACCCTACGGCACCGTCAATCCATCACCAGCGCCACCCGTCCGATCGCCTTGCGGTCGAGCAACAGCCGCATCGCCTTCGCATAATCCTCGAGCGGCAGGCGGTGCGAGACGTTCGGGCGCAGCTTGCCCTCCTCCGCCCATTGCAAGAGCGCCTTCAAGCGCACCTCGCCGAGCCCAGGGTTCCTTCGCACGGCTTCGCCGGCGCGCACGCCCAGCACGCTGGCGCCCTTTATCAGCAACAGATTGGTCCTGGCCGAGCCGATGCCGCCGGTGAAGCCGATCACGAGCAGCCGCGCGCCCCAGGCAATGCAGCGCATCGAATCCTCGAAGACCTGGCCGCCGACGGGATCGAACACGACGTCGGCGCCGCGGCCGTCGGTGATGCGCTTGACGGCATCGCGAAACGGCTCGCGGTCGTAGCGGACGAGATGATCGGCGCCGCGCGATTCGGCGATCGCAAGCTTCTCGTCGCTTGACGCGGTCGCGATCACGGTCGCGCCCAGCATCTTGCCGATCTCGACGGCGGCAAGGCCGACACCGCCACCGGCGCCATGCACCAGCAGCACCTCGCCAGGCTCGACCCGGCCGCGATCGATCAGCGCGTGATAGGCCGTGCCATGCCCAGCGAGATAGGTCGCAGCTTCCGCATAGTCGAACGTCGACGGCATCGGGGTGAGCTGCGACGGTGTCACCACCGCTTCGTCGGTGAAGGCGCCGTGGCGCATCTTGACGATGACCTTGTCGCCGACGGCAACGCCGCTCGCCTCCGCGCCCACTTCGGTGATGTCGCCGGCGGCTTCCATGCCGGGGGTGAACGGCAGCTCCGGCTTGAGCTGGTATTCGCCGGCGGCCATCAGCACGTCCGGAAAGTTCAGTCCGGCGGCGCGGATCGCGACGCGCACCTCGCCGGGCTTCAACGCGCGCGAAGGAAACTCCTCCAGCCGCAATGTCTCGGGCGGGCCGAGTTCGCGGCAGACGACGGCCCTCACCATCAGGCTGCACTCGCCTTGCGGCGCAGAAGCGCCTCGCGGATCAGCGGCATGCGGTCATTGCCGAAATACATGTCGGTCTTGCCGACGAAGATCGTCGGCGAGCCGAAGCCGCCGCGGGCCACGACCTCCTCGGTATTGGCCTTGAGCTGGTCCTTGATGCCCTGCTCTGCGATGCCGGCGAAAAACTTCTGCTCGTCGATGCCGACTTTCTTGCAGATCTCGGCCAGCACCGCGTCCTGCGAGATGTCCTTGTCCGCGCCCCAATAGGCCTCGAACACGGCGGTGGCGAACGGCACCATGTCTTGACCGAGCCAGATGCAGCCGCGCATGGCTTTCACGCTGTTCACGGGAAAGACGGTGGGCGGCATCTTGATCGCAAGTCCCGCCGAGCGCGCCCAGTCATCGAGGTCCTTTTTCATGTACCGCGCCTTCAGCGGTACCGGCTTCTCACGCTGGGCATAGACGCTCGGATTGACCGTGTTGAAGATGCCGCCGACCAGGATCGGCCGCCAGACGATCTCCGCCCCGAGCTCCTTCGCGAGCGGCTGGATGTTGTGGAAGGCGAGGTATGTCCAGGGGCTGGAGCAGTCGAAGAAGAATTCGATCATGGCGTTTCCTTTACTGACGGACCTCATCCTGAGGAGGCCGCGGAGCGGCCGTCTCGAAGGATGGCCAGGGTGACGGTCGGGCCTTCATGGTTCGAGACGCGCCTGCGGCGCTCCTCACCATGAGGAACGGGTACTAACGCTTCCCCAGCATTTCCTTCGCACGCTGGCCGAACATGATCTTGCGTGATTCCTCGTCGAACGGCTCCTTGACGAATTTTCCGATCGCAAGGCCCGCCTGCACCTGCGGCCGGGCGCGCACCTCGGCATACCAGCGCTTCACGTTCGGATAGTCGTCGAGCGTGAAGCCTTGCGCCTTGTGCGTCATGGTCCAGGGGAAGCAGGCGATGTCGGCGATCGAGTAGTCGCCGGCGACATAGGCGCCGGTCCTGCCGAGCTGGCGGTCGAGCACGCCGTAGAGCCGCGCCGCCTCGTCGCGGTAGCGCTCGATCGCATAGGGGATTTTTTCTGCCGCGTAGAGCGCAAAATGGCCGTGTTGCCCGAGCATCGGCCCGAGGCCAGCCATCTGCCACATCACCCATTGGATGGTGGTGGAGCGGCCGCGCAGGTCCGTGGGTAAGAGACGGCCGGACTTCTCCGCCAGATAGATCAGGATCGCGCCGGTCTCGAATGCCGAGAACGCGGCGCCGCCATCGGCAGGCGGTGGTCGATGATCGCAGGGATGCGATTGTTCGGGGAGATCGCCAGAAACTCGGGGCTGAATTGCTCGCCGGCACGGATGTTGACGGGCTTCACCGTATAGGGAAGCCCGAGTTCCTCCAGCATGATCGAGATTTTCCAGCCATTCGGCGTCGGCGCGTAATAGAGGTCGATCATGATCTTTCCCTTGGACCTTTCCTTTCGGCCGTCCCTGTCACTGCCGCCAGCCAATGACGACTTTTGTTGTTCTGTACCTCGACGTTAGGACATGGCAGGAAGGGGCGCAACACAACCTGCCGGGAGGGCCGCCATGCTGTTTCCAACCACGATCGCCGGCTCCTTGCCGAAGCCGGAATGGCTCGCCGAACCCAACATGCTGTGGGCGCCCTGGAAGTCGCAGGGCGACGAGCTCTTGCGCGCCAAGCGCGACGCGACGTTGATCTGGCTGAAGATCCAGGAGGACGCCGGTATCGACATCGTCACCGAGGGCGAGCAGGCCCGCCAGCATTTCGTGCACGGCTTCCTGGAGAAGGTCGAAGGCATCGACTTCGCGCACAAGGTCGAGATGGGCATTCGCAAGGACCGCTACAAGGCGATGGTGCCTCAGGTGGTCGCCCCGCTCCGTCTCAGGGGACGCGTTCACGCCGACGAGGCGCGCGTGGCGCGTTCGCACACCAAGAAGAAGCTGAAGTTCACCCTGCCAGGCCCGATGACCATCATCGACACCATCGCGGACCGCTACTATGGCGACCGCGTCAAGATGGCGTTCGCTTTCGCCGAGCTCCTGAACGAGGAGGCCAAGGCGCTGCAGGCCGACGGTGTCGACCTCGTGCAGTTCGACGAGCCCGCCTTCAACGTCTACATGGACGAGGTCAACGACTGGGGCATCAAGGCGCTGGAGCGCGCCGCGCAGGGCCTGACCTGCACCACCGCCGTTCACATCTGCTACGGCTACGGCATCAAGGCCAACACCGACTGGAAGGAGACGCTCGGCAGCCAGTGGCGGCAGTACGAGCAAATCTTCCCGGTGATCGATGCGAGCCCGATCCAGCAGGTCGCGATCGAGTGCCGCAATTCGAAGGTCCCGCTCGACCTGTTGGCTCTGCTCAAGACCAAGGTGGTGCAAGCCGGCGTGATCGACGTCGCCAGCGACACGGTCGAGACCGCCGAGGACGTCGTGAAGGTGATCGACGCGGTGTCGAAATTCGTCCCCAAGAGCAACATCATCGCCACCACCAATTGCGGCATGGCGCCGATGCGTCGCGAGATCGCCGAGGCCAAGCTGATGGCGCTCGGCGCCGGGGCGGCGCTGGCGCGCGAGAAGCTGGGGTAGCGGCGGTCGGCGCGACGCTAACGCGACGCCGTCGGATGCAGCACCGGCAGATAGCCCGCGTTTAACGTGCGCAATATCGAAGGCGGCGTCAGTAGCGCCGCCTCGCCAAGCTGACGCTCGATCGTGGTATAGCCCCCAGGTGACCACAACAGCGCCCTGCCCTGCGTCACCAGAAAGCTCTCGTCACCCTGCTGAACCATCGCTCCTTCGGGAAGCTGCTCGAACGGCATGAGCAGTTCGTGCAGCCGTTTCCTGCCGTGTTCGAGCCGCTCGTGATGCAGCACCGTGTCGATATCGTGCATGCGGACGCCTTGTACGCGATTGCCCTTTTCCCATGCGGCCCGGAAGCGATTGGCATCGTCGCGGCGGCAGTAGAAGCAGGGCCGATGGCCGGCGGCAAGCGCAGTGGCCTCGTCCAGGAAGAACAGCTCGGTCCAGCTCCGCTGCGCCATCACTTCGCGGCGCCGCCCGCGGAATTCGCAGGTGCAGGTGAGCCAGGCCGGCGACGACCAGCGCTTCTTCAGCAGCGTCTTCGTGGCGGGATCGTGGATGATGCCGCGATTGCCTGTGAACAGGCCGCGATGAGAGGTGGCGATGATGTCGCCGGTGGGGGTGACGCGGTTTTGCAGGGCCATGGGCGCCTCCGCGCGTCATTGCGAGCGAAGCGAAGCAATCCAGAAATGCATCTGCGGAAGCAGTCTGGATTGCTTCGTCGCTCCGCCCATCGCAATGACGGCGGAATTCACGCCGCCCCGTCGCGCAGCGGCGGGTGGTAAGACAGCGCGGTGTCCCAGGGAAAGAAGATCCAGGTGTCCTGCGACACCTCCGTGATGAAGGTATCGACCAGCGGACGACCCATCGGCTTGGCGTAGACGGTGGCGAAATGCGCATCGGGCAGCATCTCGCGCACCAGCTTGCCGGTCTTGCCGGTGTCGACGAGGTCGTCGACGATCAACAGGCCCTTGCCGGTGCCGCCGCCGAGCTTCATCGCCGCCTCGGAAATTCCCTTGAGGACCTGGAGGTCGCCCTGCTTGTTGTGATCGTAGCTCGCGATGCAGACCGTATCGATCACGCGCACGCCAAGCTCGCGCGCCACGATCGCGGCCGGCACCAGGCCGCCGCGGGTGATCGCAATCACCGCATGGAACGGACCGACCTCGTTGAGCCGCCAGCTCAGCGCCCGGCAATCCCGGTGGAACTGGTCCCATGAGACCGGGAAGGCCTTGCCCGCCCGCTCCTGCGCGCTGAGTTCCGGTGCTTCACCCGCCATTGTCGTCTCCTGCTTCGTCCGTCGGCCGTCAGGTGCTAGCGGCTGACGTTCAATCCCGCCAGCATTTCCTTCACCGCGGCCATCGCGGCCGCGAGCTTGTCCGCATCGCGCGAGCGCACCACGAGATTGGTGTTGGGCCTCGAGTCCTCGTCCATGAACGGATAGCTGCCGATGATGGTGTCGGGATGGGCTTCTGCGATCGCGCGTAGCGGGCTGCCGATATCGCCTTCCCGCGCATTGGCGCGGACCGATTCGGACAGCATGCGCACGCCCGATTTCAGCTTCGGCGAGACGATGTCCATCATCGCCTGCATGATCGAGGGCACGCCGGCCATCACGATGACATTGCCGATCTTGAAGCCGGGCGCGAGGATGGTCGCGCTCTGGATCAGCTCAGCACCGTCGGGGATGCGGGCCATGCGCAGGCGGGCCTCGTTGAGGTCCTGCTCGCTCCAGCGCTCGCGGAAGCGCGCGACCACCTCCGGATGATGATCGATGCCGACGCCGAACGCCTTGGCGACGCTGTCGGCGGTGATGTCGTCATGGGTCGGGCCGATGCCGCCGGTGGTGAAGACGTAGGTGTAGCGATGCCGCAGCGCATCCAGTGCGGCGATGATGTCGGGCTCGTCGTCGGCGACGACGCGGACCTCCTTCAGGTCGATGCCGATATTGGTCAGATATTCGGCGATGAAGCCGATGTTCTTGTCCTTGGTCCGGCCCGACAGGATTTCGTCCCCAATGACCAGAATGCCCGCCGTGACGATCTCGCTCATAAAACTATCCCTCACCTGTGGCGCCGACTTTGCCGAGGTAACGCGTTGAAGTCACGCGGTTTTGCTGCCGAAATAAGCAGTCCTCAGCCATTTTTTCAGGCACGCCGCCAGCCGTCCCCGGCAAATGCCCATCCTCCATGCTTATCGCGATGGCCCGGCCCTTGCTACCACATGAAAGTCATGCACTCTTGCCGCATGGACGCGGGACGTTACGGCCTTCACTAGGGCTTGGCGGCCTGTCCAATGACGCAACGCCTTGCGGAGACAAGTCGGGATCTATGGCAGTCGCGTTTGATGAAATGAACATTCCGGGTGGGGACCTTCGCCCCGCCTATCAGGAGCTGGCACGCTGGCTCAAGGAGACGCCTCCCGAGGCGCTCGAATATCGCCGCCAGGAGGCCGAGCTCCTGTTCCGACGCATCGGCATCACCTTCGCCGTCTACGGGGACTCCGACTCCACCGAGCGCCTGATTCCCTTCGACGTGATTCCGCGGATCATGTCCGGCAAGGAATGGACGCTGCTGGAAAAGGGCCTGAAGCAGCGGGTGCGCGCTCTGAACATGTTCCTGCGCGACATCTATCACGGCCGCGACATCCTGCGCGCCGAGATCGTGCCCGATGATCTGATCTTCCAGAACCCGGTGTTCCGGCCCGAGATGAACGGCCAGCAGGTGCCGCACGACGTCTATGTGCACATCGCCGGCATCGACATCGTCCGGGTCGACGCCGAAGATTTCATAGTGCTGGAGGACAACGCCCGCACGCCGTCCGGCGTGTCCTACATGCTGGAAAACCGCGAGATCATGATGCGGCTGTTTCCGGATCTGTTCGCCCGCCACAAGGTGGCGCCGGTCGAGCGCTATCCGGACGAGCTGCTCGCTGCGCTCCGCTCGGTGGCACCACTAAGCGCGTCCAGTGAGCCGACAGTCGCGCTGCTCACGCCCGGCGTCTACAACTCGGCTTATTACGAGCACTCCTTTCTGGCCGACAAGCTCGGCATCGAGCTGGTCGAGGGCCGCGACCTCATCGTCAAGAACAACGAAGTGTTCATGCGGACGACGGAAGGGCTGAAACGGGTCGACGTGATCTATCGCCGTGTCGACGACGACTTCCTCGATCCCCTCACCTTCCGTCCCGATTCCGTGCTCGGCGTGCCCGGGCTGATGTCGGCCTATGCAGCCGGCAACATCACGCTCGCCAATGCCGTCGGCACCGGCATTGCCGACGACAAGGCGATCTACTCCTACATGCCCGACATCGTGAAGTTCTATCTCGGGGAGGAGCCGATCCTGAAGAACGTGCCGACCTGGCGCTGCCGCGAACCCAAGGACCTCGCTTACGTGCTGGACAACTTGAGCGAGCTCGTCGTCAAGGAGGTCCACGGCTCCGGCGGCTACGGCATGCTGATTGGACCTGCCGCAACGAAAGCGACCATCGAAGCCTTCCGCGAGAAGCTCAAGCGCGAGCCGGAAGGTTTCATCGCGCAGCCGACGCTGGCGCTCTCGACCTGCCCGACCTGCACGGCATCGGGTCTTGCGCCGCGCCATGTCGACTTAAGGCCCTTCGTGCTCACGGGCAGCAAGCGTACCACGATCGTGCCGGGCGGGCTGACCCGCGTCGCGCTGAAGGAAGGCTCCCTGGTGGTCAATTCCAGCCAGGGCGGCGGCACCAAAGACACCTGGATCCTGGACGAGTAGAGCGAATGCTGTCGCGTACCGCCGAAAACCTCTACTGGCTCGCCCGCTACGTCGAACGTGCCGAGTACCTCGCGCGCACCATCGATGCGACCTTGCGCGTCACCGCGCTTCCCGCCGCCTATATCGGCAAGACCAATGAATGGGACTCAGCGCTGCTCACGGCCGGCGTCGCCGGCAGCTTCTATCAGCAATACGAGGAAGCCAACGAGAACAACGTCGTCGATTATCTCTCGTTCTCGGCAAACAATCCGTCCTCGATCAGGAACTGCATCGAGGCGGCGCGGCTGAACTCGCGCTCGGTGCGCACCGCACTGACCAGCGAGATGTGGGACACCATCAACTCCGCCTGGATCGAGCTCCAGGCGGTCTGGAGCAAGGGCACCTCCACGCGCGAGGATCTCGCGAAATTCCTGCGTTTCGTGCAGGAGACTTCGCTGCGCTTCGACGGCTCGGCCTACCGGACCATGCTGCGCAACGACGCCTACTGGTTCTCGCGGATGGGCGTGCATCTGGAGCGCGCCGACAACACCGCGCGCATTCTCGATGTGAAGTATCACGTGCTCCTGCCCGAGGAAGAGCACGTCGGCGGCCCGCTCGATTTCTATCAGTGGAGCTCGATCCTGCGCTCGGTCTCGGCACTGACGGCCTATCACTGGGTCTATCGCGAGACGCTGAAGCCGTGGCTGATCGCGGATCTCCTGATCCTCAACGACACGCTGCCGCGCTCGCTCGCAAGCTGTTACGGCAATCTGGTGCGCAACCTCGACCAGATCGGCGTCGCCTATGGCCGCCAGGGCCCCGCCCAGCGCCACGCCCGCGGCATCCGCAACCGGCTGGAACACAGCAATATGAACGACATTTTCCAGCATGGCGTGCATGAATTCATTCAGGAATTCATCGCAGATAATTCCAGGCTGGGCGAAATCATCACGAAGCAGTATTTGATCTAGTCAGGACCGAAACTCTCACCCTTCGTCATTCCGGGACGATGCGAAGCATCGAACCCGGAATCTCGAGATTCCGGGTCTGGTCCTTCGGACCATCCCGGAATGACCGATCAGAAACACCATGCGCCTGCGAATCCAGCACACCACCACCTATCGCTACGAGCCGCCGGCCACCAGCGTGATCCAGATCTTGCGCATGACGCCCGGCAGCCATGACGGGCAATATGTGGCGGAATGGCAGATCGATGTCTCCACGGACACCAAGCTCGACACGCATGAGGATGCGTTCGGCAACGTCACCCATGTGCTGTCCTGCGGTCCCGTCGGCGACATTCAGATCATCGCCGAGGGCTTGATTGAGACCCACGACACCGGCGGCGTGCTGCGCGGCGCGGACGAGCGCTTTCCGGCCGGCATGTTTCTGCGCCAGACCGACCTGACCCTGGTCAATCCGGCGATGCTGGCGGTCGCGCGGCAGTTGCGCAGCGAGGCCGAGAGCGACACGCTCGGCTTCCTGCACACGCTGATGACCGAGATCAGCGATCACATGACCTTTGACGAGGACCCGACCAACAGCGGGACCTCCGCGGCCGAGGCGTTCGCGCTCAAGCGCGGCGTCTGCCAGGATTACGCGCACATCTTCATTGCCTGCGCCCGCAGCGGCGGGGTGCCGGCGCGTTTCGTCTCCGGACATTTCCTGCGGTCGGACGGCACGGTGCATCAGGACGCCGGCCACGCCTGGGCCGAGGCCTACGTGCCTGATCTGGGCTGGATCGGCTTCGACCCCGCCAACAGCATCTGCGCCACCGACGCCCATGTCCGCGTCGCGATCGGGCTCGACTATCTCGGCGCCGCTCCAGTGCGCGGCACCCGCTATGGCGGCGGCACGGAGACGCTGACGGTGGCAGTCAAGGTCGAGCAGGCCGGCCGCGGCGGGCAGTCGCAATCACAATCGCAGTGGCAGGGCTAGGCGCAGCCGTCCGATCGCACGCGCTGTGTTACACTCGCGGGGATCAGATCTGCCCCACGAGGACCCCATGGCAACCGTCAAGCTGCTTTCGGACGATGAGCTCTCCACCGAAGCGCGCGCCGTTTTCGACGACATCCGCAAGGTGCGAAAGTCGGATTTCGTCAACAATTTCTGGCGCGCGCTGGCGCATGATCCGAAGACGCTGCGGCGAACCTGGGAGAGCATCAAGGAGGTGATGGCTCCCGGCGCGCTCGATCCCAAGGTCAAGGAGATGCTCTATGTCGCGGTCTCGATCGCGCATGGCTGCAGCTACTGCATCCATTCGCACACCGCCGCCGCGCGGGCCAAGGGCATGACCGAGGCCGAATATGGCGAGCTACTCGCCATTGTCGGCATGGCCGCCGAGACGAACCGGCTGGTCACGGCGCTCGGCGTGCCGGTGGATGAGGCGTTTCTGGTTGATGCGGCGGACAGACAGAGTTGACTGTCATTCCGGGGCGCGCGCAGCACGAACCCGGAATCCATCGGGCGGCAAGGTGCGTAGATGAATGGATTCCGGGTTCGCGACTTCGTCGCGCCCCGGAATGACAAGCGGAATCGGGGGTTGGACCGGCCGGCGAAATTGGCTAGTAATTCCGCGCAAACGCGTTCGGGGACTGGAAATGACCTATTGCTGCGGAATCCTGGTTCGGGACGGTCTGGTGATGATCGCCGATACCCGCACCAATGCCGGCCTCGACAACGTCTCGACCTTCCGCAAGCTGCACATCTTCTCCAAGCCGGGCGAGCGGATCATGGCGATCGCCAGTGCCGGCAACCTCGCCATCAGCCAGTCGGTGCTGTCGACGCTGACCGAGGGCCTAGAGGATCCCAACACAGGCGAACTCGAGACGCTGATGAACGCGCCGACCATGTTCCAGGCCGCCCAGCGCATCGGCCGGGCGATCCGGGCGGTGCACGCGACCGAAGGGCCGGCGCTGAAATCCGAGGACGTCTCCTTCGACGTCTCCTTCCTGTTCGGCGGCCAGATCAAGGGCTCGCGGATGCGCCTGTTCATGGTCTACACCGCCGGCAATTTCATCGAGTGCACCACCGACACGCCGTATCTGCAGATCGGCGAGCACAAATACGGCAAGCCGGTGCTCGACCGCGCCATGCACTATGACGTCGAGCTCTATGAGGCGCTGAAGACCGGCCTGATCTCGATGGATTCGACCATGCGCTCCAATCTCGGCGTCGGCCTGCCGATCGACGTGCTGGTGGTGCGTTCCGATGCCTGCGAAGCCGATCTCAACCACCGCATCGAGGCAGGCGAGCCCTATTACCACGATCTGCGCTCGCGCTGGTCGGCGGCGCTGCGTGCCGCGCATCAGAACATTCCGCGGCCGCCCTACAAGAACGACAAAGAACCCAAAACCTGACACCGTCAGAAAAGGCAGGAAACGATGAGTGAAGCAAAGAAGATTGCATTGGTGACGGGCGCCGGCACTGGTGTCGGACGTGCCGCGTCCCTGGCGCTGATGAACACCGGCTTCACCGTGGTGCTCACAGGCCGCCGGCTCGACATGTTGGAGGAAACCGCGAAGCTCGGCCCCGCGGGCAAGAGCCTCTGCGTCACCGCCGATATGACCAAGCCGGATTCCATCGCCGCGCTGTTCGACAAGGTGAAGGCGACCTACGGCCGGCTCGACGTGCTATTCAACAATGCCGGCATGGGCGCACCCGCCGTGAACTTCGAGGATCTCAGCCTGGAGCAGTGGCAGGCGGTGGTGAACACCAACCTCACCGGCCCGTTCCTGTGCACCCAGCACGCCTTCCGCATCATGAAGGACCAGACCCCGCGCGGCGGCCGCATCATCAACAACGGCTCGATCTCGGCGCATGCGCCGCGGCCGTTCTCGGCGGCCTACACCTCGACCAAGCACGCCATCACGGGCCTCACCAAGGCCTCGAATCTCGACGGACGCATGTATGACATCGCGGTCGGCCAGGTCGACATCGGCAATGCCGCAACGCCGATGACGGACCGCATGGTCAACGGCCCCGGCGTGCTGCAGCCCGACGGCACCACCAAGCACGAGCCGCGCATGGACGCCAAGGCGGTCGGCGATGCCGTCGCCTACATGGCCGGCCTGCCGCTCGATGCCAACGTGCTGACCATGACGGTGATGGCGACCAAGATGCCGTTCGTGGGGCGGGGCTAGCCGGTCCTGTGCCCGGACGCAGCGCGGCATGAAATGACGCGCTGCTGAGCCGGGGCCCATCTCTCGCCGACGTCGCTCGCGGTCACATGGGTCCCGGCTCGGCGGCGCACCGCTTGCGCGCGGCCCGCGTCCGGGACACGAGACCTTCCCCCTACTCCAGCGTCTGCACCTTGCGCAGGCTCGGAAACAGCTTCATCCAGAGCAGCGCCACGGCGACGGTGGCAACGCCGCCGAGCACGGCGGCCGGCATGGCGCCGAGCAGCGCGGCTGCCACCCCACTCTCGAACTGACCGAGCTGGTTCGAGGCATTGATGAACAGGAAGTTCACCGCGCCGACCCGGCCGCGCATCTCGTCCGGCGTCGAGAGCTGCACCAGCGAGAAGCGGATCACGACGCTGATCGTGTCGGCCGCGCCGAGAATTGCGAGCGCGAGCACCGACAGCCACATCCAGGACGACAGGGCGAACACGATCGTGGCGAGACCGAACACGATCACGGCCTGGAACATGCGCAAGCCCACGTGCCGCGAGATGGCGTGGCGCGCCAGCACCATGGTCATCAGGAGCGCGCCGACCGCGGGCGCTGCACGCAAGACGCCGAGCCCGACCGGGCCGGTCTGGAGGATATCGCGGGCATAGATCGGCAACAGCGCGGTGACGCCGCCGAACAGCACCGCGAACAGATCGAGCGAGATGGTGCCGAGGATCGCAGGATTGCTGCGGATGAAGCGGACGCCCGCGAAGATATTGTCCGAGCTCGTTCCCTCCTTCGCGATCGCCTGTGGGCGCGGATGGATGAAGCCGGTCAGGATCATCCCGAGAATCCAGAACAAGACCATGACCGCATAGGCAAGAGGCGGCGCCACTGCATAGGCGAAGCCGCCGAGTGCCGGACCTGTGATGGTTGCGACCTGCGCCGCGCCGCTGGAGACCGCGGTGGCGCGCTGGAGCGAGCCCTCCGGCGCGATCAGCGGCAGCAGCGCCGCCGTGGTCCGGCTCTCGAAGGCGCCGGCGATGCCGAGCACGAAGGTCGCGATGAAGATCTGCACCTCGCTGGCCGCGCCGAGATAGGTGATGAGTGCGAGATAGAGCGCGGTCGCGGCTTCCGCGAGCTGGCACAGCTGGACGACGCGCTTGCGCTCGTAACGGTCGGCGGCATGGCCGGCGACGAACACCAGGAACGCGGTGGGGAGGAACTGGACGAGACCGACCATGCCGAGGTCGAAGGCGGAGCCGGTGAGATCGTAGATCTGCCAGCCGATAGCGACCGCCGCGATCTGGCTGGAGAAGCGCGACAGGCTGCGCGAGAGGAGGAAGAACAGGAAGGCCCGGTGGGAGAGCAGCGCGCGGGCGCTGACCGGCGGATGTCCCGATATTGGCTGCTCTGGCATCGCCTCTTGGATCGTCTTCTGGGTCACCCTTGGACGACCGCCCCCTGATCTTCTCGTGCCCCCGCGTGACTGAGGCTGAACGGCTTGTCAACAGCGGGACGTCTCCCGCATTGCCCGGCATTGCCTTTGCATCGCAGGCGCGGCCATAATCATTGGGGGTTTTGGGGACATCATGCTGCGCCTGCAATCGGCACTCGGCATTTTCGCATTGCTGCTGGTCGCCTTCGCGCTCGCGGAGAACCGCCGTGCCGTCTCACTGCGGCAGGCGGCGATCGGCCTCGTCGCGACCTTCGTCACAGCGGTCGTGCTCCTGAAGCTGCCGATCGTCGCGCGCGCCTTCGGCGCCATCAACGAGGCGGTCGGAGCGATCTCCGCAGCCTCGCGCGCCGGCTCCTCGTTCGTGTTCGGCTACGTCGGCGGCGGCACCCTGCCGTTCGATCTGAAAGTGCCGGGTGCCGATTTCATCCTGGCGTTCCAGGCGCTGCCGATCGTGCTGGTGATGAGCGTGCTGACGACGCTACTGTTCTACTGGCGCGTGCTGCCGCCGATCGTGCGCGGCATGGCCTGGCTGCTCGAGCGCACGCTGGGCGTCGGCGGCGCGGTGGGGTTGTCGACCGCCGCCAACATCTTCCTCGGCATGGTCGAGGCGCCGCTGTTCGTGCGGCCGTATCTTGCGCAGATGACCCGCAGCGAGCTCTTCCTGGTGATGACCGGCGGCATGGCCGGCATCGCGGGCACCGTGCTGGTGCTCTATGCGACGTTCCTTGCCCCCCTCATCCCCGACGCAGCCGCGCATTTCGTCATCGCCTCGGTGCTGGGCGCGCCGGCTGCGATCCTGGTTAGCCTGATCATGGTGCCGGAGACCTCAGACAAGCGCACCGGCGGTTCGCTGGAGGATCCCGAGATGGAGCTCTCCGGCACGATGGATGCGATCGTGAAGGGCACGAGCGCGGGGATCGAGCTCCTGATCAACATCGTCGCGATGCTGCTGGTGCTGGTGGCGCTGGTCTATCTCGTCAACGCCGTGCTCGGCTTGCTGCCGAACATGGGCGGCGCCGCGATCTCGTTGCAGCGCCTGCTTGGCCTCGCGATGGCGCCCGTGTGCTGGCTGATGGGATTGCCGTGGGATCAGGCGGTGACGGCCGGCAGCCTGATGGGCACCAAGACCGTGCTCAACGAGCTGATCGCCTATGTCGACTTCTCCAAGCTGCCGCCCGAGGCGCTCGATCCGCGCTCGCGCCTGATCATGCTCTATGCGATGTGCGGCTTCGCCAATTTCGCCAGCCTCGGCATCATGATCGGCGGCCTCGGCGTGATGGCGCCGCAGCGGCGCGAGGAGATCAACGCGCTCGGGCTGAAGTCGATCGTGTCGGGGACGCTGACAACGTGTCTGATGGGCGCGGTGGTGGGGGTGTTGGCGTAGGTCCTGCGCCGTCATGCCCGGGCTTGTCCCGTCATCCACGTTCTTTCTCTGCGGCCAAGACGTCCATGCCCGGGACAAGCCCGGGCATGACGACAGAGAGACCGGCGTGGCGTCGTCACCTACGCCTTCAGCTCCACGGTCTTGAACTCCGCCGGCAGGATGACTTCCAGCAGTTCGACGTCGTCCGAATAGTCCAAAATCATGTGCTTGATCTTCGGCGGCTGGGTCCAGGCGCTGCCTTCCTTCATCAAGGTCTCGCCCTGCCCCTCCATATAGGTCTTCACCCAGCCCTTGAGCACATAGACCATCTGGAATTCGACGTCGTGGAAGTGCAGCTTCGACACTGCGGCCGGATCGCAGGGACCTTGCAGGCGGATGACGTGAGCTTGCGCGAGGCCGTGGCTCGCTTCGGCAATGCCGAGGTCGCGGTACTTGGCGTAGGCGCGCAGGCCGTCGGCCTTGAAATCTTCCTCGCGGTGATGGCTGATCGCGATGCGTTGCTTGGGACGCGCGAGCTTCTTCGGTGCGGCCGCGCCCGCCTTCGCCTTCACGGCCTTGCGCGCCGGGGATCGCGCCGCGGTCTTGACGCCGCTCCGCTTCTTCAGTGCGGTCTTCGTTGCGGGTCTTGATGCCTTTTGCCTGGCCATTGTCTGCCTCCCTGTTTGAGCCGCGTCCACCGGATGGGTCCATCCCGAAGACAGACTATCCAGTCTTGGAGGAAGCAGCAATTGTCGCGGACGAGTTTGTAACCCCCTGACGATCCGGTCGGCCGAAGCTTGTCCGAAGCTGTCGTGGCGAACGGCCGTCGTCTCGTCCTGGTTGTCACGCTGAACTAGTCTTGCCGCGAGATTCTGGGGGAATTGATTCATGGGCAACAGCGTCGGTCAGCGTGCATTTCACAAGGCCCGGCTCGAGAAACGGCAAAAAGCCGAGATCCTGCCAATGCTCGGGCACGCGTTGCAGCTGCACAAGATGGGGCTTCTCCCCGAGGCTCAGACCGCCTATCGGCAGCTCCTGCAGCTCGCGCCCAACCAATTCATCGCACTGCACATGCTCGGCATTCTGGAGTCCGATGCCAAGAACTATCAGCAAGCCGAAATCCTTTTGAGCCGAGCGGTTGCCGTGGATCCGCGATCTGCCGATGCTCATATGAGCCTGGGCGTCGCCCTCAACGGACTACGGCGTCACGACGCGGCCTGCGCGAGCTATCGAAAGGCCCTCGCCTTGCGGCCCAACCACGCCGTAACCTTCTCCAATCTCGGTAATGCGAGCGTGGCCCTTGAACTTCACGAGGAGGCTTTGCACAGCTACGACAAGGCGCTTGCGCTCAACCCGGATCTTGCCGAAGCCCATAACGGCCGGGGCTGGGCGCTCTGCCGCCGGCGCAACTATGACGAGGCCATCGCAAGCCTGAACCGCGCGCTGTCGATCAAGCCCGATTATGCGGCGGCGCTCGCAAACCGCGCCATCGCTTTGCGGGAACTTCAGCGGTTTGACGAAGCCCTGGCGGACGCCAATCGGGCGATCGCGCTGGCCCCCGACGACGCGAATGGTTGGCTCGCACGAGCCGGCGTGCTGCTCCAGATACAGCAAATTGCCCAGGCGTCGCACGATTGCGAGCAGGCGCTCGCGATCGATCCCAGTTCGATTCAAGCTCACATGATACAGGGCCTTTGCCTCGCCGGACTTGGCCGGGTCGACGAGGCCCTCGCCAGTTTCGACAGGGCGCTCGACATCCAGCCTGACCTGCAGAGCGCGATCTCCAACAAGATATTCACGCTCGACTTTGCGGAGGACGCCACCGTCGAACGGCATCAGCAAGCGCGGCAGGTGTGGTGGGAGCGTGTCGGTTCGAAGATCGCCTCCGAATCGTCGGCGCCTCACGACAACAGCCGCGAGCCGGACCGCCGTCTGGTGCTTGGTTATGTCTCGTCGGATTTCAACGCGCATTCAGCCGCGTTCATCTTCAAGCCGGTGCTGGAGCACCATGACCGGACGCAGTTCGAGATCGTGTGCTACGCCTGTTCGTCGAAAATGGATGCGACGACGAGCGAGTTCAAGAAAATCGCCGATCGCTGGCGTGACGCTTCGCAATGGACCGACGATCGTCTCGCGGCCGAGATCCGCGCCGATGGCGTCGACATCCTGATCGATCTGTCCGGCCACACCAGAGGAAACCGCCTCGGCGTGTTTGCGCGCAAGCCGGCGCCGATTCAGGTGCACGGCTGGGGCCATGGCACCGGCACCGGGCTGCCGACGATCGATTATCTGTTCTCGGATCCCGTCGCCATTCCGTCCGCGGTCCGGCATTTGTTTGCGGAAACCATCGTCGACCTGCCGTGCTTCGTGACGCTGGCGCCTCTGCCCGACGGGATTGCGCGGACACCGGCGCCGGCGATGTCGAACGGCTTCGTCACGTTCGGCGTCTTCAACCGCATCAGCAAGATCTCGGACGAGGCCGTGGACGTCTGGTCCAGGATTCTCGAGCGGGTGCCGGGCTCACGACTCCTGATCAAGGATGTTGCGCTTGACGATCAGCTGGTCCGCGGCAATCTGCTGGCGCGGTTTGCCGCTTGCCGATTGCCGGCCGAACGCGTCGATCTGCTCGGAGCCACTTTGCGAAGCGAGCATCTGGCTTCGTTCAATCGCGTCGATATCTGCCTCGACCCGTTCCCGCAGAATGGCGGCGTCAGCACATGGGAAGCCCTGCAGATGGGCGTGCCAGTGGTGGCGAAGCTCGGAAGCAGTCTGCCCAGCCGCGCCGCCGGCGCCATCCTCACCGCACTCGGCCTGCCGGACTGGGTCGCCGACAGCGAGGAGGCCTATGTCGAGATCGCGGCAACCCGTGCAGCCGGGATCGCCGACCTCGACAGATTGCGCCGCGACTTGCCCGGACGGATCAACGCCTCGGCTGCCGGCAACGCCTTCTCATATGCGCGCGGGGCGGATGCCGCATACCGCGCGATGTGGAAGCGCTACTGCGACCGCGGGGCCTGATCGCTCAATGCAGCCGGAACACGCCGTCCACAGCGCGCAGCTCGGTCGGCTTGATCAGCTTGGAATGCGCCACAGTGACTGAATGGAGCGGACCGTCGAGCTTTTCCTGCCAGAACGCCAGGAAATCCTTCAGCGCCGGAAATTTCGGAAACATGTCGTAATTCTGCCAGACGTAGGTCTGGAGCAGCGAGGGATGATCCGGCATGCGATAGAGGATTTGCGCCGTCGTCAGCCCGTAACCCAGCATCTGTTTCCGGAAGTCCTCGGAAACGCCCCCACTCCGCAGTCCCATGCCAAACCTCCTTTGCAGGAGCGCATCGAGGGGCGGCTTGGTCGGTGTGCCCTAAGAGCCACCCGGTCCTGATGCGCTCACATGAGAGAAATGTGACGCAAACTGACAACCCATCTCAAGCCCAAAAGTTTAACAAGCTGTTGAAATTCAACGCGTTAGCAGCAGATGTAGCACCGTGCTAATACGGGCGCGGTCTCGGTTAACGCTAGGAAATAGATTCTGGCAGTCCGTGCTTCCGGGTGCTGATTTTTCTGCTAGAAGCCCTTGCCCCCGCAAAATTCCTGTCCTATTTCAGGCTCGCCCGTGCTAGCACTCACGGGCATCGATTGCTAACAATCTTGAAATCTCAACCCGAGCAAATGCTTAGGAGGACTGCATGAAATTCCGTCCGCTTCACGACCGCGTCGTGGTCAAGCGCATCGACGCAGAAGAGAAGACCGCTGGCGGCATCATCATTCCCGACACTGCCAAGGAAAAGCCCTCCCAGGGCGAAGTCGTCGCCGTCGGTCCCGGTGGCCGCGACGAAGCTGGCAAGCTGATCCCGATCGACCTGAAGATCGGCGACCGCGTGCTGTTCGGCAAGTGGTCCGGCACCGAGGTCAAGATCGACGGCCAGGACCTGCTGATCATGAAGGAGAGCGACGTGATGGGCGTTCTCGAGGTCACCGAGTCCAAGAAGAAGGCGGCTTAAGAGCCCCTCTCCTCCCTCCAGTCAAACATCTCAAGGAAAATTCCAGATGGCAGCCAAAGAAGTCAAATTCTCGGTTGAAGCGCGCGACAAGATGCTGCGCGGCGTCGATGTTCTCGCCAACGCGGTGAAGGTCACGCTCGGTCCGAAGGGCCGCAACGTCGTGCTCGACAAGTCGTTCGGCGCTCCCCGCATCACCAAGGACGGCGTCACCGTCGCCAAGGAGATCGAACTCGACGACAAGTTCGAGAACATGGGCGCGCAGATGGTGCGCGAAGTCGCCTCCAAGTCCGCTGACGCGGCCGGCGACGGCACCACCACCGCCACCGTGCTTGCCCAGGCGATCGTGAAGGAAGGCGCCAAGTCGGTCGCTGCCGGCATGAACCCGATGGACCTCAAGCGCGGTATCGACCTCGCGGTCGAGGCCGTCGTTGCGGACCTCCAGAAGAACTCCAAGAAGGTCACCTCGAACGACGAGATCGCCCAGGTCGGCACCATCTCGGCCAACGGCGACCAGGAGATCGGCAAGTTCCTCTCCGACGCCATGAAGAAGGTCGGCAACGAGGGTGTCATCACCGTCGAGGAAGCCAAGTCGCTCGAGACCGAGCTCGACGTCGTCGAGGGCATGCAGTTCGACCGCGGCTACATCTCGCCCTACTTCGTCACCAACGCCGACAAGATGCGCGTTGAGATGGACGACGCCTACATCCTCATCAACGAGAAGAAGCTCTCCTCGCTGAACGAGCTGCTGCCGCTGCTCGAGGCCGTGGTGCAGACCGGCAAGCCGCTGGTCATCGTCGCCGAGGACGTCGAAGGTGAAGCGCTCGCGACCCTGGTCGTGAACCGCCTCCGCGGCGGCCTGAAGGTCGCGGCCGTCAAGGCTCCGGGCTTCGGTGATCGCCGCAAGGCCATGCTGCAGGACATCGCGATCCTGACCGGCGGCCAGGCGATCTCGGAAGATCTCGGCATCAAGCTCGAGAACGTCACGCTCAACATGCTCGGTCGCGCCAAGAAGGTGATGATCGACAAGGAGAACACCACGATCGTCAACGGCGCCGGCAAGAAGGCCGACATCGAGGCGCGCGTGGCCCAGATCAAGGCGCAGATCGAGGAGACCACCTCGGACTACGACCGTGAGAAGCTCCAGGAGCGTCTCGCCAAGCTCGCGGGCGGCGTCGCGGTGATCCGCGTCGGCGGCGCGACCGAGGTCGAGGTGAAGGAGCGCAAGGATCGCGTTGATGACGCGATGCATGCGACCCGCGCGGCTGTCGAGGAAGGCATCGTCCCGGGCGGCGGCGTCGCCCTGCTCCGTGCCTCCGAGCAGCTCAAGGGCCTTCGCACCAAGAACGACGACCAGAAGACCGGCGTCGAGATCGTGCGCAAGGCGCTGTCGGCGCCCGCTCGCCAGATCGCGATCAACGCCGGTGAAGACGGCTCGGTGATCGTCGGCAAGATCCTGGAGAACAAGGCCTACAATTACGGCTTCGACTCCCAGACCGGCGAATATGCCGACCTCGTCAAGAAGGGCATCATCGACCCGACCAAGGTGGTCCGGACCGCGATCCAGAACGCAGCCTCGGTTGCAGCTCTGCTGATCACCACGGAAGCCATGGTCGCCGAGCTGCCCAAGAAGGGCGGCGCCGGCCCCGCGATGCCCCCCGGCGGCGGCATGGGCGGCATGGACTTCTAAGGTCCAGCCATCTCAGGGACTACGAAACCCCGGCAGCGATGCCGGGGTTTTTGTTTTGGGGCAAACGCTCTCCGCTCGTCATTCCGGGGCGCGCCCCTCTTGGGCGCGAGCCCGGAATGACTGGGCTTGGACGGCCGCACTTCACTCCACCTTCCCCAGCCGCTCCATGTGCGGCTCGCCGTCTTCGTCGAGCGACCAGAAGATCCGCGTCACCTTGCCGACGAGATTGTCCATCGGGATGAAGCCGAACGACGACATCCGGCTGTCAGTGGAATTGTCGCGGTTGTCGCCGAGCACGAAGAAGTGGCCAGGCGGCACCGTGAAGACATTGGTGTTGTCGAGGAAGCCGTTGTCGATGCAGTCGTAGGTCACATAGGACGTGCCGCTCGGCAGCGTCTCGCGCCAGCGCTTGACCTTGATGCTGCCATCTGAACCGCAGGCAGTGCCGGCCAGCCCGTATTCGAGCGCGACGCGCGTCACCGGTCTCTCATTGAGGAAAAGCTGTCCCTGCCGCATCTGGATGCGGTCGCCGGGCAGCCCGATCACACGCTTGACGTAGTCGGCAGAGCCATCCTTCGCGGTCCGGAACACGACGATGTCGCCATGTTCGGGCTCGGCGGCAAAGACGCGGCCCGAGATCCAGGACGACGCGAAGGGAAAGGAATAACGGCCATAGCCATAGGCACTTTTCGAAACGAATACGTAGTCACCGACCATCAGCGTCGGCGACATCGAACCGGAGGGGATGTTGAACGGCTGGTACAGGAAGAAGCGAAACAGGAACGGCGGCGACCACAGCACCGGGATCAGCAGGATCAGGATGAGGATCGCCTTCCATTCCCGCGATTGCGCCGACGACCGTGCCGGCCGGATCGTGTCCTGAAGAATGGTCATGCAGCTGCCCTGGTCAAGTCCGTGTCGTCAAGAGATTACGCAACTCTTGCGCGCGTGCAATCCTAGCTCTGATTTTTGTCGCACGGGCCCGGCAACGCGTTCATAACAGATCACGACAGGTACGCGACATCTGCTGGAAACTTGCCCGCACCCAGTCGATCGTCACGCGGGTCGCGGCATCGCGTTTGAGATGGTTCTGCACGAGCAGCCAGACATCGCGCCTCCGGTGCCGACTTCACCCCGCCGGCTCTTGCCGACGCCGCGCTGGTGCTGATCGACATCCAGAACGAATATCTGGCGGGCCCCCTCGCCCTGCCCGATGCCAAGCCTGCAATTGCGCGGGCGGCCGCGCTGCTGGCCCGAGCGCGCGAGCGCGGATCTGCGATCATCCACGTCGCCCATCGCGGCAAGCAAGGCGGCCTGTTCGATCGCTCCGCCGATCGCGGCGCCATCGTCGCCGAGCTCAGCCCCCTCGCGAATGAGCTCGTGATCGAGAACGAGCTGCCGAACGCCTTCGCCGGCACCAATTTGCAGGCGCAACTCGCCGCGAGCGGACGCAAGAACATCGTGCTGGGCGGCTTCATGACGCATATGTGCGTCAGCTCCACCGCGCGTGCTGCTCTCGATCTCGGCTTTCGCACGACCATCGATGCGGATAGCTGCGCCACCCGTGATCTGCCCGATGGACGCGGCGGCGCACTGGACGCCCGGACCATCCACGAGGTCGCGCTGGCCGAGCTCTCGGACCGCTTCGCGATCATCGCGCGCGGCGACGCGCTGGCGTGAACGCGTAATCTGGACTCGGACGACGTGGCGCGCAAGTTGTGGCTTGTTTTCGTCGAGCGCTGATCGTGCCATGATCGTGCCGAACAGCCTCAACAGGAAAAGACCATGGCGCCACGTGACGGAACAAAAATACTTGCGGGCAAGGTCGCGCTGGTGACCGGCGCGGGGCGCGGGCTCGGCCGCGCCTTTGCCGAGAAGCTCGCCGCACTCGGCGCCGACGTCGCCATTCATGGCATGCGTGAGAACGGGCCCGCCGAATATGGCGAGGGCACGACGCTCACGGCGGTGGCCGCGGAGATGGCCCAGGAATTCGGCGGCCGCAGCCAGCGTGTGCTTGGCGATCTCACCCGAGGCAATGACATCGCGCGCGTGATTGCCGAGACCGAAGGCGTGCTCGGTCCGATCGACATTCTCGTGCACAATGCCGGCGGCGACATCGCAGCCGCCGGCGGCAAGCCCGATCCGAACGACGCGGTGAACATCAAGGAGGCCGATGTGCGCGCCGTGCTGGAGCGCAATCTGCTCTCGACCATCCTGACCTGCCAGGCGGTCGCCAAGGGCATGATGGAGCGGCGATCCGGCCGCATCGTTACGCTGGGCTCGGTCGCTGCCTTCAAGGGACGCACCCAGGGCTCGATCTATGCGGTGTCGAAGGCCGGCGTGACCCATTACACGCGATGCCTCGCCGACCAGCTCCGTCCCTACGACATCGCCGTCAACTGCATCGCGCCCGGCGATACCCGCACCGGCCGCTTCCTCGGCACGCGCGCGGTGGACCCGAACCGGATGGTCGAAAGCGGTACGCTCGACCGTATCGCGACCGTCGACGAGGTCGCGCGGGTCGTCGAGTTCTTTGCCGGCCCCATGGGCGCCTTCGTCTCCGGCCAGGTGCTGAGGATCGACGGCGGCGGGCAGTGTTGGCCGGGCTGAAGCGCAGCGCAACGCGAAAAGAAAAGGGCCGCTGCGTGCGGCCCTCTTAGTTATCGCGAATTGGGCGAGATCACTCCACCCGCTCCAGCACCGCGAGCTTGCGGATGCCCTTGTTGCGGTAGGCGTCGAGGAACGCGTAGTAGTCCTTGAACGACACGCAGCCGTTGGAATCCCCGTTCGGTCCGAGCATGTAGGTGTGGGCGAGCAGGCCGTCGCGGCCGTAAATCGCGCTTTCACCGCCGATCGGCGTCAGGCGCAGCGCCGGCACGCCGTGGAACAGCGCCTCACGCGGCTTCAGCGTGTAGATGTGGGGCGGTGTCACGCCGCGCATGCGTAGACGGCGGGAGTCCGGATCGTCGCGGTTGGAGCCGAGACCGGAATGCGCCTCGAGCCTGGTGCCGTCGGGCAGATACACCATCTTGGCCCTGATGTCGTAGACCGCGGTGTCGCGCTCATAAGGCGGCGCGCCGCCAAACATCGGGTTCTGCTCCTTGGGCGCGATGGCAGCGGTGATGCTGGCATCGGCCGAGGCATAGGCCAGGAGCCCGCCGGACGGCTCACGCTTGCCCCAGAGTTTTTCGACCATCGACTGGCGCGGAGCGGTGATCGACATCACCGCGGCCTTGGCGCGATCGGCAAACGACTTCGGCTTCGCTTCGGGCGCGGGCACGATCTGGGCTGGATCGGCCGAGGCCAGTTGCAACTGCGCATCCGGTGCGCGCTTGGCCTTGTCTGCGGCCTTGTCAGTCGACTTGTCAGCGATTTTGGCCGGCGCGGACGGTTTGAGCGCTTCGGCGACCTTCGCAATCACGCTCTGCTTCGGCGCCTCGCTGGCCGCGGCCACCTGGGTCGCGGGCGCGGCGCTGGCGGCGTTCGACGGCACGCCTTGGGTCGCAGCCGCGGCGAAGCGATCGTTGAACATCTCGCGCGAGATCGGTGCGGCGACCTGCAACCGGTCCGGCAGGAGTGCGAAGGCTTCCTTGACCGCCTCACCCGCCTCGCGCAGCGCGACCCTGGGCGCGCGCTTGATGACCGGATCGTCGTAGCCGCTGTTGCCGACGGTCGGATAGACGCTGGCGCCGAAGACGTTGGAGTAAATGGTCCAGCCGGCGCCCATCACGACGCAGCCGATCGCCGCGGCGCCGAGCCAATTGGTGGCGGTCATTGTTCGGGAGGATTTCCGCGAATAATTCTTGGAGAATTTCTTGGACTTCCGTGCCGCGTTACTCTGCGCAGCGATACTCGTACTCATTCGCCTTGCGTCCAGGACGGTGTCACTCGGTCCCCCTTCAAAGTGCCGCTGGTCACGATCCGGGAACAGCATCTCGCAGAGGGTCGGAGCGTCATTAAGGCGACTTTTAGTTAAATGCAGATTAAGTTCGGGCGGATATGGGGCAGCTCGTTAACGCTGTCTCATTTTGAGAAAAAAGCCCGCAGAATTACGGACTTAGTCGGATCTGTTAACTATAATTCTCGCGCGGATCGGCGCGTTCTGCGACCCCTCTCCACCGCATCTCCAAGGCCATCCAATCAAGTCGTTTTCGTGGTCTTTGATGCCCGCAGGATAGCGGGGAAGCGTTGCGCGGGGCTGGTGTGAGCGCTGTCCTCTCCAACCGCTGCGCTGCTGCCGGTGGAGCGGCCGAGTTCGTCCTACATCACAGATCCGGCGTCGAGCGGCACGCGGCACGGCGCCGTGATCGAAAGTTGAACGTGCCGGTCTGGAAATCGCCGCCACGAGAAAGTAGCTCCTACCTCGGCACTTCTCGGCAGCCTCTGCGTGTGATACGGTACCGTATCGCCCCGCCTTGAAATGTGCCGCGCACGCAAACGGAGGCTGGCATGAGAGGCTTTTCGCGCACCGGGCTTTTGACCGCAGCGTGGTCATTGTTGTTGATCGGACT
This sequence comes from Bradyrhizobium daqingense, assembly GCF_021044685.1. Lineage (NCBI taxonomy): Bacteria > Pseudomonadati > Pseudomonadota > Alphaproteobacteria > Hyphomicrobiales > Nitrobacteraceae > Bradyrhizobium > Bradyrhizobium daqingense. The sequence continues at coordinate 6,348,583 of NZ_CP088014.1, forward strand.
AGCGTGTGCACAGCCCGCTGCCAATGCGGGCTGCACCGCCTCGCCGTCAGCCGCAGGCACGCAAGTCTGGCGCTGCAACAATGGCATTACGATTGTTACGGAAAACGGCGCCAGGTTTGAACTTAAAGACGCCAACCGCGACGGACATATAGACTCCGTGGAGTTGAGCAGCAAAGCTCTGCTCATCGAGGTGCCCAAGAAGCCCGGCGGCAATCCCTTCAAGGTGCTGACCCCGCGGGCGATCGCCGCCGTGCGCGGCACGAAATGGGCGGTCGACGTCGCTGACGTCAAGACCTCCGTGTTCGTCGCCGACGGCCGTGTCGGCGTGACCCGCAGGTCCCGTGGACGCGGTGTCGTGCTCGGACCGGGCGAAGGCGTCGACGTGGAGGCAACCGGCCCGTTGACCGTCAAGACATGGGGCCAGCCGCGCGTCGACGCGCTCATGGCGAGGCTCGGACAATAAGGCTTGGATAATAAGGCTTGGACAATTGGGCCGTGTCCAACAAGGCCCGGTCTAACGAGATTTGGACGACAGAGGATTGCAACACGACCATATGCGTAGCCGACGCGTTCAGCTCCTGGTGGCACTCCTTCTCACCGCGCTGTGGGCCGCGGGCATCTATGCTGCGCATGCCAACGGTCATCTGCGCTTTCTCGACCGTCTCGAAGCGACGCTGACGGATTGGCGGACCCAGATCCGGGGCGTGCAGCATCCGCCCGATCTCGTCACCATCGTCGCGATCGACGACACCGTGGTGAAGCGCGGCGGCAGCTATCCGCTGCCGCGCGCCGATCTTGCGCGCGTGGTCGACACCATCGTGCAATTCAAGCCGAAGGTCGTCGCGATCGATCTGCTGCTGGTCGACCGCAGCGCAGCGATCGGAGATGCGACGCTGGCCAACACGCTCGCCACCGGGCCCATGGTGCTCGCCGCCGCGGCGATCTTCCCGTCTGCCAGCGAGACCGTGGAGCCGAGCAGCGACGGGCCCCTTGCCGCGCTGCCCCAGGCCGAGCGCTTCCTGCTGCCGCTGCCGTCATTCGCCGACCATGCCGAGGTCGGCGTCGTCAACGTCGCGACGGGACAGTCGGGCTCGCCGCTCGCGGTGCCGATGCTGTTCCGCACCCGTGACAAGGTCGAGCTGTCATTCCCGTTGCGCGTCGCAGCGCGCGCGCTCGACCAACCGCTGACGGTGGCCCCCGATCATCTCATGCTCGGCGACCGCACCGTGCCGACCGACCGCGACTTCGCGCTGCCGATCACCTATTACGGCCCGCGCCGCACCATCCGCACCGTCAGCGCGCAGAGCATCTTCGACGGCACGCTCAGCCGCGCCGCGATCGAGGACCGGATTGTCGTGATCGGCGCCGCGGTCGCCGGTGGCGGCGACTTCTACCCGACGCCGTTCGATTCCCTGATGCCCGGCGTCGAGGTGATCTCGACCGCGATCACCCATCTCGTCGCCGGCGACGGCATCCTGCGCGATCGCAGGGTCCGTATCGCCGACGCATTTGCCGCGATCCTGTTGCCGATGCTGCTGGTCGGCCTGCTCGCCTGGCGGCGCAGCGCGCTCGGCATAATGGCGGCGGCTGCGGTGATGATCGCCTGGGCCGGGCTCAACGGATTCGCATTCACGCATGGCGTCTGGCTGAACGCTGCGACGACGCTTGCAGCGACGGTGCCGCCGGTCGCGATCTTCGCCAGCGCGCAGTTGTGGGCGGGAGGCCGCCGCGCGCAATATCTCGCCGCGAAGAGCAGGTCGCTGGCGCGCTTGCAGGCACCGGCGGTGCAGGAATGGCTGGCGCGGGATCCTCATTTTCTGTCCAAGCCCGTTCGCCAAAACGCCGCCGTCGTCTTCATCGATCTCTCCGGCTTCACGGCGCTGAGCGAACGGATCGATCCGGATGCGCTCCAGGAGATCCTGAAGGCGTTTCACGCGCAGATCGACAAGACCGCAGTCGATTGCGGCGGCATGATCACCGGCTTCCTCGGCGACGGCGCCATGATCCTGTTCGGCCTGCCTCGCACCATGCCCGACGACGCGGCGCGCGCGCTGACATGTGCGATCGAGCTGCATCGCGGCGTCGAGCGCTGGATCGCCTCGCTGCCGCCGGCCATCGGCGATCAGCTCGGATTCAAGATCGGCGCACATTGCGGCGAGATCGTCGCCTCCCGCCTCGGCGAGAGCCACCAGCACATCACGGCGACGGGCGATACCGTCAATGTCGCCAGCCGGCTGATGGAGGTCGCCGCGCGGAACGACGCGCGGCTCGCACTGAGCAATACGCTGCTGGATGCCGCCGATTTCCACGGCGCGCCCGACGGCGTCCTGACGGGGCCCCTCCTCACCCAGGTCCGCGGCCGCTCCGGCGTCGTGACCGTCTGGTTCTGGCGGGACCGGGATGGGCCAGTGCAAGATCACACCAAGGCAGAAGCGGTCGACTGAGGCCTTACCTCGCCTCCGGCGGCGGCGAGCGGTCGAGCACGTCGCCCTTGGCGCCTTCGAGCAGATCGATGCCGTAGGTCTCGACCACGAGCGGGCCGCGCTTGCGCTGCAATTGCGCGACCTGCGTCACCTGCGCGAAGAGACCGGTGAGAGCGGGATGCCCCTCTGCGCGCAGCTCGTCGACATAGAGCAGCTTGCCGGCGAGCAGCTTGGGATCGGGCTCGGGCATGTTGACCCAGCGGATGCGCTGGGTCTGCTGCACGACGCAGGTGGCGCGCGGCAGATAGAAGGCGAGCCAACCCGTGGTGCCGTAATCCTGTGCGAGCACACAGGTCGCGCCACTGCGCGCGCGGACCGCTTCGATCTCAGCCGCAAGCTCGCGCCAGCCGACGCCGACGCTGCGCACGGTGGCATCGCGGCGATAGCCGGACAGCCAGCCGGTATTGGCCTGCACGATCAGCGCGGCAAACAACACGATGCCCACCGGCGCTGCCCAGCGCAGGCAGAAATCGGCCAGGCGCCGCTGGCGTGGCCGCCACTGCACGAGGTTCGCGGCGGCCGCTGCGGCAACCACGAAAGGCGGATAGACCGGCGCAAACCAGTTGGCCTCGACGCGCGCATGCAGCGAATGCCAGACGAAATAGGCGACGATGGTCCAGAACATCGTCTCGATCAGCACGCGCGAGGCTAGCGCGCCGGCCCGGTGCCACGTCAGCGCATGCAGCCCCATCGCGCCCAAGACGAAGACGAGCGGGGTCGCAAACGCGATTTGGGTCGGAACCAGCTCGGCGATGAAGACGGGGCGGAAGTCCTCGATCTTGGCGCGGCCGAGCTGTTTTGCGAACGAGACCCATTGATGATCTGCATTCCAGAGGATCACCGGCGAGAACAGCGCCAACGCAACGAGACCGCCGAGATAAGGCCAGGGCGAGAGGAACCAGCGCCGTACCTTCGGCACGACCGCGAGCCAGATCAGGATCGCCAGCCCGAAGAACATCGCAGTGTATTTCGACAGCAGCGCCGCACCGACGGCTGCGCCGACTGCAAGCCACCAGAGCCCGCGTCCGGTCTCCAGCACCTTCGCAAGGAAGAACAGCACGAAGCTGGAGGCAACCAGCAGCGGCGCATCGGGCGTCACGATCAGCGTGCCGACCGACGCCATCATGGTCACGTTGAGCAAAATGGCGCTGGTGGCAGCGATCCGCACCCCGCCGAACAGGATCGCGGCGGAGCGATAGACCGCATAGGTCATCGGCAGCGCCAGCAGGATCGAGACGAGGCGAACGCCGAGCTCTGTGTCGCCGGCAATCATGGTGCCGGCGCGGATCACATAAGCCACCATCGGCGGGTGATCGTAGTAACCGCCCGCCAGGTTCTTCGACCACATCCAGTAATAGGCTTCGTCGAAGGTGATCGGCGTGAACGCGGCCGCGACCAGCCGCAGCAGCACCAGCGCGAGGATCACCAGCACGGTGTTGCGGACGATCCGCGCGTCAGCTCCGCCCATATCGCGCTATTTCTTGCGCCAGACGAACAGTCCGGACATCGCGTAGTTCCAAACCACGCCCATCAGCGCGCCGGCCATGCCGGCCAGCCACCAGATCGGCTCCTGGTCGTAGACCGAGAAGGCGACGCCGACATTGGCGAGCAGGCCGACGCTGCACACGATGTAGAAGGCGATCAGGCCACGCAGCAGCGCGAAGCCCTTCAGCCGCTGGTCGCGATAGGTCAGGAAGTTGTTGAGGATGAAATTGCTGGTCATGGCCACGATGGCGCCGGCGGCCTGCGCTTCCGCGAACGGCGCCTTGAACAGCTGAAGGGCGATGAACAGCGTGGCCAGATGCACCACGAGGCCGATGCCGCCGACCATCGCGAACAGGATGAATCGCAGGGAGACAACGTCGTTGGAGAGCTTGGCCAGCACGAGGCCGAGGAAATCGAGCGCGACCATGGAGTCGAGCTTGCTCTCGCCATGCTGGCGGGCGCCGAACGTGTAGGGTATCTCGACCGCCCGCAAGCTGCCGTGCGCGGAGGCGACGACGTCGAGCAGGATCTTGAAGCCGTGCACGGACAGCTTCGGCGCGAGCTCTTCGAAACGATCGCGGCGGATCATGAAGAAGCCGCTCATGGGATCGGCGATCTCGACCCGCAGCATCTTCCTTGCGAACTCGGTTGCGAGCGCGCTGGCGCCGGCGCGCTGCTTGTTGAAGCCTTCGCTCTTGTAGCCCTCGATATAGCGGCTGCCGACCACGAGGTCAGCCTGGTCGCTCGCGAGCAGCAACAGCATCTTCGGCAGTTGCGTCTCGTCGTGCTGGAGGTCGGCGTCGATCACGGCGACATAGGGCGCGCTCGAGGCGAGGATGCCCTCGATGCAGGCCCCCGAAAGGCCGCGGCGGCCGATGCGGCGGACGCAGCGCACGCGGCTGTCGCGCTGCGACAGCGTGCGCACGACGTCCCAGGTGCCGTCGGGCGAATTGTCGTCGACGAATACGACTTCCCAGGCGATGTTGGCGAGCGTCGCCTCCAGCCGCCGGTACAACACCATGACGTTGTCGCGCTCGTTGAAAGTCGGGACGATGACCGACAGTTCCGGCCCCTCTTGAGCCTGATTTTGGGCCTGCTGCGGGTTGTCGGCGCCCGGTCTGATCGCTTCATTCATGACGGCAGCGTATATCCGCCGCGTCCTGCGCTGCCAAGCCGGGGTTTCTGTGGGGAATGGCCAAAGCAGGCCCCAAAATGCCAACGACCCCGGAACGGCGGGCCGCGCGTACATCCGGCACAAGCCCAAGCTATTCCAAGGTCGTCCCAGCGCCGGAGTTTTCGCTCAACGTCGCCGTTAGAACCTAGATAGGAACGACGAATCCGCTCCGCAAGGGGACCCAGAACCCGATTTTTCCAGCCTTATTGGTTGGGGACTTCCCGGATCACCGGCCCTCGCGGCGCTGGCGCGACCGGTGCGGCGGGCGCCGCCGCAGGGGCTGGCTCGACCTTCGCCGGCTTGGGCGGCTTTCCGTACTGTCCGATCGGACCGAACACGACGGCGACCGCCAACACGATCGCCGCGGCGATCGCGCCCAGAATGCCCCCCACCGACTCAGACGACATCGACCCATCCCTGTTCCAGATGCGCCCAGTGATACCATGGATGAGCGCGCAGCCGGAAGGGCCGGGGGCGAATGACGAATGGTGAGTAGCGAATAGAAGGCAGATTTTCTGGCTCTATTCGCTACTCGCTTCCCCATTCCCTATTTCGCCGGCGTCCGATGCTTGACGTAGGCGGTCACGATGTCCTTCTGCGCCGCCTCAACCGCCCTGTTCGCAGTGGCGAGATGGGCGCCGGAATCGATGCTTGGATATTGCGTGGTGAGATAATCAAGCAGCGCCACCCGGTAGTATTGCCGCTCCGACGGACATGCCCCCGCAACCGAGCGACCGAAATCCTGTTCCGACAGGCCCTTGTTGGAGTCCCGCGAATATTCCCGCGCCAGGCAATGCCAGTAATCGTCGCGGCCTTGCTGGGCGAGCTTCTGCGCGCTCTTCGTGTCGTCGTCATCCGCCAAAGCGGAAGCCATCATGGCAGCAGATGTCATCACCACGAGCGCCGCTCCCACCAACAGCATCCGCATCTTGTTCTCCTTTGTCGCGGGTCCTGGGGGCGAGCTTAGACGGGACCGGCCAACTGGCCAATCACAACTGGTTTGATTAGGATGAGGTCCCTCCCCGTCGATGCGAGATCCTTCCGTGCCCAAAACAAAAACCGCGTCCAAAAAATCCGGCAACATCTTCATCGGTATCGGCGGCTGGACCTTCGAGCCTTGGCGTGGCGTGTTCTATCCGGAGAAGCTGACGCAGGCGAAGGAGCTGTCCTACGCCGCCTCGAAGCTGACGTCGATCGAGATCAACGGCACCTATTACGGCTCGCAGAAGCCGGAGAGCTTCCGCAAATGGGCGAGCGAAGTACCCGAGGGTTTCGTGTTCTCGGTGAAGGGCCCCCGCTTTGCCACCAACCGCCGCGTGCTCGCCGAGGCCGGCGATTCCATCAAGCGGTTCTACGATTCCGGCGTACTGGAGCTCGGTGACCATCTCGGGCCCGTGCTCTGGCAGTTCGCGCCGACGAAGAAGTTCGATGGTGCCGATTTCGGCAAGTTTCTGGAGCTGTTGCCGCGCAAGCTCGATGGGCGCGCGCTGCGCCATGTCGTGGAGGTGCGGCATGACAGTTTCTGCACGCCCGATTTCGTGGCCCTGATCCGCGAATTCGAGACGCCGGTCGTGTTCGCCGAGCACGGCAAATACCCGGCGATCGCCGACGTCGCCGGCGACTTCGTCTATGCAAGACTCCAGAAGGGCAATGACGAGATCAAGACCTGCTACCCGCCGAAGCAGCTGGACGCCTGGGCCGAGCGCTTTCAGGCCTGGGCTACCGGCAGCGAGCCCGACGACCTACCGAAGGTTGACAAGACCAAGCCGAGGAAGGAGCCGCGCGACGTGTTCGCTTATGTCATCCATGAGGGCAAGGTGCGCGCACCGCACGGCGCGATGGAGCTGATCGCGCGGGTGAGCTGAGGGTGGTCCATGGCGAAGGCGAAGAAACTCTTCACCATCGGTTATGAGCAGACACCGCCCAAGGCGGTGCTGGACGAGCTCGAACAGGCCGGCGTCAAGCTCGTGGTCGACGTGCGCGCGGTGACGTCCTCGCGTCGGCCCGGCTTTTCCAAGAAGCAGCTGTCGGCAGGCCTCGATGAGCGCGGCATCGCCTATGTCCATCTCTCCGCGCTCGGCACGCCCAAGGAAGGCCGGCTCGCGGCACGCAGCGGCCAATTTGATGCGCTGGAGAAGATTTTCTCCAAGCATCTGAAGACGCCCGAGGCGCGGGAAGCGATGGACGAGCTCTCGGCGCTGGTGAAGAAGGCCGGGCCGGTGTGCCTGCTCTGCTACGAGCGCGACCACACCCACTGCCACCGCCAGATGATCGCGGAGATCATCGAGGAGCGCGACGGCGTTGCGGTGAAGAATCTGGCGGGGCGGCAGGTGTAGCCGTCATGGCCGGGCTTGTCCCGGCCGTTCACGAACTTCTTCGCCCGCGGCCAAAACGTGGATGCCCGGGACAAGCCCGGGCATGACGACAGATCCCCTACCCCTCTCCCGCTAGCTCAAACGTCCCCTCCATCATCTGCACGCAATTTCCGCCGACATAGGCGTCCAGCAGTGCACCGCCCTCCTTCTCCACGGTCGTCTGCAGGATGCTCGGCCGGCCCATGTCAAAGCCCTGGCCGACGGTGAGCTTCAGCTCGCCGTCGCGAAGCGGATCGAGATCGGCGAGCAGTGCGGCCGCAGCGACCGTTGCGCTGCCGGTGGCGGGATCCTCAGTGAACCCGCCGGTGCCGCGCATGAACATCCGCGCCATGAGATCGCAGCCCGCTTCCGCCGCCGGAATGTCACGTGTGTAGAAATAGACCGAGAACGCGCCGTCGCGTGGCAGAATCCGTCCGAACGCGGCAGCATCGGGCTTCGCCCGCCGCAGGCCATCGCGCGAATGCAATTCCGCAACCACAAACGGCGTTCCGACGCCGACGACCTGCGGCGCATGGCGATCCGTCCTGACATCGTCCGCGGTCAACGACAGGCATGCGGCGAGCTCGGCGGCGGACAGCTTTGCAAGACGCGCCAATGGCTGTGGTGCCGTCAACTCAGCCCCAACGACCTTGCCCTGCTCGCGCCATATCTCGACCGGCACGACACCCGCTTTCTCCTCGAACAACAATCGCGGCCAGGGCTCATTGCCGCGCCGGGCCAGCACGAAGGCCGTGCCGACATTGGGATGGCCGGCAAAGGGAAGCTCCCTCACGGGTGTGAAGATGCGGACCTCTGCGTCGTCACCGGGATTGCGCGGCGGCAGCACGAAGGTGGTCTCGGAATAGTTGAACTCGGTCGCGATCGACTGCATTTGCGCGGTCGTGAGCCCGCCGGCATCGAGCACCACGGCGAGCGGGTTGCCGCCGAAAGCGCGGTCGGTGAACACGTCGACGGTGACGTAGCGGCGCTGCATCGTCTCTTCCTCATGCAAGTCGCGACCGCGACCGGCCGCATCGCCCGCACTCTACAAGCCGGCAACATCGCTCGTCATGCCCCAAAATTCGGAGCAATCGGAGCAATCGATTTGAGAAGTGGAGAGCAGACGTCAGCGTGATATGCGTGACGCGCTAGCCCAACTGAAACACCGCGACCGGCCGCTCATAGCCGCGTACCGCGACTTCGCCGAGCGCGATGGCGTCGCTGCCGTCGTCGCCCAGCACTTCGCGCACGGTTGCGGAGATCAGGAGCTGCGAGCCGAACTCCTTGTTCAGCGCCTCCAGCCGCGAGGCGAAGTTCACGGTGTCGCCGATGACCGTGTATTCCTTGCGCCGGGGCGAGCCGATATTGCCTGCGACGACCTCGCCGAAATGGATGCCGATGCCGATGCGCAGCGGCCAGCTGGTCTGCGCGTTGATGCGATCCATCGCGGACAGCATCTCGCGGCCGGCGGCGACCGCGCGGTGCGCGGCGTCGGCAGCTTCCAGCGGCGCGCCGAACAACGCGAGGAAGCCGTCCCCGAGAAACTTGTTCACGATGCCGCCGTGGCGGTCGAGAATGTCGACCAGCACCGCGAAAGCGCCGTCGAGCCGATCGACCACCTCTTGCGGCGTACGCGATTGTGCACCGGCGGTGAATCCGCGGAAATCAACGAACATCACGGCGACGCGGCGGACGTCGCCCCCGGTGCTGGATCCCTCCGCCATCAGCCGCTCCACCACTTGCGGCGAAACGTGCTGACCGAACAGATTGGTCACCCGGTCGCGCGCGGTGGCCGCCGCAATGCTGGCGGCAAACTGCCGCCGCAGTTGCGCCCCGACGGCACCCGCCAGCACGCCGCAGATCAGGATGACGATACTGCGCACGGCGTGGAAATAGACCAACGGTTCGTCGGCCTCGTCTGCCGAATTGTAATACAGGGCGACGGTCAGGAGCCCGGCTGCGGCGACGAAACCGGTGAAGGCAGAGAGCCAGAAGTCTAGCCGCAGGGTCGAGAGGATGACGAAGATGAAGTACATCAGCGGTACGGCGAAGCCGAGCGCCTGGGGCGCGCCCATGGTCCGGATTTGCAGAAGGAGAATCACCGTCGGCAGCGACGTCTCGATCAGCGTACCGATATAGCGCCTGATCACCGGCAGGTCGCGATCGAGACGGAGGTTTTTCCTGATCTGGGAATGGACCCAGACCTCGAACAGGATGAAGCCGGCCAGAAGGCCGTAGACCGCGATGATCCCTTCCGTTCCGCGCCAGACCCGGTTCACCACGGCGGGATCGATCAGGTAGATGGCCGTGAGGAACAACATCATGACGCAGCCCGTCATGATCAGCGCGCGCACACGCAACAGCTCGGTGCGCAGCACCTCCCGCGTCAGCTCGCGCTCGAAATCGTCCGACAGCGCGGCATGCTGCCGCGTCTTCCTGCTGGCAAACCTGACCATTCCGCCCCCTTGTCATTCCGGGGCGCGACATAGTCGCGAACCCGGAATCTCGAGATTCCGGGCTCGATGCTAACGCATCGCCCCGGAATGACACCGAGACCAGTTTGCCTCAATCCAGCGTGCGGCGGAAGCGCGTCACGGCGATGGTCATGGCGAGCAGCATCAGGGCCGCCAGCGCCAGCGTGTCGAAGCGCAGGTTCTCCATGGTCGCGCCCTTCAGCATGATGGCGCGGACGATGCGCAGATAATGGGTCAGCGGCAGGGCTTCGCCGAGATATTGCGCCCAGGCCGGCATGCCCGCGAACGGAAACATGAAGCCGGAGAGCAGGATGCTCGGCAGGAAGAACATCATGGACATCTGCATCGCCTGGAGCTGGTTCTGTACCAGGGTCGAGATGGTGTAGCCGATCGACAGATTGGTGGTGATGAACAGCGTCGAAAGCAGGGCCAGCAGAAACAGGTTGCCGAGCAGGGGCACACCGAACAGGCCGACACCGATGCCGATGATGAGGAAAGCCTGGAGGAAGCCGACCAGGACGTAGGGCACGATCTTGCCGAACATCACCTCGATCGGCTTGATCGGCATCGAAAGCAGGCTCTCCATGGTGCCGCGCTCGACCTCGCGCGTCACGGACAGCGCCGTGAAGATCAGCATGGTCATGGTGAGGATGGTGCCGACGAGGCCCGGCACGATGTTGAGGCTGGAGTCCGCGGCCGGGTTGTAGCGGGCATGGGCGCGGATCTCGAACGGCATCTCCGGGGGATCACCGATGTAGAGATCATGCTTGAGCGCGGTCTGCACCACCATGCCGAGCGAACCGATCGCCGAGCTCGCCGCAACCGGATCGGTGGCATCGGCGGCGACCAGCAGCGCCGGCTTGTCACCGCGCCGCACCGCGCGCTCGAAGCCGCGCGGGATCTCGACGCCGAACAGCACCTTGCCGGATTTCAGGAGATTATCGAAATCGTCGACGTCGTGCACTTCATAGAGGAAGCGGAAATAGGCGGTGTTCTCCAGCGCCTTCAGGATCGAGCGGGCGAGATCGGAGTCCTCCTGAAGCAGCACCGCGCTCGGCAGATGGCGCGGCGTGGTGTTGATGGCATAGCCGAACAGCATGAGCTGCATCACCGGCAACATCACGATCATCGCAAACGAGACGCGATCGCGCTTCAGCTGGATGAACTCCTTGACCAGCATCGCATAGCAGCGCCGCAGGAAGCCGAAACGTTCCCGGACTTCGCGTCGTGGCGCGGGATGGTCTACGGCGCTCATTGGAAATTGTCCTTGGAGCGGCTCATCAGCTCGATGAACACGTCTTCGAGCGACGGCGACGACTTCTGCCAGTGCAGACCGCTTTTCTCGCGCCATGGCCCGATGCCGGCTTCGAGCGCTTCGACGTCGCGCCCCGACACGTGCAGCGAGGTGCCGAACGGCGCCACCATGTCGATGCCGGGCTTGCCCGTGAGTGCGGCGGCGAGCTCATTCAGGGTCTCGCCTGTGACGGTGTAGGTCGTGAGCGCAGAATTCGCGATCACCTGCTCCACCGTGCCGTTCGTCAGGAGATGGCCATAGGCGATGTAGGCGATCTCGTGACAGCGCTCGGCCTCGTCCATGTAGTGGGTCGAGACCAGCACGGTGAGGCCTTCGGCAGCGAGCGCATGGATCTCGTTCCAGAAGTCGCGCCGCGCCTTGGGATCGACGCCGGCCGTCGGCTCGTCCAGCAGCAGGAGCTGCGGACTCGGCAGCGTGCAGGCACCCAACGCCAGGCGCTGCTTCCATCCGCCAGAGAGCTCGCCGGCGAGCTGCTCCTCGCGGCCGGAGAGCCCGAGCCGCTTGATCATGTCGCGCGCCGCCCCGCGCGCGTCAGCGAGGCCATAGAGCCGCGCGACGAATTCGAGGTTCTCGCGCACCGAGAGATCCTGATACAGGCTGAAGCGCTGGGTCATGTAGCCGACCTGACGCTTGATCTTCTCGGCATCCCGGCGGATGTCGTAGCCGAGGCACGTGCCTTCGCCGCTGTCGGGCGTGAGCAGGCCGCAGAGGATACGAATGGTCGTCGTCTTGCCCGAACCGTTAGGGCCGAGAAAACCGTAGATCGAGCCGCGCTTCACCTGCATCGACAGATCATGCACGACCTCGCGGCCTCCGAACGACTTGGTCAGGCCCTTGACGTCGATCGCGATGCCGTTGCCGCCACTCATCGCTTGTCCGCCACCGGTGTCTTCGGATTGAGATGGATGTCGATCGGCTGCCCGACCCGCAAGGCGTCGGGGCGCGACGGCCGCGCCTGGATCAGATAGACGAGCTTGTTGCGCTCGTCGAGACTATAGATCACCGGCGGGGTGTACTCGGCCGACGTCGCCATGAAATAGACCTTGGCAGTGAGATCCGCCGCGCAATTGTCGCAGGACACGCGCACCGTGTCGCCGATCGCAAGCTTGGGAAGTTCGGTTTCCCGCACGAAGAAGCGCAGCTTCATGTTGCCGGGCGGCATGATCGAGAGCACCGGCCGCTGCGCCGCGACCATCTCGCCCTCGCGGAAATAGATCTGCTGGATGGTGCCGGCGACCGGCGCAAAGCCCCGGCGGCGCGCCATCCGCGTCTCCGACGTCGCAACCCGCGCTTCGGCGACGCGCAAGCCGGACACGGCGGAATCGAGATTGGCTTGGGTGCCCGAGCCGGTCTTGCTCAGCGATGCCGCGCGATCGTAGGTCTGCTGCGCATTCGCCAGCGTCGCCTTGTTCTGGTTGAGATCGGCCAGCTGGAGATCGTCATCGACGGAGTAGAGGTGATCGCCGACCTTGACCTCGTCGCCCTCGCGGACATTGAGCTTGGTCACCCGGCCCGCTTCGTCCGGGCTGACGAAGATCATGTCGGCCTCGACCCAGCCCTGGAAGCCGGGATCACGCTTTTCCTTGCAGCCGGCCAGCCCAGTCGCAAGCACGATGCTCAATGCAAGACTGAAAAATGCCTGTGACGACGTCATGTCGTCCTCCGTTCGCCAAAGATCAAATCGAGATGGACGCGCAGCATCTCCTGCGCGTCGAGCGGCGCGTGCCGTGCAAACAGGCTCTGCCAGATCACCGCAATCATCGCCGGCGCGACCAGGATCTGGGGAAAACGCGCGAGGTCCTTCTCACGAATCTCGCCGCGGGCGATGCCGAGTTCGATCAGCGCGCGCATGCCCGCGATCCCGCGCGAAACGACCTCGCGATAGTAGAAATCGGCGACGGAGGGAAAGCGCGGTCCCTCCGCCACGATCAGGCGCACCAGATCGCCGCGCCTCGTGCCGATGACCTCTTTCAGGAAGTTGCCGGCAAAGGCCTCGACGAGCTCGCGCACCGTTCCGGTCGGCGGCGGTAGCGCATTCAGCCGTGCCACGACCGGCACGATGACGATGCGCACCAGCTCCTCGAACATCGATTCCTTGTCCTTGAAATGCAGGTAGATCGTGCCCTTGGCGACGCCCGCCCGCTTGGCGATGTCGTCGAGCCGCGTCGCGGCGAAGCCGCGCGCGATGAACTCCTCCATCGCCGCCTCAACGATCGCTGCACGCCGCTCCTGGGCACGCAGGGCGCGGTTCGAGGCAGGCGCCGCGTCGTCGATGCCCTGAGTCGCGTCGGCCCTCCCCTTGGCGCGATCTGCGGACGAACTGGCGGCTTTGGTCGGCTTCTTTGTCATGATCAATTTATGACTGACTAGTCAGTCAATGTCAACCTTGCAGACGGCGGCTAGAGGCAATGATAAATTAGCATTGACTAATTAATTAGTATGAGCTAATGAAAACACGTGATCGACGCCGTCCCCAATTCCATCACCATCGTGATGCGCGCCCTTGCCGATCCGACCCGCCGCGCCGTGTTCGAGCGTGTGTTCGAGAGCAAGGAGATCAGCGTCGCCGAGCTCACGCGCGGCAGCGGCGTGACCCAGGGCGCGATCTCGCAGCACCTGAAATCGCTCAAGCAGGCCGGCCTCGTCGCCGAGCGTGCCGAGGGCCGCAACGTCTACTACCGCGCCGCGCCGCAAGGGCTCGAGCCCCTGGTCACCTGGATGGACCATTACGGCGTGTTCTGGCGCGAGCGCTTCCAGAATCTGCGTGACCTCTTGAAGGAGATCGACCCGTGAGTGCAGTTGCTTCCAATGTTGAGACCAAGGACATCGTCATCGACGAGGTTTTCCCTCATGCGGTCGAGGTCATCTGGAAGGCGTTGACCAGCGCCCAGCTGATCGCGCGATGGCTGATGCCGCCGACCGGTTTCGAAGCCGTCGAAGGCAACAGGTTCACGTTCAAGACCAATCCGGCCGGCGCTTGGGACGGCACCATCCATTGCCGCGTGTTGGAGGTCGCCCCGAACCGGCGCTTTTCCTATGCCTGGAAGGGCGGCGACGAGAGCAACACCGGCTATGGCTCGGCGCTCGACACCGTCGTCACCTGGTCGCTTACGCCGGTTGAGGCCGGCACCCGCGTGCGTGTGGTGCATTCGGGCTTCGTGACGCCGAAGAACGACACCGCCTATCGCAACATGAGCGATGGCTGGGTCAAGGTGCTGCAGCGGCTCGATGCCGTCTCGGGCGAAGACAAGTAAGGAGGCCTGGCGATGGACAAGCCCTTTACCGGCGGCTGCGCCTGCGGCGCGATCCGCTATTCGATCGCCGGCGAGCCCCTGTTCAGCAATCACTGCCAGTGCCGGGACTGCCAGCGCGAGAGCGGAAGTGGTCACGGCTCCTACGCGACGTTCGCGCGCGCCGGCGTCACCCTGACGGGCGACGCCAAGCATTGGGACATGGTCGCCGACAACGGCAACGTGAAGACGCGCGGCTTCTGCATCCAATGCGGCGTGGCCGTCTACTTGACCTTCGCGGCGCAGCCCGACGTCTTCACCATCCGCGCCGCAAGCCTCGACGAACCCACGCGCTACCAGCCGCAAGCCGTCACCTTCGCCGCGCGCGGCCATGACTGGGATCGCCTCGATCCCAGCCTGCTGAAGTTCGACGGCATGCCGCCCGGGTAGCCACCCACTCCGTCATTGCGAGGGGCGAAGCCACGAAGCAATCCAGAACACCTCCGCGGAAAGATTCTGGATTGCTTTGTTTCGCTCGGAATGATGATGTGGAAGCTGTCGGGCGCGACCGCTAGCCATGGAACTTCAGGCCATCGACGATCTTGTCGATCATCTTCCGCTCGGCCCGCATTGCGATACCGACGAGATTGAGATCAGTGCGCGCCACGGCCCGCACCGCCTCGCGGTTGGCGGCGTCGTGCGTCGTCTTGAACATGTCCTCGGTGTAGACCGCCGGCTTGACGTTGCGGGTGAGCGCGCGATCCAGCGCGCGCGACAATGCGGGAGCATCGGCGCCGTAGATCAGGATCGGCTGGCCGATCAGCGCATGATATGTCGTGCCAGAGGCGTCCTCATAGGCCTCGCCGATGCATTCCGGAAAGGCCGCGGCGATGCCGCTGGTGAGAAAGGAGGCGACGTTGAGCTTCTGCCAGACTTGAAGATCGGTCCGGATCACGACGGCGATCTTGGTGTCGAACTGCATTCGTTTCTTCCACTGTCATTTCCAGGCGATGCTACGCATTGCCCCATCACGACAGCAAGAGCAATCAGCCCTTCGCGTCGCAGGCCCAGGCGCGGATCACGCATTCCTTGCCGCCATATTTGTAGCATTCGCGCGTGGCGGCATTGAGCGAGGCCGAGATCTTCGGCTTGACGGCGTAGCCATAGGCGCCGCACGGATTGGTGAGATCGACCGACATCGCGGCGCAGGCGCGCTTCATCGTCACGGTCGTGCAATCGCCCTTGCATTGCTTCTGTGCCGCGGCACGCGCCTCGTGCTCGGCCCCGTAATCATAGGCCTGGCCATAGGCGCCGCATTTGCCGACCGCGATGGCGCCGGCGGCGTGGGCTTCGGTGATATAGCGGGCGCCGGTGACACAGATGGACAGCGCAAAGCAAAACATCGCGCAACGGCGCGCGACGACGTTCGAAGCCATGGAAAAACCCCTCCCCCCAAGGCAGTCCGGTCGACTCTAAGGCCCGGTCGTTTCCAGATGGTGAACGGGTGGTTGAAATCGGCAGGCAACGAGGGGATATCTATCTCGTGTCGTTGCGCGCGCTCGACCCGACGCCCGCCGCGACCAGGGGAGGCCTGATCGTGATCAAACATCTGCCGCTTGTCATGCTCGCCATGCTCTCGGCGACAACCGCTTGCTCCGCAGACCAGCAAGGACTGTTTCGAGACGCCTATCTCTGCCCGGCGCGGGGACCATCTTCCGTCTGCGTATATGGGACCGTCCGAAAGGGAACGCAGGTGACGTTGATCGCCAAGGGCTGGAAAAGCGTGGCCGAGACGAAGGAGACGTTCTCGAACAAGAACCAGGAATTCCAGAACGGCATCGCAACGAGCACGCGGCTGCAGGTTGCAAGCAAGCCGCCGAAGGACGCATTCATGATCGCGGTCCTGGCTCCGACGGACGCCATCAACGAGCTCAGACTCGAGGAAATTCAGGATCCGGCTATCGTTCAAAGAATTGGCGGGCACATCAAGAAAGCCAGGGAGCTCAAGCTCGCACCGGACATCCGCCTGTTGCAGACGCGCCTTTTCAGGCTCTCACCGACGATTCTGCTGTCCGAAACGTTTGTCAGTGCCCCCAACGACGTGGCTGAACTGACCAAGCAACTTCCGAACGGCTGTGACGTCTGCGGGAAAGTGCCGCTGGTGGTCGGAACAAATCTGCACGACCTCTTCAGGGAAGTCCGCCCCTCGCAGCGAAGCGACACCGAGCGCATCTGCGGCGCGATCAAGCTGGCCTTCACGCTGTCTGGCCGGACCTATGCGCTCAGCCACGCTTACATCTGCGAAAGCGACGCCATGTCGGCCACACTGGTCCACGACCTTTCGGGACCAACGCCAAAGCTGGCGTTCAAATTGATCGGTGGTCTCTAGCGACATCCTCGGGTGATTGGCGAAGCGTAATCCACCTCTTTCGTTTCCGCGGAGAAACACAGCGATGGATTACGCCTTGGGCTAATCCGCCCACGCAGCCTACCCGCGTCTCGCCGCTTCCAGCGCCTGCGGCGTGTCGATGTCGAGGAAGGCGCTCTCGCCGTCGACGGGCACTTCGGCGACCGCCTCGGCATGCTTGGCGATCAAATGCCTTGCGCCGACGTCGCCGTCGAGCGCCATCAATTCCTTGAAGAAACGGCGCGACCACAACACCGGGTTGCCACGGCGGCCTTCACTGACGGGCACGACGATGAGGTTGCCGCGGTCCGGTGCAAAACCATCGATGAGGCGGTCGATCAGGCCGGCATCGATCAGCGGCATGTCGCCGAGGCACACCACGGCGCCGTCGCAGGTCTCCGGCACCGCGGCGATGCCTGCCTTGACCGAGCTCGCGATGCCTCCGGCGAAATCCGGATTGCGGACGAATTTGACCTTCAGGCCTTGCAGCGCCTGCTCGACCAGCTCGCCTTGGTGGCCGGTGACGACGATCACCTCGGACGCCTTCGAGGCCAGGGCCTGCTCAGTGGCGATCCGCACCAGCTTCTTGCCGCCGAACTCGGCGAGCAGCTTGTTCGGCCCGCCCATTCGGGTGGAGCGGCCGGCCGCCAGCACGATGGCGGCGACCTGGCTGTTGCCTTCGGTCTCCGGCTTGGCGCGCGGCTGCGGCCGCGTCACGATCTCCATCAGCAGGCCGCCGACGCCCATGCCCATCAGCTCGGACCGCGTGACCTGGATGCCGGCGAGCAGCCGCATCAGAACCCAGTCAAAGCCGTTCTCGACCGGCGAGCGCGCACAGCCCGGCGCGCCCAAGAGCGGCACATTGCCTGCCCGGGCGATCAGAAGCAGATTGCCGGGATCGACCGGCATGCCGAAATGTTCGATCTCTCCGCCGATGCCGGTGACGGCAGCCGGAATGACGTCGCGGCGGTCGGCGATCGCGGATGCCCCGAACACGATCACGAGCTCCGCGCCGAGCGCGAGCAACTCCTTGATCGCGGCCGACAGCGCCTGCTCTTCATGCGGGACGCGCCGCTCGGCGATGATGCCGGCGCCCGCCGGCGCGAGCCGCTCGGCGGTGACCCGCAGCGTCTTGTCGATCACCTTGGATGACAGGCCCGGCAGCAGTGTCGAGACCACGCCAACACGCGTGATGACGTAAGGGGCGACCTTCAGCACGTCCTTGCCGGCGGCCTTCACCGCAGCATCGCGCAAGCGTCCTTCGACGCCGAACGGGATGATCTTGACGGTGCCGACCATCTCGCCCTCGACCACCGGCTTGTAGGCCGAAAGCGTGGCAAAGGTGATGGCCTCGTCGATATTGTTGATGCGGTCGACCGCCGCGCGGTCGATCACCAGCACGCCAGCGCGCGCGGCGAACAGATTGGCGCGGCCGGTGAAGGCGCGCTCGACATGGATGCCGTCGCCGCCGATCGCGAGCGCGATGCTGGCGGCCGCAACGTCCTCGGAGACGTCGCCGTCCTCCATCCGCACCACGACGATGTCCTTGATCCCGGCACGCTCCAGCGCCTCGACCTCGGCAGGACCGATCGTCGTGCCCTTCTTCAGCACCAGCGGTCCCTGGCGCAGGGTGTGGACGGTCACCCCGCCAATCGCATCCTTGGGGCTCGCCGGTCCGAACTTCATGCCGCTTCTTCTTTCTCCTTCGGCGGCAGCCGAAGCACCGCGGTGATCTCGGCCATGATTGCCACCGCGATCTCGGACGGCGAGACTGCGCCGATCGCAAGCCCGATGGGCGCATGGATGCGCGCGATGTCGCTGTCCTTGGCGCCCTGCGCCCGCAGCCGGTCGCCGCGCTTGGCATGAGTCTTCCGCGAGCCGAGCGCGCCGATGTAGAAGCAATTGCGCTCGAAGGCGTGCAGCAGCGCGGGATCGTCGATCTTGGGATCGTGCGTCACCGCGACGAAGGCGGTGTAGGCATCGACATTGAGCGGCGGCAGCGCAGTATCGGGCCACTCCGCGATCAGCGGAATGTCGGGAAAGCGCTCTGGGCTGGCAAAGGCCGTGCGGGGATCGACCACGGTAACGTCATAGCCGAGCGAGCGCGCCAGCGGCGCCAAGGCCTGGCTGATATGGACCGCACCGACGATCACGAGCTTTGCGGTCGGCGCGTAGACGTTGAGGAACAGCTTCTTGCCGCCGGCCTCGACATTGGCGCTCTTGCCCATGCGCAGCTGCTTTTCCAGCTCGGCCCGCAGCGGATCCTTGGCAAAGTCTGCGGCCTTCACCAGGCGCTGCTCGCCGCTCTCGGTGTCCGTCACCAGGATCACGGGCCGGCGCGCGGCGCGCTCGGAATTGAGTTCGTGCAGGATCGCGAGCTTCACGGCTAACCGACCTTCTCGACGAAGACGCGGATGGTGCCGCCGCAGGACAGGCCGACATTCCAGGCAGTCTCGTCGGCGACGCCGAATTCCAGCATCTTGGGCTTGCCGCTCTCGATCACGTCCATGGCCTCGGTAACGACGGCGCCTTCGACGCAGCCGCCGGAAACGGATCCCAGGAACGTGCCCTCGTCATTGATGACGAGGCTCGAGCCCGCCGGGCGCGGGGCCGAGCCCCAGGTCTCCACCACGGTCGCCAGCGCGACGCCACGGCCGGCCTTCTGCCAGTCTTCCGCCGCCTTCAGGATATCCTCGTCGCGATCGAGCATGGGGTGCCTCTCAAGCTGCGGAGCGGATCAGGCTGCGGTGATGCGGCGGCAGCGGCCGGGAGAGCGTTGTGATCAGCTCCTGGATCGAACTCAAATTATGTACCGGCCGGAATTCGTCAACGTGCGGCAGCATCATTTTGATACCTTGCGCCTTGGCCTCGAAACCGCCGAACCGGAGCAACGGGTTCAGCCAGATCAGCCGCCGGCAGGACCGGTGCAGCCGGTCCATCTCGAAGGCCAGCTTGGAATCGGCCTCGCGCTCCAACCCGTCTGAGATCAGGAGCACGATGGCGCCCTGGCTCAGCACGCGCCGCGCCCACAATTTGTTGAAGTTGTGCAGCGAGGCCGAGATCCGCGTGCCGCCGGCCCAGTCCTCCACCGCCGCCGAGCAGCTCGCGAGCGCTTCGTCGGGGTCGCGCTGGCGCAAGGCGCGCGTGACGTTGGTGAGGCGGGTGCCGAACAGGAACACCGAGACGCGCTTGCGGGCATCGGTGATGGCATGCAGGAAATGCAGGAACAGGCGGGTGTACTCGCTCATCGAGCCCGAGATATCGAGCAGCGCCACGATAGGCGCCGGCTTCTCGATCCGCCCGAGGCGGTGGATGTCGATGATGTCGCCGCCGGTGCGCAAGGAGGCACGCAGCGTCCGGCGCAGGTCGAGCCGAAGGCCGTGCGGATCGGGCCGATGCCGGCGCGTCAGGAGCTCGGCCTGCGGCAGGTGCATCTTCTCGATGGCCCGCAAGACCTCCGCGATCTCCGCCGCGCTCATCTGCGCGAAATCCTTCTTCTGAAGGATCTCCTTGTCGGAGACCGACAGGCGCAGATCTTGCTCCTGGTGCTGCGGAGTCTCCGTCATGCGCGGCTGCGACATCGCCTCCTGAACACGGCGGGAGCCTGCCTGCGGCTTCTTTCTCGCCTGCTCCGGCAGCGGCACGGAATCCAGCATATGCTTCCACTCCTCGGAGGCGCGGAAGAACAGGTTGAAAGCCTGCTTGAAGATCAGCGCATGCTCATGCCGCTTGACGAAGATCGCCTCCAGCGTCGTGAAGACGTCGGCGCGGCTGCCGATGTCGATCACCTGCAACGCGCTCATGGCGTCGATGACGGCGCCTGGGCCGACCGGCATGCCGGCCGCGCGCAGCGCGCGGGCGAAGCCGACGATGTTGTCGGCGAATTGCTCGGTCTGCTCGGGGGCAAGGTGGTTGATGGCCATGGTGTGTCGCCCTTGGCGTCATTCTGGGGCACGCGAAGCGTGAACTATGGTGCGCAATTGCGCACCTGAGAATCTCGAGGTTCCGGATTCGATGCTATGCATCGCCCCGGAACGACCAAACTAATTGTCGCTCGTCGCGTCCTTCAGCACCTTCTGCAAGGTGTCGCCCTGCATCCGGGTGATGTCGTCCTGGTATTTGAGCAGCGCGCCCAAGGTGTCGCCGACCACTTGCGGGGTGAGCGAGCGGGCGTCCAGCTCCGACAGGGCGGTGGCCCAGTCGATGGTCTCGGCGACACCCGGCGATTTGTAGAAGTCCTGGTTGCGCAACGCCTGGACGAAGCGCACGACCTGCTGCGACAGCTTGACGGAAATACCGGGCACGCGCGTCTTGACGATCGCGAGCTCGCGCTCGGCTGCGGGATAGTCGACCCAGTGATAAAGACAGCGCCGCTTCAGCGCGTCGTGGATCTCGCGGGTGCGGTTAGAGGTGATGATGACGATCGGCGGGCTCGGCGCTTTCACCGTGCCGAATTCGGGGATGGTCACCTGGAAGTCGCTGAGAATTTCGAGCAGGTATGCCTCGAACGCCTCGTCGGCGCGGTCGAGCTCGTCGATCAAGAGCACCGGCGGACCGGCGACATCGGGCTCCAGCGCCTGCAGCAGCGGCCGCTTGATCATGTAGCGGTCGGCAAAGATGTCGCTCGAGAGCTGGTCACGATCGGTGTCACCGGCGGCTTCCGCCATCCGGATCGCGATCATCTGCGCGGCGCTGTTCCACTCGTAGACCGCGGAGGAGACATCGAGGCCTTCATAGCACTGGAGGCGGATCAGCTTCCGACCCAGCGCCGCCGAGAGCACCTTGGCGAT
Source organism: Bradyrhizobium daqingense (assembly GCF_021044685.1). Lineage (NCBI taxonomy): Bacteria > Pseudomonadati > Pseudomonadota > Alphaproteobacteria > Hyphomicrobiales > Nitrobacteraceae > Bradyrhizobium > Bradyrhizobium daqingense. The sequence continues at coordinate 6,370,295 of NZ_CP088014.1, forward strand.
CTCGGTCTTGCCGACGCCGGCTTCACCTTCCAGGAACAGCGGCCGGCCCATGCGCAGCGACAGATAGGTCACCGTCGCCAGCGACCGCTCGGCGAGATAGCCACGCGATGTGAGCAGTTCGAGCATCGCGTCGACCGATGCCGGCACAGCACCGGAAGAAGTGGCCGCTGAAGTCATGAAAAAGCCAGTCTCGCTACGCCCCTACCGGGACAAGTTTGGCCGAAGCGTGAGGTTCACTCACTCCTTGGCATTGGCGGCATCGAGGGCGCGGCGCGTCAGCACCCCGATGAGATGCGCGCGGTATTCAGCGCTGCCGTGGATGTCGCTGTTGAGCCCGTCCGCCGGCACATCGATGCCTTCGATCGCTTTCGCGGCGAAGCGCTTCTTCAAGGCCTCCTCGAACGCCTCGACGCGGAACACGCCTTCGGAGCCCGCACCGGTGACGGCGACCCGCACGTCCGACGGACGCCGCGCCACGAACACGCCGACCAAGGCGTAGCGCGAGGCCTGGTTGCGGAATTTGATGTAGGCCGCCTTCTTCGGCAGCGGGAACATAACCTTGGTGATGATCTCGTCGGCTTCGAGCGCGGTCGAGAACAGGCCCTGGAAAAATTCTTCCGCCTTGAGGCGGCGCTTGTTGGTGACGATGGTGGCGCCCAAGGCGAGCACGGCGGCCGGATAATCCGCGGTCGGATCGTTGTTGGCGAGCGAGCCGCCGATCGTACCCTTGTGACGCACGGCGGGGTCGCCGATCTGGCTCGCGAGATTTGCCAGCGCCGGGATCGCTTCACCGACGACGGCGGAGGTCGCGACCTCGGCGTGCCTGGCAGTGGCGCCGATCACCAGCGAGCGGCCCTTCATCTCGATCGTGTTGAGCCCCTCGATGTGAGAGAGGTCCACGAGATGCGGCGGGCTGGCGAGGCGCTGCTTCATGACGGGAATCAGCGTGTGGCCGCCGGCGATCACCTTGGCGTCCTCGTTCTTCACCAGCAGATTGGCCGCCTGCCGCACGGTGCCGGGGCGATGATATTTGAATTCGTACATGGGGGTGTCCTGATCGCGGAATGCGTGCGCGGTTTACGCGAGATCGGATTTCGCCATCGCCTTGGCGCCGGCGGAGATCGAAGTGACGATGTTCTGGTAGCCGGTGCAGCGGCAGAGATTGCCTTCCAGCTCTTCGCGGATGGTGTGGTCGTCGAGCTCATGACCCTTGCGATGCACGATGTCGATCGCGGTCATGATCATGCCGGGCGTGCAGAAGCCGCACTGAAGGCCATGATGCTCGCGGAAGGCTTCCTGCATCGGATGCAGCGGCGCACCGTCGGCAGCCAGTCCCTCGATCGTCTTGACCTCGTGGCCGTCGGCCATCACCGCGAGCGTGGTGCAGGACTTCACCGCCTTGCCGTCGAGATGCACGACGCAGGCGCCGCACTGCGAGGTGTCGCAGCCGACATGCGTGCCGGTCAGCCGCAGATTCTCGCGCAGGAACTGCACCAGGAGGGTGCGGGGATCGACATTGGCCGTGACTGGATTGCCGTTCACGATGAGGGAGATTTTTGCCATAAGCACTCTCTATCAGCGCCCCAACGGGTCCCGTCGAAGCGGTTCTTATAGTTATTCCAACCCATCATATGGGCCAATATGCCCGGGGGCAACATCACCCCCGGCGCAAGGCGCCATGCCGAAAGGCGATAGCCTTCAGCCCTGTACCGCCTTGGCGAAGTTCGCAAAAAATTCGTCGGCCAGCTTTTTGGCCGCGCCGTTGATGAGGCGCTGACCGAGCTGCGCCAACTTGCCGCCGATCTGTGCCTCGACGTCGTAGGAGAGCAGCGTGCCGCCGTCCTTCTCCGCGAGCCTGACGGCTGCGCCGCCCTTGGCGAAGCCGGCCACCCCGCCCTCGCCTTCACCAGAGATCTTGTAGCCGTTGGGCGGGTCGAGATCGGACAGCGTGACCTTGCCCTTGAAGCGCGCGGACACCGGGCCGACCTTCATTTTCGCGGTCGCGCGAAAGCCGCCGTCGTCGGTCTTCTCCAGCTCCTCGCAGCCGGGAATGCAGGCCTTCAAAACTTCGGGATCATTGAGCTTGTCCCACACGGCCTCGCGCGGCGCCGCAAGTTGGACTTCGCCGTTCATCGTCATGGCCATGGGTGCCTCCCGGATCGCATAACTATAATGCTGTTCAAGTAACGCACGGAGGCCATAAAGGAAAGGGCGCCCCCCGGTCACGTGCAATGCATATTCGCAACTGCAAAATACTTGCGTCAATGGTTTGGGATTGGCACAGGCCGGGCATGGTGGTTAGGTCCCGCGTGACATGAGTACATCGCTCTCCCCCCTGCTTGCCCCGATGCTGTCGAGCGCGGCCATGCGCGCGGCCTGCGACGATCGTTCGACCCTGCAGAACATGCTCGATTTCGAGGCAGCTCTGGCCCGCGCCGAGGCCGCCACAGGTGTGATCCCCTCGTCCGCGGTGGGGCCAATCGCGTCCGCCTGCAGGGCTGATGCCTTTGACATGGCCGCCCTGGCCGAGGCTGCAACGCGGTCGGGCAATCTCGCGATTCCCCTGGTCAAAGCGTTGACCGCCAATGTCGGCAAGGCCGATGCGGAGGCTGCGCGCTACGTGCATTGGGGCGCGACCAGTCAGGACGTCATCGACACCGCGACCATGCTCACGCTGCGCGCCGGCATCGGGGTCCTGGATGCCGACCTCAGCCGCGCCATCAAGGGGTTTGCCGCATTGGCGCGCGCCCATCGCGCCACCGCGATGGTGGCGCGAACCTGGCTCCAGCACGCGCTGCCGATGCCGTTCGGCCTGAAGGCCGCTGAATACGCCGCAAGCCTTGCACGCGCCCGCTGCCGCCTCAGGCGGCTCTCCCGCGAGGGCCTCGCGCTGCAATTCGGCGGCGCCGCCGGTACGCTCGCCGCGCTCGGAGATAAGGGGCTCACAGTCGCCGAGCGGCTGGCGCAGGAGCTAAACCTGCCGCTGCCCGAAGCCCCCTGGCACACCCATCGCGACCGCATTGCGGAGGCCGCTTCAAGCTTCGCGATCCTCGCCGGCAGCTGCGGCAAGATCGCGCGCGACGTATCGCTGCTGATGCAGACCGACGTCGCCGAAGCGTTCGAGCCCGCCGGCGAAGGCCGCGGCGGCTCCTCGACCATGCCGCACAAGCGCAACCCGGTTGCCGCCGCTAGTGCGCTGGGGGCAGCGACCATGGCCCCGCAGCTCGCTGCCACGATTTTGGCCGCGCAGGTGCAGGATCATGAGCGCAGTGCCGGCCCGTGGCACGCTGAATGGCCGACGCTGCCGCAATTGATGCTGGTCACCTCGGGGGCGCTGGCCGCCATCGTCGATATCGCCGAGGGCCTCGAAATCGATACCGCCCGCATGCGCAGCAATCTCGATGCGACGCACGGGTTGATCATGGCGGAGGCGGTCACCTTTGCGCTGGCCGAGACAATCGGCAAGAGCGATGCCCATCATCTCATCGAAGCCGCCAGCAAGCGCGCCGTCGCCGAGAAGAAACATCTGCGCGAGGTCCTGTCGGCCGATTCGCTCGTCACGTCGCATCTGGCGCCGGAAAAAATTGCGGCATTGTTCGAGCCGATGGCCTATCAAGGGGCTTCCCAGGCCCTGATCGACCGGCTGCTGGACAGCCTCGACGAAGCCTGATGGACCAATGCGACCTCGACTTACATCGAGCATTCGCTCGCGGAGTTGATCAATGGCAGCAGGCATCGACCCGCTAATCCAAGCATTGCAGCGCGCCGCGTCAGGTGAGACCATTGATGTTGAATACGCTCGAACGCTTAAATTCGACGTACAGGACGCCAATGTCGGTGAAGCCGCCGCTAGATCATGGAGCAGGTTGGTCAACTTTGCCGACGACATCGATATACGATCGGAAGACCCTGACTATGATAAGCAGATGAAAGAAGAAATGGAGTGGCGTTGGCGCGAATTGTCCGCCCTCCTGACCGGGCGGCGTTAGCCGGCCCAATCAAGACAATGAGGAACGACCGATGCCCACGATCGATGCCGACGGATGCCTGCTCAACGTCTCCGTCGAGGGCCGCGACGGCGGACCGACCTTGATGCTCTCCAATTCGCTCGGCTGTACGCTTCAGATGTGGGAGCCGCAGATGAAGGCGCTGACGCAGGTGTTCCGCGTCATCCGCTATGACCGCCGCGGCCACGGCAAGTCGAGCGTCCCGCCCGGTCCCTACACGATGGAGCGCTTTGGCCGCGACGTGCTCGCGATCCTCGACGATCTCAACATCGAGAAGGTGCATTGGTGCGGCCTGTCGATGGGCGGCATGGTCGGGCAATGGCTGGGCGCCAACGCGCCGGAGCGCTTCGGCAAGCTCATCCTCGCCAACACCTCCTGCTATTATGCCGAACCGACCAAATGGCTGGAGCGCATCGACGCCGTGAAGAAGGGCGGAATCGCGGCGGTCGCCGATGCCGTGATCGCAGGCTGGCTGACGCAGGATTTCCGCGAGCGCGAGCCTGAGATCACCGCGAAGATGAAGTCGATGCTGCTCGCCTCCCCCGTCGAGGGTTATCTCGCCTGCTGCGAGGCGCTATCGACGCTGGACCAGCGTGCGCTACTGCCCAAGATCAAGAGCCCGACGCTGGTGATCGCCGGCCGCCACGACGTGGCAACCCCGATCTCGGCGGGCGAACTGATCCGCTCGAGCATTCCCGGCGCCAGCATGACCATCATCGACGCCGCCCACATTTCCAACGTCGAACAGCCGCATGCGTTCACGGACGCGGTGGTGGGATTCTTGACGCAGCGCTAGTCACACAAGGCCGTCATTGCGAGGAGCGTAGCGACGAAGCAATCCAGAAATCCCTCCGCGGAGACACTCTGGATTGCTTCGCTGCGCTCGCAATGACGGAGAGGAGGAAAGACAATGGACGACCAGAAGCGCCGCGATGCCGGCATGAACGTGCGCCGAAAGGTGCTGGGCAATGCCTGGGTCGACAAGTCGATCGCCAACCGCAACGCCTTCAACACCGATTTTCAGGACATGATCACCCGTTACGCCTGGGGCGAGATCTGGACGCGGCCGCATTTCGACGAGCGCACGCGGCGGGTGCTGGTGATCGGCACCATGGTCGCGCTCGGGCAATGGGACGAATTCCGCCTGCATGTACGCGCAGCGCTCGCCGAGGGCGGCTTCACGCCCGACGATATCAAGGAAATCCTGCTGCAGCAGGCGATCTATTGCGGCGTGCCGGCGGTCAATCACGCCGTCAAGGAAGCCTCAGCGATTGTGCAGGAGCTCGGCCTGCTCAAGAGCTAGGGGAGCGGCGCTCTCGACAGTCTTTGGCGCTGCCTCCGGCTTCTCGATCACGAGCACGATGGCGGCACCGAGCAGCAGCAGGAGCTCGGTGGCATGCAGGCGAAGCGCGGCCATCTCGCCGACCTTCGAGGCCATCACCATGCTGGCAAACGAGATCAGGCTGCCGATCGCCAGCGCAATGCCAAGCGCCTCGTCGCTGCCGCCATTCTTCCGCGTGCGGGGGATGCAGAGCAGCACGAGATAAATCGCGAAGAACGCCACCACCGTCAGCCGTCCGAGCGCCAGCAGCCAAGCGGCGCGCACCGTGTCCATACCCGCCATCTCGAGATGGTCGCTCATGAACAGCGCGACGGCGACGCTCGGCCGCTCGTAAAGGCCGTGCACCGGTGCCACGATGATGTTGAAGGCGACGAGGGTCCAGACCGGAATGAAATAGGCCGCCAGCAGCGCGCCGTCGACCGAACCGATTCGCCAATTCCTGAACATGCCGCTTCCCGCCTGTTGGCCGACCGCCTTCAACCGAGAGCGGCCTCGGGGAGCTAACTCGCATCAGACTGTGGCGGCAATTTAAACCCTTTGTTTACCTTAACTGCCCCTTCCGCGCCGTCATTCCGGGATGGTGCGCCAGCACCAGACCCGGAATCTCGAGATTCGGGGTTCGGCTCTTCGCGCCGCCCCGGAATAACTCTTCCATAAAGGAAAAGGCCCCGCCTTTCGGCGGGGCCTTTCCTCACACTGGGTTCCCAAACTCGCTAGTCCTGATCGCGCTGGCCACCCTGCTGCTGGCCGGGACGATCGCCCTGGCGCATCGGGTCCTGCTGCTGCTGTCCAGGTTTCTGGCCGCCACCCTGCTGCTGCGGATTACGCTGGCCGGGGTTCTGACTCTGCTGGCCCGGATTCTGGTTCTGCTGCTTCGTCATTTCGGGGAAACTCCCTTGTTGGACGTCAGAGGGAAGATAACGGCCGGCCTCCAGATTGGTTGCCGCCGGAACCCGGTTCCTTCCATTGCTGGAACCCGAGTGCGAAATGATTCCTGTACAAGCCTTTGTGCCAAGGCTTGGCCAGTTGCGGCCGCCAGTTCCCTCCTGTTACAAAACCGGAAGAACGCTCAAGGGCTGCCGGGGCCCAAGAACTCTTTCTCAAGAGCTCCCTTTGAGCCGCGTCAGGTGTGGTAACGGCAGCCATGGATTATTTCGCCCAGCAGCTCATCAACGGCCTCGTGCTCGGCTCCATCTACGGCCTGATCGCAATCGGCTACACGATGGTCTACGGCATCGTCGGCATGATCAACTTCGCTCATGGCGACGTCTTCATGATCGGCGGCTTCATCGCCCTCATCACCTTCCTGATCCTGATCTCGTTCGGCCTGACCGCAATCCCCCTGATCCTGCTGATCGTGCTCCTGGTCTCGATGGCGATCACCGCGCTCTATGGCTGGACCATCGAGCGCATCGCCTACCGGCCGCTGCGCCATTCCTTCCGCCTCGCCCCGATGCTGTCGGCGATCGGCATGTCCTTTGTGCTGACCAATTACTCGCAGGTCGCGCAGGGCGCCCGCGTCAAGCCGATCCCGCCCTTCATCACCGGCGGTTACACCCTGCACGAGAGCCCGGACGGCTTCGTGATTCAACTCTCCAATATTCAGATCATGGTGGTCATCACCACTATCGTGCTGCTCGCGCTCTTCACCTGGCTGGTGTCGAGCACCCGCCTCGGACGCGACATGCGCGCTTGCGAGCAGGACCAGACCATGGCGGCGCTGCTCGGCGTCGACGTCGACCGCACCATCTCCATGACCTTCGTGATCGGGGCCGCGCTCGCCGCGGTCGCCGGCCTGATGTACCTGCTCTACTATGGCCTGGTCGATTTCTTCATGGGCTTCGTCGCCGGCATCAAGGCCTTCACCGCAGCCGTGCTCGGCGGCATCGGCTCGCTGCCGGGCGCCATGCTCGGCGGGCTGGCGATCGGCCTGATCGAGACGTTCTGGTCGGCCTATTTCTCGGTCGAGTACAAGGACGTCGCGGCGTTCTCGATCCTGATCGTCGTGCTGATCTTCATGCCGACCGGCCTTCTCGGTCGCCCCGAAGTCGAAAAAGTCTGACGGACCGCCGCGTGACAGCTTCCTCGACCAAGACGGTCAAATCCACAACGGGCATCGCCTCCCTCCTGAAGACGGCCGTCATCAACGCGCTGATCGCGCTGGTGCTGTTCTCCCTAATGGTCGGCGTTCGCACCGAGGCGGGCTCGTCCGGCCAGCTCACCTATTGGACGCGCTTCGGGGAGCTTGCGTCCCTCGTCGCGATCGTGTTCGGCGGCTCGATCGTGATCGAGCTGCTCAGACAATGGATCGGCCCGACCGGCACCGAGAGACTGGTGCCGCCGGCGGTGCAGAGCGGCGTGTCCTTCATCGGCCGCTACCTCGCGCCGGCGCTGCTGATCTTCACCCTGCTGGTGCCTGTGATCTTCTATAACCAGCGCTACATCCTCGACCTCGCGATCCTCGTGCTCACCTACGTCATGCTGGGCTGGGGATTGAACGTCGTGGTCGGCCTCGCCGGCCTGCTCGACCTCGGCTATGTCGCGTTCTATGCCGTCGGCGCCTATTCCTACGGCCTGCTCGCCACCAATTTCGGCTGGTCGTTCTGGATTTGCCTGCCGCTCGCCGGCATCCTCGCCGCGTTCTGGGGCGTGCTGCTCGGCTTTCCCGTGCTGCGCCTGCGCGGCGATTACCTTGCCATCGTGACGCTGGCCTTCGGCGAGATCATCCGCCTCGTCATCATCAACTGGCAGGAGCTCACGGGCGGGCCCAACGGCGTCAGCGGCATTCCGCGCCCGTCCTTCTTCGGCATCCCGCTCGACAGGAGCGATGAGGGGCTAGCCTTCAGGCTCGGCATCGAGTATTCGGCGACCCACCGCATCGTCTTCCTGTTCTACCTGATCCTGGCGCTCGCGCTGCTCACCAACTGGGTGACGATCCGTCTGCGCCGCCTGCCGATCGGCCGGGCCTGGGAAGCCTTGCGCGAGGACGAGGTCGCCTGCCGCGCGCTCGGCATCAACACCACGACCACCAAGCTCACGGCGTTCGCGACCGGCGCCATGTTCGGTGGCTTCGCCGGCGCGTTCTTCGCCACGCGCCAGGGCTTCATCAGCCCGGAATCCTTCACCTTCCAGGAATCGGCGCTGGTCCTCGCCATCGTCGTGCTCGGCGGCATGGGCTCGCAGCTCGGCGTCGCGCTCGCAGCTCTCGCCATGATCGGCGGCTTCGAGCTGTTCCGCGGCCTGGAGAATTACCGCATGCTGGTGTTCGGCATGTCGATGGTGCTGATCATGATCTGGCGGCCGCGCGGCCTGATCGGCCATCGTGCGCCGACTGTGTATCTGACCAAGGCAAAGGCGATCTCCTCCGACCTCGTCAAGGAAGGGCACGGATGAGCGGCGACAAAATTCTCAGCGTCCACCGGCTCACCATGCGCTTCGGCGGCATCGTCGCCGTGCAGGACCTGTCGTTCGCGGCCGAGCGGAAGAAGATCACTGCGCTGATCGGGCCGAACGGCGCCGGCAAGACCACGGTCTTCAACTGCATCACCGGCTTCTACAAGCCGAGCGGCGGCAGCATCAGCCTGACCCACGACGACGGCGGGGTGATCGCGCTGGATCGGCTCAACGACTTCCGCATCGCCAAGCAGGCCAGGGTCGCGCGCACGTTCCAGAACATCCGCCTGTTTCCGGGCATGACCGCGCTGGAAAACCTGATGGTGGCGCAGCACAACGCACTTATGCGCGCCTCCGGCTTCACCTTCCTCGGCCTCATCGGAGCACCGGCGTACCGCGACGCCGAAAAGCGCGCGATCGATCTCGCCACCGACTGGTTGAAGCGGGTCAATCTGCTCGAGCGCGCCGACGATGCCGCCGGCAATTTCGCCTATGGCGACCAGCGCCGGCTGGAAATCGCACGCGCCATGTGCACCGAGCCCGCGCTGCTGTGCCTGGACGAGCCTGCCGCCGGTCTCAATGCCCGCGAGAGCGCGGCCCTGAGCGAGCTGTTGCTGTCGATCCGCGACGAACTCGGCACCTCGATCCTGCTGATCGAGCACGACATGTCCGTGGTCATGGAAATTTCCGACCACATCGTGGTGATGGACCACGGCGTCAAGATCGCGGAAGGCACGCCGCGCCAGGTCCGCGACGATCCCAAGGTGATAGCCGCCTATCTCGGCGCCGACGAAGACGAGGCCGCGGCCGTGATGGAGAGCGGGTCGTGACGTCGCCCCTGCTCGCGATCCGCGGTCTTCGCGCCGCCTACGGCAAGATCGAGGCGCTGAAAGGCGTCGACGTCGAGATCAACGCTGGCGAGATCGTCGCGCTGATCGGCGCCAATGGCGCCGGCAAATCGACCCTGATGATGACGATTTTCGGCAAGCCGCGCGCCCGCGCCGGCCACATCGTTTACGAGGGCCGCGACATCACCGACGTCCCCACCCACGAGATCGCGCATTTGCGCATTGCGCAATCGCCGGAAGGCCGCCGCATCTTCCCGCGCATGAGCGTGGCGGAAAACCTGCAGATGGGGGCGGACGCCACCGAATGCACGGAGAGCGAACGCGAAGCCACGCTGCAGCGCGTGTTCACGCTGTTTCCGCGGCTGAAGGAACGCTACGCCCAGCGCGGCGGAACCCTGTCCGGCGGCGAACAGCAGATGCTGGCGATCGGCCGCGCGCTGATGAGCCGTCCCCGGCTGCTCCTGCTCGACGAGCCTTCGCTCGGCCTTGCACCGCTGATCGCGCGCCAGATTTTCGATGCGATCCGCACCCTGAACCGGCAGGACGGCCTGACCGTCCTGATCGTGGAGCAGAACGCCAACCACGCACTCAAGCTCGCCCATCGCGGTTATGTCATGGTCAATGGCCTGATCACGCTGGCCGGGACCGGGGCCGAGTTGTTGCAGCGCCCAGAGATTCGCGCCGCCTACCTGGAAGGCGGCCGGCACGGCTGAGGCCCGCCAAAGGCCACCAAGTCGAATGACGTGCGGCCGAATGTGGCGAGATATCTCCGCCGCTGCCCGTATTTTGCCGGTGACTTCTCGGCGATTTCATTCAAGAATGGCGCCGGTTTGGACCGGGCGTGCCCCGGCAACTTCCACAGGCGACCACCCGCGAGGTATCTCATGAAATCACTGAAGCTCATCGGTCTGGCATTCGGCGCATCGCTCGCGCTGTCGAGCGCGGCATTCGCGCAGGATGTCACCGTCGCAGTCGCAGGCCCGATGACCGGCGGCGAGTCCGCCTTCGGCCGCCAGATGAAGAACGGCGCCGAGATGGCCGTGACCGACATCAACGCCGCCGGCGGGGTCAATGGCAAGAAGCTGGCGCTCTCCGTCGAGGACGACGCCTGCGATCCGAAGCAGGCGCGCTCGATCGCCGAGAAGATCGCCGGCGCGAAAATCCCGTTCGTGGCCGGGCACTATTGCTCGTCGTCGTCGATCCCCGCCTCCGAAGCCTATGCCGACGGCAACGTGCTCCAGATCACGCCGGCCTCGACCAATCCGCTGTTCACCGAGCGCAAGCTCTGGAACGTGGCCCGCGTCTGCGGCCGTGACGACCAGCAGGGCCTGATCGCGGCGCAGTACATTGCCAAGAACTACAAGGGCAAGAACATCGCGATCCTCAACGACAAGACCACCTACGGCAAGGGTCTTGCCGACGAGACCAAGAAGGCGCTCAACAAGGCCGGCATCACCGAGAAGATGTATGAGTCCTACAACAAGGGCGACAAGGACTTCAACGCGATCGTCTCGCGCCTGAAGCGTGACAACATCGACCTCGTCTATGTCGGCGGCTATCATCAGGAAAGCGGCCTGATCCTGCGTCAGATGCGCGACCAGGGCCTCAAGACCGTGCTGATGGCCGGCGACGCGCTCGCCGACAAGGAGTACGCCTCCATCACCGGTCCGGCGGGCGAAGGCACGCTGTTTACCTTCGGTCCCGATCCGCGCAACAAGCCGACGGCGAAGAAGATCGTCGAGGCCTTCAAGGCCAAGGGCATCGATCCCGAAGGCTACACGCTCTACACCTACGCGGCGATGCAGGTCTGGTCGCAGGCCGCGAAGAAGGCCGGCACCACAGACGCCAAGAAGGTCATGGAGGCGGTGAAGGCCGGCAAGTGGGACACCGTGATCGGCCCGATCGAGTATGACGCCAAGGGCGACATCAAGCAGATCGACTACGTCGTCTACAAGTGGGACGCGAAGGGCGGTTACACCGAGATCAGTGGCAGCGGCACCTAGCCACCGGTCTTGTCCTCAATCCTCTCAATCATCATCACGCCCCGGCTTACCCCCGGGGCGTTTTGTCTTGCGACAGGATCAGACGGTTTCGGACAGCTCGCCGCCCGCCGCTGCCTGGGCCTTCCGCAGGGCTTGCAGGAGATCGTTCGGCCGAAACGGCTTTTGCAGGCAGGCGACGTTGGCGAGGTGCGGAGATTGCTCCATGAAGTCGAGCGCGGTCATCCCGGAGACCGCGATGACGGGAAGCGCCGGCGCCCGTTCGCGCAGACCCGCGATGACATCGACGCCGCTGGTGTCGCCGAGGAAGATGTCGACGATCGCCGCGTCAAAGGAACCTTCCGCAAAGGTTTTCAGCCCGGCCGCACCACTCTCGGCCTCCACGGCTTCGAACCGATTGACCCGGAGTACCATTGCGATCATCGCGCGCACGTCCTTCTGGTCGTCGATGATGAGAACGCGAGGCATTGGGAACAACTCCCGGTATCCAGATCAGAATCCTCCGATTCAAGGCCTGGAACTCGAAACAGCGGAGGGGCATTATGACACCGCCACGTAAAGCGCTCCTTACCCGATCCCTATTCCGCGCACCCACCGAGATTAAGTAAGCTGTAACCGTCGGTTGAGTCGAAACCGGTTCCGTTCACAACCCGCGCCTAGAACCCGCTACCATAAGCCTATACCTGGCGGAACGAGACGAGCTGAATGCTCAAGAGCCTGTCCAAAACCTTGCCGAAAATCCCGCCCAAGATCGACCTGCAAGAGGTGGACGTGCCCGCAACGATCGACCGAAGCACATTTCTTTCCACCCTGCCGGCCACCTCGACCGACCGCGCCGCGGCCCTGACGGTCGTTGGCATTTCCTCGATCCTGTTCGCGTTGGCTGCGCCCTTTGCAGGTATCCCGCTACTGCCAGTCCCGGCGTTCGTCGCGAGCTATCAATCCGCGCTCGCCGTGAGCGACGTCGTCACGGCAGTGTTGCTGTTGTCACAATTTGCGGTCTTGCGGACCCGCGCGCTGCTGTGGCTCGCGACCGGCTATCTTTTCACCGCCGCGGCCGCCCTGCTCCACGCCCTCACCTTCCCCGGGCTTTTCACACCGACCGGGATGTTCGGCGCGGGCCGCCAGACGACCGTCTGGCTCTACATGATCTGGCACGCCGGCTTTCCGCTCTTGGTGCTGGGCTATGCCTGGCTGAAGGAGAAAGACGGGGGCGCCCGGGTTCGGATGGCGACCAGCAGCGCGATCTATGCCAGCGTGCTCGGCGTCATCGCCGCGATTGCCGTCTTCGGCTGGATCGTCACCGCCGGACACGATCTGCTTCCGGTCCTGTTGCGCGATGGTCACTACACCCCGACCATGATCGGCGTCGTGTCCTTCGTGTGGTCGCTGAGCTTTGCTGCGCTTGTTTCGCTCTGGTTCCGCAAGCCGCATTCGGTGATCGACATCTGGCTCATGGTGGTCATGTGCGCCTGGCTGTTCGACATTGCGCTGTCGGCGATCATCAACGTCGCACGCTTCGACCTCGGCTTCTATGCCGGCCGACTCTACGGCCTCGCCGCGGCGACCTTCGTGCTCGCGGTGCTTCTCGTCGAGAACGTGCGCCTTCAGGCGCACACGGTACGCCTCGTCGGCAGTTTGCGCGAGCAATCGGCTTCGGAGCGGGACTATTACGGCAAGCGTCTCGCCCTGTATGGTGCGGTGGTCGAGTCCTCCAACGATGCCATCATCACGAAAACGCTCGACGGTGTCATCACCAGCTGGAACAAGGCCGCCGAACAGCTGTTCGGCTATTCCGCCGCGGAGGCCGTCGGCAAACCAATCGACATCATTGTACCGCCCGATCGCAAGGGCGAGGTCAGGAGCATTCTCAACCGAATCGCCAGCAACGAATCGATCGCCCAGTACGAGACGATCCGCACCCGAAAGGACGGACGTCCACTCGACGTCGTCCTGAATATTTCGCCCCTGCGCACGGATCACGGCGAGGTCATCGGCGCCTCCAAGATCGCCCATGATATCACCGAAGAAAAGCAGGCGAGAGAGAAGCTGCGCCGCGAGACCGAAGAGCGCCAGCGCATCTTCGAGACCTCGCAGGACCTGATCCTGGTCACCGATGGCTACGGCAATTTCATCCAGGTCAGCCCGAGCGTGAAGAACATCCTCGGTTACAGTCCCGAGGACATGGTCGGGCACAGCGCGACCGAGTTCATTCATCCCGACGATCTCGATAATACGCGGACCGAGATGCGGGCTGCTCGCCGCGGCGCGGTCAAGCGCAGCTTCGAGGCGCGCTACTACCACTACGACGGTCACGAGGTCACGCTGAACTGGATGGGCACCTGGTCGGAGCCGGTGAAGCGCCATTTCTTCATCGGCCGCGACCTCACCGACAAGCAGGCCGCCGAGGCGCAGCTCCGTCAGGTCCAGAAGATGGATTCGATCGGCCAATTGACCGGAGGCGTCGCCCACGACTTCAACAACGTGCTGACCGTGATCACGGGCACGATCGGCATTCTCAGCGACGCCGTCGCCGACCGGCCCGAGCTCGCCGCCATCACCAAACTGATCGACGATGCCGCCGAGCGCGGCGCACAACTGACCAAGCACCTGCTCGCCTTCGCCCGCAAGCAGCCGCTCCAGCCGCGCGAGATCGACGTCAACGCGCTGGTGCTCGAAGCCGCCAAGCTGTTGCATCCGACGCTGGGCGAGCAGATCACGATCATGCCTCAGCTCACCGAGGATGCCTGGCCGACACTGGTCGACCCAGGTCAGCTCTCCACCGCCATCCTCAATCTAGCGCTGAATGCGCGCGACGCCATGCCCGACGGTGGCACCCTGGTGCTGGAGACCCGCAACATCTTCCTCGACGACGGCTACGCCAGCATGAATCCCGACATGGTCGCGGGCAACTACGTGATGATCGCGGTCAGCGACACCGGCAGCGGAATCCCACCGGACCTGATCGATCGGGTCTTTGATCCGTTCTTCACCACCAAGGAGGTCGGCAAGGGCACTGGCCTCGGCTTGAGCATGGTGTTCGGCTTCGTCAAGCAGTCGGGCGGCCACGTCAAGATCTACAGCGAGGTCGGCCACGGCACGAGCGTGAAGATCTACCTGCCGCGCTCGACCGGGGTGCAGGAGACCGAGTACGAGGCGCTCCAGAACGCGCCCATCACCGGCGGCAACGAGAAAATCCTGATCGTCGAGGACGACGCCTTGGTGCGGCAATATGTTGTGACGCAGGTCAAGAGCCTCGGCTATACTGCGCTCCAGGCCGCCAACGGCGCGGAGGCCCTCGCCATCCTCGACAGCGACAAGACCATCGACCTGCTCTTCACCGACATCATCATGCCGGGCAACATGAACGGCCGGCAGCTTGCCGACGAAGCGGCCCGGCGCCGCCCCGACCTCAAGACGTTGTTCACCTCGGGCTACACCGAGAATGCCATCGTCCATCACGGCCGGCTCGATTCCGGCGTATTGCTGCTGGCCAAGCCCTATCGCAAATCCGAGCTCGCCAAGATGCTCAGGACGGCGCTCGCGGGTTGAGCCTGCCAGACCTCTGCGCTATCGCAGAGGTGAACTCCCTTACAGCCCGCGAGGCCAGCTTGAAGAATCTCCTCACCGACATCGCCGGCGTCCGTGTCGGCCATGCCGAAGATGCGAAAGTCGCCTCGGGCACGACCGCGATCATCTTCGATTCTCCGGCGGTCGCCGCGATCGACGTCCGCGGCGGCGGACCGGGCACGCGCGAGGACGCGCTGCTCGATCTCGCCAACACCGTCGAACGCGTCGACGCGATCGCGCTGTCGGGCGGCTCTGCCTTCGGCCTCGATACCGGCGGCGGCGTGCAGGCCTGGCTCGCCGAGCAGGGCCGCGGCCACCGGGTGCGCGAGGCCCTGATTCCGATCGTGCCGGGCGCGATCCTGTTCGATCTCCTCAACGGCGGCGACAAGGCCTGGGGACGCTTCTCGCCCTATCGCGACCTCGGCTATGCCGCGGCAGCCGCCGCAGGCAGCGACTTCGCGCTAGGCAGCGTCGGCGCCGGCCTGGGGGCCACCACCGCGACGTTCAAAGGCGGCCTCGGCTCGGCCTCGGCGGTGACGCCAAGCGGCGTGAAGGTCGCTGCGATCGTCGCCGTCAACGCGGTCGGCAGCGTCACCGTCGGCGACGGACCATGGTTCTGGGCCGCGCCATTCGAAGTGAACGGCGAGTTCGGCGGGCGCGGCCTGCCGGACAAGTTCACCGACGACATGCTCCGCATGCGCATCAAGGGCGGTCCTGCGGTAAACGCCCGCGAAAACACCACCATCGGCGCCGTCGTCACCGACGCGGTGCTGACCAAGCCCCAGGCCAAGCGGCTGGCGATGATCGCGCATACCGGCTTTGCCCGCGCGATCTATCCGGTGCATGCACCGACCGACGGCGACGTGCTGTTCGCCGCCGCGACCTGCGACAAACCGATCGAGCCGCTGGCCGGCCTGACCGAGCTCGGCACGGTCGCAGCCAACGTGGTCGCGCGCGCGATCGCCCGCGGCGTTTACGGCGCGAGCGCCCTGCCGTTCCCCGGTGCGCTGCCGGCGTGGAAGGACCGGTTCGGATAGCAACGAAACGGCCGACAAGGCGTTATCCCGGCGGGGCCAAGGTGCACCGTCATGCCGTCGTCAGTGATCCGCTCCTTTCGCTATGCGCCCGAGACGCGCGAGCTGAAGGTGACCTTCGTCAGCGGGCGCCTATATGTCTACGAGGACGTTCCAGCCGAGGTCGCGGCTGCATTCAGGGACGCGTTCTCCAAGGGGTCGTTCTTCAACCGGGAAATCCGCGACCGCTATGCCTATCGTGACATCACGCACGAATACGCAGGCTAGCCTGGAGCCAGCTCACACGCTCATCGACATCGAGGACGCGGTGGACGCGGACGCAGCCTGCGCCTGGCGCTGCATCATCTGTCCGAACCAGTCATAAGGCGAATTGCCGCCACCATTGGCATTTGAAGAGCTGGACGCGCCCGGCACTGTCGTCGACATCTTGAAACCGTCGGCATAGGTGACGGTGGTGGTGGTCGAGCCGTCCGCATTGGTCGTCGTCGTCGAGGTCGACCCGCCGCTCGCCTTCGAGCCCGATCCCCCGCCCGAGGCGTCACCCGAGCCGTCAGCGCCCTGCGTATGGTGCCCATGACGGCCGCCGGTCAGCGCCTTGTTCATTTCACCGAGACTGATGCTGTCGTCTGAGTTCGCATCCATCTTCGAGAACACGTCGTCGGCCTGCGCCAAATTGGTGCCGCCGGCACCGAGCGCCTCCTCGAACTCGGACTTGGTGATCTTGCCGTCGCCGTCCGCATCGATCTGGGAGAACAAATCCTTCAGCGCAGCCTCGCGGCCCTTCGAGGTCGCGGACACGGAATTCGAAGAGGTCGAGTTGACCGCGCTGCTCGCGCCGTCGGTCGATTGGCTCTGCGCTGCGATCAGCGCACTCATGGTCTGCGGCGATATCTGTGGAGGAGTGCTTGAGCCGACCAACAAGGTCGTCATGCTGCCCGCACTGTCGACCGCGAACGCGTTGGTCGCGCCTTGCGAAGATTCGGTCTTCTGCGCCGAGGCGGCCTTCTGCGTTGCCGATGAGGACTTCGAGTTCGTCAGCGACTGGATCGCGTCGAGCGCACTCGAGACCGCACCAAGGGCGAACAACATTGCACAACTCCAACCGACGCGGCATGCCGCGGCCAATGCTCTGGAGATGACGTCAGCAAGCGTCGTGCCAGCGTGAAAAATCCAATGAAATCCGCCTTTGCAGCGCTTGGCACGGCCCGGAAACACCGGCAATTCGTGCCGGTCTCGGCAGAAATTTCCGCCCACAGGAAGCCGCCTCCCCCTGCATTGCCCGCCGCAGGAGCCCATGTTAGCGAGGCCATTCCTCTTTCGGCTGCCACCGGACAACGCGCCATGACCCAAGCCTTCGCTCCCCGTCCCCTCGCCATCGCGCCCTCGATCCTGGCCTCGGATTTCTCCAGGCTCGGCGAGGAGGTGCGTGCGGTGGATGCCGCGGGCGCCGACTGGATCCATCTCGACGTGATGGACGGGCACTTCGTTCCGAACATCTCCTACGGCCCCGACGTCATCAAGGCGATGCGCCCGCATACGAAGAAGATCTTCGACGCACATCTGATGATCTCGCCCTGCGACCCCTATCTCGAGGCCTTCGCGAAAGCCGGCTGCGACCACATCACCGTGCATGCGGAGGCGGGCCCCCATCTGCACCGTTCGCTCCAGGCCATCCGCGCGCTCGGCAAAAAGGCC
Source organism: Bradyrhizobium daqingense (assembly GCF_021044685.1). Classification (NCBI taxonomy): domain Bacteria; kingdom Pseudomonadati; phylum Pseudomonadota; class Alphaproteobacteria; order Hyphomicrobiales; family Nitrobacteraceae; genus Bradyrhizobium; species Bradyrhizobium daqingense. The sequence goes on from NZ_CP088014.1 coordinate 6,388,184, forward strand.
GGCGTCTCGCTCAATCCGGCAACGCCGATCAGTACGCTCGAGTACGTGCTCGATCTCGTCGACCTCGTGCTGGTGATGTCGGTCAATCCCGGCTTCGGCGGCCAGGCCTTCATTCCCTCCGCGATCGGCAAGATCCGCGACATCCGCACGATGCTTGCGGGACGCCCGATCGACATCGAGGTCGATGGCGGTGTCGGTCCCGACGTTGCCGGCGCACTCGCGGCAGCCGGTGCCAACGCCTTCGTCGCCGGCACGTCCGTCTTCAGGGGCGGCACGCAGGAGGCCTACAATACCAACATCGCGGCGATCCGCAACGCGGCCGCAGGCGCGCGCGGCGAAGCGATCTGAGCTGGATCAAACCGTGTAGACGAGCTGGAGAAAATCCCGCGGCTATTGCGGGTGTTGCGGCGCGCAATGCCTAAGATTGCAACGCGAATCCGTACTCATCCGGACTTCACTGATTCGCGCAAATCACCGCAAGTGGCTCCTGCCTGCTTTTGACGGGAGCACATCATGACGACGACCCTGGTTTGGACTGGCGTAGCGTTGTGGTTCGGTTTCAACGTGGCGATCGCCGCTCGCGGCCTCTACGCGATGCGACCGGTGAAGGCCGCGGCTCCTGCCCGCATCATCCCCCTTCGTCATCGCCGGGGCTGAGCGCCATGCAGATCGCACTCGTGAAGCGCCAGCCGAAGCGCAGATGCCGGATCCCGCGTCGGCCGCATCCGAACCTGGATTTCTTCTTCGGCCGCCTCGAGCGCGCTGACGGCGCACCGGACGACGATGCCGGGCCCGACAATGCCGACTTCGATCATTCGTTCTCGCAGTGCCGACACTGAGACTTCCTCTTCCGGACCCGCCACCATGAAGCCGCACTGCCCGAACTGCCTGAAGGAAATGACCAAGGCGTCCGCATCGCGTAACCTGTTCAATTGCGAGCCGTGCCGCGAGATCATCCAGTATTTCGGCGGCAGCCCCGATCACGGCGAGGCCGGCCCGCAATTCTCCTGGCCCATCCGCCGCAAGCGCACCGGCCACGCCGCCCACGCGGCGTGATTTTCCTAGCCCCAAACCACGCCGGAGCCTGCCCTCGCCGCATCCACCGCCATCCGCGGCGGGCGCACGACGGTGACGGTGCAGGTCGCCTCTGCAGCCACCTTGGCCGAGACACTGCCGAGCCAAGTACGCCTGAAAGAACTTTGCCGCGCCCCGATGATGAGATGGTCGACCGAGTTCATCTCGGCGAATTCCAGTAGCGCGGTGGCAGGATCGACGGCCTCCAGCACATGAACCGACAGCCGGCTCTCGTCCAGCTTGAGCGGCGTCGCCCAATGCCGGAGCGCCACCAGGCGGTCGATGTGCTTGTTGGAGCCCTGCTCGTCGAGGGTCCTGTCGATCGCGATGCGGTTGAGCTTGAGCACGTTGAGGCAGGCGAGCCGCGCCGAGGGCAACGTGGCGAGAATGCGCTCGGTCGTCACGCGCAGCGCCTCGTTCAGCTCCGGTGCGCCTTCCATTGTATCGAGCGCGACCGCAAGAATTGGGCTCGACGCGATCTGCGCGGCGACATCCGATTTCGCGCGCGGCGCCAGGACGCCCTGGTTGAAGCGGCGCCGCCACGCGACGCTGAGGGAGTCGCGCTTCAGCCGCTCGGCGCGCGCGGTGAGCTTGACCTGATCCGGATGGGTGAGATCGAATGCCAGCTGGGCAGCGGTCGGGTAACGCCACACCGGCTCGATCTCCAGGCACCGCAGCACCACCTCCTGGAGCCAGGGCGGATAATCGGCACGCAAGGCCCGCGGTGGATAGGGATCGCGCCACAACCGGCGCCGCATCGCGCGCAAGGTTTCACCCTCGCCGAAGGGACGCTCGCCCGTGGTGAAGAAATACAGGAGCACGCCGAGCGAGAACAGATCGCTGCGCGGATCGTCACGCACCCCCAGCAGTCGTTCCGGCGCCATGTAGGGCGCGGTGCCGTAAGGCAGGCGAAACTCCTCCTGCAACAAATCAGGCAGATGATCGTGATGCGACAGGCCGTAGTCGATCAGCACCGCCTCGCCGCTGTCGCGGAACATGATGCTGCTCGGCTTGACGTCGTGATGGATCACGTTCTGCCGATGCAGGTCGGCGAGCGCGGTCGCGATCTTCGCCACGAGCTGCCGCGCCTCGTCGTAAGGCAGCGGCAGGTCCGGCAGTCGCTTGTACAGCGTGGTGCCGACGATGCGCTCGATCACCACATAGGCTTGGTGGGCGAAATCGCCGGTGCCGAAACAGGCCGGCACGTGCGGTCCGGCGAGCCGCGGCAGGATCATCATCTCCATCTCGAAGGAGACGATCGCGGCGGGATCCTCGCCCTCCGACACCCGCGGGATCTTCATCAGCAGCGGCACGTCGATGCCGGGATGGGTGACGGTCCAGAGCGTCGCCATACCGCCGGCATGAACGCATTCGCCGATGGTGTAGCCGTCGATCTCCGCGCCTGATTTGACCAAAGGTTTGGGCATCGTCGTCAGCGCCCCTGCGACAGGCGGTCAGCCAGCCAGTGCGGCAGGCCGTTGTCGCGGATCCGGCCTGCTGCGGTGGCGACGTCGTAAGGCGCGCGGCAATAGGTGATCTGGCAGGAGATCGTGTCATACAGCACGAAGGACGCCGACGGATCGCCGTCGCGGGGCTGGCCGACCGAACCGGCCACGGCCAGCCATTGCCGGCCGCGCAGAAGCTGCACGGAGACATCGGTCTTCGGCACGAAGCTCGTCATCTTCGCCGTCACCGACATCGAATAGAGCGCCGGCCGGTGGATGTGGCCGCAGAAGGTGACATGGGCCTTTGTCGCGATCAGGCTTTTGGCGGCATCGGTCGTCGAGCGGACATAGTGCCAGCGCTGCGGGCTGGAAGCTTCCGAATGCACGAAGAGAAGACCATCCCCTTCAACCAGCATCGGCAGTTCGGCCAGGAACCGCCGCTGCGCGGTGTCGAGACGGCCGCGGGTCCATTCGATCGCGACCTGTGCCTCCGCATTCATGGTCTCGGCCGAGGAGTTCAGGGCCTGGTCGTGATTGCCGCGCACGGCCACGGCGCCACCGGCAACGAGTTCCATCGCGGTGTCCACGACCCATTCCGGATCGGCGCCATAGCCGACGAAGTCACCAAGCAAGATGAAGCGCTCCGCGCCCTTCGCGCGGGCCAGCTTCAGGCACGCCTCGAATGCCTGCCGGTTGCCGTGGATATCCGAGAAGACAGCTAGGAGCACGCACCCTCCACCCTCAAAACCTTATCGGAACGCGATAAGGCCAAATTGAGGGACGTCAAGGAGCACCTATTGCTCGTCCTTAGGCGGCATCCGTGGGGGCGGCAACGGGGTGAACACGGCACCTTCCGCGCCGGCCGGTGGAGCGGTGAATTCGCCGGTCGAGGAATCGCCGCCGGTGGTCTCCAGGATGGTCTTCGGCGTCACATATTCCCGCACCATGTCGATCAGGCTGCCGTCGCCGCCACCGAAATCGGCGGCGCGGCCGCCTTGCGGATGTCCAGCAGCGATCTCGTTCTGCGCCGCATGGGTCTTATCCGCCAGCCTGTCGTCGTAAGGCACCCGGAACGCCCGGGGAATGCCGCTCGGGCGATTGTCCTCGTCGAGCGCCTCGACCCACAGATAGATCGAGCCGGGATCGCCTTGCAGGGAATGCGGCTCGACGATGCGGGCCTGGAGCAGCTTGAAAGCGGCCGGCATGCGGCCGTCGCTCGCCCAGCCCAAAAGCCCGCGCATCTCGGTGAAGCTGACGATGTAGAAGGCGCTGGTGATGACGACGGCCGTCGCCTTCAGCGACCAGTGCAGCCGGCCATAGACGAGCACGACCAGCAGCAGCGCTCCAATCACGGCATAGGCGACCGACAAGGTGAGGATGACCGTCTGAAGGCTAGTCACGGCGGATCCTCGCAGTGTTCTTGCTCACCCCGGTCCTCGGATCGAGATCGCCCCCGTTGCGCCAGCTGCTGCGGAACGTCTCCAGCAGCGATTTCGGCCGCTGGTCCACATTGACGACCTTGCCCTCGGGATCGATCTTGAACCGCACCGCGGTCTTCTCGTCGCCGGTGTGGTCGAGCGTAAACTTGTTGTCGAACACCACCTGCGCGGTCGGATTGAGCTTCTGCACCTTCACACTGGCCGTGACAGGCTCACCGGTCGTCGCAACGAAATGCGAGACATTGACGACATACTCGCCGGCGAGGATGCCACGCACGGTGACGATCTCCTCGCGGATGGGCGAGGCGATCTTCTTGCCGGCGACGATGATGAAGTTGTTGGCGCCGCCACGGTCATCGCGGTCGAGGGTGAGAAAGCCGGCCTCGCGGTGGCGGTACCAGGCAATGTTGCCGGCGGGGTCCTGCACGAACAGGTCGAGATCGTCCGGGTGATTGTCCGGCCAATCCAGTGTGATCAGGAATTCGGCCTTGGAGTCGATCTTGCCCTCCTTGGCGTCCGGCGACACCGCGAGCAGCGCCAGAAAGAATAGGAACGCGATCACCTGGAGCGCCTTGAACAGCATCACGCCAAGCGGATCGAACGGCTCCTCGCGCGGATAGAGACCGAAATCATCCATCATGACGGCGTCCCGGCGCCTTTGCGCTCAAGCACCGGCGTCACATAGGTCTCGGTCAGCACCACCGCATCCGAGAACACCTGCTGCGTCGCGGCGTCCAGCATGTAATACTGAATGCGGATCAAGATCGAACCGACGAGGCCGGCGAGCGTCGTGTACATCGCGATCGCCATGCCGTCGCTCATCAACCCCATCGAGGAGCGCATCGCCACCTTGTCGGCGGCATCCAGGCCCGCGATCGGTGCCAGCATGATGATGAAGCCAATGATGGTGCCGAGCAGGCCGAGCTTCATCAGCGTGTCCGAGACGAAGGCGCCGAACCCGTTGGAGCCGCGCAGGCGGTCGGCCAGCGTCCGCAGCAGCAGCGTCTGGTCGACCGGCCGGTAGTCCTGCGCGGCGGCCTTGGTCACCAGGCTCTCGATGTGATCGCGCACGAGGCCACGCGGCAGCGCGGTCCCGCTCGCATCGAGGGCTTTGCTGCCGCCGGCGGCCGAAAGCACCGCGCGGCAGCGCCGCGCCGCCGCGCCCTCGCGCGCGATCGCCCGCGTGCGCAGAAAGCAGTGGCCGCAGGTAAGGACATAGAGCACGGCGATAACGGCCGAAATGTAGGTCCGATCCGAGCTCAGCATCAGATGGATCAAACCGAATCGCCACAGCAGCACGACGGCAAAGATCGAGAGCCCGGTGAAGATCATCCAGAACAACAGCGCGCTGCGCTCGGACGGGTCGGCAGCCTGCTTCGAGATCGGTCCAATCGTCATCGAACTCATGTTGCATTGCTCCTGGCTGGCGACGATCGGCCTGTAGGGATCATTGGCCGATTAGATCAAAGCCGCCGCGCCCGGTCCAAAGAGCCATGCCCAATCCGGCTTGGGAAATTTGCCCGAGCTGCCATCGTGCCCCACCCTGCAATTGGCAAGGCGCGGCGGCGTTGTTAGGCTGAGCTTACCAAACGTTGGGGGTGATCGCATGCGCCTCGTGCTTCAGCTCGTCGCCCGTCTGCTGCTCATCGTGGTCCTGTGCCTGGGAGCCGCGACGATTTGGGCCACGATCGACGCCTACCGAAGCGTCGACAGGGCAACCGCGGCCTCCGCGCAGCGGGTCGCACAGGCGCTACAGGCATTGTACTGGCGCGAACTCTTGTTGCGCAGCAGCAGAGCCCGCGAGCATCTCTTGCCGGTTCCGGACTGGCGTACGCTGGAGACGATGAAGCTGATCTCGCCCGGCGTCTGCGTCGAGTTCCAACCCGCCGCGGCATTCGAGAAGCCGCTCTGCGGCCAGAGCGAGGGGCTCGGCGCGACGCCGCCGCGCTGGTTCGCAGCTGTCGTGCCGACCTTCCTCGGCAGCCACGCCGAGGCGGTGCGGCCGGTCAGCCCGCGTGCGGCGGCCGCCGGCACGGTGGTTGCGACACCGGACGCCGCAGCTGCGGTCTCGCTCGCCTGGGAGTACATCCTCAACGTCATCGACGTCGCGCTGCTGATGGCGGCGGCCATTGCCTTGCTGGCGTCGCTCGCGATCGCGCATGCGCTGGCGCCGGCGCGCACCATCGTCACGGCGTTGCAGCGCATGGCGCGCGGCCAGTATCGCACCCAGCTGCCGCGCTTCCGTTCGATGGAGCTTGCCATGATCGGCAACGCCGTCGATGCGCTCGGCGGACGGCTGGAAGAAGCGACCGAGCAGCGCGCGGCACTGACACGGCGCCTGATCGAAATCCGCGAGGACGAGCGCCGTGCGCTCGCCCGCGAGTTGCACGACGAGTTCGGACAGAATCTCTCCGCCATCCTCGCCTTCGCCAACACCATCGAGACCGCGAGCGCGAAGGACAGGGATAGCGGCATCGCGCAGGATGCGCGCATGATCTCGCAAGCTACCCATCATTTGATGGCCTCGCTGCGTGATGCGCTGAAGCGACTGCGCCATCCTCTACCCGAGGAGCTCGGGCTCGAGGCGAGCCTCGTCAACCTCGTCCACAGCTGGCGCTCTCAGAGCGCGGCGCGGCCGACGATCCAGCTCGACCTCAGGGGCGACCTCACCGACATCAGCGGTCCGGCCGCCACCACCGCCTATCGCGTGGCGCAGGAATGCCTGACCAACGCGCTCCGCCACGGCTCGGCCCGCGAGATCTCGCTCAGGATCGAACGGCGTGCCGGCGATGATGACGCGCTGCTGATCCGGATCGAGGACGACGGCGGTGGCGATGCGGAGCGCGTCGCGCAATCGGCCGGATTCGGCCTCACCGGCATCCGCGAGCGCGTTGCGGCCGCTGGCGGATCGCTGTCGATCCTGCCCGCGAAGCGCGGCCTCAGCGTCGCCGCCACCATCCCGCTCGCTGCATGAGGCCGACGTGAACGATGTCGCGGCAACAGGCATCTCCGTGCTGCTGGTCGACGACCACCCGATCGTGCGGCAAGGCTACCGGCGCGTGCTGGAAAGCCAGGGCGACCTTCGCGTCGTGGCGGAGGCCGACAACGCCGCGGACGCCTACACTGCCTTCAAGGCGCATGATCCCGATGTCGTGGTGCTCGATATCTCGATGCCCGGCGCGAGCGGCCTGGAGGCGATCCGCAACATCCGTGCGCGCAATCCGCGGGCGCGCATTCTCGTCTTCACCATGCACAACGAAGCCGTGCTGGTGAAAGCCGCCTTCGGCGCCGGCGCCTCCGGTTTCGTCACCAAGAGCAGCGAGCCGTCCGCCGTGGTGCGGGCCATTCGCAGCGTGGCGCGCGGCGAGCGCGCCATGAGCGACGATATCGCGCATATTCTGGCCGAGGACAGCCTGTCGCCGACCGGTTCAGCGCTGGATCAGCTGGGCGAACGCGAGATCGAGATCCTGCGCCAGTTCGCCGGCGGCGCCACCACCGAGCAGATCGCAGCGCATCTCAATCTCAGTGTGAAAACGGTCCAGAACTACCACTATCTGATCAAGTCGAAGACCGGGGCGCGCACGGACGCGCAACTCGTACGGCTGGCAGCGACGTGCGGGCTCACGAGAATCTAGCAGCAAAGCTGCCGCACTGCGGTGGTGCCCGAAGCTTTTCAATCGGCTGAAGGACATTGGAACAGAGTGCATCCGGTTCCGGTTAGTACGGCAGTCAAGGAGTCACAGGTCATGAGTAAGGGTCATCACAACGCTGTCGACCATCCCCCGATCATCACAGTAGGCGAGCTTATCGACGAACTCTGCCGTCTGCCGGATACCGCCGTCGTGCACTTCCGCTGCCCCATGCTCGAGCAGGAGCTGACCTTCTATCGCCTGCGCAAGCGGTCAAAGGACGCCGTCGAAATCGCGGTCAATGCCTATCCGGAAAGCCCCCCGGTCGTCCCAGCGTCCGAACCGAGTTTCCATGCGCGCAGACGCGCGACGTCCTTGGCATCGGCTCACAATGGCGCCGTCCTTCACAAGGCGCGGACTTAACTGATACGCGGTGAAAACTATCCCGCCTTCAAACCGCGCAGCAACAGCGCCAGCGTCGCGTCGACGCGCGCAGGGAGATCGGCATCCTTCCATTCGTCGGCATGGGCCGGGTGATGGAAGCGGACAGTCGCATCGAAGATGGCGCGCGCGGTGTCCTTCACGTCATCCACCGCGAACGCACCTTGTTTGATTCCATCTGTCAGGATCGCCGAGATCTGGTCGGTCAGGGTGTCCTTGTGGCATTTGACGGCAGCGCAGGCCTCGCGCGCCAGCGTCAGATAGGTCTCGAACATCTCGGGGTCGTCGAGCACGCGCGAGCGCTTGGCGGCGAACAGCGTGCGCAGCCAGCGGTCGAGCCTGTCAGGCGCCGGGCCGTGCTCCTCCGCGATCGCGCGCAACGGCGCGTCGATGCGGTCGAGCCAGCGCTTGGCAACGGCCTCGCGCAGCGAGGCCTTGCTCGGGAAATGGCGGTAGACGCTGCCGTGGCTCACATCGAGCGCACGAGCAACGTCAACCACGGTGGCCTTGGCGAGCCCGAAACGCCTGAGCACGTCCTCGGTGACTTCGAGGATCCGCTCCGGCGTCAAGACAACGGCTTCATTCATGCCAGCACCATGTTCCCGTTCAGGGCCCGCTTACTCCGGCACTAGGGCTGCTTCCGAAGCGCCCTGGCCGGTCGTTTCGGAAAGCCTATGCCTTAATGAGGCAGTTTTGCAGCTTGCGCCGCGATCTGGCGCGCGACCAGCAAATTGAGCCAATGCCCAATCACGCCGGTGAAATTGAGGATTTCGGTCGTCATTGTCTAAGTCTCCATTCGTCCGCGGTCCCCGCTCTTCAATTCGCCCTCCGATCCGAACTTGGTTCGGATGTCAGGCTCCCCGGGGCTTGTCGCGGGACGCCCAATCGGAGCGTCCGAGAACGGATATACATGTCTCGCTGACAGATTTCAATATCTGTCAGTCAATGATCCGTGATTGATAGCTAGTTTTTGTTCCCGGCCCCCCCTCTCCGGGTCCCACCGGTGGATTAGCCGCGCGCACCCCCTTTTCGCTGGCCGGATCGTTTGTTTCCCCCTCCCCGCTCTGCTAAATCGCGGCGTAAAAAGCATTTTGGCCGGAGCCCACGCCCCCAGCGTCCTTCTTGGGGGCGTTCGCCCACCTCTTTGGAGCCGTCAGATGATCCCCCGCTATACCCGCCCGGAAATGGCCTCGATCTGGGAGCCGCAGACCCGGTTCAAGATCTGGTTCGAGATCGAGGCGCATGCGGCGGATGCCCTGGCCGACCTCGGGACCATCCCCAAGGAGGCCGCCAAGACGGTGTGGGCCAAGGCCAAGGATGCGACATTCGACGTCGCCCGGATCGACGAGATCGAGCGTGAGACCAAGCACGACGTCATCGCCTTCCTCACCCACCTCGCCGAGATCGTTGGCCCCGAAGCGCGTTTCGTGCACCAGGGCATGACCTCCTCCGACGTGCTCGACACCTGCCTCAACATCCAGCTCACCCGCGCCGCCGACCTCTTGCTCGCCGACCTCGACAAGGTGCTGGCGGCGCTGAAGAAGCGCGCTTTCGAGCACAAGATGACGCCGACCATCGGCCGCAGCCACGGCATCCATGCCGAGCCGGTGACCTTCGGCCTCAAGCTCGCTTATGCCTATGCCGAGTTCACGCGCGCCAAGGAGCGCCTGATCGCGGCACGGAAAGAAGTCGCGACCTGCGCCATCTCCGGCGCGGTCGGCACGTTCGCGCAGATCGACCCGCGCGTCGAGGAGCATGTCGCCAAGGCCATGGGCCTCGTGCCGGAGCCGATCTCGACGCAGGTGATCCCGCGCGACCGCCACGCCATGTACTTCTCGACCCTCGGCGTGATCGCCTCCTCGATCGAGCGTATCGCGGTGGAGATCCGCCACATGCAACGCACTGAGGTACTGGAGGCCGAGGAGTTCTTCTCGGAGGGCCAGAAGGGCTCGTCCGCGATGCCACATAAGCGAAACCCGGTGCTGTCGGAGAATCTCACCGGCCTGTCCCGCATGGTCCGCGCCTATGTGACGCCGGCGCTGGAGAACGTCGTGCTCTGGCACGAGCGCGACATCTCGCACTCCTCGGCCGAGCGCATGATGGGTCCCGACGCGACCGTGACGCTCGACTTCGCCTTGGTGCGCCTCGCCGGCCTGATCGACAAGCTCCTGGTGTACCCCGCCAACATGCAGAAGAATCTCGACCGCCTCGGCGGGCTCGTGCATTCGCAGCGCGTGCTGCTGGCACTGACTCAGAAGGGCGCCAGCCGCGAGGATTCCTATAAGCTCGTGCAGCGCAACGCCATGCCGGTGTGGCGCGGCGAAGGCGATTTCCTTCAGCTCCTCAAGAACGATGCCGAGGTGAAGAAGTATCTCTCGGACGCCGAGATCGAGGAGCAGTTCGACCTCGGCTATCATCTCAAGCACGTCGATACGATCTTCAAGCGCGTGTTCGGCGAGAACTGAGCGCGCGTCCGTAGCCCGGGTGAGCGCAGCGATACCCGGGAGCTCAAATCGCAGGAATTCCCGGATGTCGCTTCGCTCATCCGGGCTACTACACCAGACACGGAGCCATCATGCCCATCGTCAACCGCGTTGCCGCCCTCTCCGACGAAATGGCCGCCTGGCGCCATGACTTCCATGAGAACCCGGAGCTGCAATACGACGTGCACCGCACCGCCGGCATCGTTGCCGACAAGCTTCGCGCGTTCGGCTGCGACGAGGTGGTGACGGGCATCGGCCGCACCGGCGTCGTCGGCGTGATCCGCGGCCGCAAGTCGGCCTCCGGCAAGACCATTGGCCTCCGCGCCGACATGGACGCGCTGCCGATCATGGAAACCTCGGGCGTGCCCTACGCCTCGAAAGTCCCCGGCAAGATGCACGCCTGCGGCCACGACGGTCACACCGCGATGTTGCTTGGCGCCGCAAAGTACCTGACCGAGACGCGCAATTTCGACGGCACCGCGGTCGTGATCTTCCAGCCCGCCGAGGAAGGCGGTGGCGGCGGCAAGGCCATGGTCGAGGACGGGCTGATGACGCGCTGGAACATCCAGGAGGTCTACGGCATGCACAACATGCCGAACCTGCCCGAAGGCCATTTCGCCACCACGCCCGGCGCGATGCTCGCCTCCTCCGACAACATCCAGATCACGGTCCACGGCAAGGGCGGCCATGCCGGCGCCGGCCCGCACAAATCGGTCGACAGCGTGCTGATCGGCTCACAGATCGTCAATGCACTGCAATCGATCGTGGCGCGCAACGTCGATCCGCTGAAATCCGCGGTGATCTCGATCACGCAATTCCACTCCGGCACAGCCTTCAACATCATCCCGGAGATCGCCGAGCTCGCCGGCACCGTGCGTACGCTAGACCCCGAGGTGCGCGACCTCGTCGAGCGCCGCATCGGCGAGGTCGCCGACAGCGTCGCCCGCGCCTATGGCGGCTCGGCCGAGGTCAAGTACACGCGGATGTATCCGGTGACGATGAACCATGCCCGCGAGGCCGGCCTGGCCGCCGACGTCGCTCGCGACATCGTCGGCGCTGACCGCGTCAACGACAAGTTCATCCCGATGATGGGCGCCGAGGACTTCTCCTTCATGCTGGAGGCGCGTCCCGGCGCGATGGTGCTGGTCGGCATGGGCGACGGCAACGAATGCCACCACCCCGCCTACGTCTTCAACGACAACATTCTGGGCCACGGCGCGTCGTATTGGGTGCGCCTGGTCGAAACAAGGATGCCGGCGGGCTAGGACGGCATCCGGTTGGTGCAGTGGGGGAGCCTAGCGAGGCCCGGGATGGCCTGCCGCCGACTACCGGCGCCAAGCATCCCGCCTGTCCGCTTCGCTCTTGCGCCAAGGATGGGCGGACTTTGCATGCAGCCGTGCCGGTTCAATTGCATATCTCGGCCGGTATCTTGACCGAAGGTGTGGCCGGATGATTGGCCATTCCGAGCCGGCATCCCTTGGCGATCGGCCTGCATCCCGCGTGGTTGCAGATCATCTGTCCGGAAGCCTGCGACTTCGGTGCCGCTGATTCCGCTTCTTTGCGATCCGTGTCCCGCCTCCGCGAATCCTCGCGTGTCGCCACCGGCTTCTTCTCCGGGATCTTCTCGCATTCGTTGTCGTCGCCGACCCGATAGCCTGAACGGCACGTGATCTTCACGCATTGATCGCCGTCGGCCTTGAAGCCGAAATTGCAGACCAGCGGGCAAACCCGCCCGGGCTTTGCCTTCAGCGCGTCGAGCGCATCCACACTCGCGAGCCTCACGTCGAGCTGGGTGCCGGCATATTTATTGAACAGCGTCAGCGAGCGCTGCGCGGCCGACGTCCATTCGCTTTCCGCAGACGCGGTCAGGCAACCAACGCGGCGCAATTCGCTCTGTACTGATTTGGAAAGCTCGGCCGCGGACAATGTCGATATGGGCCCAGGCGAGAGCGCGGCCACTTTCTGGTTCTCGACTTCGGGCAGTTGCCGATCAGCGGCGGGCTTTGCGACCTGCTCCGCCTTCTCTGCCGCCTGCTTTGCAGCGAGCTCCGCCTTGGCCTTCTCCGCCGCCTGCTTCTCGGCCAATGCTTTCGCTGCGGCCGCCTCGGCAATCTTGCGCTGCTGCTCGGCCGCCTCGGCCTTCGCCTGCTCGATCTGCTTCTGCTTCTCGGCGGCGATCCGTGCCTCTTCGGCCGCCTTGGCCGCCGCGGCCGCCTTCTCCTGCTCGGCCTTCTGGGCACGCTCGGCAATCAGCCTCGCCTTCTCGTGCTCGGCCGCCTTGGCCTTTTGTTCGGCCGCAGCGCGCGTCTCTTCAGCGGCGATCTTGTTCAACTGGCCCTTAGCGAGATTCGCATAGAAGCCCTCGGGATACTGTGCCAGGAACGCTTCCCAACCGTCCCGCGTACCGAGCTGGAGCGCAAGTTCATAATCTCGCCTGAGCTCGGACTGCGGGTTGGCTTGCGGACCGGTCGCAACGGGCTTGGCGGGAACGAGCGGCATGTCATCGCCGCCCAGCGAACCATACACGAAGGGCTCCTGCTTGTTGCCCGTGCTCTTAAGCACGTCGTCCCGCACGAAACCGAACGCCTTGCGCAGATCGAGCCCCGGTTTCGGCAGATGGTCGCTCAACGCCACCGCAAACGGGCTGTTCCGGGAGTCGCCGCCGTCCGACGCCGTCGAGCCGGCCTTGGCCGCGAACGCGATCATCGTGTTCGGAGTGGTCGGCTCGACCTTGGCAAGCCCGCGTCCGATCGCGCGCGAAGCTACCGTTCGCTTCATCGTCTTGGCGAAGGGATTGTCGCGGCAGGCATCGAGGATAACCAGCCGAAGCTGCTTGGCTGGCTCGATGCTCACCAGCACGCGATCGATCGGCAACGCCTCGTCGTAGACGTCAGTGTCGGTCTCCAGCGCGGCGTCGGTCGGAATCAGATAGTTGGTGCCGTCGACCTCCATGCCGTGGCCGGCGTAGTAGATGACCGCGACATCGGCATCCCGCGTCCTGGTGCCGAATTCGCGCAGCGCCTTGCGCATTTCGGGGGCGCTCAGATCCTGCCGAACATCGACTGTGTCGAAGCCGGCTTTCTTCAGCATGCCGCCGATCAAGCCGGCATCGTTCGCGGGATTGGCAAGCTTCGGCACGCTCTTGTAGGCGGAATTGCCGATGACGAGCGCGACGCGCTTCTGGGCCTGCGCCGGCGCGCAAGTCACGAAAGTTGCGACGATCAAAACGCAGAAAGATCGAACAATACTCACGCACATGAGCTGTGGGCCTTGATGCACTGCATGGAATCCATCGGTCAGGAAGGCTAGTTGCACACCTCGTAAGAGCCTCCGGTGGCTGTGTTCGAACTGACCCTGCCAGGGATGACCCCGCTGACGAGCCGACATCCTTTTTGCACCGGGCGGCAGCCGGTCGAACTGCAAATGATCTGCCCACTCGCCTCGGGCTTGGGCGGCGCCGCTTCGGTTGCCCTCCGGTCAGCATCGCGCCTCCGCGAATCCTCGCGCGTCGCCACCGGCTTCTTCTCCGGAATCTTCTCGCATTCATTGTCGTCACCGACGCGATAGCCGGTGCGGCAGGTGATCTTGACGCATTGATCGCCGTCGGCCTTGAAGCCGAAATTGCACACCAGCGGGCAGACCCGGCCGGGCTTTGCCTTCAACGCATCGAGCGCATCGACGCTGGCGAGCTTTACGTCGAACTTGGTGCCGGCATATTTGTTGAACAGCGTCAGCGAGCGCTGCGCGGTCGAACTCCACTCGCTCTCCGCAGACGAGCTCAAGCAACCGACGCGGCGCAATTCGCTCTGTACGGATTTGGAAAGCTCGGCCGCCGATAATGTGGGCGTCGGCCCAGGCGTGAGCGCGGCCACTTTCTGGTTCTCGACTTCGGGCATCTGCCGATCGGCGGCGGGCTTTGCCGCAGCTTGCTCTGCTTTCTCCGCTGCCTGCTTTGCGGCAAGCTCAGCCTTGGCCTTCTCCGCCGCCTGCTTCTCGGCCAAGGCCTTCGCTGCGGTCGCCTCTGCAATCTTCCGCTGCTGCTCGGCCGCTTCCGCTCTCGCCTGCTCGATCTGCTTCTGTTTCTCCGCGACGATCCGCGCCTCCTCAGCGGCCTTGGCCGCCGCGGCCGCCTTCTCCTGCTCGGCCTTCTGGGCGCGCTCGGCCATCAGCCTTGCCTTCTCCTGCTCGGCTGCCTTGGACTTCTGCTCGGCCGCAGCGCGGATCTCTTCGGCGCCGATCTTGTTCAGCTGCCCCTTGGCAAGGTTGGCATAGAAGCCGTCCGGATAGGCCGCCAGAAAGGCTTCCCAGCCGTCGCGCGTGGCGAGCTGCAGCGCAAGCTCGTAGTCCCTGCGAACGGCTTCCTGCGGGTTCGCCTGCGGACCGGTCGCAGCCGGCTTGATGGCGACCAGGGGCACGTCGTTGCCGCCGAGCGAACCATAGACATAAGGTTCCTGCTTATAGCCGGTCGTCTTGAGCACGTCGTCGCGCACGAAGCCGAAGGCCTTGCGCAGGTCGAGGCCCGGCTTTGGCAGGTGCTCGACCAGCGCGGCGGCAAACGGGCTGTTTCGAGAGTCCCCGTCGGACGCGGTCGATCCGGCTTTTGCCGCGAAGGCGATCATGGTGTTGGGGCTGGTCGGCTCGACCTTGGCAAGGCCCCGCCCGATCGCGCGTGAGGCCAACGTGCGCTTCATCGTTTTCGCGAACGGATTGTCGCGGCACGCGTCCAGGATGATCAGCCGCAGCTGCTTGGCCGGCTCGACCGCGAATAGTGCCCGCTCAACCGGAATGGTCTCGTCGAGCACATCGCCGTCGGTCTCCAGCGTCGCGTCGGTCGGGATGAGATAATTGTTGCCGTCGAGCTCGATGCCGTGACCGGCGTAATAGATCACCGCCATCTCCGCATCACGCGACCTGCCGGCGAACTCGCGCAGCATGCGCCGCATCTCGCTGGCGCTGAGATCCAGCCTCACATCCACGGAATCGAAGCCGGCCTTCTTGAACATGCCGCCGACCAGGGTGGCGTCGTTGACGGGATTGTTGAGCTTCGGCGCGCTCTTGTAAGCGGAATTGCCGATCACGAGCGCCACCCGCCGGTCGGCATGCGCCGGACCGCAGACAAGACCCATCGTCAATATCAACAAAGCAAATAGCCGAAACGGAATCACTTGCGTCCCCCCGGATGCAATTCCCTGAGACTATTCGCTAGCGTGGCCGATTGCTAACTCTTCCTATGTGATACCTGTCACATAACCCGATCTAACGGGGGTAAGGATAATGCGGCGAAGCGTCACCTGCCTTCCGGCCGAAGCAAACCCGTCTGTCGGGCCCGTGACGTCTGCACCACCTCGTGGCACATCATGAACGGTGCAAGCGGCGCGTGCACCTCGCTCGCAACCACCTCGCGCTTCCGCATCGCCCGTCCTGCCGGCAAACTCGCGCAACATGCGCCGCATCTCGCTGGCGCTGAGATCCGGCAGCGCGACATTGGGTTGAGCCGATCCGGCTCGACCCATGCACTGCCGCGTGCTGCATCACGCCCCCCTGGTAGACCGCTTGTCGTGCGGGACCAGTCATCGGGTTGCAGAGCGTAGAGCCGGCGGCTCACCCGCCCTCAGGAGGCCCGCGGTCTCGTCTGAGGCGAGAGGCAAGGTGAACTCGAAGACGGCGCCCCGAGGCTCGTTTGCGCTGGCCCACATCCGGCCGCCATGCGTCTCGATGATCGAGCGGCAAATGGCGAGGCCCATCCCCATGCCTGTGGGCTTGGTGGTGTAGAAGGCTTCGAACAGGCGCTCTGCATTCTTCGGGTCCAGTCCCGGACCGGAATCTCGCAAGGTGACGTGCACGCCGTTCGATGCATCCCGGCCGGTGCTGATCAGCATTTCGCGTCCCCCCTCGCCGACCGAGGCCATCGCCTCGACCGCATTGACGATCAGGTTGAGCATTACTTGCTGAAGCTGGACCCGATCAGCCTGAATGGGCGGCAAGTCTTCGGCAAGTTGCGTTCGCACCGAGACGCCGTTCTTGAACGCTTCGCTGCGTGTCAGCGCGATGACCTCGAGCACCGCCTGGTTGATCTCCATATACTCCTTTTGCGGGGGCGCCTTCCTGATGAGCGCCCGGATCCGGCCGATGATGGCGCCGGCCCGCATGCCGTCGCCGGCGATCAAGCCGAACGTCTGTCGAACCCGCTCCAGATTGGGCGGTTGAGCCTCCAGCCAGTTCACCCCGGCCTCGGCACTCGCCACGATCGCCGCAATCGGCTGGTTGACTTCATGCGCGATCGAAGCGGTGAGTTGCCCCATCGTGGTGACGCGATTGGCGTGCGCGAGCTCGATCAGGGCTTCACGGTAGCGCCGCTCGTGTTCGCGAGACTCGGCCTCCGCCCGCTTGAGAGCAGTCAGATCAAGGACGAAGCCGACACCTTGGTCGCCACCTTCTCCGAACATGGTCCCGCCGATCAGCACGGGCACACGGCTTCCGTCCTTCCGCACATACTCCTTCTCGAATGCCTGGGCCGTCCCGACCCGCTTCAATTCCGCCACGGTTTGCAAGTCGCGGTCGCGCCATTCCGGCGGCGTAAGGTCCGTCCGGTGCAGGCGCCCGGCAACGAGATCCTCCCGGTCGTATCCCACGATACGCAGGAACGCATCATTGGCTTCGAAAATGCGCCCCTCGACTTCCCAGATGATGATGCCGATGATGTTGGCATCGAACAGGTGCCGGATCTTGATATCTCGCGCTGCAAGATCACTCTGGAGCTTTATGTTCTCCTCGGTCGTTTTTCTTCGCCGTTTTGTTTCGAGCCGCGCCAGCGCCAGCGCCGCAGCGGCCAGACCGACGACGAGGACGACGTCGCTGGCGATCAGCCAACTCCAGCGTTGCTCGAACGCCTCCGCGTGCGCCTCCCGGCCGGCAAGCCGAAAGCGCTCGTGATCCACCATCTGGTCGATTTGCGAACGGATCTCATCCATGCCGCGAATCATGGCCAGTGCTGGCAGCCCGGACGTTCCGGCTGTCTTCACCATTTCGTCGATCTCGCGCAGCTTGGCCGAGACGATCAGCGTCAGATGTTGAGCGCGCAGACTCAGCAACGGATCGTCCGCGACCAGCGCCTGCAGCGCCTGCGCCTCTCGCCGCACACCTTCGTCGGAAACGCCGTAGGCCTTGAGATAGGTCGGGTCGAGGGTCATCAGATACCCGCGCCGCTCGGCCTCCAGTTTCGCGATGATTGCCCGCAGACGATCAAGTGTTTCGAGGACCTGGCGGCTATGTCCGACCAACTGATGCGTCGATTGCCGCTCTTGCCAATATTGCAGGCCGAGAATTGCAGTCGCGGCAAACAGCGTCAGAAGCGCCCCGACCGCCAGAACCAACGGACGAGCAAGCCATCGCAAAGGCAATATCCGAACGAGGGCGGACATTGGCCGTGGTCTCCGATACTCGTGTGACCGCGCCTGTTCTGCTGCCGACGCCAGAGCATGATAGGACAATAGCACGGATAGGCAGGCCAGGAACCCGGCATTCATCGGGCGACGGCGGTGGCCAAGGCTGCAATGTCGCAGGGATACGGTCCCGCGCGCGTGCTATGGTTGAATGCCCTTGGTTGTTCAAGGAGCATCAAAATGGCGCGGGACGAAAACTCATCGGACCGTCGCAGTCCGGCGAGCCGACGCAGTTTCGTCAAGGGACTGGCGGCCGGCGCAGTCCTGCCGGCTCTGACCGCGCTGCCGCGCTGGAGCCTTGCCCAGGATACCGCTGCGGCTTACGCAAATGCGTCGATCGACTGGAAGCAGTTTGCAGGGCAGACGATCACGCTCGCGGGTGCGATCCATCCCTGGTCGAATGCGATCACTCCGCTGCTGCCGGAGTTCACCAGGCTCACAGGCATCACGGTAGACGCCGATTTCCAGTCGGAAACCACGTTCATGGGCGCTCTGCCGATCAGACTCGCGCGTGGCAGCAGCACGCCCGACGTCTTCATGTTCACGACCTATGGTCAAGGCATCTCGGCAGGATGGCTCGAGCCATTGGGCAGCTATTATTCCAACAGGTCGCTGACCGATCTGGCCTGGTATCACGAGGATGACTTGCTCAAGACAGCACGCGGCTTCCCGCTGTGGTCCGATGGCGAACGCTACGGCGTCCCGATCACCTCGGAGGCGATGACCTTGTTCATCAACAAGGATGCGCTGGCGGCCAGGAACCTGCCGGTACCCCGGACATTCGAAGAGCTGCTTGCGACGGCCAAGGCGGCCAAGACCGGCGAGATGTCCGGGATCGCCATGCGGGCCCAGGCCAGCTTCAATTCCTGTCCACCGGCCTTGGCCTTCGTGTTCTCGTATGGCGGAGCCCTGGTCAAGGACAACAAGGCCGCTTTCGCCAGTCCGGAGGCTATCGCGGCTGTCGAGATGTACGGACAGATGCTGAGCCAGGCCGGACCTTTCGGCGCTGGCAGCTATGAATGGTACCACGTGCTGGATGATTTCCTGCAGGGCAGGACCGCGATGGCAATCGACAGCAGCAACTTCGCGACCGACATCTCCAATCCAGCAAAGAGCCGTGTGGCGAAGCACGCTGGGTATGCAGCTTTCCCGCATCTTGCCGGTCGCGCGCCCGTTCCCTTCATGTCACACTGGCAGGCCTGCATCAATTCCAAATCACGACACAAGCGGGCAGCTTTCCTGTTCCTGCTCTGGGCGACAAGCAAGCCGACATCGCTCCAGACCGCCGCAGCGGGGCTGGCCACCACACGCGTGTCGGCGTGGTCCAGCGAAGGCTTCAAGGCGGCATTCGGCGCGGAGGCCGCCGAAGCAGCGCTGACCAATCTGCAAAATGCGGATGTCCATCGGGCCAAGGCAATTCTTTTCCATCCGCAATCGAAACTGATCCTCGACGCCTTCATGATCGGCGTCAATGAAGTGGTCAACGGGGCGAAACCGGCAAAGGATGCGATGACGGGCGCGGCTGAGCAGGCCAATGCGGCAATCCGCGGGTAGCAGCAGCCGTCACCCATTCCGTAGCGATAGGGCCACGCTGTGCGCGGCCCCATCGGCCCTACAAGCTCGACGATGCCGGTTGGGCGAAAACCACCTCGTGGCGCATCACGAACGGTGCAAGCAGCGCGTGGACCTCGCCCGCAATCACCTCGCGCTGATCCGCCGGCAGGCCGGCAAGCGTCACGGTCGCGATCGATCCGTGGCTGCCATGCGCGCCGACCTTGACCTTGCAATCGATGCCGCGCTCGACCAGCGGCGCCAGCACCTTGGTGAACACGCGCTCCGCCGCGTCCCAGCGCAGCTGCGGCTTGAACACCTTGCCGACGCCCGTCACGGGCATCGGATTGATCGGGATGACCTGCACCGGAACGGCGGCGCGCTCGGGCGTGCGCTCGCGCACCCAGGCTTCGAGCTCGCCCGACTCGACGGTCGCACCCGGCTTCAATTGCACATACCCCACCGGCAATTCGCCGGCATAGGCATCGGGCTGGCCGACCACCGCGGCGAAGCCGACGGCGGGATGTCCGAACATGATCTCCTCGATCGGCGCCGGATCGATGTTGTGGCCGCCGCGGATCACGAGATCCTTGGCGCGGCCGGTGATCCAGAGATAGCCGTCGGCGTCGAGCCGGCCGAGATCGCCGGAATTGACCCAGATCTCGTCGACGAAAGCGCCCTTATTGTGCTCGTCGTTGAGATAACCGCCGAAGACGCCGGGCCCGGCCATGATGACGACACCGATTTCGTCGGGCGCACAGTCGCGGATCAGGCGGCCATCGGCATCGAGCTGCACGACGCGTACGCGCGCGTAAGGCATGGGAAGGCCGACCGAGCCGAGCCGGATCGGCCGCGACGGATAGGCCAGCGTATGCACGCTCGACGTCTCGGTCATGCCGTAGACCTCGACCACCGGCAGCTTCAGCTTGTCCTGGATCGCCGAGCCCACGGCGACGGGAATCGCCGAGCCGCCGCCGGCCGCATATTTCAGGCTGGAGATGTCCGCATTGCCCGGCGGCACCGCGAGCGTGGCGGCGAGCACCGTCGGCACGCTCGACAGCGCCTCGGGCCTGAAGCGCTCGACGAGCTGCCAGATGTTCTTCACCGCATTCGGATTGCGCCAGCCGCTCGGCGACAGCACGACCAGCGACCCGCCGCTCGACAGCGTCAGCAGCACTTGCGTCAACGAGCCCCCGACGTGAAACAGCGGCATGCCGAACAGCAGATTGCCGCCTGGTTTCGCCTTCAGCAGCAGATTGAGCGCCCAGGCCTGATAGACTTGGTTGGTATGTGTGTGCCGCACCAGTTTTGGCGTGCCCGTGGTGCCGCCGGTGTGGAAATAGGCTGCGATGTCGCTGCCGAGAATCTTGCGTCCGCTGATGAGCCGGTCCGAGGGCTGCTGCTTGATCAGGTCGCTGAACGCAAAGATGCCTTTCGACGGACCACCGCCGCCGAACACCTGCACGATCGCCTTGAGGTGCTTCAGTTGCGGCCTGATCTGCTCGACCTTCTGCCAGATGTCGGTGCCGGGCATCGGTCCGAGCGCCACCAGGATCTTGGTGTCCGCGGCCTCCAGGATCTCCGCGATCTGGTGCGGCTCCAGCAGCGGATTGACCGGATTGGCGATGCCCGCGGCCTCGGCGCCGAACAGCGTCACGAAGGCATCGGGCACCAGCGGCAGCATGAAGCTGATGACGTCGCCCTTCTCCGCGCCGAGCGCGTGAAACATGTTGGCGGCCTGCGTGACGCGCGCGATAAAATCGCGGTACGTGACCACGGCCGGCGTGTCGGCGGGATCTGCATTTTGCAGGAACTGGATTGCCGCGCCATCCGGATTGCGCTCGGCGCCCAGCCTGATCGCGTCATAGGTGCTCTCGGCGGCAATGCGGTCGGCGTAAGGAACCTGCTCGAAGGCGCGCACCTCCGCGTCCGTCGAGAGATCCGGATAGTCGTTGCCGATGAGCCGATCGAGCGCGTGGATACCCGCCATGAAAGTCCGTCCTCCCTCAGATGCATGTCCTCGCCCTGTCTTTTGACATTTTGGTGCGGCGAGGCCTCGACCGATGGCCGGCCGAGCGCGGACAGAATGATGGATGATTTGGCGTTCGTCCATTGCCTGGCGCCTGCGCCGGTTGAACCTGCGCGGCCGGTCGGGGGACCAAGAACTGGCACTGAATTCGCGCGCCAGCGCCCTGCCGCAAGACTTGAGGTCATCATGACGACGCCCCCGCGGAACCGCATCACACGGCTGATCGCCGCGTTCGCCATCGCATCCGCGTTCGTGATGCCCTCCGCAACATTCGCCGCTGACGGCCAGCTCGACAAGATGCGCGCCAAAGTCGCGGCATTCATTACCGACAAGATGGAGAAGCTGGGCGGATCGCGCATCATCTACAGGGTGGATGCCGATGGACTGCGGGAGGCGGTCGTCACCGACCTGCGCGACGACGTCTACAAGACCCTGCGCGAGGGTCGGATCGCCTTCTCCGGCCTTGCGATCCGCGACGGCGGCGTCGACGTCAAGATCGCGGACGCGAAGGGCCGCCAACTGCTCACGCGCAAGCTCGCCTCGGCCGCAGAGGGATTGCCCACGCACGCGCTCGCCGTGACCGACGCCGGCGACGGGCTGATCAGGCTCGCGCCGACCGACGCCGCATCCGCCGCACGGCTGCGCGATCTCGTCGAGGATTCCATCGCCATGATCGAACAGCGTCTCAAGGACGCCGGTGTCACGCTGGCCAGCGTCCAGCCCGAAGGAACGGACCGCATCCGCATCTTCCTGCCCGGCATGATGGAGCCCGAGCGCATCACCGCGGTCTTCGCCAAGAAGATCACGGTCAGCTTCCGCCTGATCGATGTCACGATGTCGGCGGAGCAGGCGCAAGCCGGCACGCCTCCGGCCGGCGCCGAAGTCATGCTCGGCTTCAAGGACAAGTTTTCCTATCTCGTCAAGGCCAGCGCGCTGGACGGCGACGACATCAGCTACGCGGGACCGGGATTCATGGGCGAAACGAAGGAACCGATCGCTTCGTTCCGCTTCAACGGCCGCGGTGCGCGGCGCTTCGCCCACCTCACGGCAGAGAACGTGGGAATGCCCTTTGCCATCGCGCTCGACGACAAGGTGATCTCCGCCCCCGTGATCCGCGAGCCCATCACCGGCGGCTCCGGCCAGATCTCAGGCAACTTCACCCTGGAAGAGGCCAACAGTGTTGCCATGTTGCTGCGCGCCGGCTCGCTGCCCGGACGTCTCAGCCTTGTCGAGCAGCAGGTCATGCAGCCCGCCAGCAAGCCATAAGGCAAAGATCGGCTAACGCCCCGTCTGGGGTATCCAGCCATATTCGCAACGCCGAAGCCCGCCCGAATCACGCCCGCGCTGCAGCCAGACGCGCAACCAACGAGCAATTGCCGAAACGCCCGATCAGGCTAGAATTTGCCTCTTGCGACATGGCGGCCGAAGGCTTCATTTCAGACGGCCGTCACTCGATTTCGGCTATACGTGTCGAGCATACCGACCAAGACTGAAGGCCTTACGCGGGGTTAGTACCATGCCGTCCGGCAGCGCAGACATTTCGTCGATCCTCGACCGCATTCTAGATGCGGCGACGGACAACCTCAGGATCGCGAAGATCCTGGTCCAGATGGGTCTCGATCCCAACAACGTCACCTACGATGCGATCTTCAACCGGCTGCTGGAGATCTTCATCCACAACATCACCTTCGCCAATCTGTTCGCTGCGGTCGGCGCCGGCTTCTTCGTCGCCACCCTCTTGATGCGGACGATGGTGCCTCTGCGCGTCGCCAACATGGTCGGCTGTGCGTTCTTCGCCGTTTTCGGCGCGCTCACCGCCAACGTCGCGACGTTCCTGCTCTATCTGCTGCTGCTTCCAATCAACGCCCTGCGTTTGCGGCAGATGCTCAAGCTGGTCAAGAAAGCGCGCCATGCGACCGAAGGCGACATGTCGATCGAGTGGCTCAAGCCGTTCATGACCGAGCGAAAATATCGCCGCGGCGATACGCTGTTCAAGCTGCGCGACCCCGCGAAGGAAATGTTCCTCACGGTCACCGGCAAGTTCCTGGTCAAGGAGATCAACGTCGAGATCGGCCCCGGAGCGCTGATGGGCGAACTCGGCTTCCTCACGCCGGACAACCGGCGCACGGGAACGGTCGAATGCATCGAAGACGGCCAGGTGCTGACGATCACTTATGACCGGCTGCTCGAGATCTACTTCCAGGACCCGCAATTCGGCTACTACTTCCTGGTGCTGACCAGCCAGCGCCTCCTGCAAAACATCGACCGCCTGCAGAAGCAGCTCGCCAGCGAGCGAGCGGCAACCACGAACAGGATCGCGTGACCTCAGCTCAGCTCAACAACAGCGCCATGCCCGGGTCGCCCTTCTCCACGCGCGCCGATAGGCCGGACGGTCGCCGATGCGGCCGAGATATCTGATCACATTCGGCCGGCGCCGAACTTCGCAACGATGTAGTCGACGATGGCACCGGATTCCGCAAGCACCAGATCACCGTCAGTGATGACGGGCGCCGTGCCGGCCGGATGCAGCGCCTTGTACTCGGCCGGTGCCAGCATGGTCCTAGCATCGCGGGTGTAGCGCTTCAGCTCATAGGGTATGCCGAGCTCTTCGCAGAGCCAGACGATACGCTCGGACTGAGACTTGCCGAGGTGATGGACGGTGAGCATGAGGCCTCCTGCCCGCGCAAACTGGACGATTGTGACGCCGCATCATCTTTCGTGATTGCCGGCCTCCCCGGACTTTTGCGGATCGTGGCAGCGCATTCAAGCCTCTCCAAACCGGCCCTTAGCCGGCCCCGCCGCAAAATCGCCCTAAAAACCGAATGGTAACCATGGTGGGCTAGGGTAGTAACGTGACCAATTCTCCGACCATCCTGGTGTTCGATTCCGGCCTTGGCGGGCTCACGGTGCTCCGAGAGGTCGTGGCCGCGCGCCCCGATGCGCATTACGTCTATGTCGCCGACGACGCTTTCTTCCCCTACGGCCACCACAGCGAGGACGAGATCATCGCCCGTGTGGTGCCGTTGATGGGAGAGCTGATCGGCACGCATGACCCTGATATCGTCGTCATCGCCTGCAACACGGCATCCACCCTGGTGCTGTCGCACCTGCGGGCTGCTTATTCCCTGCCCTTCGTCGGTACGGTGCCGGCGATCAAGCCGGCCTGTGCGCAGTCGAAGAGCCGCCGCGTCTCGGTGCTCGGCACCAAGGGCACGGTGAAGCGGGAATATACCAAGGCCTTGATCCGCGACTTCGCGCAGGGCTGCGAGGTGACGCTGGTCGGCTCGCCCGAGCTTGCTTCGCTGGCTGAAGCCGAGCTCAGCGGGAGGTCGATCAGCGACGAGGCCATCCTCGCCGAGCTCGCTCCCTGCTTCGTCGGCAAGGCCTCGGATGCGACATCGCGCACGGACACGGTGGTGCTCGCCTGCACGCACTATCCGCTGCTGCTCGACCGCATGAAGAAGCTCGCGCCCTGGACGGTCGACTGGATCGACCCCGCGCCGGCGATCGCCCGCCGCGTCTCGGACCTGCTCGGCCCGCGGATCGGCGGCACCGCGCAGGACCGCGCCGCGATGATCTTCACCTCGAACCGCGTGCATGGCCTCAGCGCCACGCTGACGCCGTTCTTCGGCGGTCGCGCCGTGGCCTGACCTTTGCGCCTCGGCGGCGCGCTGCTAGGCTCCGCCGTCGTCATATCTGCGCAGGTCATCCTATGTCGGTCCCCGCAAAGCCGCTCAATCGTCTCCGCCAATTGTGGAGCGAGGGCCGCCCCGCCTTCGGCGCGATCGCGACCATTCCGAGCGTGCAGATGGTGCAGATCATGGCGCGCTCGCTGGACTGGATCATCGTCGATCTCGAACATGGCCCGATCGGATTGACCGAAGCCCATGCGATGATCGCCGCGACCACGGGCACGCCGTGCACGCCCTTGGTGCGGATCGCCGCGAACGAGCCGTGGCTTGCCAAGGCGCCGATGGACATCGGCGCGTTCGGCATCAACTTCCCGATGATCACGAGCCGCGCCGACGCCGAAAAGGCCGTGCGCAGCGTCCGCTACCCGCCGCGCGGCGATCGTCTCTGGGGTCCTTTCCATGCGCCATTCCGCTGGGGTCAGTCGATGCCGGATTACATGGCGAGCGCCGATGACGAGATGATCTGCATGGTCACCATCGAGCATGTCGATGCCGTCAATCGCATCGACGAGATCATGGCGACGCCCGGCATCGACGTCGCGGTGATCGGCCCCGGCGACCTCGCCACCTCCATCAACAAGCGCGGCCGGATGGACGATCCTGAATTGCTGGAGTTGGTCGCCCGCGCGGAGGCCGGCATCCTCAGAAGCGGCGTGCCGATCGGCGGCGTCGCCCGCACTGCCGACCAGGCCAACGCCCTGATCGACCGCGGCTACCGCGCCATCGCGCTCGGCTTCGACTGGTCGCTGTTCCAGCGCGGCATCATGACAGCGTTCGCCGGGATCAAGCGCTGAACGGCTGAGCACGGCCTTGCCGGGAACCGCGACGCTGCTAGGGTCAGCGGCTCCAGGGAGGAAACAATGCTCAAAAAGACCTTGCTCGCTATTGCCTTCGCCGGCCTTGCCGCTGCCGCCTTCGCCCAGCAGCCCGGCATCAAGCGTACCCCGCTCCAGAAAGTCGAATTTCCGGATGGCTACAACACCATCACGGCCATCGCCGAAGTCCCGGTAGGCGGCGCCGCCGGACGCCATACCCATCCGGGCATCGAGACCGGCTACGTGCTCGAAGGAGAGCTGACCCTCCTCATCGATGGGCAGCCAGAGAAAACCCTGAAAGCAGGTGATTCCTACCAGATCCCGGCAGGCGTCGTGCATGATGCCAAGGCTCATGGCGATAAGTCCATGAAAGTGCTTGGAGTTTACGTCGTCGACAAGTCCAAGCCGCTGGCCTCGCCGGCGCCCTGATTGCGGCGAACCGACCGGCCCCAAGCGGGTTGGTTCGTGCTAGAGCGAGCGGGCGGGCCCCGCTCGCTGCCCATATTTTGATCTTTGACCCGGAACCGAAAGACCAATGCGCGGGACGCCCAAGACCATTTCGCTGCGGCGCCGTCTGATTTGCGACCTCATGCATGCCTCGATGGGCGTGCCTTTCGTCTCGCTATCCCGCCCGCTCGACATCCGCCCTGTCCTGGAGGCCCGCGCCAGCGCAACCGCACCCGCGGGCTGGGCGGCGATGTTCGTCAAGGCCTTTGCCCTCGTGGCCAGGGATGAGCCGGTCCTGCGTACCGTCTACGCCAAATGGCCTTGGCCGGCCCTCTATGAGCTGCCCAAGAGCGTGGCGCTGGTGGCGATTGCCCGGGTCGATGATGGCGAGGAATGCGTCATCCCACAGCGTATCGCCGCCCCCGACGCGATGGCGCTGTCGGCGGTCGACGCCGAGATCCGGCGCGCCAAGACGGCGCCGGTCGGGGACGTTCCCATGTTCCGCAAGATCATGCGGGCGACCCGCCTTCCATTACCGCTGCGGCGCCTGTCCTGGGCGGTGGGGCTGAATTTCGGCCGCCAGCGCGGCAATTGGTTCGGCAGCTTCGCGGTCAGCTCGGTCGCCGCCTATGGCGGTGGCGAGCTCCACCCCATCACCCCCGGCCCCTTCATCCTCAGCTACGGGACGGTCGAGGCGGACCAGACCATCCATGTCGTGATCCGCTGGGATCATCGTGTCACCGACGCAGCCCCGATCGCGAGGGTCCTGACCCGCCTGGAACAGGTCCTGAACACTGAAATCGCTGCCGAATTGCGGGCGGCCGAGCCAAAGCCGATCCGAGCAGTCCGGA
Organism: Bradyrhizobium daqingense; assembly: GCF_021044685.1. NCBI lineage: Bacteria > Pseudomonadati > Pseudomonadota > Alphaproteobacteria > Hyphomicrobiales > Nitrobacteraceae > Bradyrhizobium > Bradyrhizobium daqingense. The sequence continues at coordinate 6,415,522 of NZ_CP088014.1, forward strand.
CCTGATTCTAGGGCCGCTCTCATTGACATCGAACCCCAAACTCCCCTAAAAGCCGCCTGCTCGCGGGCCGATTTCGGCCCGCGAAGCGTTTCGCGACCCGTGGTCCACTCCCTTAAGCTTTGGGGATCGGACCTGTCGGTGCCGGGATCATCCCGTCACACAGGAGGGCGCGTTTCCTCAAACCATGCAACCGAAGAGGACGCGATGACTAAGCGCAGTGAGGCGAAGTACAAGATCGATCGCCGTATGGGCCAGAACATCTGGGGCCGCCCGAAGAGCCCCGTGAATCGCCGCGAATACGGCCCCGGCCAGCATGGCCAGCGCCGCAAGGGCAAGCTCTCCGACTTCGGCGTGCAGCTGCGCGCCAAGCAGAAGCTGAAGGGCTATTACGCCAACATCAGCGAGCGCCAGTTCCACGGCATCTATGTCGAGGCGAGCCGCCTCAAGGGTGACACCGGCGAGAACCTCATCGGCCTGCTCGAGCGTCGTCTCGACGCGGTCGTGTACCGGGCCAAGTTCGTCTCCACGATCTTCGCTGCCCGCCAGTTCATCAACCACGGCCACGTCAAGGTGAACGGCCGCAAGGTCAACATCTCGAGCTACCAGCTCAAGGTCGGCGACGTGATCGAGGTCAAGGAAGCCTCCAAGCAGCTCGCTCACGTGCTCGAAGCCAGCCAGCTCCCCGAGCGCGACGTTCCCGACTATCTCGAAGTCGACCACGGCAAGATGACCGCGAAGTACACCCGCATCCCCGGCCTCTCCGACGTGCCGTTCCCGGTGCAGATGGAGCCGCATCTGGTCGTCGAATTCTATTCGCGCTGATAGGCTCAGTAGATCGACATTCAAAGGCCCCGGTTTCCGGGGCCTTTTTGTTGTGATAACGTGCCGTCGATGTCCCAGACGACTGACCAGCTCGCCAACATCACCCCATCGGCCACGCCTAGCGAGGCGGAGGTTGAGGCATGGGCCAAGCTGCCCCGCGACGAGCAGGTTCGCCGATATCAAGCTCTGTTCGCTCAGCCCGAATGCAACAGTTTTACCTCGGACTCTCCGGACGACATTCTCGCTGCCGCGCGTCTACGCGTTGCTCAACGCCGCCATGGCTGAGTACCGGTTATCGGAGCGTACCCGAGCCGATCTAATCGACATCTACGACTTCACCGAGAGCCGGTTCGGAAAATACCAGGCGGAAGCCTATTACGCAGGGCTGATCCGTTCCTTCGAGCTGCTCGCCGACTTTCCCCTGATCGGCCAGCAAGTGGATGAGCTCGCGGTAGGCCATCGACGTTTCCGCTTCCAATCCCACCTGATCTTCTACACGGTGCAACCCGACCACGTTGAAATCCGCGCCATTCTTCATGGCGCGCAACACATCAGACCGCAGCTATTCGACTAGAGAATGAGACAGGCCATGCTCTACACCCCTCCCCCGGTCGATCCCAAGGCGCCGCCGGTGCGCATCAATCTGCTATCAGACACGCAGACGAGGCCAACGGCTGCGATGCGCGAAGCGATGGCGCGGGCTGAGGTCGGCGACGAGCAGGTCGGTGACGATCCGACGGTCAATGCGCTGTGCGAGCGCGTAGCGGATCTGCTCGGCAAGGAAGCGGCGGTCTACATGCCCTCGGGCACGATGTGCAACGTCACCGCGACGCTGGTGCATTGCCGCCCCGGCGACGAGATTTTAGCGCATGAGACCGCGCACATCATCGCCCGCGAAGGCGGCGCGCATGCGGCGATCGGCGGCTTCCAGGTCACGCAGCTCAAGGGCCCCGACGGCCAGTTCACGCCGGAGACGTTCCGCAAGGCGCTGCGTCCGCGCACGCGCTACCAGCCGCCGCAGACCGTCGTCAGCGTCGAGCAGACCGCCAATATCGGTGGCGGCACGATCTGGAAGAAGGCCGCGCTCGACGAGATCGTGGCGATCGCCAAGCAGCACGGCCTCATTACCCACATGGACGGCGCGCGCCTGCTCAATGCCACGGTGGCGAGCGGCATCTCGCCGCGCGACATGACAGCGGGATGGGATTCGGCCTGGATCGATTTCTCCAAGGGCCTCGGTGCGCCGATCGGCGGCGTGCTGGCCGGCTCGCGCACCTTCATCGACGCGGTGTGGCAGTGGAAGCAGCGGCTCGGCGGCTCGATGCGGCAAGCCGGAATCTGCGCCGCCGCCTGCATCTACGCGCTCGACCACCACGTCGAGCGCCTCGCCGACGATCATGCCAATGCGCGCGCACTCGCCCGCGGGCTGTCGCAGATTTCGGGCATCGAGGTCCAGGAGCCCGAGACCAATCTCGTGTTCTTCAGGCCCGACGGCGCCGGCATTGCCGGCGACAAGATGGTCGCAGCGCTGCGCCAGCGCGGCGTCACGCTTGCGATGATGGACGGCCGCATCCGCGCCTGCACCCATCTCGACGTGGATGCGGGCCAAATCGAGGAGACGATCAGTTACGTCCGCGAGATCGTGCGCGGGGCGTAATCAGAGCGTTTTCGAGCGAAGTGGATACCGGTTCGCGTAAAGAAAACGCGTCAAAACGACAGTCTATCGCCCCATCGCCTGATAGATCAGCGTCTTCAGATCGAGCTGAATCCGGCCGCGCTGCGACGGCGTTTGCACCATGAAGATCCCGAACAGATCGTCTTCGGGATCGATGAAGAAGAACGTGCCGCCGACGCCGTCCCAGCGATACTCGCCAAGCGGCCATGACGTGCCCGTGGGCACGGAGGTGCGCACCGCAAAGCCGAGGCCGAAGCCGGAATTGGCGCCGGGATAATAGCTATGCTCGCGCGCGATCTTCGTCTCAGGCCCGACGTGATCGGACGCCATCAGCGCGATGGTCTCGGGCTTGAGATAACGCCGTCCCTCATACGTGCCGCCATTCAGCAGCATCTGCGCGAAACGGGCGTAGTCACCGATCGTGCCGACCATACCGCCGCCGCCTGATTCCCATTTCAGCGGCCGCCTGATGTCGCGCATCGGTGTGGTCGGGTTGATGTTGCGATCAGCCGGCATCGGCTCGGCGATGCGCGGAAACTTGGCGGGATCGGCGACGAAGAACGCCGTCTCCGTCATGCCGAGCGGATCCAGCAGCCGCTCCTTCTCGAACTGGAGCAGTGTCTTTCCCGAAGCGACCTCGACGACGCGGCCGAGCACGTCGGTGGAAAAGCCATAGTCCCACACCGTACCCGGCTGCTCGGCCAGCGGCAGCGTCGCGATCTTCGCGGCGAAGTCGGCATTGCCGAGATTGCTTTGGAAAAGATTGGCCTCGGCATAGAGCTCGCGCACCAAGCCGCCGCCATGATAGCCGTAAGGCAGCCCCGAGGTGTGGCGCAGCAGATCCTTGATGGTGACCGGGCGCGCGAGCGGCTCGAGCGCCAGCGTCGCCTTGCCGTCCTCGGCCTTCCTCTCGACGCCGACCTTCATCTGGGCGAAGGCGGGTATGAATTTCGAGACGGGATCATCGAGCGAGAGCTTGCCCTCCTCGACCAGCATCATCGCCATGACGGAGGTGATCGGCTTCGACATCGAATAGAGCCGGAAGATCGTGTCCGCGCTCATCGAAAGCTGGGTCGCGACGTCGCGGACGCCGAAATTCTCGTAATAGACCGGCTTGCCGTGCTGCTGGAGCAGCAGGATGGCGCCGGGAATCTTGCCGGTGGCGACCTCGTTTCGGATGTAATCGGAAACCTTTGCCAGGCCTTCGGCCGAGAATTTGCGCGTAGCGCTCTCCGAACTCGCATGCGCACCGACCATGCCGAACAGAAGAACGAGCGCCGCGACCAGGGCGCGGCGCCCGAACATTTCACTTCTCCATGGCTTCATAGACGAGCTGCTTCAATGTCCGTTGCACGCGCTGGCGCTCGGTCGGCGTCTGCTCCAGGAGGACGAAGAACATGTCCTGCTTGGGATCGATGACGAAATAGCAGCCGGAGGCGCCATCCCACTTCAATTCGCCGAGATTGCCGGGCGGCGGCGGCTTTGCGTTGCCGGGACCGGTACGCACGGCGAGCCCGAGACCGAAGCCGAACCCGTCGCCGGGGAAATAGAAGTAATCGCGATCGACGCCGGAGCCCGGTCCGACCTGATCGGTCGTCATCAGCGTGAATGTCTCGGGCTTGAGGATGGTCTTGCCGTCGAGGCTGCCGCCGTTGAGCAGCATCTGCGCGAAGCGTTCGTAGTCGGCCATGGTCGTGACCATGCCGCCGCTGGCGAACTGGATCTTCTTTGCGACGGTGGGATCGTTGATCCGGCCGACCCGGAAATCACTGTCGTTCGGCACCGGCTGCGCCAGCAGCTTCTGCTTCTCGGGGGCCGTGACGAAGAAGCCGGTATCGACCATGCCCAGGGGATCGAGCAGCTTCTCCCGCATGATGTCGATGAGCGACTTGCCGGCCGCGACCTCCATCACACGCGCCAGCACGTCGGTGGAATGACCGTATTGCCAGAGCGCGCCCGGCTGGTTGTGCAGCGGCAATTTTGCGATGCGCTCGGCGAACTCGGCGAGGTCGTAATCGCCGGCATAGAGGTTGGCCTCGCGATAGGCCTTGCGCACCAGGCTGTCGCCATAGAAGCCATAGGTGATGCCGGAGGTGTGGCGCATCAGGTCGAGCACGGTCATCGGCCGGTTCGGCGGCACCAGCTCGAGCGACTTGCTGCCGTCCTCGGCCTTCTTCTCGACGCCGACCTTCACATTGGCGAAGGACGGGATGTATTTCGAGACGGGATCATCGAGCTTGATCTTGCCGTCCTCGACCAATTGCATCGCGACCACCGAGGTGATCGCCTTGGTCATCGAGAACAGGCGGAAGATGGTTTTGTCGGTGATCGGCGCCTTGCTGACCACGTCCTGCACGCCGAAGGCCTCGTGGTAGACCGCCTTGCCGTGCTGCTTGATCAGCACGGTGGCTCCGGCAATCTTGCCGGTCGCGACTTCGTTCTTGAAGAATTCGCTGATCTTGGCGAGCTTGTCCTGATTGAAACGCGCTCCGGCCGGAATCTCGTAGGTTCCCTCCGCCCGCGCGAACGACATTGCACCAAGAGACACCAGCGCGCCGCAGAGCAGCGCACGCAGTCCAGAATGTGAAATCATATCCCCTCCCCGGAACATGGTCCGGCGGAGTGTACCGGCGGCGCCATCAGGCACAAGGGCTGCCGTGTCGCGCGAGCGCCTCGGCATGAAGCTTGGCGCTCGGCTCGGAGAAGCAGCAGAATATCACGCGAGCAACGGAGGGAGCGACAGAGAGCCCCTCAATCACCGTCCGCACGGCGATATCGGCCGCTCGGTCGGCAGGGAAGCGGTAAACGCCGGTCGAGATTGCCGGAAATGCCACCGAGGTCAGCTCGTGCTTTCCGCACAGCTCCATGGAGCGGCGATAGCAGGAGGCGAGCAGATCGTCCTCGCTGAGCGTGCCGTCCTTCCAGACCGGCCCGACGGTATGGATCACATGCGCGGCCTTGAGCCGATAACCCCCGGTGATCTTGGCGTCGCCGGTCTTGCAGCCGTGCAGCATGCGGCATTCCGCGACGAGTTCAGGCCCGGCGGCCCGGTGGATCGCGCCGTCCACGCCGCCCCCGCCAAGGAGCGACGTGTTGGCGGCGTTGACGATGGTGTCAACGCCGAGTGTGGTGATGTCGGCAATGATGACCTCGAGCTCGGCGCCTTCAACCTGGCGCGTCACCACGGTCACCTCATCAAGCCGCGACGACGACGCCCTTCTCGGTGAACAGCTGCTGCAATTCCCCGGCCTGGAACATCTCGCGGACGATGTCGCAGCCACCGACGAACTCGCCCTTCACATAGAGCTGCGGAATGGTCGGCCAGTTCGAATATTCCTTGATGCCGTTGCGCAGCTCGGCGGATTCGAGGACGTTGAGCCCCTTATAGCCGACGCCGATGTGGTCGAGGATCTGGACGACCTGGCCGGAGAAACCGCACTGCGGAAATTGCGGCGTGCCCTTCATGAACAGAACCACGTCGTTCGACTTCACTTCGTTGGCGATGAATTCCTGGATGCTCATATCCGTGTCCTTTTGGGGCCTCGACGATCGCTTCGGGCCGGCCCAGCCGATTTAACCCGATATCTGGCTATATATGTAGCCCAAACCGTTGTGCATCCAAAGTAAAATGGCGGCGACGCACCTCCCATGGACGGTCTGGAGCCCGCCAGGTCCATAGGCTGATGACGTTAATATCATCGCCGGAGAGGACTTTCATACCGTACCGGAGCCCCTATCTAGGACGAACCCTGGTTTTGGAACCGGGGAACGCCAACAACGTTCTCTTGTCCTGTCTGGAGAAAAACGTGACGAAACCAGCCTCCGCTACGGCCGCCCCTCATTCGTCACTTTCCTCCCACCCGGGCGACCTCGCCTGGCGGCTGGAAGACGCGTTTCTCAACGTTCGCAATGAGACTGAGCGCCGAGCGGCGCCACTGTCGCCGGAGGACCAGCAGATTCAGTCGATGCCCGATGCGAGCCCGGCGAAATGGCATCGGGCGCATACCACCTGGTTCTGGGAGCAATTCCTGCTCGGCGAGCACTGTCCCGACTACCGGCCCTTCCACCCCGATTTCGCGTTCCTGTTCAATTCCTATTACGTCAGCGCCGGCCCGCGTCATGCCCGCAACCATCGCGGTGACATCACCCGGCCCAGCGCGGACGAAGTCGGCGCCTATCGCAAATATATCGATGCCGCCGTCGTCAAATTCTTCCGCGAGTCTGACGCGGCTAAGCTGCGCGAGATCGCGCCGCTGGTCGAGGTCGGGCTCAACCACGAGCAGCAGCATCAGGAGCTGATGTTCACGGACATCCTGCACGCCTTCGCGCAGAATCCGGTCTACCCGGCCTATGAGCCCGAATGGCGCTTCCCGGTCGCAACGCGCGGCGGCGATGACTGGTTGACACTCAACGAAGGCATTCACACCGTCGGCCACGTCGATGACAGCTTCCATTTCGACAATGAGAAGCCTGCCCATCGCGCACTGGTCGGCCCGGTCAAGCTCGCACGGCACCTCGTCACCAACGCCGAATGGCTCGCCTTCATGCAGGATGGCGGCTACCGGACCGCAACGCTGTGGCTGATGGACGGCTTTGCCGCGGCCAGCAAGGAAGACTGGCAGGCCCCGGGCTATTGGCGCGAGGTTGATGGCGCATGGCATGTGATGACGCTGGCCGGCCTCAAGCCGGTCGATCCGAACGCGCCGGTCTGCCACGTCAGCTATTACGAGGCGGATGCGTATGCCCGCTGGGCCGGCAAACACCTGCCGACCGAGATGGAATGGGAGGTCGCCGCGCGCGCGAACCAGCTCAATGACGCGTTCGGCATCGTCTGGCAATGGACGCGATCTTCGTACTCCCCCTACCCCGGCTATCGCGCCGTCGAGGGCGCGCTCGGCGAATACAACGGCAAGTTCATGATCAATCAATTGGTGCTGCGCGGCTCCTCGCTTGCAACCCCGGAAGGGCACAGCCGTATCACCTATCGCAACTTCTTCTATCCGCACCACCGCTGGCAGTTCACGGGGCTGCGGCTCGCCGACTACGAGTAATCCGACGACAAATGCGCGCCGGACAGCGCGTTCAGGAGAGTATCATGAATGTGCACGCCAGCGCTTTGGCCGAAGCCCATCTCCCCGACGAGCAGACCACCGCTTTCGCCCGCGAGGCCATCGCGGACCTCTCGCAGCAGCCGAAAAAGCTGTCGCCGAAATTTTTCTACGATGCGGCCGGGTCGGAGCTGTTCGAGGCGATCACGAAGCTGCCGGAATATTATCCGACGCGTACCGAGCTTGCGATCCTGAGAGAGCGCGGCGGCGAGATCGCGCAGATCATCCCTGAGCATGCGGCGCTGGTCGAGTTCGGCGCCGGCGCCACCACGAAAGTCCGCCTGCTGCTCGGCCACTGTAGATTCGCGGCCTATGTCCCCGTCGACATCTCCGGCGATTTCCTGAAGGCACAGGCGAACGGCCTGAAGCGGGATTTCCCCTCGCTCGGCATTTATCCCGTCGCGGCCGACTTCACGACGCCGTTCGAGCTGCCGAGGCAAGTCGCATCCATGCCCAAGGTCGGCTTCTTCCCGGGCTCGACCATCGGCAATTTCGAGCCGCAGGAAGCGCAAGCCTTCCTGAAGAGCGCCCGCAAGATCCTCGGTAGCGGAGCGCAGATGATCATTGGCGCCGATCTCGAGAAGGACGAGAAAGTGCTGCACGACGCCTATAACGATGCCGCCGGCGTCACCGCGCGCTTCAACCTCAATGTGCTGGTGCGCATCAACCGCGAGCTCGGCGGCAATTTCGACCTCTCCGCCTTCACCCATCGCGCGATCTACAATCGCGAGCGGCACCGTATCGAGATGCACCTGATCAGCAAGAAGAGCCAGACCGTGCGCCTGCTCGGCACCAGCTTCTCGTTCCGCCCGGGCGAGAGCATCCACACCGAGAACAGCTACAAATACAGCATCGAACGGTTTGCGGCGCTGGCGCAGGGCGCAGGCTGGCGCGCGCGCGAGAGCTGGACGGATGCAGCCGGGATGTTCTCGGTGCACGCGCTGGAGGTGGCGCAGTAACCGGCGGGGGCTCAATGCCCCTTCGCTTCCTCCGGCGCCGCCCCCAGCGACACCGATTCCCACACCGCCACCACGATCATGATCATCGTGGTCGCGACCGAGAGCCAGAGCGGCGACAGGTCCGAGGCGAACCAGCTCAGCGCCAGCAGCAGCACGATGCCGACGCCGTGCGAGAGCTGGAGGAAGCCGCGGATCGCGTGCTTGAACAGGATTGTGCCGACCAGAAAAATCAAGGGGCCGCCGATCGTGCTCACGATCGTGCGCATGTCCGAGTGTCCGGCCGGATGCTTCAGCACCAGCTCGTCCGAGACTGCGGTCAGGATGATGCCGGCGACGATCGGCGTATGCAGATAGGTGTAGGCGAGCCGCGCCAGGCGGCCGGATTCGGCCGATCTCGAGATACGCTCGGAGCCGGCCTCGGCACCCCTGTGAAAATAGATCCACCACATCGCGATGGCGCCGACCAGCGCCGAGATGAAAGCGAGGATATTGCTTGCGGTCCATTCCAGCTCAGCGAATGTTGCGCCATTGACGATGATGGCTTCGCCGAGCGCGATGATGACGAAGAGAGAGCAGCGCTCGGCCATGTGCGCGCCTTCGACGGCCCAGGCCTCGACCGACGAGAAGCCCAGCTTCGGCACCCAGAACCGTGCCGCGGGGGCGATGTACTCCCAAATCACAGCCGCGATCCACAGCCAGAGCCGCGTCTCTCCCTGGGACAAGCCGCCGGCGATCCACAACACCGCCGAGACGGAGAACCAGGCCAGAATGCGGATCGCGTTGTGCCGCACCGCAGTCCGGTGATGCGGGGTTGCAAACATCCAGAACGCGGTACGTCCGACCTGCAGGGTCGCGTAGGCGATCGCGAACCACAGGCCCCGCCCCTCGAAGGCGGTCGGGATCGTCGTCGACAGCACGAGGCCGCCTAGCATCATCGCAAAAAGCAGGATGCGGATCGGTGTCAGCTCGGGATTGAGCCAGTTGGTGACCCAGGCGGTGAAGACCCACACCCACCACACCGCGAGAAACAGCACGGCGACATGCACCGTTCCGAGCGGCGTGAAATGGTGCAGCAGCGTGTGTGAGACCTGCGTGACGGCGAAGACGAAGACGAGGTCGAAGAACAGCTCGACATTGGTGACGCGGCTGTGCTGGTTCGGCGTGATGACGCGAAACATCGCGCCGCGAGGATTCTCCGCAGCCATCATCGTCCCCCTGCAGGAGCTTGGATCAGGTGCCGGGCACCCCGGGTCCGCCAGGGACCCCGGTTTGCAGCGCCAGCGCATGCAGGACGCCACCCATCTGTCCCTGCAGGGACTGGTAGACGATCTGGTGCTGCTGGACGCGGGACTTGCCGCGGAAGGATTCGGAGATCACGGTCGCGGCATAATGGTCGCCATCGCCGGCGAGGTCTCGGATGGTCACCTCGGCATCGGGGATTGCTGCCTTGATCATCGCCTCGATATCGTGGGCGTCCATGGGCATTCGGGTCTTGCTCCTTGTCTCGGCTGCGAATCAGCCTCGTCATCGAATCGGCTGCCGAGGTCCCCGGCCCGGCAAGGCCAAACTTAGCGTGAACGGCCTTCTACGTCACGTACTCCGGCACTATATCCCTGATCGCATCAGGATAAAGGCACGACAAAGTGCCGCGCGTGACAGGTTGATCGAAAAAGGCGTGACATCATGAAGCTTCCCGGGCCCGACCACCCCATCACCATCACCCCAAATCCCAGGCGCGTCCGCGTCACGGCCGGCGACATCGTGATCGCCGAGACCGACAAGGCGTTGACCCTGAAGGAGGCCAAATATCCGGCGGTGCAATATGTGCCGCGCCAGGACATCAACATGGCCCTGCTGGAGCGCACCGACCGCGTCACACACTGCCCGTACAAGGGGGATGCGAACTATTACAGCGTCAAGGCCAACGGCAAGACGCTCGACAACGCGATCTGGACATATGAGACACCCTTCCCCGCGATGACGGAGATCTCGGGCCATCTCGCCTTCTATCCAGACAAGGTGAAGATCGAGGAAGTGGGGTAGCCAGCGCTGTATGCACCGTCATGGCCGGGCTCCGTCCCGGCCATCCACACTCTCGCACCAGAAGAAGTTCGTGGATGCCCGGGACAAGCCCGGGCATGACGACTGAGTGTGCTGACGCAGCCCCGGCTACGCCCTGAAGATCGTGAGCCCGAGTATCAGCAGCACCAGGAAGATCACGACGAAGACGTAGAACAGCAAGCGCGCGATGTCAGCCGAGGCGGCGGAGATGCCGGTAAAGCCGAATACGCCGGCGACAACCGAGATCAGCAGGAAGATCAGCGCCCATTTCAGGATCGACATCGCCAGCTCCGAAATCTTGCCACCTCTCGTGGCCTCAAGCCCTTTTCGCGAACGCTAACTGCACTGGGCGGAACTGGTTCCCGAGCGCGCCCGGCATTGAGGCTGGCTTACACGGCCCTTGCTGAATCAGGTTCCCGGCGGCACAGTCTGATGGGGTATGGAGCGCGGGGCCACCATGATCACGATGTCACATTCGGCGGCGATCGGCGCCGAGGCGCATGCCGCGCCGAAGAGCAAGGCGCGCAATCTGTCGCTCGATCGCGCCCGCACCTTTCTGACGCTGGTGGTGCTGCTGCATCACGCGGTGATCCCCTACACGCATTTCGGTCATACCGATCCGGCCTCCTGGGCCGGCTTCGACGTCATCGTGCTCGCCACCGACAGCTTCTTCATGGCGATGTTCTTCTTCCTGTCGGGTCTGTTCACCTGGCCGGGCATCGCCCGCAAGGCGCCGTCGGTGTTCTTGCGCGACCGCCTGCTGCGGCTCGGGCTGCCGTTCGCGATCGCGGCCTTCACCGTCATCCCGCTCGCCTATTACGCGCTCGCGCTGCGGCAGCAGCCGGAGCTGGCCTTCGCGGCGTTCTGGTGGAACATGGTGACGGCGGGCCCGTGGCCGAGCGGCCCGATCTGGTTCGTGTGGGTGCTGCTAGCCTTCGACCTGACCGCCAGCCTGCTCTACCGGGTCTCGGCGCATCTGGTCGATCCCGGCAATCGCATCTCGCTGCGCGGTTTCGAGCAGCCGGCCGTGTTCTGGCTGATGCTCGTCGCCGTGAGCGTCATCGTCTATCTGCCGGCGCTGCTCTATTTCGGGACCAACAAATGGTTCGAGTTCGGGCCGTTCTCGGTGCAGGCGAGCCGCGTCCTGCTTTACTTCGCCTATTTCTTCATCGGCGCCAGCGTCGGTGCCGCGAATTTCGATCGCGGCATTCTCAGCGCCGAAGGACGGTTGCCGAAGGACCGCTGGCTGTGGGTGATCATCACGCTGATCCCCTACTGCCTGATGTGGTGCATGATCTACATCAAGCGCGAGATCCTCGGGAATCCCGATCATCTGCCGCACTGGTACCACCTGTTCTACGGCACGTTCCTCGTCCTGTTCTCCGCCTCGATCCTGCTCGCGATCCTCGCCTTCTTCCTGCATTCGAAAGCGCCGGGGCCGACCCTGCTCGACCGCATGCAGGCGGATGCCTACGGCATCTTCCTGGTGCACTACCCGATCGCGCTGTGGATCCAGTACGCGCTGTTCGACTACGAGCTGCCGGCGATCGTGAAGGCCGCGGTCGGCTTCGTGCTCACCGTGATCCTGAGCTGGGGCCTGACGGCCGCCTTGCGCCGGATTCCGGGGGCTTCGCACGTGTTGTGAGGCAAGGTCTCTCCACGTCATTGCGAGGAGCCCTTGCGACGAAGCAATCCAGACTGCCTCAATGGTGAGATTCTGGATTGCTTCGCTTCGCTCGCAATGACGGGACTCGCGGCAGCAGCTCAGGCCGCCTTCCCGCCCATATATTCCGGCAGCCAGCGCTCGAACGAAGCCCGCAGCGTATCGATCGCGATCGGCGCCTCGCCGGCGATCGCAATCGCATCGCCGCCGGTGGTGCCGATGCGGACGCAAGGCACCTCGCAGCCGCGCATCTTGGCGAGCACCCGGCCGGCTTCGGTTTCCGGCACGGTGACGAGATAGCGCGCCTGATCCTCGCCGAACCAATAGGCCTGCGGCACGAGCGCGGTCGGCGCCGCCAGCAGCTTCGCGCCGATGCCGCTTGCGATCGCCATCTCGGCAAGCGCGATCAACAGACCGCCGTCGGAGAGGTCATGCACGGCGGTCGCGGTGCCCGCATGGATCATGCCGCGCACGCAATCGCCGTTGCGCTTCTCGGCGGCGAGATCGACCGGCGGCGGCGCGCCCTCCTCGCGACCGTAGATGTCGCGCAGGTACACCGACTGGCCGAGCCAGCCATGGGTTTCGCCGATCAGGAGGATCGCCTCGCCCTCGGCCTTGAACGCCAGCGAAGCCGATTTGGTGAAATCGTCGAGCAGGCCGACACCGCCGATCGAGGGCGTCGGCAGGATCGCGCGGCCGTTGGTCTCGTTGTAGAGCGAGACGTTGCCGGAGACGACCGGGAAGTCGAGCGTGCGGCAGGCCTCCGAGATGCCTTTCAGGCAGCCGACGAACTGGCCCATGATCTCGGGCCTTTCAGGATTGCCGAAGTTGAGGTTGTCGGTGATGGCGAGGGGCTTACCGCCGACCGCGGTGATGTTGCGCCAGGCTTCGGCGACGGCCTGCTTGCCGCCTTGATAAGGATCGGCCTCGCAATAGCGCGGCGTGACGTCGACGGTCAGCGCCAGACCCTTCGGCCCGTCCTGCACGCGCACCACGGCGGCATCGCCGCCGGGACGCTGCATGGTGTTGCCGAGGATGACATGGTCGTACTGTTCCCAGACCCAGCGCTTGCTGCACATGTCGGGCGTGCCGATCAGCTTCTCCAGCGCGGCACCTAAGCCCATCGGCGCCGGCACATCGCGTGCGTGCACAACCGGCAGCGCGGCGGAGGGGACATGCGGACGGTCATAGACCGGCGCCTCGTCGCCGAGCTCCTTGATCGGCAGGTCGGCCATGACGTCGCCGCCGTGCTTGACCACGAAACGCTTGCTCGGCGTGGTGTAGCCGACCACGGCGAAGTCGAGGCCCCACTTCTGGAAGATCGCCTCGGCTTCCTTTTCCTTCTCGGGCTTGAGCACCATCAGCATGCGCTCCTGGCTCTCCGAGAGCATCATCTCATAGGCACTCATGCCGGTCTCGCGGGTTGGCACCGCGTCGAGATCGAGGTCGACGCCGAGATCGCCCTTGGCGCCCATCTCGACCGCCGAGCAAGTCAGGCCCGCCGCGCCCATGTCCTGAATCGCGATGACGCAGCCTTTCTCCATGATCTCGAGGCAGGCTTCCAGCAGCAGCTTCTCGGCGAAGGGATCGCCGACCTGAACGGTCGGGCGCTTCTCCTCGGACTTGTCATCGAATTCGGCCGAGGCCATCGAGGCGCCGTGGATGCCGTCGCGCCCCGTCTTCGAGCCGAGATAGACGATCGGCATGTTCACGCCGGAGGCGGCCGCATAGAAGATCTTGTCGGTATCGGCGAGGCCGACCGCCATCGCGTTGACGAGGATGTTGCCGTCGTAGCGGGTGTGGAAACGCACCTGGCCGCCGACCGTCGGCACGCCGAAGGAATTGCCGTAGCCGCCGACGCCGGCGACCACGCCGGAGACGAGGTGCCGCGTCTTGGCATGCTCAGGCGCACCGAAGCTCAGCGCATTGAGGCAGGCGATGGGACGCGCGCCCATCGTGAAGACGTCGCGCAAGATGCCGCCGACGCCGGTGGTCGCACCCTGATAGGGTTCGATGTAGCTCGGGTGGTTGTGGCTCTCCATCTTGAACACCACCGCCTGGCCGTCGCCGATGTCGATCACGCCGGCATTCTCCCCGGGGCCCTGGATCACCCAGGGCGCCTTGGTCGGCAGGCCGCGCAGATGGATGCGCGAGGATTTGTACGAGCAGTGCTCGTTCCACATCGCCGAGAAGATGCCGAGTTCGGTGAAGGTCGGCTCCCGCCCGATCAGCTTCAGGATGCGCTCGTATTCGTCGGGCTTGAGCCCGTGGGCGGCAACCAGCTCGGGGGTGATCTTGGGTTCATTCTTCATGGCTTCAGAGGCTTTCGGCGGCGGTTTGGCCGTTCTTAGGAACATCGGACGGCTTCGAAAAGCCCTTTATGGCGCATTTTCCCGCTGTCCCACGTTTTGCGCCGGGGGCCCCGCGGGAACAGGAATTGCACGCCGCGAACGGATCGGATTTAAGGGCTCCAGACCCGCAATTGAAGGCCCACTTCCTTGCACGAACTGACCAAAACGCCCCCGCCCCGCCGCCCTGACCTCCACATCGCCACGGAAGGCGAATTTAGGGGTTGGCGGACCTGGATTCGGGACAGTTTCGAGTCCCATGTCGGCCCCTTCTGGCACCGGATCGAGGCGGACGGCAGCGTCCGCAGCGCCTTCCGGGTCGAGAAGAAGCACCTCAACGGCTCCGGCAACGTCCACGGCGGCTGCTACATGGCTTTCGCCGACTATTCCCTGTTTGCGATCGCGACCCACGTCCTGGACAGCCGGGCGGTTACGACCAATTTCGCCTGCGAATTCCTCGACGCGGCACGCGAGGGCGAGCTGATCGAGTGCACCGGCGAGGTTACCCGCGCCGGCGGCTCGCTGATCTTCCTGCGCGGCAAGATGATGTCCGGGACGCGGGTGCTGCTCACCTTTTCCGGCACGATCAAGCGGATGAAGCGGAAGCCGCCACCTCAGCCAAACGCATAGCTCGGCGCCTTCCCTTTTCACATCCCCTCGCCCACAGTTGGGTCAAGCGCGTGTGCGCCGGGGAGCAGGAACAAGGTGCCGCAGAGCACATCGCCGAGGGGGCGCTCAACGGCCTCCGTCTCATCGCCACTACCGTCCATGGCAGCCACCGGTGCACGGAGCTGGCGCGATTATGCGCTGCTGCTCGCGCTGGCCTGCTGCTGGAGCTCGACCTATCCGCTGACCAAGCTGGCGCTTCCCACGATCCCACCCATCACCTTCATCTCGGCACGCTCGCTGATCGCGGCCGCCTTCCTGTTCGCGATCCTGTGGATGCGCGGCATCAAGGTCCCGACCGACGCCAGGGCCTGGAAGCTGTTCGCGACCCAGCAATTGATCAACTCGACCTTCCCGTTCCTGATCATCACCTGGTCGCAGCAATATGTGCCGGCGTCGAACACGGTGGTGCTGGCCTCGACGACGCCGATCTTCGCCTTCCTGATCACCTCGCTGATCACGCGCCACGAGCCGGCGACGCTGCTCAAGCTCGCCGGCGCGATTTTGGGACTGGCCGGCACCGTCGCCATCGTCGGGCTCGACGCACTGCGCGGTTTCGGGAGCGAGATCATTGCTGAGATCGCGATCCTGCTCGCCACCATCTCCTTTGCCTGCGCAACGATCTTCGGCCTCCGCCTCTCCGAATACGACGCAATGGTGGTGGCGGCCGGCTCACTGCTGTTCGGCGGCCTCGTGCTGCTGCCGCCCTCGCTAATCATCGACCAGCCCTGGACCCTGCAGCCGACGGCGACCGCGATCGTCGCCACCATCGTCATGGGCATCGTCTCCAGCGCGCTTGGCCTGATGCTATTCTACGTCTGCCTCGGCCGGCTCGGCACGCTCACCACCAACGCGCAAGGGTACTTGCGCATCCCGATCGGGGTCGGCCTCTCCGTACTGCTGCTCGGCGAGAGCGTGCCGTCGAACCTCGCGCTCGGTCTGCTGCTGGTGATGGCGGGCGTTGCGGCGATGACGGTACCGGCGGAGAAGTTCAAGCTGCGCTAGGACTGCAACAAGCCGTGCAAGCAATCTGAACAGGAAAGTCAATCAACATGGTGCGCGACACGATCGTACGAACCGGCCAATGTCATTGCGGTGCGGTGCGTTTCGAGGCGACGCTGAGCGACGGCTTCAATTCGATTCGCCGCTGCACGTGCTCTTACTGCCGTATGCGAGGCGCCGTCGTTGTCATGGCGGAGATGGGTGGGATCAAGTTGCTGCAGGGCGAAGACGCGCTGACAACCTACCGCTTCCATACCGGATCGGCGCAGCACTTCTTCTGTTCTCACTGCGGAATATACACGCACCATCAACGACGATCCGACACGACCCTATATGCCGTCAACGTGGCCTGCCTTGATGGGATCAGCCCGTTCGATTTCGCAGAGGTGCCGGTCGTGGATGGCGTCAATCACACCAACGATACCGGCAAGCCGACGCGTCGGGCGGGGACGCTCCGCTTCATTCCGGCTGACTAGTCACGCTGTCGGCGATTGACGGCGAAGCTACTGCTTGCCGTCGTCCGCTAGCATCTTCCGGTACTTCTCGACGTCGCGCGTCACGAGCTTTTGCAGCACTTCGGGCGTGTGCTCGTCAGGATCGGGCGCTACTGTCGAGAGGTCAGCGAAGCGCTTCTTCACCGCCTCCGTTTCCACCGCCGTACGCGCGGCGGCGTTGAGCTTGGCGATAACGGCCGGCGGTGTGCCCTTGGGCGCGAACAGGCCGTTCCAGCCCTGCGCCTCGAATTCGGGCAGGCCAGCTTCGGCGGAGGTCGGCAGATCAGGCAGTGTGGCGAGACGCACCGTCGAGCCGACCACGAGCCCCTTCACCAGCTTCTCGTTGATCGACTGCGAGACCGAGGCGGCCGCGTCGCAGACGCCGTCGATCTGGCTTCCGACTGCATCGGTCAGCGCGGGCGCGGCGCCGCGATAGCCGACCAGCGTCGCGTCGATCCCGGCCGCCGTGACAAAGCTCTTGCAGATCAGATAGTTCGAGGAGCCGACGCCGGCATGGCCGAGATTGATCTTGCCGGGACTGGCCTTGGCGTAAGCGATGAACTCTTTCAGGTCCTTCGCCGGAAAATCCTTGCGCAACGCGACGATGCCGAAGGTCTTCGCCACCATGGCGATCGGCACGAAGGACTCCGGCGTGAACGGCAGCTTTGGATAGATCGTGTAGGTGGCGGCATTGGTGCCGGCATTGCCGATGGCGATGGTGTAACCGTCGGGCTCGGCGCGGGAAGCGCGTGCGAGTGCGGTCGAACCGCCGGCGCCGGCAACGTTCTCGATCACGATGGTCTGGCCGAGCGCGATGCCCATTTGCTCGGCGACCGTGCGCGCGATCACGTCCGAGGTGCCGCCGGCCGCGAACGGCACGATCATGGTGATCGGACGCTTGGGATAATCCTGTGCCAGCGCAGCGGTCGCGAAGGACAGCGCCGCGAGCGCGGCGAGCGACCGCTTCAGCACGAACGCGATCACGCGGCTCTTTCCAGATGCTGGACCAGGCCGGCGAACAGGCCGCGGCCGTCGGTGCAGCCCATGATGTCTTCGACGTGGTTTTCCGGATGCGGCATCATGCCGAGCACGTTGCCCTTGTCGTTGACGATGCCGGCAATGGACTGCGCGGCGCCATTGATGTTGCTGAGGTCGTCGACGCTACCGTCAGCCGCGCAGTAGCGATAGAGCACCCGGCCCTCGCCTTCGAGCCGCTTGATCGTCTCCACGTCGGCCGCGTAATTGCCCTCGCCATGGGCCACGGGCACCCGGATCACCTGACCGGCATTGTAGCCGCGGGTGAACGGCGTGTCGGAACGCTCGACGCGCAGATGCACGTCCTTGCAGATGAACTTGAGCCGCGCATTGCGCATCAGGATGCCCGGCAACAGGCCGGACTCGCAGAGGATCTGGAAGCCGTTGCAGACACCGAGCACGAGCCCACCCCTGGCCGCGTAGTCGCGCACCGCATCCATCACCGGCGCGCGTGCCGCGATGGCGCCGCAGCGGAGATAATCGCCGTAGGAGAAGCCGCCCGGCACCACCACGAGATCGGTCCCCGTCGGCAGCGAGGTCTCGGCGTGCCACACCATCGCGGGGTCATGGCCTGAGACCAGCCGCAAGGCACGCGCCATGTCGCGCTCACGGTTGATTCCGGGAAAGACGAGGATGGCGGCTTTCATGGCTGAAGTTCCGGCGGTGATGGGAATCGGGCTGGCCCCAGGGCCAATTCGTCAGGAGACATAGCCATTTGACGGGAATTTTACCAGTGCTAGCCTTGCCGGGCGGCCTTGTACACAGGCCATAGCCTCGACGATCTTGTCCGGGATTGAAGCCATGAACGTCCCGTCGCTGCCCACATCCCCTGCCGAACCGGTCTCAGCCGAGGGCGTCGTCGCCGCCGGTGCCTATGTCGATGGCCGGCGCGTCGCCAATATCGCCATCAGCGAGGCATCGAGTTGGCGGGCCAAGCCCGGTCATGTGGTCTGGATCGGCCTGCACGAGCCCGACATGGCGCTGCTTGGCGCGGTGCAGAAGCAGTTCGACCTGCACGATCTCGCCATCGAGGACGCCAACCACGCCCATCAGCGTCCCAAGATCGAGCAATATGGCGAGGCCCTGTTCATCGTCGCGCGCACCGCGCAACTGATCGAGGGCCGGATCGCCTTCGGCGAGACGCACATTTTCATCGGTGACGGCTATCTGGTCTCGGTGCGTCACGGCGCCTCGACGTCCTACGCGCCCGTGCGCGAACGCTGCGAAAGCTGCCCGCGGGCGCTCGCCCGCGGCGAGGACTACATCCTCTATGCCATCCTCGATTTCATCGTCGACAATTACTCGCCCGTGCTCGAGAGCATCCACGACGAGATCGAGGGCATCGAGGACGACGTTCTGTCCAGGCCGATCAGCAAGGCGCAGATCGAACGGCTCTACATGCTGCGCCGCGACCTGTTGCGGCTCAGGACCGCGATCGGCCCGCTGGTGGAGGTCTGCCGCCGGCTCGAGCATGACGAGCTGTCGATGGTGCGGAAGGCCATGCAGCCGCTATTTCGCGACGTCACCGACCACGTCCGCAACATCCAGGAGCGCATCGATTCCATGCGCGAAGTGTTGGCCTTCGCCTTCGAGGCGAGTCTGCTGGTCGGCCAGGCCCAGGAGACGGCCGTGTCCAAGAAGCTTGCGTCCTGGCTCGCCATCATCGCAGTCCCGACCGCGCTAGCCGGCATCTACGGCATGAATTTCAAGCACATGCCGGAGCTGGAATGGGAGTACGGCTACTTCATGCTGCTCGGCGTGATGCTGACGGCATGCGGCTCGCTGTACTGGCGTTTCCGCAGCGTCGGGTGGCTGTGAACGCAGCCCTCAGCGGCTGGCAGGCGCCAGAAGCAGCATCACCGCGACGGCGAATTGCGCAAAATTGTCGGAGCTCGCTTTTTCGGTGGCCGCCGAGCTGATCACGCTGGCAGCACCCGTGCGCCCAAAAACCAGCCGCTGACCTGATATTCCTTCGTGCCGTCCGGCTTCACCATAAGCCGCCGCTGCCTTGAACATGCACGGCACCGAGGTGCCGCTGTCGCCGTCAATTGCGAGTATCGAGATCTTCTGTCCCGGCGTTCGCTGCTCCAGGACTTTGGCGATTTGCGTCTGCTCTTCACGGAACTGCTCCAGGGTCATTGAATTGCCGGGAGCGTAGAGCCGATAGCTCACCCTGGTCTGTGCGCCGCAGCCCGGCCTGTCACAGAGGAACATGTGGACGTCGTTGGGGCGCAGCTCGTAGCGCCACCCCTTCACCGATACCGGCGGGCGCGGTGCTGCGGACTGCGGCGCTGGCGTTGATTGAGCAAAAGCACTCCCGGCCACGAGCACCAGCGCGGCGAGCAGCAACAACGAGCGGGCGTAGAACCGCATCCCGGCCCTCATTTCATTGCCGCGCCGGAGGCGCGAAATCCTCGATTTCCATCACTCCGACAAAATCGGCGCTGTTGCGGCGAGCGACCTCGACGCCAAGCGATGTGGAAATGACATCGATCATGGTGTTGCCTGCGAACACCATGTCGCGGACGATGTAGATCGGCTTGTCGTTGGGACCGGTCGCCCGATACTCCCAATGAACCGCTGGGAATTCCTTCATCTTGGCGACGCGCGAGGACGTCAGCGTCAGGTCTCTCAGACGTCCGACCGCTTCGGTCGATGCCTGCTCGGTCTGGGCCATCTGACGCTGCGCATCCGCCTCGGCAAATTTCTGCAGAGCCACGGGATCGGGGCTACGGGTCGGACTGGCCGCGGTGCGGATGGTGACGATCGAATTCTCCGGACACGCAAGCGGCCTGCAGCGGAAGATCGAGCGTCTTTCGCCATACACCCGCGTACCGGTCCATTTTTCCGGATCGGGCGATTTGAAGGTAACTTTGGTCCCTGGATGCTCTGGGCCGACGGCCGTCGTCACACACCCCATGAGCGACAATGCGGCCGCAGCAATGACTGCGCACCGAAGAGTGCTTGAAATAATCCCCATGCCCCGCCCCGAAACGCTCGTCCGTCCGGAGCGTATACAACCTGTAGTTCGCAATAAAGGGGGTGATCAGGTATTGCCGATACTTCTACGATCGCGGAAGGGGAGTATCGGTCACCTCCATCGCCTTGATGAAGAGATCGCGGTTGCGTCGCGCTAGTTCGTGCGAGGGCGAAAACGAGGATATGCTGACCACGGCCGATTTGACGAACATGGTCGCCTTGCTGAGATAGGCCGGCCCCTTTTCGCCGATCACGCGCAACTCCTGTACGATCGCCGGATAGCCGCGCAGCGTCGTCGTTCCGCTGGAGAGCCGATCGAGCTTCCTGCCTTTGGCCGCGGCAACCTGATTGGCGCGCTCGACCGATTCAGGAATCTGGCTGGCCAGCTTCGCCAGCGCCTGAGGATCGGGACTGCGGGTCGGACTCCTCGAAATGGTTGCAGTGACCTTGGCTGCGTCCGAACAAGCCAGCGGACGGCAGACGAACTCGCCGGTGCTTCTGCCGAAGATGTTACTGCTTCCGGCCCATTTGGCCGGATCAGGATTTCGGATCGTAACGCTGGTCGTCCCGGGGGCTTGGGCGTTTGCAGATTGGAAGCCAAGGAGTAGCAACGAGGCCGCCAAACCGGCGGCCAAAGCCATCCTTCGCGTCACCCGATCAGCTCCACCCGATAATTCTCGATCACGGTGTTCGCCAGCAGCTTGTCGGCGGCGTCCTTCAGCGCGGCTTCCGCCTTGGCCTTGTCGGCACCGGCAAGCTCGATGTCGAACACCTTGCCCTGCCGGACGCTGGCGACGCCGTCAACGCCGAGCGACTTCAGCGCGCCTTCGATGGCCTTGCCCTGCGGGTCGAGGATGCCCGTCTTCAGGGTAACGGTGACACGTGCCTTCACGTCAGATCCTCTCTCAGCTCTTCACCAGCACCGGGCCGGAGCCCTGCGGACGCTCGTTCTCCATGAGGATGCCGAGGCGCTTTGCAACTTCCGTATAGGCCTCGAGCAGGCCGCCGAGATCCCTGCGGAAACGGTCCTTGTCGAGCTTCTCGTTCGACTTGATGTCCCACAGACGGCAGCTGTCCGGGGAGATCTCGTCGGCGACGATGATGCGCATCATCTCGTTCTCGAACAGGCGGCCGCACTCCATCTTGAAGTCGACGAGGCGGATGCCGATGCCGAGGAAGAGGCCGGTCAGGAAGTCGTTGACGCGGATGGCGAGCGCCATGATGTCGTCGATCTCCTGCGGCGTCGCCCAGCCGAAGGCGGTGATGTGCTCTTCCGACACCATGGGGTCGTTGAGCTGGTCGTTCTTGTAATAGAACTCGATGATCGAGCGGGGCAGCTGCGTGCCCTCCTCGATGCCGAGGCGCTGCGACAGCGAGCCGGCGGCGACGTTCCGCACCACCACCTCCAGCGGCACGATCTCGACCTCGCGAATCAGCTGCTCGCGCATGTTGAGGCGGCGGATGAAGTGGGTCGGCACCCCGATGTCGTTGAGGTGCTGAAACAGGTACTCCGAGATCCGGTTGTTGAGGACGCCCTTGCCCTCGATCACCTGATGCTTTTTCGCATTGAACGCGGTGGCGTCATCCTTGAAGTGCTGGATCAGGGTACCGGGCTCCGGGCCTTCATAAAGAACCTTTGCCTTGCCTTCATAAATGCGACGCCGACGGCTCATGGGGATGTACCGTGTTTTGTTGAAATCCATGAATTTGGTGTGCTCCGGTTGACTAGGATTACGACCCACAGCGGAGCTGCCGTGAACGGCTGGGAACCCGTCTGTAACCCCTGGAAACAGAACAGGAACCAAACCTTCAGGCAACCTATCCGATTGGCTGTCCCAGCACAATCGATCCGGCCGTCCGGCGCCAACTTATACCGTCCTGCCTGCGGCTTAACGGCCCGTTGTTTTGCCTTTTTGTGCTATCTATGTAGGCACGGAGCCGGGTCGCCGCAACGTGAGCCGCCGGCTCCATTCAGAAGGGATTTGGAACAGGCATGAGCGAGTTCGACAAGCGCCAGGAAGGCTTCGAGAAGAAGTACGCTCTCGACGAGGAGCAGAAATTCAAGGCAGAGGCCCGTCGCAACCGGCTGCTCGGTCTGTGGGCGGCGGAGAAGCTCGGAATCACGGGCGATGCCGCCACGGCCTATGCCAAGGAAGTGGTCGCGGCCGATTTCGAAGAGGCCGGCGACGCCGACGTCCTGCGCAAGATCACGGCCGATTTCGCCGCCAAGAACGTCGCCATCACCGAGCAGGCGATTCGCGCCAAGATGAGCGAGCTGGTCCCGGTGGCGGTCGCCGAGATAAAGGCCGGGAAATAATCGAGTCAACTGACCTGCCGGCGCGCAATAGCCTTGCGCGCCGGCGTTCTCTTTCTGGCGTCCCGCCCGGGCGAGCCATCCAGGGCGGAATAGTTGCGGCGAATGCTTTCGAGCAGGCGCTCGGCGGCAGCGCTCAGAAAGCCGCCACTGCGCGTGACGAGGACGACGTCCTGGTGCGCATCCAGATCGCTCACGGCGATCGTCGCGATCGAGCTCGCCCGCAGCTCCTCCGCCACATGACTTTTTGCCAACAGGGCAAGGCCGAAGCCCGCTTCCACGAGCCGCTTCTGCGCGGTGAGGCTGTCCACCGCGGTCCAGTCCACCTCGCCAAGCCCCCGCGTCAGAAACAGCGCGAACACGTGAGCCGCGGCAATCTCGCGACGGCCGCGAATCTCCGGGAATGCGATCCAGCGCTCGCGACCCAGCTCGGCAAGGCGCTTCACACGCTGTCCGGCGCGAGGATGGTCGGGCGCACAGACCACTTGCAACGGCTCGTGCAGGACCTGCTCGCAGGTGAGATCGCCGGCGCGGTCGGTGTTGTAGCGGAGGCCAATCGTAGCCTCCCCGCGCCGAATGAGATCGCTGACCTCCGCGCTGGTCGCCGTCCGCAAGCTCAGCGTGACGGCGGGATTCTCCTTGGCGAACCGCTTCATGATGGTCGAGAGGCGGCCATCGGCGAGCGTGCCGGTCACGGCAAGCGAGACCGGCCCCACATTTCGCTTGGTCAATGCGCGGATCGCCTGTTCGGCATCCTGCGCCGCCGCCACCGCGCGCTCGGCGTAGGGGATCAGCACGCGCCCGGCATCGCTCAGCCGCGTGCGGCCCGCTACCCGCTCGAACAGGGGAACGCCGAGCTCCTGCTCCAATAGAGCAATACGACGTGAAATCGCGGGCTGCGAACGGTGCAGGAATTTTGCGGCATTCGAAATCCCGCCCCTGCGATGAACCGCCAGGAAGGTGTTGAGGGCGTCACTGTCCATCGCGGTCTCATGCAAAAAACTGATGATATCCGACAGAATAACAAATTTGGCGAATGGCGGAAATGCTCCTAAGGCTGGCCGCGAACGGACAACGGGAGACGAGCCATGACGAGCCAGTTGGACAAGGCGAGAGCGTTTCGCGCGCTGCACGAGCGGCCCGGTGCCTTCATCATTCCCAATCCGTGGGATGCCGGCACGGCAAAGCTGCTCGCGGCGATGGGCTTCGAGGCCCTGGCGACCACGAGCCTCGGGGTCGCCAACATGCTCGGTAAGGGCGATGTCGGTCTCGACCTCATCCTCGCCAATGCGCGTACGATCGTGGATGCCAGCGACCTGCCTGTCAGCGTCGACCTCGAGAATTGCGGCGCGCACGAGCCGAAGCGCGCCGCCGAAGCTATTCGGCGTGCCGCAGAGACTGGCGCGGTCGGCGGCTCGATCGAGGATTTCAGCGGCGATCGCGACCGCCCGATCTACGACTTTTCCCGGGCCGTCGAGCGCGTCCAGGCCGCGGTGGAAGCGGCGCGCGCGCTGCCAATTCCCTTCGCGCTGACCGCGCGAGCCGAGAACTTCCTGCACGGCCGCAAGGAACATCGACGACACGATCCGCCGCCTGCAGGCCTTCGAGGCTGCCGGCGCCGACGTCCTCTATGCGCCGGGCCTTTACGATCTCGCCACGATCCGGACGGTGGTGTCCTCGATCAGTAAGCCGTTCAATCACGTGATGGGCTTTGCCGACCCGACGCTGACGGCCTCGCAATTGTCCGCCGCCGGCGTCAAGCGCATCAGCGTCGGCGGGGCGATGTCGCGCTACGCGCTCGCAGCGTTCCTGAACTGCGCGCGCGAGATGAAGGACAAGGGGTCCTTCACCTATATCCGCGAGATGGCGCCGGTCGGCGAGCTGCGCGCCGCTTTCGCCGCGGTCACTCCTCCTTAAAGCCGTATTCCGGCACGTTGCCGCTGGCACCGTAATATTTGTAAGGCAGGAACTTGCCGCTCATGGTGATCTTGACGCGGTCGCCCTTCGGATTGGCGACGCGCTCGATGCCCATGTCGAAGTCGATCGCCGACATGATGCCGTCGCCGAACTCCTCCTCGATCAGCGCCTTCCAGGCGGGACCGTTCACCATCACCATCTCGTAGAAGCGGTAGATCAGGGGATCGGTGGGCGGCATCGGCGTGCCGGTGCCGCGCATCGGCACCTCGTTCAGCATCGCGGTTTCCGCCTTGGACAGGCCGAACAGCTCGCCGGCATTGGCCGCCTGCGGCTTCGTCAGCTTCATCTGACCCATGATCGCACCGACAATCAACACTTCGGAATAGCCGCCGATCTTCTCGCAGATGTGCTTCCAGCTCCAGCCCTTCTCGCGCTTGATGTCGAGGAGCTTCTCGGTGAGGTCTTCGCGCTTCATGTCGGGGTCTCCTTTTGGTTAAATGTCGGTCTGCCCGGGGGAAAGCGCGAAGCGCGTCTTCGTGCAAAACGTCCCGGGCATCCACGTTCTTGCCACATCACGAAGACGTGGATGGCCGGGACAAGCCCGACCATGACGTCTCGCGTGACGGCTCCGGTTTGGCATCAGATGCGATCGAGAGGCCGGGCTTGCCGATGTGGACCACCGGCACGTTGCGCGGATCGTGCCCCGGCATCTCGGCGGCAAAGGTCTTGCTGCGCGTCACCAGGAAATCGATGATGTGGTTGCGCAAGGCGTAGTAGAGCGGATGGCGGTGCAGATCCGTGCGGCCGCGATCCCGCGGCAGTGGGTTCTCGACGACCTCGGCCAGCACTGCGCCGGGTCCGTTGGTCATCAGGAAGATCTTGTCGGCGAGATATATCGCCTCGTCGACGTCATGGGTGATCATGAACGCGGTCTGGCCGGTCTCGAGGCAGATGCGCCGCACCTCGTCCTGCAGCGTGCCGCGCGTCAGCGCGTCCAGCGCCGAGAACGGCTCGTCCATCAGCATCATCTTCGGCGTGATCGACAGCGCCCGCGCGATGCCGACGCGCTGCTTCATGCCGCCCGACAGCTCCGACGGACGCTTGTGCTCGGAGCCGGAGAGGCCGACGAGATCGATGAAGCTCTGCGCATGCGCCCTGACCTTGGCGCGATCCCAGCTCCGCCATT
The DNA here is from genome assembly GCF_021044685.1 of Bradyrhizobium daqingense. Taxonomy (NCBI): domain Bacteria; kingdom Pseudomonadati; phylum Pseudomonadota; class Alphaproteobacteria; order Hyphomicrobiales; family Nitrobacteraceae; genus Bradyrhizobium; species Bradyrhizobium daqingense. The sequence continues at coordinate 6,441,751 of NZ_CP088014.1, forward strand.
TCGAGCTGACGGCATAGGCGACGTTGCCGAGGACGGTACGCCAGGGCAGCAGCGCATGGCTCTGGAAGATCACCGCGCGGTCGAGGCTGGTGCCCGAAATCGCCTGCCCATCGACGATGACGGCGCCCTCGCTCGGTGCGTCCAGCCCGGCGAGGATGTTCAGCACCGTGGTCTTGCCGCAGCCGGAATGGCCGATCACGCAACAGAACTCGCCGCGCGCCATCGACAGCCAAAGATTCTCGAACACGGTGGTCGTCGCCCCTCCCGTGCCGGGATAGCGTTTGGCGATGCCTTCGATTGAGACGAACTTGTCAGTCATGTCTGGTCTCTGTCCGGCACGCGGTGCAGCGCGCAGCGGTGCGCCGCAGATGCGGGACCCATATCGCTGCGATGGGTCCCGGTTCAGCACTGCAACGCTTCGCGCTGCAGTGCGCCCGGGACACGAAAGGGTTGAACATCGCCATGCTCACTCCGGAAACGTGACCAGGCGCGTGAAGCGCGCCAGTATCTGGTCGAGCAGCATGCCGACCACGCCGATCAAGAGGATCGCGATGATGACATTGGTGATCGAGAGGTTATTCCACTCGTTCCAGACGAAGTAGCCGATGCCGGTGCCGCCGACGAGCATCTCGGCGGCGACGATCACGAGCCAGGCGATGCCGATCGAGATGCGCATGCCGGTCAGGATCGTCGGGGCCGCTGCCGGCAGGATCACGGTGAAGGCGCGCCTGACGGTGCCGACCTCCAGCGTGCGCGCGACGTTGATCCACTCCTTGCGCACGCTGGCGACGCCAAAGACGGTGTTGAGCAGCATCGGCCAGATCGAGCAGATGAAGATGACGAAGATCGCCGAGATCGAGGAATCCTTGATGGTGTAGAGCGCCAGCGGCATCCAGGCCAGCGGCGAGATCGGCTTCAGCACCTGGATGAAGGGATCGAGCGCCTTGCTGAGCAGCGGCGACATGCCGATCAGGAAGCCGAGCGGGATCGCGACCAGCACGGCGAGCAGATAACCGGTGCCGACGCGTGCGATCGAATAGGCGAGCTGGATGCCCAGCCCCTTGTCGTTCGGCCCGTTGTCGTAGAACGGGCGCTTGAGGTGCTCCCACAGCTTGGCACCGACATCGAGCGGGCCGGGCATAGCGGATTTGCCCTGCGTCGCTGTGAGGCCCATCAGCTTGGCATATTCCGGGCTCATGGTCGTCGTGGTGCCGGTCGAGCGTGTGGCGAGATGCCAGACGCCCAGAAATGCGGCGAGCAGCACGATGGAGACGAGACCGGCACGAAGGCGAAGGGTGTTGGTCATCGTGCAAACCTAACCGCTTGTGTCCCGGACGCGATGCAGCACTCTCGGCGATGCGAAGCATCGTCCGATGTGCTGCTTCGCAGGGCCGAGACCCAGTCGGCCCGTATGGGTCCCGGTTCTGCGTCGCACCGCTTCGCGCTGCGCCGCGCCCGGGACACGAGAGCGGAGATCATCACGACGACTTCCTGATCTTGAAGCTCGCGAGATAATCCTCAGGCTTGGCCGGATCGAACGTCTTGCCCATCACCGCGAAGGATTTGTAGGCGCTCGCCGGCGGCGACAGGCCCATCTCGGTCATCAGCTTCTTTGTGTCCGTGGCGAGATAGACCTGCTCAGCCACCGCCTTGTAGTCGACGTCACCCTTGATCTGTCCCCAGCGCTTCATCTGCGTCAGCATCCACACCGCGAAGGACTGCCAGGGGAACGGATCGAAATCGACGCGCTTGGCATCGGTCTTCACCCCACCGAGCCCATCGGCATAGGTGCCGGTCAGGACCTGCTCCAGCACCGTCACCGGCGCGTTGATGTAATTGGCCGGTGCGATCGCCTCCGCGATCTGCTTGCGGTTCTCCGCCTTGGACGCATAGGCGGTGGCATCGACGATAGCGCGGGTCAGCGCCGCAAAGCTGTTCGGCGCCGTCGTGATGAATTCGCGGCTGGCGGCAAAGCTACAGCAGGGATGGCCGTCCCATATCTCCTTGGAGAGCAGGTGCATGAAGCCGACGCCGTCATAGATCGCGCGCTGGCAGATGTTGTCGGGCGCGAGGAAGCCGTCGATGTTGTCCGCACGGAGGTTGGCGACCATCTCTGGCGGCGGCACCGAGCGCAGCTGCAGGTCGGTATCGGGATCGATGCCGTGTTCGGCGAGATAATAGCGCAAGAGATAATTGTGCATGGAATAGTCGAAGGGAATGGCAAACTTCAGTCCCTTCCAATCCTTCGGATCGCGCTTGTCCTTGTGCTTGGACGCCAGCACGATGCCCTGCCCGTTGATGTTCTCGATCGCAGGGACGGTGAAGGGAATGGCGTTGGCGCCGAGCCCGAGCGAGATCGCGATCGGCATCGGGGCAAGCATGTGCGCGGCGTCATATTCCTTGTTGATGGTCTTGTCGCGGATCACGGCCCAGCCGGCGGTCTTGACCACTTCGACATTGAGACCGTGCTTGGAATAGAACCCCATCGGCGCCGCCATGATGATCGGCGTCGCGCAGGTGATCGGGATGAAGCCGACCTTGAGGTCCTTCTTCTCGGGCGCGCCGGCTTGCGCGAAGACTTCGGTCGCCGTCTTCAGCGGGAAGAACTGCGACAGCGCCGCGAGCGCAGTCGACGCGCCGACCGATTTCAGAAACGCGCGCCGCGCCAAATCCTGCGGAAACATCGCGCGCATCACCGCGGAGGCGACGACGCCTTCGTAGCGCTTCTCCTCGCTCACAGTGGGCTCGCAGCGCAACGCGGCGGCTTGCTCATGCTCCGCCGCAGAGCGGTGCTGGCCACAGGCGCAGCCGGCTTGAAGTTTGCGATCGGGATCAAACGGATTGTCGAACGTGGACATCGGCCCTCCTGCGCGTCGTTGCAGGGAGCAATCACGCAAGGAGCATGCCACGGCCATTCGGGCTGCCAGTGCCTTGATGACGCGCCACTTTCGTCCGCGCTTGGCCACTACGAAAACTCGTGATAAACGAAATCTCGTAGCTCAATGACGAGATTTCGTAATGGCGACGACGCCGATGACCTTCCACGACGACGTAGTGGCCGCCATCGACCCGCGCATCACCGCGTTCGAATCCTCGGTCGAGGCAACGCTGCTGATCGACCCCTTCAGCGACCAGATCGTCGATGCGAATCCCGCCGCCTGCGCTCTGCTCGGCTACGACCGCGCCCTGCTGCGGCAGACCAGGCCCAGCACGCTCCACGAAGGCGAACTCCCGGCCCTCACCGTGTTCACTCAGGCCGTACTGCACAAGGGCGCCTACTGGACCACGGCGCTCAACCCCCGCCACGCGACCGGTCAAAATCTCCAGCTCGAATATTCAGGCTGCCTGCTGCCGCATGATGGCCGTACGCTGCTGCTGCTGACGCTGACCGATCTCGACGCGCGCCGCCGGCGCAACGTCGATGCCGTCGCCGAGGACCATATGCGCGGTGGGATTGCGACCTGGCAGCGGGTCGAGCGCGTGTTCCAGGACATCGAACGCGAGAACCAGCTGATCCTGCGCGCCGCCGGCGAAGGCATTTACGGCGTCAATGCCGAGGGCAAGACAACGTTCGTGAACCCGGCGGCCGAACGCATGCTGGGCTGGACCGCGGAGGAGCTGGTCGGCAAGGAAATCCACCCGATCGTGCACCACACCCATCACGACGGTCGCCACTATCACAACCATGACTGCCCGATCTACGCAGCCTTCCGCGACGGCGCCGTGCATCAGGTCGATGGCGAAGTATTCTGGCGCAAGGACGGCTCGCCCGCCTGGGTCGAATACACCTCCACCCCGATCCGCGACCGCGGCGTCGTGGTCGGCGCGGTCGTCGTGTTCCGCGACGTCAGCCAGCGCCGCGAGGCCGACGAGAAGCTGCATGCCGCTCTCGCCGAGGTCGATCGCCTGCGCGAGCGGCTCGAGCTCGAAAACGCCTATCTGCAGGAGGAAATCCGCATCGAGACCAATCCGCGCGGCATCATCGGTGGAAGCGAGGCGATCCAGAAGACGTTGCGCCAGGTCAAGCTGGTGGCGCCGACCACCGCGGCGGTGATGATCACCGGCGAATCCGGCACCGGCAAGGAGCTGATCGCGCGCGCCATCCACGAGGCCTCCACCCGCAGCGACCGGCCGCTGATCCGCGTGAATTGCGCCGCGATTCCGCGCGAATTGTTCGAGAGCGAGTTCTTCGGCCATGTCCGCGGCGCCTTCACCGGCGCGACGCGCGACCGCATCGGCCGCTTCGAGCTCGCCGACGGCGGCACGCTGTTCCTCGACGAGGTCGGCGAGATCCCGCTCGAACTGCAGGGCAAGCTGCTGCGCGTGCTGCAGGAGGGCAATTTCGAGCGCGTCGGCCAGGAGCGCACGCGCGCCGTGGATGTCCGCGTCATCGCCGCAACCAACCGCGATCTCAAGCAGGAAGTGCAGCGCGGCCGCTTTCGCGAGGACCTCTATTTCCGTCTCAACGTGTTTCCGATCGAGACCGTCCCTCTGCGCGAACGGCGCGAGGACATTCCACTGCTCGCGCAACACTTCCTGACGCGCGAGAGCAAGGCGTTGAAATCCAACCTGCGCCTGTCGGAGGGCGATGCGCGGCGGCTCACCCGATACGACTGGCCCGGTAACGTCCGCGAACTGCAGAACGTGATCGAGCGCGCCGCGATCCTGTCGCAGAACGGCCGCTTGCGCATCGATCTTCCCGATGCTTCCGGCGCGCCAGCACTGACCGGCGCGACGCGCCAGAAGGCCGACGCACGTGCGGTGATCATGACCTCAGCAGAAATGCGCGAGCACGAACGCGCCAACATCCTCGCCGCGCTAGAGGCCAGCGCCGGAAAAGTGTTCGGCCCCGGCGGCGCGGCCGAGATGCTGGACATCAAGCCGACGACGTTGGCCTCGCGGATCAAGGCGCTTGGGATAGCGCCTCGCCCGCGGGCCATGTGATTGCGCGCGCTCAGGCCGCCTTTGTCGTCACATCCGACGCCATCGGCAGTCCCTGCTCGATCGGCAGCGACGGATCGCGCGACCATTCGTTCCAGGAGCCGAAATACATCCGCACGTCCTTCACGCCGGCATTCTTCAGCGCCAGGAAAGTGTTCGAGGCACGCGCGCCCTTGAAGCAGTAGAGGTAGACCGGCGTGGTCTGCGAGATGCCGACAGTGGCGCATTCCGCCAAGATCTCGTCCTTGGACTTGAAGCGCGGGCCTTCGGCGGTCGGCTTCATCATGCGGTACCATTCCAGCCACACCGCGCCGGGGATGCGGCCTTTGCGCGGGCAGAAATCCTTGCCGTAAGGAGACGAGCTGTCCCCGATCCATTCGTCGACGTCGCGCACGTCGAGGATGGCGATACCGGGCTTGCCAACGGCGGACAGCATGGTCTTGGCGTCGATCAGGATCTCGCCCGCTTCAGGCACGATGGAGAAGGAGGCCTTGGCCGGCGCCGGCACGTCTGTTGTCACCGGGAAGCCCGCAGCCGACCAGGCGTCGAAGCCGCCATGCAGCACCTTCACCTTGGGATAGCCGAGCATGGTGAGGAGGTAGTAGCCGCGGCAGGACTGGCCGAAGCCGGAGTTCATCGACTGCTCGTAGATCACGGCCGTTTCCTTGCCGGAGAGGCCGGCGCTGCCGAAGGCGTCCGCGAACTTGGTCTTGAGTTCGGCCATGCCTTCCGGCGTCGAGGTCGCCAGGAACGTGAAGATCTCATGCACGTTGACGGCGCCCGGCAAGTGCCCGGCGGCGTAGGCATCGGGGTTGCGGGTGTCGATGACGACACACGGCTCTAGCTTCAAGAGATCGGCGAGTTCGACGGCAGTGATCAGAACGTCAGTCATGGCAGCCTCTCCGTTGAGGTTGGGGGGTCTTCGGGTGGACTCGCAAAACTCAGCTGTCGGCGAGCATCTTGCGCACCTGCTTGGTGGCAGGCGTGACGATCGCGACGAAATAGGCCTCGCGCAGGCGCCGCTGCGCGCGGTGGCTTTTGAGGTAGCCGCGCGCGCCACAATGCAGCATCGCCGCATGCGCCGCCGCGACGCTGGCTTCGCCCGCGCGCAAGCGCAGCGCGATCACCTTGCGCCAGTAGGTCTCCTCCTCGTTGTAGGGATCGCGCGCCAGCGCCATGGTCTCGGCCTCGAGCTCGGCAGCGAGCTCGCGGAAATGCACCGGCTGCTGCGGCAGATAGCGGTTGATGTGCCCGAGGGGACCATCGACCTCGTCCATGATGTTGATGCAATCCTTGATCACCCCTAACGCCATGCCCGCCTGGAGCAGGATGAAGCCGGCGCGGATCTTCTTGACGAAGGGCGCGGCGGGATCGGCAAGGATCAAGTCGTCCGGCACGAAGACGTCGCGGAACTGCACGCCATAGGTGCCGGTGCCGTCCATCGCGAGGAACGGCTTGCACGGCGTCAGCGTGATCGCAGGATCCGAGCAGTCAGCCAGAAACATGACAGTCCCGGGCTCATCCTCCCGCTCGAAGATCGTGCCAAAGAAATGGTCCGGACCGAGATTGGAAACCCAAGGCAGCGCGCCACGCACGATATAGCCGCCGTCGACCTTCTTTCCCTTCAGCTTGAGCTTCTCGATGCCGAAGAAACTCTTCATGGGATTGGAGAGCCCGGTGCCGCCGAGCACGCGGCCGGTCGAAAACGCATCGCCGAAGCGCTTGGCGAGCTTCAGATTGGTGGAGTTGGCGGCGTACCAGACCAGCGTGTTCTGGCACCAAGCCATGAAGGCGGTGGCGCCGCAGACTTCCCCGACCGCCGCCATCGCCTGGATGGCGCAGCGCAGATCCGCGGGGCCCTCGTGGGGCACGTGACTGCCCCACGCTCCGACAGCGCCGAATTTTCGCAGCACCTCGGCCGGGTAGACCGAGCCCTCGTCGATGCCGGCGGTCAGCGGCGCAAGCTGCTCGCGCGCGATCCGCGCCACTTCGTCCGCAATGGACGGCGCGGGCTGATCCAGAACGTCGGTCCGTGATAAAGCCAGTGAACCCATGATCACCTCCCGCACCCTGTCCTGATTGCCGTCTGCTAGATGCCGACCTCGAGATTGACCGGGCGAGTGAAGGTGTTGGCGACCGGCGACCATTTCTTCACATGGGTGACCAGCGCGTTGATCTCGTCTTGCGAGATGCCCTCGCATTCCATGTCGACCTTGACGCGAACGTCCGTGAAGCCGACCGGCTTGTCGGAGGTGTCGCCGGTGCCCCACACCGCGGTAATGTTGAGATCGCCTTCGAGCTCCAGCTCGAGCTTGTTGACGATCCAGCCGCGATGCACGGCATTGGCGTGTAGGCCGACCGCAAGGCAGGAGCCGAGCGCGGCGAGCGAGGCTTCGGACGGGTTGGGCGCGGTGTCGTCACCCAACAACCCCGGCGGCTCGTCGACGATATAAGGCGGGAGATTGCGGATGTAGTTGGCGTGGCGGAACTTGCCTTCCGCGACGGTCTTGCACTTCAAGGTCTTGATGACCTTCGGATTGGCCTTGCCGTTGGCGATCAGTTGCTCGAGGCCATTCTTGTCGATGGGCGCGAGGCACCCCGTCAGCACTGTTTTCTGAACGACGGCAGTCATCAGTCTTCTCCCTGGCAGAAGTGGACATCGGCAGGATACCGAACGGTCTGTTGCCCTGCATGGAGCGTGCCAGTTGAGGGCAAAAACGAAACGCGAGCCATTGGAGCCGCTTAGCTGATGCTGCCTGCGGATTGGTCAGCCGCGCTTTGCTCAAAGGCGATGCAGATGCGCATTGCCGTGCGAATCTTTTCGGCGCGGAACAGATGCGGCTTGCTGATGCGGCGCGGCTGCGATTAAGTTGGCGCTCATGGCCAAGCCCTCGCTGAACAAGACGTCTTCGAAAAAGAACTCGAATTCACCGCACGCCGGCGCCGGCGACGACGAATCCGCGCGCGGACGTCTGCTCAGCGCCGCGACGCATCTGTTCTGCAAGAACGGCATCAACGCGACAGGCATCGATGCGATCATCGAGGAAGCCGGGACCGCGAAGACCACGCTCTACAAATTGTTCGGCTCCAAGACCAATCTCGTCAACGCCGTGCTGGAGAGCGAAGGCAAGCAATGGCGCGAGTGGTTCATCGGCGCCATGGAGGAAGGCGGCGGCGACGCGCAGGCGAAACTCACGCGCATCTTCCCGGCACTGAAGAGCTGGTTCGCGGAAGAACGCTTCTACGGCTGCCCCTTCATCAACGCCGTCGGCGAGCACGACAAGGACGCAAAGCAGTTTCGCAACATCGCGCTGAAGCACAAGAAGATCGTGCTCGGCCACATCGAGAAGCTCGCCGGCGAGCTCGGCTCGGCCGAGCCCGCGGTGCTCGCCCATCAGCTCGGCCTCATCATCGATGGCGCCATCGTCGCCGCGATGATCTCGCGCGACCCGGCCGTCGCCGATACGGCAGCGCTTACGGCAGGCCCCCTGCTCGGCCAGGCCAAGCCGAAGAAGAAGCGCGCGGCGGAACAGCTCGAGGCGGTGTAATCTCTCCCATTCCGTAGCCCGCATGAGCGCAGCGACATGCGGGACCTTTGAAATCGTTGCGGCTTATAGATTTACGATCTGGACGGGCTGATCTCGCTCGTCATTCCAAAAGCCCGCAAACTCCAACACCTCTTCCACCGTCTCGTTCGCGTGCGAGGTGGTCACAACAAAGCGCTTTTCATCGGCCCCGTCGCCTACGACGAGTTCGTCAATGATATCCTCTATCCTCGCGGCGCCTTCTCCAACGACTGCGATGAGAGTAACGCGATCGCGAAGGCACTGCTCGACAAAGGCAGGTAACAGGTTTTCATTCGGTAACGGCAATCGAAGGAAGACCCTTGACGGATCTCATCTAGTTCTCGGCGGCATGACGAAATGGCTCTCCCTGATGTCGCGCCAGTATTCTTCTGCAACATCGGGATCGATTTCGATTGGCGCGGAGCTGTCAGGATCAAGACGATCCTTTCCATCCTTTCGAGGGCCTGAAATCCAGAATCATTCTCCGGTTTCAACGTCAAAATAGTTTGCCTTGAAGCCGCTACCTTTCAGACTTTGAAACGTGCGTCCGCCATAGCTGATAGACTTGCCCGTCTTGGAGAAAGTGACGCGGCCAATCCGCGCCAGTCCGTTCAGCGAACTGGATTTATCCTCGATATACATGATGCGAGTTTTCGGCATGCTCGGACCCAACGTGCGGACGACGTGCAAGTGAAAAGACCCAAGCTTCCTAATGCAATCAATAATGATTGTCGAATTGGATCACAACTTGATGCCGTACACTGGGCAAAGGCGCGCAGCGCCGTGCCCACCCTACGACAGCGGCGCGTGACAAAACCTACGCGCCCTGCTCCACCATCCCCTGCAGCCGCACCAGCTCCGCCTCGAGATCGCGCTCCACGTCCGCCGCGCGGATGTCGAGCACGCGATAATCCCGGGCCTCCAGCCAGGCGCGCCGCGAGGCGCGGTCTGCCGCGATCGCCTCGCCCTCACCCGGATTGACCAGCTCGATCGCGATCCGGTGCGGGAAGGAGACGAAGTCCGGGATGTGCCGGCCGACCGGCGTCTGCCGCTTGAACCCGCCTGCGAAACGACGGTCGCGGGTCAGGGCATGCCACAGCAGGCGCTCGGCGTCGGTGGGGTTGCGGCGGAGCAGGCGGGCAAGGCCCCGCACGGTCGAGCCGCTGTCGGGCACGCCGCCGCCCTGCCCGTGCTCGGCCAAGAGCGCGCGCAGGCGCGTGGCCTGCTCGCCGTCGAGCACGCCGCCCTTGGCCGGGCCCTTGCGCCCTTCGGCGATTGCCATTACCACCCCGTGCAGCGTGTGCATGTCCTGCTTGGTCGGCTCCATCCGGGTGAAGATGTTGCGCAGATTCACCAGCATGGTGTCGCGCTTCTCGGCCGGACGCAGGAACTCGACCTTGTCGAGCTCGCGCACGAGATTGTCGAAGAAGGCCTGCATCTGGTGCTGCGAGGCGCGCTCGGATCTTTCCGGCATGGCGTGCGGCAGCTCGCCCGAGGTGGCCCGCTTGAACCATTCATAGCCGACGAGCAGCACGGCCTGGGCGAGGTTGAGCGAGGCGAAGCCCGGATTGACCGGGAACGTAATGATGCGGTTGGAGAGCCCGACCTCCTCGTTGGTCAGGCCCCAGCGCTCGCGGCCGAACAGGATACCTGCCTTGCCGCCGGTCGCGACATGTCCGGCGATCTCGGCTGCGGCCGCCTCCGGCCCGACCACCGGCTTGGCCTGGTCATGGGGGCGCGCGGTGGTGGCGAACAGCAGGTCGAGATCGGCAACCGCCTGCTCCACCGTGTCGAACAATTCGACCTTTTCCAGAATGTGGTCGGCGCCGGCCGCGGCCCGCTGGGCCGCGATATTGGGCCAGCCGTCGCGGGGATTGACGATGCGCAATCGGCTCAGGGCAAAGTTGCCCATGGCGCGCGCGGCCATGCCGATGTTTTCCCCGAGCTGCGGCTCGACCAGGATCACGATGGGACCGTCGACGGAAAGCCCCGCCTTGCTCTTGTCAGTCCCCGACATCTCGCTTCGCTTTCACACTGTCTCTCAAGGCCTTGGCCGATGCGCCTCAGGAATCGATTCAAGCCGCCGTTCCGGCCGGCTTCTCCCCGCTCGCCTGTCGTTTGCCTGTCCTGACGAAATTCTCAAGAGAAATAACGACTTGGATTCGGCTTTTGAATCTCGCCGGGAACGCGACCTCAGGCCCCGCCGAGGGCCGTCCGGCCGCTCCCCGTCTGCGGAAGCTGGATGAGCTAAAAGTGCATAATCCCTTGGCTTTCGCCGGCCGCGCGGCGGTGCTAAGAGGCGGCGGATATTCCCGTGGCGTGCTAAAAGCGCCGTTCGAAAGAGGCTTCCCCGATCATGGCAAAAATCAAGGTATCCAATCCCGTCGTCGAGCTCGATGGCGACGAGATGACCCGGATCATCTGGCAGTACATCAAGGACAAGCTGATCAACCCGTTCCTGGATGTCGAGCTGCTCTATTTCGACCTGGGCATGGAATACCGCGACCACACCAACGATCAGGTCACGATCGACGCGGCCGAGGCGATCAAGAAGGTCGGCGTCGGCGTCAAGTGCGCCACCATCACCCCCGATGAAGCCCGGGTGAAGGAGTTCAACCTCAAGCAGATGTGGAAGTCGCCGAACGGCACCATCCGCAACATCCTCGGCGGCGTGATCTTCCGCGAGCCGATCATCTGCAAGAACGTGCCGCGCCTCGTTCCCGGCTGGACCAAGCCGATCATCATCGGCCGCCATGCCTATGGCGACCAGTACCGCGCCACCGACATCAAGTTCCCGGGCAAGGGCACGCTCTCGCTGAAGTTCGTCGGCGAGGACGGCACCGTGATCGAGAAGGAAGTGTTCAAGGCACCCGGCGCCGGCGTCGCCATGGAGATGTACAATCTCGACGATTCCATCATCGACTTCGCCCGCGCCTCCTTCAACTACGGCCTGCTGCGCGGTTATCCCGTGTACCTGTCGACCAAGAACACCATCCTCAAGGTCTACGACGGCCGCTTCAAGGACATCTTCCAGGAGATCTTCGACAAGGAGTTCAAGAAGGAGTTCGACGCCAAGGGCCTGACCTACGAGCACCGCCTGATCGACGACATGGTGGCCTCGGCGCTGAAATGGTCGGGCGGCTATGTCTGGGCCTGTAAGAACTACGACGGCGACGTGCAGTCCGACACGGTCGCGCAGGGCTACGGCTCGCTCGGCCTGATGACCTCGGTGCTGCTCACCCCCGACGGCAAGACCGTGGAGGCGGAAGCCGCGCACGGCACGGTGACCCGACACTACCGCGAGCACCAGAAGGGCAAGGAGACCTCGACCAACTCGATCGCGTCGATCTTCGCCTGGACCCGCGGCCTGTCGCATCGCGCCAAGCTCGACAACAACCCCGAGCTCGCCAAGTTCGCCAACACGCTGGAGAAGGTCTGCGTCGACACCGTCGAGGCCGGCTACATGACCAAGGATCTCGCGCTCCTGGTCGGCGCCGACCAGCGCTGGCTCTCGACCACCGGCTTCCTCGACAAGGTCGCCGAAAACCTGACCAAGGAGCTGGCGGCGTAAGCTACCTGCCCCACCCGTCATTGCGAGCGCAGCGAAGCAATCCAGACTGTCTCCGCGGAGAGATACTGGATTGCTTCGTCGCAAGGGCTCCTCGCAATGACGAGATCGCTGCCCGAGGACCGTGCATGCCATCATTCAAGAGCTTTGCATTCGCGGCCTTCGCTCTGACCGGCGCCCCCGCACTCGCTGCCGAGCCGCTTCCCGAGGCCATTGCCGCACCGGGCGAAACCGTCGTGCTGACTGTCCACGCCGAAGGCGCGCAGGTCTACGAGTGCAAGGCCGCCGCTGACGGCAAGCGCGCCTGGATTTTCCGCGAGCCGATCGCGACGCTTCTTTCCGACGGCAAGACCATCGGCCGCCACTATGCCGGCCCGAACTGGGAGCACGCCGACGGCAGCGCGGTGGCCGGCAAGGCGGTCGGCAATGCGCCGGGCGCAACGGCCGCCGACATTCCCTGGCTGAAGCTGGACGTCACCGCGCACCGCGGCAGCGGCGTGCTCACATCAGTCAACACGGTCCAGCGCATCAACACCCAGGGCGGCAAGCTCGATGGCGCCTGCGACAAGGCCGGCGAGTTCAGGAGCGCGCCCTACTCCGCCGACTATGTCTTCCTGAAGAAGGGCTAAGCGCTCAGCCCTTCGGGTGACATCGAGCCTTAAGCGCCGGCCATCGCTTTTTCGATCGCTGCCAGCGCCTCGGACGCCTTGGCGCCCTCGGGGCCGCCGGCCTGGGCCATGTCTGGCCGGCCGCCGCCGCCCTTGCCGCCCAGCGCTTCGGAGGCGATGCGCACCAGATTCACGGCGTTGAAGCGCGCGGTGAGATCAGGCGTGACGCCGACCACGACACCGGCCTTGCCGTCTTCGGTGACGCCGACGATGGCGACGACGCCGGAGCCGATCTGCTTCTTGCCGTCGTCGGCGAGGCTCTTGAGATCCTTCATCTCGATGCCCTCGACCGCGCGCGCCATCAGCTTGACGTCGCCGACCTCGCGCACGCCTGCGGCCGCGCCGTTGCTCGCGGATGCGCCGCCGCCCATCGCCAGCTTCTTGCGGGCGTCGGAGAGCTCACGCTCGAGCTTCTTGCGCTCCTCCATCAGCGCGGCGATGCGCGCCGGCACGTCGTCGAGCGAGGTGCGCAGCTCGTTGGCCGCGGTCTTCGCCAGCGCGATGGTGTCGTTGGCATGCTTGCGCGCATAATTGCCGGTCAGCGCCTCGATGCGGCGCACGCCCGAGGCGACCGCGCTCTCGCTGGTCAGCGTGATCAGGCCGATGTCGCCGGTGCGCCGCACATGGGTGCCGCCGCAGAGCTCGACCGACCAGCCGAGCGCGTTGGCACCGCGCTCGCGCGCGGTCCGGCCCATCGAGACGACGCGGACCTCGTCGCCATATTTCTCGCCGAACAGGGCGCGCGCCCCGGCCTCGCGGGCCTCGTCGACGCCCATGACGCGGGTCGTGACCTCGTCGTTCTCCAGCACCACGTCGTTGGCGATGTCCTCGATGCGGGACAGCTCGTCCGCGCTGATCGGCTTGGGATGCACGAAGTCGAAGCGCAGACGGTCCGGCGCGACCATCGAGCCGCGCTGGGCGATGTGGTCGCCGAGCACCTGGCGCAGCGCCTCGTGGATGAGGTGCGTCGCCGAGTGGTGCGCGCGGATCGAGGACCGCCGGCCGTGATCGACCTCGAGCTGCAGCGCGGTGCCGAGCTTGACCTCACCGCTCTCGACCGTGCCGATATGCACGAAGAGATCGCCGAGCTTCTTCTGCGTGTCGGTGATGCGGATCTTGATGCCGCCCTCGCCCGAGAGCACGCCGGTATCGCCGACCTGGCCGCCCGATTCCGCATAGAACGGCGTCTGGTTCAGCACGATCGAGCCCGTGTCGCCGGCCTTGAGGCTGGCGACTTCCTGGCCGTCCTTGACCAGCGCCGCAACCACGCCCTCGGCGCTCTCGGTCTCGTAGCCCAAAAATTCGGTCGCCCCCAGCTTCTCGCGCAGCGGGAACCAAATCGCCTCGGACGCAGCTTCACCCGAGCCCTTCCAGGATTCGCGCGCCTTCACCTTCTGGCGCTCCATCGCGTCGGTGAACGCGGCCTGGTCGACGCCGATGCCGCGCGACTTCAGCGCGTCCTGCGTCAGATCCAGCGGGAAGCCGTAGGTGTCGTAGAGCGTGAAGGCGACGTCGCCGTCGAACATGTCGCCCCTCTTCAGGCCAGCGCTCTTCTCATCCAGGATCGCCAGGCCGCGCGAAAGAGTCTTGCGGAAGCGGGTCTCTTCCAGCCGCAGCGTTTCCTCGATCAGCTTCTCCGCGCGCATCAGCTCGGGATAGGCCTGGCCCATCTCGCGCACCAGCGCCCAGACCAACCGATGCATCAGCGGCTCCTTGGCGCCGAGCAGCTGCGCATGGCGCATCGCGCGGCGCATGATCCGGCGCAGCACATAGCCGCGGCCCTCGTTCGAGGGCAGCACGCCGTCGGAGACGAGGAAGGCCGAGGAGCGCAGATGGTCGGCGATGACGCGGAACGAGGCCACGGTCTGCTCGTTCGGCCCGGTGCCGAGCGCCGACGCGGCGGCATCGATCAGGTTCTTGAACAGGTCGGTCTCGAACACGCTCTCGACGCCCTGGAGGATGCAGGCCATGCGCTCCAGGCCCATGCCGGTGTCGATCGAGGGACGCGGCAGCGGCTGGCGCTCCTCCTTCGTCACCTGCTCGAACTGCATGAACACGAGATTCCAGAATTCGAGGAAGCGGTCGCCGTCCTCCTCGGGCGAACCGGGAGGTCCGCCCCAGATGTGCTCGCCGCGGTCGATGAAGATCTCCGAGCACGGCCCGCACGGGCCGGTGTCGCCCATCGCCCAGAAATTGTCCGCGGTCGGGATGCGGATGATGCGGTCGTCGGAGAAGCCGGCGATCTTCTTCCACAGGCCCGCCGCCTCGTCGTCGGTGTGGTAGACGGTGACGAGCAGCTTGTCCTTCTTCAGCCCGAACTCGCTGGTGATCAGCTTCCAGGCGAGCTCGATCGCGCGCTCCTTGAAGTAATCGCCGAACGAGAAATTGCCGAGCATCTCAAAGAAGGTGAGATGGCGCGCGGTGTAGCCGACATTGTCGAGGTCGTTGTGCTTGCCGCCGGCGCGCACGCATTTCTGCGACGTGGTGGCGCGCTGATAGGGCCGCTTCTCGACGCCGGTAAAGACATTCTTGAACTGCACCATGCCGGCATTGGTGAACATCAACGTCGGATCGTTGCGCGGCACCAATGGCGAGGACGCCACGATCTCGTGGCCGTTCTCGGCAAAGAAGTTCAGAAAGGTCGACCTGATCTCGTTGACGCCGCTCATGTTCTTCCAATCGGGTGTGCTTGGACCCACTATTGTCGCCATAAAAACCGGACGTTAAGGCTGATATCTGCGGGCCAAAGCGCTTTTAGACAAGGCCAGCTTCGCTGTCCAGAAACTGTGCAGAGAGATCAGAGGGTTGCTGCAGCCGCGCAATCCCCGTTGCAAACCCGGTTGAAAGGCCAAGCGGTCGCGTTGACAGGCTTGGCTACCCTGTGGTCTGTACCCATCTGTATCGTACGGCCACGTCGGGAGAGTCCGGCTTTAGGCAGCCGGCGCCGAAGGAGCAACCGCCCCGGAAACTCTCAGGCAAAAGGACCGCGTGGCTTTGACAGCATCTGGAAAGAGGCGCCGACGGGCTTAAGGTCCGGATTGCGCCCGCCGACGGGATAATACTCTCAGGCACAGCGACAGATGGGGCTTCGATGGGTTGTCTCGGGGAATCCTCCCCGGGGAACCGCCGAGGGCCCCCGTAGATGCTTGCAGCCGACCAAAACTCCCTGAAACGTACGCCCCTTCACGGGCTTCATGTCGCTCTGGGCGGCAAGATGGTGCCGTTCGCGGGCTATGACATGCCCGTGCAATACCCCGCGGGCGTGCTGAAAGAGCACCTCCATACCCGCACTTCCGCCGGCCTGTTCGACGTCTCCCACATGGGCCAGCTCGCGCTTCGGGCCAAGTCGGGCAAGGTCGAGGACGCCGCCCGCGCGATGGAGCGGCTGGTGCCGCAGGATATCGTGGCGATCGCGCCGGGGCGCCAGCGCTACGCTCAGTTCACCAATGAAGATGGCGGCATCCTCGATGATCTCATGGTCGCCAATTTCGGCGATCACCTGTTCCTGGTCGTCAACGCCGCCTGCAAGGAGGCGGACGAGGCGCATCTGCGCGCGCATCTGTCCGGCGATTGCGTCATCGAACAGCTCGCGGACCGCGCGCTGATCGCACTCCAGGGCCCAAAGGCAGAATCGGCACTGGCGAAACTCTGTGCAGCGGCGCCCGCCATGAAGTTCATGGACGCGGGCCCGCACGAGGTTGCCGGCATCAAATGCTTCGTCTCGCGCTCCGGCTACACCGGCGAAGACGGTTTCGAGATCTCCGTTCCCGCTGCGGATTCCGAGCGTCTTGCCAAAATGCTACTTGAAAACCCCGATGTGCTGCCGATCGGCCTGGGCGCCCGCGACAGCCTCCGGCTGGAAGCCGGGCTCTGCCTCTACGGCCACGACATTGACACCGCGACGACCCCGGTCGAGGCCGCGTTGGAATGGTCGGTGCAGAAGAGCCGCCGCAGCGGCGGCGCGCGCGCCGGCGGCTTCCCCGGTGCGGACAAGATCCTCGCCCATTTCGATCAGGGCGCGAGCCGCCGCCGCGTCGGTCTGCTTGCCCAAGGCCGCGCGCCGGTGCGCGAGGGCGCGCCGCTGTTTGCGAGTGACGCCGGCGGCGAGGCGATCGGACAGGTTACATCGGGCGGCTTCGGTCCGAGCCTGAACGCGCCGGTGGCGATGGGCTATGTGCCTGTGAGCCTGAGCGCGCTCGGCACGAAGCTCTTCGCCGAAGTGCGCGGCCAGCGGCTGCCGCTCGCCGTCGCCGCCATGCCTTTCGTGAAAAACACCTACAAACGCTGAGGATCGATGATGACCACGACGCTGTATACTTCCGACCATGAATGGCTCGCCATCGACGGCGACGTCGCCACCGTCGGTATCACCGACTACGCGCAGCAGCAGCTTGGCGACGTCGTCTTCATCGAGTTGCCGAAGGTCGGCCGCTCGCTGAAGAAGGCGGAAGCCGCAGCGGTGGTCGAATCCGTCAAGGCCGCCTCCGACGTCTACGCCCCTGTGACCGGTGAAGTGCTCGAGACCAACGCCGAGCTCGCCGCCGAACCGGCGCTGGTGAACTCCGACGCACAAGGCAAGGCCTGGTTCTTCAAGATCAAGATGGCCGACAAGAGCGAGCTCGGCGGCCTCATGGATGAAGCCGCCTACAAGACCCACACGGCTTGAAGACGATGGAGCAAGCGATGACCGCGCACCGCAAGACCAATGGCGACACCGCCGCCAATTTTGCTCGTCGCCACATCGGCCCGTCGGCGCGCGATGTCACCGCCATGCTCGAGACCGTCAGCGCCAAAAGCGTCGATGCGCTGATGGCGGAGACGCTGCCGGCTTCGATCCGGCAGGCCGCCCCGCTCGATCTCGGCAAGCCGCTCAGCGAGACCGAGGCGATCGCGCACATGACCGAGCTCGGGCGTCAGAACCAGGTCTTCACCTCGCTGATCGGCCAAGGCTATTCCGGCACCATCCTTCCCGCGGTGATCCAGCGCAACATTTTGGAGAACCCGGCCTGGTACACGGCTTACACGCCCTACCAGCCCGAGATCAGCCAGGGCCGGCTGGAAGCGCTGCTCAACTTCCAGACCATGATCTGCGACCTCACCGGGCTCGACGTCGCCAACGCCTCGCTGCTGGACGAGGCCACCGCCGCGGCCGAAGCCATGGCGCTGGCCGAGCGGCATTCGAAGGTCGAAGCAAAGGCCTTCTTCGTCGACAAGGACGTGCATCCGCAGACGCTGGCTGTGATGCGCACCCGCGCCGAGCCGTTGGGCTGGGAGCTGATCGTCGGCGATCCCCTCACCGATCTCGACAACGCCGACGTGCTCGGCGCACTGCTGCAATATCCGGGTTCTTCCGGCGCGGTCCGCGACCTCAGGCCTGCGATCGCGGTGCTGAAGGCCAAGGGCGCGCTCGCGATCGTTGCCGCCGACCTGCTTGCATTGACGCTGCTCGCTTCGCCCGGCGAGCTCGGTGCCGACATCGCGATCGGCTCGGCGCAGCGCTTTGGCGTGCCGATGGGTTATGGCGGACCGCACGCGGCCTATATGTCGGTGCGCGATGCGCTGAAGCGCTCCCTCCCCGGCCGCATCGTCGGCCTCTCCGTGGATTCCCGCGGCGCCCCCGCCTATCGCCTGGCGCTGCAGACGCGCGAGCAGCACATCCGCCGCGAGAAGGCGACCTCCAACATCTGCACCGCGCAGGTGCTGCTCGCCGTGATCGCCTCGATGTATGCGGTCTATCACGGCCCCGAAGGCCTGACGCAGATCGCGCGCAACGTGTACCGCCGCACCGCCGTGCTCGCGACCGGCCTGCGCAAGCTCGGCTTCACGCTGCAGTCGGACAGCTTCTTCGACACGCTCAGCGTCGATGCCGGCACCCAGCGCGCCGAGATCATCGCGCGCGCCCTGGCGGAGAAGATCAATCTCGGCGTCAGCGACACGGCGCTTCGCATCGCGCTCGACGAGACCACGACGCCGGCGACGCTGGAAGCGGTCTGGCGCGCCTTCGGCGGCACGCTCGCTTATGCCGAGATCGATGCGGAGACGCGCGAGGCGCTGCCCGACGGGTTGAAGCGCGCGACCTCCTTCCTCACCCATCCCGTGTTCCACGCGCATCGCTCGGAGACCGAGATGCTGCGCTACATGCGCAAGCTCAGCGACCGCGACCTCGCGCTGGACCGCGCGATGATTCCGCTCGGCTCCTGCACCATGAAGCTGAATGCGACCACGGAGATGATGCCGTTGACCTGGCCGGAATTCGGTTCGCTGCACCCGTTCGTGCCGCGCGAGCAGGCCGCCGGCTATCACGCGCTGTTCGCGCGCCTGGAGAAGTGGCTGTGCGACATCACCGGCTATGACGCGATCTCGCTGCAGCCGAATTCCGGCGCGCAAGGCGAATATGCCGGGCTGCTGGCCATCCGCGGCTATCACGCCGCGCGCGGCGAGAGCCACCGCAAGATCTGCCTGATCCCTTCCTCCGCCCACGGCACCAACCCGGCTTCGGCTGCGATGGTGGGCATGCACGTGGTGGTGGTCGCCTGCGAGAAGAACGGCGACGTCGACGTCAATGATCTCCGCGCCAAGGCGGAGAAGCATTCGAATGATCTCGCCGCGGTCATGATCACCTATCCCTCGACCCATGGCGTGTTCGAGGAGCACATCCGCGAGATCTGCGACATCGTGCACGGCCATGGCGGCCAGGTGTATCTCGACGGCGCCAACCTCAACGCGCAGGTCGGCCTGTCGCGCCCCGGCGATTACGGCGCCGACGTCAGCCATCTCAACCTGCACAAGACCTTCTGCATCCCGCATGGCGGCGGCGGCCCCGGCATGGGCCCGATCGGCGTCAAGGCGCATCTCGCGCCGTTCCTGCCGGGCCATCCGACGACGCAAGCGGATGCTCCGGTCGGCCCGGTGTCGGCGGCGCCGTTCGGCTCGGCCTCGATCCTGACCATCTCCTACGTCTACATTCTGATGATGGGCGGCGAAGGCTTGAAGCGTGCGACCGAGATCGCGATCCTCAACGCCAACTACATCGCGGCGCGCCTCGATCCGCACTTCCCGGTGCTCTACAAGAACGCCAAAGGCCGCGTCGCTCATGAGTGCATCGTCGATCCCAGGCCGCTGAAGACGACATCAGGCGTCACGGTGGACGACATCGCCAAGCGACTGATCGATTACGGCTTCCACGCGCCGACCATGAGCTTCCCGGTGCCGGGCACGCTGATGATCGAGCCGACCGAATCGGAATCCAAGGCCGAGCTCGACCGTTTCTGCGATGCCATGATCGCGATCCGGAAGGAAATCGCCGAGGTCGAGGCCGGCCGCTTCAAGATCGAGGCCTCGCCTTTGCGCCACGCCCCGCACACCGTGCACGACATCGCCGACGACGACTGGAATCGCGCCTACACCCGCAGCGAAGGCTGCTTCCCCGCGGGCACCTCGCGCACCGACAAATATTGGAGCCCGGTGGGGCGCGTCGACAACGTCTACGGCGACCGTAATCTCGTGTGCTCCTGCCCGCCGGTGAGCGATTACGCAGAAGCCGCGGAGTAGGACGCGACGGAGGTCTCGTGGGGTGGGCAAAGCGCAAGCGTGCCCACCGCCTGTCTCGATCAGGAAAGATCGCGGCACGGCGCTTTTGCGTCTTTGCCCAGCCTACGGCACCGAATGCGTCTCTAGAGCGTTTTCGAGCGAAGTGGACACCGGTTCGCGTGAAGAAAACGCGTCAAAACAAGAATCTAGAGCTTCGGTTCTGATTCAATCAGAACCGAATATGCTCTAGGGCGCAACCAACGACCGGCTTTCACGGTCCCACCGCCACAGCCGTTCGTTCGTGAGTTCGGTCCCGCCCCACCCACGCTCGATCCGGTTGTGGCGCCACATGTCGTCTTCGCCGGCGAGAAGTGAACGCCCGAGTTCAGTTAGCGTGACCTTCCACTCGCTCCTGCCGAAGTAGCGATCCTCATTGTTGAACGCCGGATCGCCTAACAAGATCGGCGGCGCCGAATATGCCCCCAGTTCGAGCAAGGCTTCGCGCGCGTCGTCTTCGTCGAACACATCGCGCATCCGATACGCCTCGGTGACACGCCTTGGGTCGGTATGCCCATCGTTCACAAAGTCCAGAATATCCATTTCGCTGGCACCTAGGCCCGTCACGTTGTCCGGAAGCTCTTCGAGCAACGCGATGAGCGCCGGCCGAAGTCTCGGCAGGATCGTCAGATCCGTCATCAGAAGATCGAAACATGGCTGTGGCGTTTCAGCCCGATAGGCTTGCCAGGCGCGGCGTGCCAAGACCAAATGATTTTCGGTCACCTTGAAGGCCGGCAGCTTCCATTTTGCGACAGATTCGGGAGAGTAGTACGCAACATGGTCATCCGTGTGCACCAGACTGAGCTTCGTCGTAATCTCCTTGTAGGGGCGAAGCAAGTCCAGCAGCCAGACCAGCACAAGCTGATCGTTTGGTCGAGGATCGACCCATATTTCGATTGAGTCGAACTTCGAACATAGCTCGAAGAAACCGATATCACGCGTTCCGAACCCCTCGAGCGAGCCACGACAAGCGTCATCGAGCCAATGATCGCCGGAATTGCCATGCTTTGCCGATCGGCGCTCCAATCCCATCAGAAGCTGTTCCTCGGAAGGCAATTTCCTCCGCACGAAGCGTGGATAGAACCCAAGCACGACATTCGCTTGGCGCGACTGGCGAAGTACGTCTTCGTCAAGATGGTTCGTGGCTAAGATCAAACGGGACACGGTCGCCTCTCAAAATTGATACGCAATACAGGAAGGCTGAGAGCATGCGTACGCCTCACTTAGGCGCGATCAACGCGCGGCTCTCGGCGTCCCATCGCCAAAGCCGTTCGCTGGTGAGAAGCGTGCCACCCCAACAGCGGCGAATCGTATTATGGCGCCGGAAGTCCTCTTCTCCCGCCAGCGCCGCCGTCCCGAAATCGGTGAGCGACAAGCGGGACCGCTTGTATTGCGCGAAACGGCGAGCTGCATGTCGAGCGTGAATGGCCCCTCCTCCAGCCCGGCTACGGCCGGTACTGGACATCGCGCGAGCCCATCGAGCAGGGTTCCGACTTCCCAATAATCGTACACGCGCCGCTCGTTGCGCTTCTCTCGACCGGGGAAGACGTCAAAGGGCTGCACATTCCCTGGTGAGATCAACTCGAGCATTCGCGTCTCAGTCGCTGCAAGACCGGTAGTCCTGCTCGGAAGCTCATCGAGCAGGCCGACGGCACACCGTTCAAGCTGCGGAAGCAAACTCAAATCCGATTTGAGAAGGTCGAACCAAGCCTGCGGCGTGGACGCACGATAGGCCCCCCACGCGCGAGCGGCCAGTTCGACGTGTTCTTGCGTGGGCTTAACGATCGGCGGGTTCAGCTCGGCAAATCGCTCCGGCTCGACACCACCAACGGCCATGTCCAGCTGGCGTATCACGATTTTGGAGACTGCTGCTCTCTCGCTGCCGCAATGGTCGAGCAGCCAGAGCAGCATCAGCTGCGCATTTGGCTTGGGGGTCGATCCACAGTTCAGCTAAGTCACATTCCGACAGCAGCTCGATCAGTCCGCGGTCTTTCAATCTCGACTCTTCGAGACGCCATGACGGCGTGTCGTCCAGCCAATGAAGGCCTCGAGGCTGCATCGTACGCGGCGCAAGAATGCCTCCAGCTCCTCCTCGGACGGCAACGGCCCCCAAACAAGCCGATGCTCGATGGCGATGACGAGATCGGCGAGCCCAGCGCGTTGCAAGGCGCCGGCAGCGGACGAATCTGTTGTCAGAATCAGGCGCTTCACCGGAATCATCCGCCTCGCTCAGCGATCAAAACGAAACGGGCACCGACGACGTCGGCAACTCAACGTCCTCAGCGCCCGCTCCTCGCGAAAAACTCTACTGTTGAAGCCTTACTCGTCCGCGGGCTCCTCGCCGTCGGCGTCGCTCTCGGGCGTGCCGGCCAGGATCTGCTCGGAGATCAGGCCGGAGTTCTGGCGGATCGAGGTCTCGATCTTGGCGGTGATGTCGGGGTTGGCCTTCAGGAACGCTTTCGAATTCTCGCGGCCCTGGCCGAGGCGCTGGCTGTCATAGGAGAACCAGGCGCCGGACTTCTCGACGATGCCCGCCTTGACGCCGAGATCGAGGATCTCACCCATCTTGGAGACGCCCTCGCCGTACATGATGTCGAACTCGACCTGCTTGAAGGGCGGCGCCAGCTTGTTCTTGACCACCTTCACGCGCGTGGTGTTGCCGACGACTTCGTCGCGCTCCTTGATCGCGCCGATGCGGCGGATGTCGAGGCGGACGGAAGCGTAGAACTTCAGCGCGTTGCCGCCGGTCGTGGTCTCGGGCGAGCCGTACATCACACCGATCTTCATGCGGATCTGGTTGATGAAGATCACCATGGTGTTGGACTTGTTGATGGACGCGGTCAGCTTGCGCAGCGCCTGGCTCATCAAGCGCGCCTGAAGACCCGGAAGTGCGTCGCCCATCTCGCCTTCGAGCTCGGCCTTCGGCACCAGGGCCGCAACCGAATCGACCACCAGCACATCCACCGCACCCGAGCGCACCAGCGTGTCGCAGATCTCCAGCGCCTGCTCGCCGGTGTCCGGCTGCGAGATCAGGAGCTCGTCGATGTTGACGCCGAGCTTGCGGGCATAGACCGGATCGAGCGCGTGCTCGGCGTCGATGAAGGCGCAGATGCCGCCCTTCTTCTGCGCTTCCGCAACCGTATGCAGCGCCAGCGTCGTCTTGCCCGATGATTCCGGCCCGTAGATCTCGACGATTCGCCCCTTGGGCAGGCCGCCGATGCCGAGCGCGATATCGAGACCGAGCGAACCCGAGGACACCGCCTCGATATCCATGGAGCGGTCGTTCTTGCCGAGCTTCATCACCGAGCCCTTGCCGAACTGGCGCTCGATCTGAGAGAGCGCGGCAGCCAGGGCTTTACTCTTGTCCATGGAAGATCCTTCGACGATACGCAGGGCAGTGGCGGACATTGGTCGTGCTCCTTATGGCGAGGATTCGGGTGCGGGACAAACGATTGGGGCGGCGGGTCGTCGATAAAATCAATGTACCCCATTTGTTCTAGGTTCGCAATATGTTCTTTGCGATCTGTACTGCCGTCGTTGATCCCGGGGTGCCCTAAGTTGAACCTGCGAGGCCCTGATTTCAGCTATGGCTGCCGGAATGACCGTCGGGGAGGCTCACCGGACGACTTGTTCGTGTCCGCTTCAGCACTTCCTCAAATGACTAATTGTATGCTACGTACTGTAGCGTTACCTATCGTCTCATTTAAACAGCGAGGAGAGATGAATGAGGTCAATCGTCACGATCGTTCTTGCACTGTCCCTGCTCTCCGGCTCGCCATCGGTGCAGGCGCAGTCGGCGAACACGCCGACATCGGCCGCGCCGAAAGCCGGTGTCAAAATCACCAAGAAGTCTCAGCTGCACGATGGCTGCCACAGCAGGTACGCCCAGATGCTGGGCAAGCCCTGCCACTGATATCGTTGGCTCGATCTTCAGAGGCCGCCGTGGTTGGCGGCTTCGATTTGAAGAACCGTCGGTGTCTGACCTCGAGCGCCCAACAATCGTCGATCTCCCTTGCACCCCCTGCGTGCACAACTGAACAGACCCGGATCCGTTTACGGATCCTAATGCGACATCACCGCACGAATCCTGGCGACGACCGGTGACGAGAACGCCAATCGCGCTCCCGCCTTCTCCGATGGAAATGAGCGCGTCATGTTCAGGCGACGGCGATTCAAGAATCAGCTGACCCTCCAGGATCGGCTGGCCGCATGGGTGAAGCAGGTCGAGGAGCAGGCCTTAAGGCTGCCGCCTGGCCCCGAGCGAGACGCCCTGCTCAAGAAGGCGCGCCGGGCCGACGTTGCCAATCATCTGCATGATTGGGTCAAATTTCCAAGACTGCAGCCGCCGAAATAGCGGCCCGCCTCGTCCACGAAGCTGACCCGCATCAAAGACGTGCGGCCTGCGCGCCGTCATAAATCCTTAATCCGAGCGCACTGAACCTTTTCGCGGCCTGCGGCCTTCTGTCGGGATGGGACCGCAACTCTGGGGATCTCAGCCATGACTGAAAACACGCAGCCCAGCGCCATCAGGCGCAACCCCCTGCTCGAGGCCGCACAGGAGGAAATGCTCAAGTTCGAGCGCAGGGAAAACGAGTTCCGCAAGAAGGACCGCGACGAGCGTGCCGCCGAGCTCCGTCTGCCCCTGGACGAGATCAAGGTCCACTAAGCCGGCCGGCGGGCGTCGGACCCGTCTGAGGCTAAGCCAGCGATGGCTGGCCGCGGTAAAGTCGAAGGTCAGCAGCGAGGCGCAAGGCGTCGACCTCTCGGGAACCGGCACGGCCCCGACCCCGGTTCGCGCGCAATTAAGGTATCTAAATACCTCAGTCAACCAATTGATTTCACGACCGAATTCCCCGGCGCTCTACTGTGCATGGGGTTGTTTTCGTCGATTTTTGGCGATAGCGGCGCGCGAGGGCGCCCACCGGGCCCGCTTATAGCAGGGCCAGCAGCACAAGGCCGATGACCAGCACGACGAAGCCAGCCGCCGTCGCGGCGGCGAATGACCGCTCTACGTTGTCCATGATGCCACCCCATTGCCGCCGCGCCACGTTTCCCCCATGGCGCGCCGGACCGATCCGGAATCTTGCCGACCGATGTGTCGCCAGTCGTGCGGCCGGATGTCGAAATTGGGACCGGCGCGGGGCCAGTCTGAGGCCTCGCGATCCCAGCCATTCGTTGCACCCGTCAAGCGCCTGTAAGCCGGATCGCCTAGTGTCGAAGTGCCCGGTGGACCAACACCGGGCCTCCATACCCAACCGAGGACCCCGCTCTCCCCGAGCGGGGTTTTCTGTTTGCGGGCATGGCGGGCACACGCGATGAATTCGATCTGCCGAACTGTCAGGCTGACGTAAGCGCAGGCGGCTATGGTCGCCTTGCTAGGTGTTGCAGCCCAGCACCTCAGCCTCCAATAACTTTCTCCCCCGCTTGGCTCTCCCCAAGCGGGGTTTTTTCATGCCTGCCGGCGGGTTCGCAGCTCGCCATCCTCGCGTGTCAACCGCAGCGCGATGGCGCGGATGGCAGGCGCGGCGAGCAGCACGATCGGCAGCATCGCAGCCCATGCGATCAGCCACGACGCCATCCAGTGCCCGAGGAAGACCATCGCGCTGGCGGCGGGAAAGCTGGCGATGCCCGCCGCGATCAGCGAGGTCAGCCCGGACTGGATGACGCCGAAGACGACATGGGAGTAGCGGCGGGGAATGCCGAGCATGAGAGGTCCATGGTTGCCTCACAGACGAAGCAAGGCACATGCCGAAGGTACTCCGTGGTTCTCCGACCATGAACAGAGTTCCAGCCCCCTTCCCGGCGTGCGATTTCCGTGAACGGCGAGGGGTTTGCCGACATATTTCGCTTGTCCGGGGAATATCATGACGCCCATCATGTTGTGGGTCAGGGAAGGTGAATCGTGGGAGATGACCATGAATCACAGGGGCATCGAGTTCACCGTCGCCAAGACGGCCATACCCGGCATCTGGCAGTGGCAGTTCCGCATAGGCGACCAGATCAAGACCGGCCGGACCGAGACCAAGATCGAGCTGCTCGCGATCCGGCGGGCGCAACTGCGCATCGATCGGGAGCTGAAGGCCATCGAGCGCAAAACGGCCTGAGCGCGATCAGCGGGTGGCGGCGCGACCCCGGAAGGTGAAGCCCGTAGCCGCCCGGAATTGATCTGACCGGGATTTGGGATTGCACTGCGCGCCCGTGGCCTTGGAGGGCGGGCCATCACGCGCGATCGGTGCCAGCCATGCCGCTCTATTTTTTTCGAATCCGGAATGGCCGTTATTCCGGCTGCGCGGATCAGGCGTCGGAATTTGCCGATCGCGATTCGGCCTGGAAGGAGATGACCAATGTCTGCGCCGACATGGCCGCCGGCATTGCGCGCAAGCTCCAGGAAAATTCCGAATGGCACATGGAGCTTCTGGACGAGACCAAGGAGCCGGTGTTCCGGATTCGCATCGTCTCGGAAACCCTAGACTAGGAGTGCGACCCTAATCGGCGCTGGGCAGCCGGCGCATGGTGAACTCGATGTCGCCGCCGGGCAGTTCGCGCCAAGTCTCGACCGCGCTCATGTAACCCGCCTTGGGATAGCGGGCGAAGAAGG
Organism: Bradyrhizobium daqingense; assembly: GCF_021044685.1. Classification (NCBI taxonomy): domain Bacteria; kingdom Pseudomonadati; phylum Pseudomonadota; class Alphaproteobacteria; order Hyphomicrobiales; family Nitrobacteraceae; genus Bradyrhizobium; species Bradyrhizobium daqingense. The sequence continues at coordinate 6,468,679 of NZ_CP088014.1, forward strand.
CCTCCGCCCTCGCCCGCGCCGCCGCGCGCGGCAGCGTGAAGGTCTCGCGCAGATAGCCGTCGCCGGTCGCATGGCCCGCCTTGCCGCCTGCTTTGCGCCGGCGCGCCATGCGCTCGGCGAGATCCCGCGGGCGATCGGCCATGTCACGCCTCCTTGACGCAATACGCTTTCGCGGAATGTAGGAGGCCGGCAGGGCAAAGGGGAGTCCCGATCGGAGGTCTCAACCGCCTCCGATCGGCGCGGGATCAATTGGCGGCCGTGCCGGATTTCTTCTTCGGTGCGCTGGTCGCCGCCGAGGCCTTCGGCGCCGCCGACTGCTTCGGCGGATCGGAGCGCATGCCGCCCCAGGGATCGTTGGACGTCTTGGTATCCGGAATCTTCTTCAGCGTTTCCTTGTAGGCCTTGTCACGTTCGGCTTCGGCGGCCTTCTCCTCGGGGGTCTTGCTCGGCGCATCCTGCAGCAAATTGAGCTGGGGCATTTGCGCATAGGCAGGTCCCGCCAGCACGGCCAGCACCGCGGCCAAACGGAAAAACTTCATCATCCACTCCTTGATCATCCATGATGCGCGGATCGCCCGCGCCTTGTCGTCCTTGTTGCGGCGAAGCGCAACCCCAGGGTCACATGGCCGTTACAACCGGTCCGATCTGCAAGATTTCGGCGCATGCAGCCAGTCGTCCCAGATCGGCCCACATCTGGTGCACCCGTTCAGCACCAGGCCGAGCGCAGCCAGACAAAAGACCAGGACACATCGACGCAACATCATCCACCCGTACCCAAGCGCGGCATCATATCGGGCGAAGTCGGGCATTTTCAAGCCGACCGGGCCGGCGCCGGACCGGGTGACTTTGCCGCGTCGATGCGCAGAATGCAGCGGAAACATCCGGCAACAATGGAGGGAACGACGGTAATGCCAATGCAGCCAGACGCCGAGTTCGGCATCACGGAGGCCGGACGCATCCTCGGCGAGGTCTTTGCGCCCTGGGTTCAGGATCTCGACCTTTCGGTCGAGCGCATCGAGACCGCACCACCCGCGGACGCGCCGGACTGGCAGCCGGGCGCACTCCTGCGCATGCCATTTTCGGAGCGGCTGTGCCGCAACGGCGGCATCGTCTGCGGCCAGGCACTGATGGCGCTCGCCGACACCGCGATGGTGATTGCGATCTTCGCGGCCAATCGCGGCTATCGTCCGATGACCACGGTCGACCAGACCACCCATTTCATGCGCGCGGCCACGTCCTCGGACGTGCTTGCGGACGCCCGCGTGGTGCGGCTCGGGCGCACCATGAGCTTCGGCCGCGTCACGCTGCTGTCGGCCTCCGACAACAAGCCGGTCGCGATGGTGTCGAGCGCGTTCGCGATGCTGCCGGGCTGAGCTTCTTCCCGAAGGAAGAGAGCCGCGGCAGCGCAAGGCGCACCGCGGCTCTCCATCACGTTTTTGTCGAACACATTTGCATCGAAGCGAGAGACCGAAGCGCGATTGCAGCCGCGCTTCAGGCGGTACGCTCTAAGAACTACTTGCCGAGAATTTCGTCGGCCGCGGTGACCACACTGACGGTCGGGTTCTTTCCGCAATAGGCACCGAACTTCTTGGCATTCTCAATGAACACCTCGGTGTCGATGATCGCGTTGTCCTCGTCGCCCTTGTACCAGCCGTCCATCCAGGTCAGCACGACCGCGATGTTGTCTTCCCCACTCTCGAGGAATTGCTTGCAGCTCATGGTCGAGAGGTCCCACTTGGCGGCGTGGGCGGGCATCGACGACAGCGAAAGCGCCGCGGCGAACAGAAGCGAAAGCGTGGTCTTCATCGGAATCTCCATCGGCGCGTAACGCCATAAAGGAAAGGGCTTGCAGGAAAAAGTCTGCGGGAAGTGACTCGCCGCTTCGACGTCGTGAGCGAAGTCTGAAGCGGTGTGCAAGTAAGCCAGTATTGAGTTTAGTTCAACGTAATTTCTATGCGCCGTTTCACAATCGTCATGATGGATTGACGGGAATGATCGAACAGCGTGCGACACGACCGGCGCGTAGGTCTCGCTTTCGTGCAATGACGCACGCGATGTGAACACACGTTCGCATCACATCCACAACACGATTATGATCGCGTGGTACGACGGCGGCGACACCAACGCAGGCTTGCTATCACGAGCACGACGATCGCGAGCATGATCATGGATCAGACCGCGAGAATCGTCCGCCAGGACGATCGATGGCGCGCGACCACAATGTCGGCGCAGCGCCAGCCGAAACCCAGACTCTGTCGCCGATCGATTGCCGTCGCGGAGTGGCCGCGGCGCTGCATCGCGCGCGATCACCTCGTTGAACGGCGAGCAGAAGATCAGGCTGTCCTCGACGAACTGCGGCGTCGGCTGGAATTGGTTCGCGGCATTAGCTCGGGCGAGCGTACCGCGAGATCGCCAGGTCGGAATTCGAAGGCCCGAACCAGACTGCCAACACCGTCAAGTGTGGTCCTCGCAGTGGCGAGGAGCGGGAGCCATCGGAATCGCCTCGTTCTATTTCGTCTTCTTGGCGGGCTCGCTCGGGCGCGCCCCGCCCCACGGATCATACTTGTCCTTGGGCTCGGGAATGCGCTCGAGTGCGGCCTTGTAGGCCTTCTCGTCGACCTTGGGCTTGTTGTCCCCCTGCTTGGTCCCTTCATTGGGCTGGCGCCGACCCTGCGCCTCGGCCGCTCCGGTCGCCAACGCCAGCAATGCGGCGGCTATGACCAAAACCCTCATTGATGCAATCCCCCTCGCCTAGGGTACAAACTAGCCTGCAATCCCGTAATAGCAAATGCTACGGGTTCCAAGACTTCAGCAAAACTTGATCGGGCCCGACTTCGCCGGATCGCATTCGTGCCTATGTGTTGGCCCGCAGGGGACCTTCACGGAATGTTGCGGCTCATTGCTCATGCGGCACTGTTCGCCGGCGCGCTCGTGCTCGGTGGATGCGGCTTTGCCGATAGCCGGGCGCCGGTGCCCGAGTTCATGCGCATGAAGGAAGCCGAGCAGCCGCCGCCCGAGCCGGCCCCTGACGTCAAGCGCGTGGTGCGTGAGCAGATCGACGTCGTCTTCCTCAGTACATCGTATCCGCGCGAGGTCCACGTTGCGCCGCCTCATCGCGAGGTGCGCGGCCCGGGCTGGACGGCTTGCGTCCGCGCGCAGCTCACCTCGGCAACCGGATCATCGCTCGGCGCCCAGACCTACGTCGTGACGATCATGGGCGGAAAGGTCGTCGATCGCCGACGCGCGGAAGCCGACGACATCTGCGGGACCGAGACTTACGAGCCGATCTAGGAACAAACCGCCTCGCGCGCCGCCGGGTTCCGGGAAAAACCAGCACCGCAGCCGGGAACGATCACCGCCTCCCCTTCTTGTTACCGCCGAGGGCAGTTTCGAGGAGGACATGATGAAGACATTCACGATTGCGCTGTTGGCAGGCGTCGGTGCGTTGGCCGCGGCAACTGGTGCCAAGGCGGCCGACGTCTATACGACCGGCGAATACATGAATCCCGATCTCATCCAGGAAGTGCGGATGGTCTGCGACGAGGACGGAAATTGCTACCGCAGCCGCAGCCGCTCGCGCGTGATCGTGCGGGATTCCTATGCGACCATGCCGAGCGATCGCTATTACGAGCGCCGCACCTATCATCGCCATTATGACGACGGCCCGCGCGCCGGCGTCGGCATCCGCGCACCCGGCGTCAGCGTCGGGGTCGGCGTTAACGACCGCTGGTAATCGATGACGTCACGATGGGCAGGACTGGGCGAGACACTCGCCCGGTCCCTTCCGATCAGGTTTCAAGTGAATCGGCCGACGCGACGACGCGCGCCGATGGCAAGTGCGCGATGAACCGGGCCAGCACCATGCCCACAAACATCGCCGCTGCGAAGATCACGGCAGACACCGATCCGAAGCCGAGCGCGGTCAGGGCCGGCCCCGGACAGAAGCCTGCCAATCCCCAGCCGATGCCGAAGATCGCGGGGCCTGCGATGATCCTCACATCGATGTCGCCTCGTGTGGGAAGATAAAACCGCTCAGCGAAGACCGGACGCGCGCGCTTCAGGACACGGTTGAAGCCGATGAAGGTCACTGCGACGGCACCGGCCATCACGAAGGCAAGGCTCGCATCCCAAGTCCCCGCCGGAATGCCGCCGAGGTCGAGGAAGTTCAGAACCTTGGCCGGGTTCGACATGCCGGACACGATGAGGCCGAGACCAAAGATCAGGCCGATCGCGAATTGAACGAGAACGGCCATCGCCGTCAGCTCCAGTGCCGCATCACGCGACCAGTGAGCGCGCCGAGAGGCGGGACAGCCCGCAGACGCCATGGCCGGAAGTACAGCCACTGCCCCACACCGAACCGAAACCGGTGAGCAATCCCGCGACGATCAAAACGGTCGGCCCGGCCGCGATCGTCTGCGCCGGAAGTCGTCCGGTGACGAGCAGGATCAGCACGGGCGCCGCGACGAGACCGGCGACGAAGGCGAGCCGGCCGGCAAACTCGCCGTCTTCGTAAGGCGGAAACAGCCGCGCCGCGATGCCACTGACGCCGGCGATACGTCCGTTCGCCCACATCAGCAGAACGGCGGACACCCCGATCAGCGCGCCCCCCAGGAGCGATGCCATAGGCGTGAAAGGCGTCGCGATCATCGTGATTCTCCAGGTCCGGAATAATCCCTGTGCATCCATCGGTACGACCGGCGATCGGGCGCAACGGATGCTCAACGAGACGTTAATACTACCATTCGAATTGACGCGGCGTCCCAACGGTATTTTCCAATCTTTACGCTAAGCATGGCCGATCAACACGGGCTTGGGACGACGGGACGTGGTCGACATCGCGCAGCAGGCAGCAGTCAGTCCGGCATCCGCAGGGGACGCCGCAACGGCACGCGCGCGCGTTCCACTCACCTCGATCGAGGCCGGTCAATGGCGTGCGCTCGCGCAACGCGCGATCGAGCCGAACGGCTATTACCTGCCCGGCTGGGCGCTCGCCGTCAGCGCGACCGCGCGCGGGCGCACCGATGCCTCGGCGCTGACCGCATTCGACGCAGCTTCGACCCGCCTGATCGGGCTGATGCCGGTGACCTCGCTCTGGCGCGCCTGGAAGATCCCGCTGCCCGCGCTGGTCAGCGCGCATCCCTATGGCACGCTGTGCAGCCCGCTGATCGACCGGGACGCATCCATCGCGGGCGCCGCGCAGCTGTTGCGGCAGGGGCGCGCGACCGGCGCCCATGCGCTGGTGCTGAACGACATCGCGCTCGACGGCGCAGCGATGACCGCGCTCAATCACGTTCTCAATCGCGACGGCCTGAAACCGCGCGTGCTCAGCTCCTACATCCGCGCCAGCCTCGATGCGACGCAGGACGGCGATGCACTGCTACGCGAAGCCCTCGGCGCCCGGAAGCTCAAGGAGCTGCGCCGCCAGCGCCATCGGCTCGAAGAGAACGGCCCCGTCACGTTCGAGGTCGCGCGAGGGCGCGACGAGATCGCACCGGCACTCGAAACGTTCTTGCAGCTCGAGGCCAGCGGCTGGAAGGGCAAGCGCGGCACCGCGCTGATCCAGCATGCAGGTGACGCGACCTTCATCCGCCGTGCCGTCGCGGCGCTGGCGGACACCGCGCAAGTCGAGATCATCACGCTTCGCGCCGGCACGACAGCGGTCGCCGCCGGCATCGTGCTGCGTCACCAGGATCGCGCCTTTTTCTTCAAGCTCGGCATCGACGAGCGCTTTGCAAAATATTCGCCGGGCGTGCAGCTCACGCTCGACCTCACCCGCCATCTCTGCGCCGATCCCGCCATTGCCAGCGCGGATTCGACCGCGGGTGCGGACCATCCCATGATCAACCCGATCTGGCGCGGACGTTTTGCGATCGGCGACGTGCTGGTCCCGCTGCGCCGGCACGATCCGGTGGTCATGCTGATCCACGGGGCGCTGGTGGCGCACGACGCCGCCTACGCGGCGGCGCGCCGCGCCGTTCGCCTACTTCGCAAATAGGCCAGCTTACTGCGCCGCCTCGGCGTTGATCTCCGCCGAGACCTGGCGGATGGCGCGGGCGAGCAGGTTCGGATCCTGCGCGCCGGAGACGGCGTATTTCTGCGCGAAGACGTAGGTCGGCACGCCGGAGATGCCCTTCTCGGCGGCCTCCTGCGCATCGGCCGACACGCGCGCGACATCCTCGTCGGTGGCGAGGCGCTTGCGCACATCTTCGGCGTCGAGACCGATATCGGCAGCCGCCTGCACCAGCACATTCACGTCGGTGAGGTCGCCGCCGTCGCGGAAATAGAGCTCCATCAGACGCTGCTTCATCTCGGGAGCCTTGCCGATCGCCTCGGCCCAGAGGATCAGGCGATGGCAATCGGTGGTGTTGGGCTGACGCGCCACCAGCTCGGGCTTATAGATCAGCCCCTCCTCGACCGCGGCCGCAACGACGCGCCCGGCAATGGCCTTGTAGGCCTCGACCGAGCCGAACTTCTGCGTGAGATAGGCCTCGCGGCTGATGCCTTCGCGGGGCACCCAGGGATTGAGGAAGAAGGGCCGGAAATTGAGCTTGACCGGAACGTCGGGCACCAGCGCCAGCGCGCTCTCGATGCGGTGCTTGCCGATATAACACCAGGGGCACACCACGTCGGAGACGACGTCGATCTGGAGCGGTTTCAGCGTGCTCATGGCGGCGCCTCCTTCGGGCATTGGGTCCGTCGGAAGATAAGCCGAACCGGAGGCTGCGCAAGCCGCCCGCCCCGCATGGCTCACGACTTCACCTCTGCGGTTATTGTGAGGGGCCCGCCCTGCTCTGATACTCGCGGCCACGATCGAGCCAGCGGGAGACTGCCATGACAGCCATTTTCAGGCCAGAAGGCCATCATTTCCGGGCGACGGAGCATGCCGGCGGCCCGTGGTCACCCGACATGTTGCAGGGAAGTGCCACCACCGCGCTGATGGCGCGCGAGGTCGAGCGGCTCGCGACCCAATCGGGCTTTGCGGTGCGGCGCCTGACCTTCGACCTGTGGCGACCGGCGGGGCTGCGCGCCTTCACGACCGCGACGGAATGGCTGCGCGACGGCCGCAAGGCCAAGACCGTGCAGGTGCGGCTGATGGACGGCGAGACCGAGATCGGCCGCTGCACGGCGCTGCTGACGGCGCAGGCCGGCGAGTCGCCGCCGGATCCGTTCGCCGCGCCGACGACGTCGGAGAAGGCGCCGGAAGCAGGCAGCCCGCCGCCGGCCTTCGCGCAGAAATGGAGCTGCTATTTCCAGAACGTGTCGGTGCGGCTGATCGAGGGCGCGCTGGAGAAGCCGGGTCCCGCAGCCGCCTGGATGCGGCTCGACGCGGCCTTGGTCGAAGGCGAGCCGAATACGCCGATGCTCCAGGCCGTGCAAGCCGCGGACTTTTCCAGCGGCGTCGCTCAGGTCGTCGACATGCGCAGTTGGACCTTCATCAATCCCGAGATCAGCCTCTATTTCTTCCGTCCACCGGAGGGCGACTGGATCCTGATCCGTGCCGCGACCCGCGTCGGCGCCAATGGCGCGGGCCTCACCACGGCAACGCTCAGCGACCGCAAGGGTCCGTTCGCCGAGGTGATGCAGGCCATGACCTTCGAGCGGCGTGAGGCCGTGCAGGCTCAGGCGTCCTGAGCGGCAAGCCCGATCAGCGTGGCTTCGGACGCCGCGTCCGCCGGCATGAACATCTCGACGCGGAGCTCCTGCAGCGTCACGTCCTGCGGCGTGCCGAGCGTCAGAACCGCACCGATCAGACCGATGCCGACCTCGCCGCTACGCAGCCGCACCTCGCAAAGCGGCCCCGGCACGGCGCTATCCTCGAGCTGAGGCTCAGGCAGGTCCGGCAAGCGCATCAAGTCGCGCCAGGTCGATTGCAGGGCGTCATCGAGCGGCGCAGCCATGGCTTCATGGCGCGCCCGCGATAACAGTGCCGCCGCAACGCTCGGCCAGTTCTCAACGAACGGCTTGAGCTCGTTCGGCGCGAGGAACATGCGCATGTGATTGAGCGGGCGCTGCATGCGCTCGGGGCCGAGCAGCATGGTCATCAGGCGCGAGGCGGCGCGATTGGCCTGCTTCACGTTCCAGCGCCGGTCGGTCACGATGGCGGGGAACGGCTCGTGCCGTCGCAGCAAGAGATCGATGGCGCGCCGCGCATCGGCGAGCTCCGGCGCGGCGAGATCGCGCTCGCCATATTGCCGCGCGAAGCCGCCGGCCTCGAGCAGCGCGTTGCGGTCGCGCAGCGACAGATCGAGCGCTGAGGCGAGCTGAAGCAGGATGTCCCGGCTGGCCGCCGCCTTGGCCGTCTCGACGTGGCTGAGATGCTTGACCGAGATGCCGGCCTCGAACGCCAGCTCCGCCTGGCTCAATGCACGGCGCATGCGCCAGGCGCGCAAGAGATCACCGGCCGGATTGGCCGGCCGCAGGGGCCGGGAGGGGCGTGTATCCATCCGCCGATTATGCGAGCAGCGCTGCGTGGTGTAAACGCCGCCAGGACGGGCAGCTAGGAAAGGCTCGCGGCCATCTGCTTCAGCCGTTCCGCGGTGCGCTCGTCCGCCGGGAAGAAGGTCTCCAGCGCCAGCTCTGACAGGGTGATGTCGACGGGCGTGCCGAACACCATGGTGGTGGAGAAGAAGCTGAGGATTTCTCCACCGTGGCGCAGCTTGAAGGGGATCGCGACATTGTCGCTCGACAGCGGCGCCGAGCGCGCCGGCATGGGATAGCTCTTCAGATCGTTATAGAGCTTGATCAATTCAGGATCGGCCGTCGCCTCGCATTGCCGGTGCAGCCGCTCCAGCAGATGCCCGCACCATTCCGCGAGGTTGACCGTGCGCGGGGCCAGCGCCTCGGGATGGAAGGCGAGCCGCAGCACGTTGACGGGCTGGCCGAGCAGATGCTGCGGGATGCCGTCGAGCAGCGGCGCCACCATGCGGTTGGCGGACACCAGGTTCCAGTGCCGGTCCACCGCCAGCGCTGGATTGGGCTCATGCGCTTTCAGGACGAGGTCGATCGCCTGGCGGACTGATTTCAAGGCGGGATCCTCCAGCGGACGCTGCTGGAACGCCGGCGCGTAACCGGCGGCGACCAGCAGCACGTTGCGTTCGCGCAAGGGCACGTCGAGACGTTCGGCGAGTCTCAGCACCATGTCGCGCGAGGGCGCCGCGCGGCCGGTCTCGACGAAACTCAGATGCCGTGCCGAGATCTCCGCTTCGCCGGCGAGATCGAGCTGGCTCATGCGGCGGCGCTGCCGCCATTCGCGCAAATGGTCGCCGATATGGACCGGCTGGCTGCGTTCGGTGCGTGCGGTGGATGCATGTGCGTTCATGACCAAAAACCTAGCATGCGGATTTCGGTGCTTCCATTACCAGTCAGGTAATCGAATCGGGACGCGGGCGGACGCATCTTCGGTCGCAACAGGAGATGACCATGATCGCACTGCTGCTCTACCGGACCATCGCAGACCACGTCCTGCCCTGGGCCATGGCCTTCGCAACCCGGATGCTGGCGCGGAGCCTCAACATGCCCGAACCGCTCGTGCATTCGACCGGCGACTATGTCGTCGCGCAGGTCATCGCATTCGAGCACGGCGTCGGCAAGAGCCTCTGCCCGTTCCGCCTTGCCCGCATCGTCCGCGCTTGGTGGCGCGGCGTGCGCTGACGTCCCTTCCCCACCTCAACCAAGGAGAACCACGATGATCGAAGCCTCCACTTTCCTGCGCCGTGCACTCTTCGCCGATGCCGTCTTCAGCGGCGTCGCCGCCCTCGGTTTCACCTTCGGCACGGGCGCGTTTGCCACGCTGTTCAGCCTGCCCGAGGCGCTGCTGCGCGAAGCCGGCCTGTTCCTGATCGCCTACACCGCGCTGGTGGGGTGGCTCGCTGCGCGCGCGTCCGTTCCCAGGGCCCTTGTGCTGCTGGTCGTGATCGGCAATGCCGCCTGGACGGTCGGCAGTATCGCGCTGCTGCTTTCGGGGGCCGTGTCGCCGAACCTCGCCGGCATGCTGATGGTCGTGGCGCAGGCGATCGCGACCGGCGTGTTCGCCGAGCTGCAATATGTGGGATTGCGGAAGAGCGGGAGCTCGGTTGCGGCGTAGTTCAAGCGGCTCACCACGCGCAGTCGTCGCCCGGCTCAGCCGGGCGATTGACTATTCCAGGGAAAGCCTGAGCTCAGACTCGCGCGCGGCCGTTCGCCTTGGCGAAGGCATGACCATTGAGCTTCTTCTTTTTGGCGGCCTTGGTCTTGGGGCTCGTGGTGCCCGCCTTCTTGGCCTTGCGCTCATCGCGTGCCTTCACCTTGGCGCGTTCGGCCCGCGCCTCGGCGCGCAGCTTCTTGCGCTTCTTCTCGCAGGAGTCGCACTTGCAGCCGATCGGCTTCAGATAGGCTTTGAAATAGTCGGTGCCGTAGTCGTAGTTGATCTCGTCGCCCGGCTCGATGTTCCTGATTGCGCGGATGAAGACCTTGCGCTCGCGCGGACGGACATCGGATTCCGCGTTGGGACGGCAGGAATGGTTGATGTACCGGGCGAGGTTCTTGCGCACCGAACCGTCGATAGTCCATCGCCCGTTGAGCTCGAACAGATATTTGTTCTCGATCTCGTCATGCGCCGGAATCCTGGAGTCCAGGATCGGTCCGAAATAGCGGATGATCCGGGTCCCCTTCTTGATCGGCTTGGTGGCGAAGAGGCCGAGTCCAGTCTTGGAGCGGCCGACGCGATAGGGTTTGTTTGAAGATGTGGCTGGCATGATCAGAGGGAACGAGGACGCGAACGAGGCCGGAACGGCTTAAAGCGAAGCCGCTCTTCTAGAACGATTCCGCGCCGCTGTCAGGTGTCTGGCGGCGCGGATTGAACCTTGCCCACAATCAAGGCGTCTGACGTTACGAAGTTCCAGCTGTCGAAGCGTCATCATGATCCGCATTGCCGCTCCATCCCTCACCGCGCTGCTGATATGCGCCGGCCTCGGCTGCGCCAACGCCCAATCCGTGGGCAGCACCTACACATCGACGGCGCCGAAGGATTGCCGCCAGATCGGCAAGCCCAGCGACCTCGACGGCAGCACCACGCGGGTGTGTCCGGGCAAGATTGGTCTCGTCGTGCTGATGCCGAGGACGATCTACGCGAAATCGTCTCGATCGGCCGCACGCGGAAGCAAGCGGCCAAGGAACCGGCCGCCAACGTCTGGTTCGCGCCGTTCAATTCATCGGAGACCACCGTCGAATGGCGCGCTGCCGGCGCAAAGCCGTTTGCGATCATCCAGCGCTGGCACATCGCCGACAGCGGCGATCCCGACAAGCAGGGGCGTCCGCGCACCATGTCCATGCTCGTTGTGACCCGGCTGCCGCCGGGGCCGGTCTGCCACGTCGCTTATGTCGATGCCATCGCCAATCCGACCGCCAATGAGCTCGCCCGCAAGGCTGCCGACGATTTCGCCCGCGGCTTCACCTGCGGCAAGGATCAGGTGAAGGTCATCGGCGCGCCCGGCCGCGCCGTCGAGCTGGCGACGGCGCGCTAGCCTCTGGCCTTGGTGCGGCGATAGCGTGCCAGGAGGCGCTCGCCCTTTGCTGCAGTACGCCGTGCCGCGGCCACCGTCCTCGGAACTGGCTCGCCCCAGGCATGCGCCGAAAGCGCGTGCCGGGTCGGCTGCCCCTTGGCATCGACGAGCGGCGGCAGCTTCGCGCGGCCATAGAAGCGCACGGCCCAGCTGCCCTTGCGACGCATCTCCTGCGGCGTCATCTCCGAGGCTTTCTTGGTGACGCCGGGCCGCAGGTGAGCGCCCTGCTTGCGTGCGAAAGCCTTGCGACCTGCTGCGGTCAGGCCGCCGCGTGGATCCTTTTCCTTGGCTGAAGTCCGACGCCTGGCCTTTGCAGCTTTCTTCGCAGTTCGCTTTCGCGACTTCTTCGCTGATGTCTTTTTCGCAGACTTCTTTGCTTTCGATGATTTCGACTTCGATTTCTTCTTCGCTGCCATGCGCATGTTGTCCACGAGGTTGGGATAGCGGCGACCGGCACGGCGGGCACGCTTCTTCGCGGCCGACTTCTGCGCGGGACTTAGTTGCTTGGACGCCTTGCCCGCACGCTTGCGCGGGTTCTGACGTTTCCAGGGAGCGCGGGATGCTTTTGCCATGCGGCGTCAACGCCGCACTATGGCAAGAGTTGCTTCGCGGGATCAGGGACCCGGCAGCTTGCCCGTGACGGGCGCCGTCAGCATCGCCTCGAGCAGTCGTTCGGTGCTGGTGCCTTCAGGCAGCCGCTCCAGAATGTCCTTCAGCCGTCCGTCCAAGAGCAGCATGGTGAAGCCGTGCACCATGGCCCAGGCGCGCGCGATCGCCGCGCCCTGGTTCAGCGTCAGCGCATTCTCGCTGATCTGCTCCTGCCGCATCATGCCGATGGCATTCGCAAGTCCTGCGAAGGAGGCTTCGGCGGCCTCGTGCAGCGAGGGTCTCGAATAATCGAGCCGCTCGGTGCGGAACATGATGCCGTACATGCCGGGATGCGCCTGCGCATAGGCGACATAGGCTTTCGGCCTCGCCAGCGCGCGTTCGAGCGGCGTCGTGGCGGCATCGCAGGCCGAGGCCATCGCGGTGTTGAACTGGCGGAAGCCGACGGCGGCGAGTTCGCTGAGAAGCCCGGTGAGATCGCCGAAATGATGCGTCGGCGCGGCATGCGAGACGCCCGCCTCGCGGGCCACCGCGCGCAATGTCAGGCCGGCAAGTCCGTCCCGCTCCAGCACCCGTTCGGCGGCCTGGAGCAGCGCCTCGCGCAAGGCACCGTGATGGTAGGGAGTCTCGGTCTTCGCAGCCGCGGGGCGCCGCGCGGCACGCACGTGCGTATTCGCAGCCAGCTTTTTCGGAGTGCGCGGGTTCCGCGCCGTTTCGCTCTTGCCCATGGGACAAGCTATATGACGCAATATTGACAGTGTAAAGATTTCGCTTGACCGGAACGACGAACGGCGATAACTCATCTTTACGATGTAAAGATCGGGAGGATACGCCGTGCAACAGGACGCCGCCACCGATCGCCACAACAACATCGCGCCTATACCCTTCGAGGCCGACGCGCCATTCCTGAAGGTCATCGGAGAATTGCCGCGCGAGCTGAACGGCACGCTCTATCGCAACGGCCCCAATCCGCAGTTCTCCTCGCCCGGCGCGCACTGGTTCGTGGGCGACGGCATGCTGCACGCCTTCCACCTCGAGAATGGGCGCGCCAGCTACCGCAACCGCTGGGTCCGCACACCGAAATGGCTGGCCGAGCACGACGCCGGCCGCGCCTTGTTCGGCGGCTTCGGCCGCAAGCTGCCGGATGCACCGAAAGAGCTTACCGACGGCGGCGTCGCCAACACCAACATCGTCTTCCATGCCGGCAAGCTGCTCGCGCTGGAAGAAGCGCATCTGCCGACCGAGATCGAGCCCGGCACCCTGGCGACGCGCGGTTATCACAATTACCAGGGCCGCGTCGCCGGCAGCTTCACCGCGCATCCGAAGGTGGATCCCGTCACGGGCGAGCTCGTGTTCTTCGGCTACAACGCCGCGGGACCGCTGACACCGGCCCTCTCCTACGGATCGATCGATGCCTCCGGCAAGGCGACGCGCTTCGAGCGGTTCGAGGCCCCCTATGCCAGCATGGTGCACGACTTCATCGTCACCGCGAACCATGTGCTGTTTCCGATCCTGCCGATCACCGGCAGCATGGAGCGCGCGATGAGCGGGAAGCCGCCCTACGCCTGGGAGCCGGACAAGGGCGCCTATGTCGGCGTGATGAAGCGCAGCGGCACGGCCAAGGACATCGTCTGGTTTCGCGGTGAAGCCTGCTACGTCTTCCACATCATGAATGCGTGGGAGGAGGATGGCCGCATCATCGCCGACGTCATGCAGTTCGAGGAAGCGCCACTGTTTCCGCATCCGGACGGACGGCCGACCGATCCGGAGAAGTCGCGCGCCCGGCACTGCCGCTGGACCTTCGATCTCTCGGGCAACACCGACCGCTTCCAGCAGACTTATCTCGACGATCTCACCGGCGAATTTCCGCGCATCGACGATCGTCGTGCCGGGTTGAAGAGCCGTCACGGCTGGTACGCCTGCGCAAATCCGAGGCTGCCGATGTTCGGCGCGCTATCGGGCATCGTCCATGTCGATGGCAACGGCCGACGGCTCGGCCATTATCTGCTGCCGGTCGGCGATACCATTTCCGAGCCTGTGTTCGTCGAGCGATCGAAGGATGCGGTCGAGGGCGACGGCTGGCTGCTTGCGGTGGTCTGGCGCGCGCGGGAGAACCGCAGCGATCTCGCCGTGTTCAATGCCATCGATGTCGAGGCCGGCCCCGCCGCGCTGGTACAGCTCGGCCACCGCGTGCCCGACGGCTTTCACGGCAATTGGGTGGGTGCCCAGTAGCTGGCGTCGTTTCCGTGCGCGACGAAACAGCGATTTCAGATCACGTTGATGCTGCGTCACCAAAGAGGTCTCATGCACATGCCCTCGATCACCGCCGACCTCCTCGCTGTCCTCGCCTTGGCCTCTGCCGCACTCGCATTACTGACGGGGCAAAGGAGTCTCACGTTCTTCAACGGCGGTATCCTGCTCGCGGTCTGCCTTCTGATCGTCTCGGGGCTACCGATCCTGTCCCACCTGCCTTGGGCGGAATGGGTCGATGCCTCGCTAGATCAGGTCGTTGCGCTGCTTCACTTTTTGGAGGTCGCCTATACGGTTTGGACCCTGTGACGATTCAATGACTCAACTCTGCTCGGAAACCATCGATTTTATTGAATTGGTTCCAGCCGGCCCGACGAGCCTGATTTCACTATTCCAACATCATGACTGGCGCCCTGGGCTGCGGCCACGCGTTTGATGGCGGTCGCGTTCTCGTCAATCTTTGGTCCCCGCGACACCGAGATTCATGTCACAAAATAGTATGCCGCGCATCGTCAGACCAAGTATGGTACGGCCACCCGCGCATTGCCCCAACGCCCGCTGAACAGGATCACGATGAAGGACGTATTTGCCCGTCTCGGCTCCGACCTCTTCTCCGCAATCCTCTTCCTGGCCATCTACCTCATCACCGACAACGTCATCCTGGCGACCTCGGTGGCGATCGCCGGCGCGGTCGCGCAGGTCATCTATGCCCGCATCAAAGGGCAGCCGCTCAACTACATGACCTATGCGAGCCTCGCGCTCGTCGTTGGACTTGGCGCGATCACGCTGCTGACCAACGATGCCCGTTTCATGCTGGCAAAGCCCGCGATCGCGCATTTCGCGATCGGCCTGATCATGCTCAAGCGCGGCTGGATGCTGCGCTACATGCCGCCGATCGTCGTCGAGACGGTTCCGGAATATGTGACCGCCGCGGGCTATGCCTGGTCGGCGCTGATGTTCGTGATCGGCGTCGGCATGATCGTGGTCGCTTCGACGGGCGATCTGAAGCTGTGGGCATTCTATCTCACGGTGGTCGCGGGCGGTGGCAAGATTCTGGCCTTTGCCGTGCAGTACGTCGTTCTGCGCATCATCGTCAGCAGCCGCCGACGCGCCGCTGCCCGCGCCTGAATGCGGGGTTAGGCAGGCGCGTCGAGTTGGGTTATAGGCTCGCCACGGGACTGGCCGCGGATCGTCGCGGTCCGCCGGTGATTTGTTCGGGAGACGGGAATGGCCGTAGACGGCAACTGGAATCTGACCATGACGACGCCGATGGGCGAGCGCCAGGCAACGTTGAGCCTAAGAGCCGCGTGCGGCACTCTCACGGGCACGCAAGGTGCAGAAGGCAATACCGCCGAGATTTTCGACGGCACCGTCTCTGGCGACAACGTTTCCTGGAAGGTCTCGATCGACAACCCGATGCCACTCACGCTGGAATTCACCGGCACGGTCTCGGGCGACAGCATCAGCGGCGAGATGGGCATCGGCCCCATGGGCAGCTTCCCGTTCACGGGCACGCGGGCCTAACGGCTCGCGTCGAATGACCATGCGTGCGCTCCGTATCATCGCGGCAACGATCCTGCCTGTCGCGACACAGGCGGCGTGCGCGGACGACACCGAACCGGCGTGGCGCGCAAGCGCGCTCGCCCTGGTGCCGGCAGGCTATGTCGCCGGCGCAGCCTATCGGACCGAAGGCGCGACCGGGTACCTCGCCGTCTATGCCGCGACATCGAATGACCCGCAGACTCCAGCTAGCGTATTCGCTTCACGTCAGAGGCTGGTCGTCACGCTGACTCCGGACGCGACGCGGGCCGTCTCGGCCGAACTGAAGCCGCGCACCGAGCCGGCTCCGGACGGCGATGACACCGATTTCGCCGAGATGCACGCCGATCTCGCGGCAAAGCGCTCCACCCTGCCCGCAGGTACCGAACCCTGCGCTCTCGGCGCCTGGTCCATCGACAAGGATCCGAACGGCCTCAACGTGCGCGCCGAGCCCTCGGTGAAAGCGCGCGTGCTCGGCACCCTGCCGCCGCCCTACCGGCTCAAGCTCGGCGGAGCGGAGAACACGCCCGAGGGCGGCTGGCTCACCGAATTCCGCATCATCGGCTTCCGGGATGGCTGGTTCCTGATCGCGGGCGCGAAGCCGCCGGGCAAAGACTACGAGGACGAGAAGAGATACCCGCGCAACGCGCCAAAACCCTATGCCGGGCGCGGCTGGGTGGCGGCCAGCAAGGTCGGCGCGAGCTATGCCAATGGCTCCGCACGTGCGGGCGGCTTGTTTCAGGCCCCCTTCATCGACGCCAAATGGATGCCCGCACAGCGTGAGCACGGCGGCCCGATTGACGGCGACGGCGGACCGAAGCGACTTCTCGCCTGCAGCGGATATTGGGGCCTGGTCGAGAGCCATGACGGCGTCCGCGGCTGGTGGCGCGCGCTGTGCTCGAACCAGGTCACGAATTGCAGCTAGAGCGGACGGATGCGTCCCCGATCACTCGGCGTCATGCGCGGGCTTGACCCGCGTATCCATCTTCGGACGAGCGATGGATGGCCGGGTCAAGCCCGGCCACGACAACTCAGCCCAGGTTCAACTCCTTGAAGAAATCGTTGCCCTTGTCGTCGACGATGATGAAGGCGGGGAAGTCGACGACCTCGATGCGCCAGATCGCTTCCATGCCGAGTTCGGGATATTCGAGCACCTCGACCTTCTTGATGCAGTGTTCGGCAAGGTTGGCCGCGGCACCGCCGATCGAGCCGAGATAGAAACCGCCATACTTCTTGCAGGCCTCGCGCACGGCCGGCGCCCGATTGCCCTTGGCCACCATCACCATCGAACCGCCGGCGGCCTGGAATTGATCGACGAAGGAATCCATGCGGCCGGCGGTGGTCGGACCGAACGCGCCTGAGGCATAGCCGTCGGGCGTCTTGGCCGGGCCGGCGTAATAGACCGGGTGGTTCTTGAAATAATCCGGCAGCGGCTCGCCCTTCTCCAGCCGCTCGCGCAGCTTGGCATGCGCGCTATCGCGCGCGACGATCATGGTGCCGGTCATCGAGACGCGCGTCTTGATCGGGTATTTCGAGAACGTCGCCAGGATGTCCTTCATCGGCTGGTTGAGGTCGATCTTCACGACCTCACCGCCGAGCGACTGCTCGACCTCGGGCAGATATTGCGCCGGGTTGTGCTCGAGCTCCTCGAGATAGACGCCGTCCTTGGTGATCTTGCCGAGCACCTGGCGGTCGGCCGAGCAGGATACGCCGAGGCCAATGGGGAGCGAAGCGCCATGGCGCGGCATGCGGATCACGCGCACGTCGTGGCAGAAATATTTGCCGCCGAACTGCGCCCCCACTCCCAGGCTTTGCGTCATCTTGTGAATTTCCTGCTCCATCTCGACGTCACGGAAGGCGTTGCCGTCGGGCGAGCCATGGGTCGGCAGCGCGTCGAGATAGCGCGCGGAAGCGAGCTTCACCGTCTTCATGCAGAGCTCGGCCGAGGTGCCGCCGATCACGATCGCGAGGTGATAGGGCGGACACGCCGCGGTGCCCAGCGTCAGGATCTTCTCCTTGAGAAAGGCAAGCAGCCGGTCCTTGGTCAGCACCGAGGGCGTGGCCTGGAACAGAAAGCTCTTGTTGGCGGAGCCGCCGCCCTTCGCCATGAACATGAACTTGTAGGCGTCGTCGCCCTCGGCGTAGATCTCGCACTGCGCCGGCATGTTGTTGGCGGTGTTCTTCTCTTCATACATCGAGAGCGGCGCGACCTGCGAGTAGCGCAGATTGCGGCGCAGGTAGGCATCGCGCGCGCCTTCCGAGAGCGCCGCTTCGTCGTCACCATCGGTGATGACGTTGCAGCCCTTCTTGCCCATGATGATCGCGGTGCCGGTGTCCTGGCACATCGGCAGCACGCCGCCGGCCGCGATGTTGGCGTTCTTCAAGAAGTCCAGCGCGACGAACTTGTCGTTCGGACTGGCCTCGCCGTCCTCCAGGATCGCACGGAGCTGCTTCAGATGGCCGGGCCGCAGATAGTGATTGATGTCGCCGAAAGCCGCCTCCGACAGCGCCCGCAGCGCCTCGCGCGACACCACCAGCATGTCCTTGCCGAGGACCTTCTCGACCCTGACACCCTCGGACGAAATCTTCTTGTAGGGCGTCTCGTCCTTGCCCAGCGGGAACAGCGGGGTGTGCTTGTAGGGCGGAACGGGCTTTGACTGGTCGGGGAAAGCGGTAGGAGCGTTCATGGGCGATCTCGGGGTTTTGGGGCCCTGGCGGGGCTCACGGCGTAGAAGCGTTCTAAGCCCATTTTGGCCGGAAAAGGAAGGGACCGATGCGCATGGGAGAGGCTGGCCAGGGCTCGGGAAGGCATTGGCACGGCGCGTGGAAAGGCCGGTCCCCGCCCTTGCGCTTCCCGTCCGCCGACGCTTGAATGCGCGCCCTAAGGGGCTTTTCATCATGTCATTGAACTTGAACGTCCGCGGCGCGATCCTGGTCGCCGCCGCCATCACCGGACTTGTGACCCTCACCTCACCCGCGCGCGCCGACCGCTGCGACGACAGCGCCAAGGAGCTGGCGAGCCAGATCGATCGCCTCAAGGTGAATTTTCGGGCGGCCAATGTCGTTTATCTGACCCACCCGGCAGCCAAGGAGCTGTCCGTCGGCTGCCGCGGCGATAAATTTTCCATCGAGCTCTATGCCAAGGGCGACCGCAAGCCCAAGCCGGAATTCTATGCGTTGGTGGGATCGATGGCGGCGATCGTCTTCACCGTAACGAAGGACGACACTACGACGGGCGCCACACGCTGCCTGAAGCGGATGGGCCTGTTGCGCGGCGACAAGGTCACCATGCGTTACCGGCGGCTCAACATGGAGTGCACCCGCACCAAGACGGAAGCGTCGATCGCGATCACGCGCGGCAAGGACGAGTAGGGGCGCTCGTCGCTATTGCAGCGGACAAGGCGCTCACGTGGCCCGACGCAGCTCGCCCGGATTCCGTCATTGCGAGCGCAGCGAAGCAATCCAGAGTCCCTCCGCGGAAACAGACTGGATTGCTTCGTCGCAAGAGCTCCTTGCAATGACACTGAGAGGTCTCGTCATCTCCGAGAGACAACGCGGATGAGGCGCGAAAGCCGCCTCATCCACCGCCCCCCAATCCCTCGCATTTTAGCGATTGCCTTGAAGGAAATTTCGCTCCTTGCAGGGCAGGCTCGATTGCTTCCATGTGTGAGGATTTGCGGATGAAGGTTTCCACCATTGCGCCCCCGCCGATCGCGATCGTGGTTCCGAACTACGACACGACCAAGCAGCAGAACGATCAGGCCAAGGTCAGGGACGAGGATCCGACCTTCAAACCGCAGCCGCCTGCGCCGCTGCCGCCGGGTCAGGGCACGCGAATCGATCAGCTCGCCTGATCGGGCTTGCTAGGCGGAAAGCGCCCGGTCCGGTCGACCGGGGCTTTCGCGTGTCCGGCCGCATCTTCGCCGGATAGCGGGACCAATCTCGTGCGCGGCATCCGGGAATCCCGCGCATGATCGCACGCCTCCTGTTGCAGAACACGATCTTCGTCGTCGGCATGGGCGCGCTGCTGTTCGCCTCCGCCGGGACATTGCACTGGCCTTCGGCCTGGGTGTTCCTCGTCACCTCCGCCTTGCTTGGTCCGCTCTGCGGCTGGTGGCTCCACCGGATCGACCCGGCGCTGCTCGCCGAACGCCTGCGGCCGGTCCTGCAAAAGGATCAGCCCGCCGCCGACAAGATGTTCATGATCGTCTTCGTCGTTGCGATGCTGGCCTGGCTGGTCGCGATGGGTCTCGACCGGCGCGCTCATTTCTCCGAGATGCCGGTTGCGTTGCAGGTCTTCGGACTCGTGCTGTTCCTGGCCTCGACACTGTTCACGATGTGGGTCTTCCGCGAGAACTCGTTCGCCGCGCCCGTGGTGAAGCTCCAGGCCGAGCGCGCGCAGCGGGTGATCTCGACGGGACCATACGCCCATGTGCGCCATCCCATGTACAGCGGGATGGTCCTGTTCTTCGTCGGCATGCCGCTGCTGTTGGGGTCGTGGTGGGGACTTGCAATGGCGCCGGTATTCCCAGTGTTGTTTGCGGTCCGCATCGGGATCGAGGAGCGCACGCTGCGCGAGGGCCTGCCGGGCTATGCCGAGTACGCAGCGCGGGTGCGGTATCGCCTGGTGCCTGGCGTGTGGTGAGAGCAGATCACTCTCCCGTCCGAACCGCTAAGCGTCCAGCTCGCGATAGTGGCGGAAGATGCCCTGCTCGTTGAAGGGAATGCGGCGGCCGCTGTCGAGATAGGCCTTGATGTTCGGCCGTGCGGCGATGCGGTCGTGCAGGCCGACGAGGCCCGGGATGTCGCTCTCGAACGCCTTCATGCGCTTGGGGAAGGCATAGCGCAGTCCCGCAACGATCTGGAACAGCGAGAGATCGACATAGGTCAGTCTGCGGCCGGTGACATAGGAGCCGCCGCCATCGGTGAGGAGCCGCTCGAAATAGCCGAGAAATTTCGGCACGCGCTCGCTCCAGAAATCGGCGGTGCGCTTCTTCGCCGGCGGCTTCTGGTCCTCGTAGTACATCGAAGGCCCGAGCGGATGATGGGTGTCGTGGATCTCGACCACGAGATCGGAGATGGTGAGCTGCAGCTGGTGCACCCAGAGCCGGCCAGCCTCCGTCTTCGGCGCAAGCCCATGTCGGCCGCCGAGATAGAGCAGGACGTTGGCGGTCTGGCCGATGACGAGCTTGCCTGCCTTCAGGAACGGCGGCGCGAAAGGCGGCGTGCCCGCATGCGCCTCCATCATCTTCATCATCGCAGCCGTCCCGCGCCGCCCGCGCGCGACGTCGACGTAAGCGGCACCGGCCTCCTCCAGCGCCAGCCGCACATATTCGCCGCGGCCCTGGATCTCGGGCCAGTAGTAGAGTTCGTATTTCATGAGAAAGGTCCGTAAGCGTGGGGCGACGGAACCAATGAAGCAGGCAGCCGAAGGTTCCGCCGAGCGAGCGACGGATCTCACCGAAAGCTCCGTCATTGCGAGCGCAGCGCTCGCAATGACCAGTGAGAGAGCTTCGCGCCTTAATTCAATTCGCCGCGAAGCAATACAACAGGCCGTCGCCGCCGGTGGACTTCAGATCGGCCTGCGAGCAGCCACCGTCGGGACCGCGCGAGGGGTGAGAGCTGTTCCAAGACTTCGAGGGCTCGTCGTCGCGCAGGCCCCGGCGATCAAAATGGCCGACCATCGCGGCGCCTTGCGTGCTCGACGTCCAGTTCTTGCAGGTGCGATCGTCCGATCCGGCAAACGCGGTGCCGTCTGGTTGCGATCCCGTGAGGATGTCATGCCGGTTCGGCTGGTCGCCAGCACCGGTGATCCCCTCACCCTTCTCGTTGAGCGCGGTCTGCTTGGTGAGATTGTTGGCGGGTCCGTGCAGGTCAGCCACGTCCTTGGCTACGACCGTGCCCTTGGCGTTCTGCCACGGTCCCTTGCCGATGCGGTCCTTGGCGTTGACGGCCGGCTTGCCGTCCGCGGCCTGCGTCGAGAGATAGGCGCGCCAGGTCTTGGTGCCGGCGCCGGCGGCCTGAGCGAGCTTCTGGCATTGCGCGTCGGCTCCCTCGAGGCCGCCGAGATCGGCGCCCTTGCCCGGACCGTTGGAGGTCACGAAGAAGGTCATGTCGGCCGACTGCGCCTGCGCCGATGGCGCCGCCAGCAAGGTTACTGCGAGCGCGAGGCCTGTAATCGTCACGGATCTGTCGATGCGGGTCATGTTTCCTCCCGTTGTGCTTGTCGTTGGCCGCCTCATTTCAACCCGATGCGCGCCCGCTTATTCCGATGCGGCGATGCGGGACGCCCTAAAGAAAAAGGCGCCGTGCAGAAGCACGACGCCCTTGGTTTGTCCTGTCGCAAGCGATCAGTTGGTTTGCTGGATCGCTGACAATTCCCAGCCGGTGCCCGGCCGGCGGGCGAAGGTCCAGATCTCGGTCGCCTCACCCGGCTGCTCGCTGCCGGCAACGACTGCGCCGGTGTTGCGGTCGGTCGTCTTGTCGGTGAGCGCGAAGCGCAGCGCCACCGTGGCGTAGTCCGTCTCGCCTTCGCGCCAGGCTTCCGCGAGGTCGCCCTGCAACAGCTTGACGTTGGTCACCTTGTTGACGACGTTGCGCGTGCGGTTCTGGGCGAGATCCTGCTCGAAATAGGAGACCATCTCCGGCGTCGCGAGCGTGTGCAGCTTGGCCACGTCCTCGTTCGACCAGGCGGCCTGGACTTCGCCGAGCAGCCGCTCGAACGCCTCGTAGTCGTCCGGCTTGATCTCGAGCGGCGCGTTGTTGGCGCCGAAGCCGAAGCCACCGAGACCGCTGCGATAGTTCGGCTGCGGCGCAGAACCTGCGCCCGTGTCAGCACCGGCATTGGCATAGGCCGGCTGCTGCTGCTGCGCATGACGGCGCTGCCACCAGGACATCGCCAACCGCACCACGAGCACCACGAGCGCGATCTGGATGATCAGGCCGAGGATCGAGGACAGGCTGCCGAGGCCGCCGAACAGGCCGCCGCCGAACAGCATGCCGAGCAGGCCGGCGCCGAGGAAGCCGGCCGCAAGGCCGCCCATGAAGCCGCCGGCGCGTCCAAACAGGCCGCCGCGGGCGGGCGCAGCCGCGGTCGAATTCATGCCTGCACCCGGCTGGGTGTAGGTGCGGTTGAACTGCGAGGTCGAGCCCGGCGCGGTCGTGGTCGACGGCGGAGCCGAATAGGTTCGCGAGCCGCGCGAACCGGACGAGAAGCCGCCGCCGGCGCGGGCGTCGGCGGACGAGATCGTCAGCGCGGTCGGCAGCGCAAGCGCCAGCACGACGGCAATCGTCTTGAAGACACTGCGGGAGCGTTGCGAGAAAGTCATGTGCGTTTCCCAAATCCCCGGCATGGGGACGTGCGCTTAAGATGGGCAGACTTCCCGAAAAGTGAAGCGTGTTTCGGGAGCTATGGCTGCGGCCCTCAGTCGCGGGGATGTGGCAAAAGCTCCTATTTGACAGGGGTTTTACGGGGAACCAGGGGCCGACGGTTAGCGCCGGATTTACGACCGATTTCCGCTTTTCCCCACATCAGCGCGAGCCCAGCTGGTTCACCAGCCGTCATTGCGAGGAGTGCAGCGATGAAGCAATTTCCGCGGAGAGATTCTGGATTGCTTCGTCGCTGCGCTCCTCGCAATGACGGAAAGAAAGATCAGCGCGCGCGAGAGAGAGAGGCCGTCACCCCTGCTTCGTCATCGTCTCCTTCACCGCCGCCACCAGCTGGCTGAGCGTGAACGGCTTTGGCAGGAAGTCGAACTGCTGGCCCTCGGGAAGACTCTTCTCGAACGCATCCTCAGCGTAGCCGGAGACGAAGATGAACCTGATCTCGGGGTTCTGCTCCCGCATCGCCTTCAGCAGTGTCGGGCCGTCCATCTCCGGCATCACCACGTCGGAGACGACGAGATCGATCGCGCCGCCCTGCTCCTCCAGCACCTCCATGGCCTCGACGCCGTTCTCGGCCTCGACCACGGTGTAGCCGCGCGAGCGCAGACCGCGCGCATTCAATGCACGCAGGCCCTCCTCGTCCTCGACCAGCAGGATGGTGCCCTGTCCCGTGAGATCGGTACGCGGCTTGGCCTCCGCTGGCGGGCCGGCCTCCTTCGATGCGCCATTGGTCGCGCTGATCACGGCTGCAGGCTGCTCGACCTGCGCCTCCGCCTCGGCATGATGGCGCGGCAGGAAGATATGGAACGAGGTTCCCTGCCCCGGTTCGGAATCGACGTAGATGAAACCGCCGGTCTGCTTGACGATGCCGTAGACGGTGGACAGCCCGAGTCCGGTGCCCTTGCCCACCTCTTTCGTCGAGAAGAACGGCTCGAAGATCTTGTCGCGAATGTCGGCGGGGATGCCGGTGCCGGTGTCGGCGACTTCGATCCGCACATAGTCCGCCGCCGGCATGCCCTTGTAGGCAAGTCTGGCCGCTTCGTCGGCGGTGACGTTGGCGGTGCGGATGATCAGTTTGCCGCCGTCGGGCATGGCGTCGCGCGCGTTCACCGCGAGGTTGACGATCACCTGCTCGAACTGGGAGACGTCGACCTTCACCGGCCAGAGGTCGCGGCCGTGCACGAGGTCGAGCTTGACCTTTTCTCCGATCAGCCGGCGCAACAGCATGGTGAGATCCGAGAGCGCATCGCCGAGGTCGAGCACCTGCGGCCGCAGCGTCTGCCGCCGCGAGAACGCCAGCAGCTGCCGCACCAAGGTGGCGGCCCGCGTCGCGTTCTGCTTGATCTGCATGATGTCCTGGAACGACGGATCGGTCGGCTTGTGCGCGTTCAGCAGGAAGTCGTTCGCCATCATGATGGCGGAGAGCACGTTGTTGAAATCGTGGGCGATGCCGCCGGCGAGCTGGCCGACCGTCTCCATCTTCTGCGACTGGTTGATCTGGTTCTCCAGCGCGCGCCGCTCGGTGGTCTCGAGCATGTGCACGATGGCGGCTTCCGCCTCGTTCTCGGCCGCATCGACCGGCGTGACGAAGAACTGGCCCCAGCGCTCCTTGGTCCCCTCCAGCGCCACCTCGACGGGGGCGATGTCGGCCTGGCCTTCGGCAGCCTGGTTGATGGCCGCGATCAGCAGATGCCGGTCGCGCGAATTGACCGCGCGGAAGATCGACTTCGAGGCGCTGTCGAGCCCGAGCGCCTGCCCGAGCTTGGCGTAGCGCGCATTGGCGCGCACCACGTTGCCGCCGCGGTCGACTGTGGCGATCGCCATCGGCGTGTGGTCGAAGAAGCGCATGAAGCGCACTTCGGCGGCGCGGTCGGGATCGCTGCGCTCGTCGCGCGCACGGCTGATCACTAGAGTGCGCGACGGTCCCGGGGCGCCGTCGGCGCCGAAGGCGAGCTTGTGGTAGAGCCGCACCGGCATGGTCTTGCCGGTGCGCATGCGCAGGTCGATGTCGAAGACCTCGGTCTTGACCTCGCCGGGCACCGCGACGATCGAAGTCAACAGCGAGGCGCCGTCGCCGGAGACGATGTCGGTCAGCTTCAGGCCGCCCGAGCCGATCTCGGCGAGGTCGTAGTCGAGCCAGTTCGCCAGCGTCGCATTGACGTAAGCGAGCTCGCCGGCCGGATTGACCGAGAAGAAGCCGCAAGGGGCGTGATCGAGATATTCGATCGCGTGCTGGAGCTCCTGGAACACGTCCTCTTGGCGCTCGCGGTCGCGGGTGATGTCGGCGATCGACCACACCGCATATTTCCCCTCGCGCTTGCCCGTGCCGAGGGGGCGGACCCGCATGCGGAGCCAGCGGCCCTGGTTGCCGTCATGGCCGGAGATGCGCACCTCTTCCTGCTGCCGCTTGCCTTCGCGGGCAGCCTTGAGCAGGCGGAACACGGCCTCGGAGACGTCGGGGTTGCCGATGAAGACGCGCTCGACGGGACGCACGTCCTGGGGACCGGTGGCACCCGTCAGCGTCAGATAGGCCGCGTTGGAATAGACCACGTGCCCACGGCTATCGGTGACCGCGAGCCCGTCGAAGGCATGATCGGAGATCCGGCCGATGATGGGATCATCGAGATTGCGGTCGGCGAAGCGGATGATGCCGGCTGCGAAGGCGAACAGATTGAACAGGCCGACCATCGCCAGCACGGCGAGGATGCCGAGAATATAGGGCTGCGCCTGCGCGCGGCCGAGCGTCATCAGCCCGACGGCGACCGCGACGAGGCCGGCGGCCACCAGGAGCACGAGCGCGATACTGCCCGAGCGCGGCGACGGCTCATGCGCCGCAACGGGCTCGCGTGACAGGTCGTGGTCGGTCTCAGCAGTCATTTTACGCTGGCGTAGCCTGTCGGCAGAGAATCAACGCGCTCCGGGGCGCGCGAGGTCCTCCCTGCCTGAATCGGACCCGGAGGTGCAAGGGCAGCAGACGCGAAAGGTACGCTGATTCCCAGATTACGGCCATTTCCGGTACTTTTCGGGCATTTTATCCCCGCCCGGCGCCGAATCCGCGCTTCAGGCGCATGACGTAGCCGATGACCTCGGCAACCGCATGGTAGTGCTCGGTCGGGATTTCCTGGTCTATGTCGACGGTTGCGTAGAGCGCGCGCGCCAGGGGCACGTTCTCGACGATCGGAATGTCATGCTCGCGCGCGATTTCCCGGATCTTGAAGGCCAGATTGTCGACGCCCTTCGCGACGCAGATCGGCGCGGCCATGCCGCGCTCGTAGGACAGCGCCACCGAATAGTGGGTCGGGTTGGTGATGATCACGGAGGCCTTGGGAACCGCAGCCATCATGCGTTTCTTGGCGCGCTGCTGCCGCAGTTGCCTGATCCTGCCCTTGATGTGTGGGTCGCCTTCGGACTGCTTGTATTCTTCCTTGATCTCCTGGAGCGACATCTTCTGCCGCTGGAACCAGCTGCGGTACTGGAAGAAATAGTCGGCAATGGCGACGATCGCGAGCGCGGCCACCACCGCGCCGAGCAGATGGATGGTCATGCTGGTGGTGGCGCCGAGCATGGCCGCTGGGTCGAGCCTGACCATCGCCTCCATGCGATGCCGCTCCGGCCACAGGATCATGGTCATGACCACGGCGAGCAGGACCAGCTTGCCGACGCCCTTGAGGAAATTGGCCGCCGCCTGCTTGCCGAAGATGCGCTTGAAGCCGGCGCCGGGCGAGATCTTGTTGAACTTGGGTTTCAAGGATTCGGCGGACCACACCAGCCGGTGCTGGAGCATGTTGCCGGCAATCGCCGCCAGCACCAGCATCAAGAGCGGCACGCCGATCGCCGCGAGCACGGCGACTTCGATCTGCTGCATCAGCGCCAGCAGAGACCTGCCGTCGGTCTTGATCATCCAGGAATTGGCGAGCAGGTTGCGCATCGGCGTCAGCAGCCCGCTGCCGACCGAGCCGGCGAAGGTCGAGACCACGAGCGTGCCGCCCGCCATCATGAACCAGGTGTTGATCTCCTGGCTCT
This sequence comes from Bradyrhizobium daqingense, assembly GCF_021044685.1. Classification (NCBI taxonomy): domain Bacteria; kingdom Pseudomonadati; phylum Pseudomonadota; class Alphaproteobacteria; order Hyphomicrobiales; family Nitrobacteraceae; genus Bradyrhizobium; species Bradyrhizobium daqingense. The sequence continues at coordinate 6,496,020 of NZ_CP088014.1, forward strand.
TGGCGACGTCGCCGCGTTCGAGTGCGTCGTCGAGACGCTTTTGCGTCGGGTCTTCTGTTTGACTTTCGGGATCGTTGTCTTCCGCCATCGGTCGATCCCCGTTACTTGAGCGGAATCATCTGGTTCATGACACCGATGAAGTAGTCGAGATAGGTGCCCATCATCGCCGCGAGCACCACGGCGAGGACCAGAAAGCCCGCGAAGATCGAGAGCGGCACGCCGACGAAATAGACCTGCATCTGCGGCATCAGCCGCGCCAGGATTCCCAGCCCGATGTTGAAGACGAGGCCGAACACCAGGAACGGTCCGGACAGTTGCAAGCCCAAGCGGAATGCGGCGGCGAAGGCTCGCGTCGCCAGCGAGGCGACGTCGCCGCTCGAGACGGTCTCGCCCGGCGAGAAGATCTTGTAGCTGTCGTTCAGCGCCGCGATCACCAAATGGTGGCTGTCGGTGGCGAACAGCAGCGTCACGCCCAGCATGGTCAGGAAGTTGCCGACCAGCACGCCCTGCTGCCCCTGGGTCGGATCGACCGAGGTGACGAAGCCGAGCCCCATCTGCTGCGCGATCACGGAGCCGGCGACCTGCAGGGCCGAGAGCGTCACCCGAGCGGTCGCGCCCAGCACGATGCCGATCGCGATCTCATGCAGCATCAGGACCAGGAGCGGCGCGAGCGAGCCCATGTCGACCTGATAGGCGTTGCGATGCAGCGGCAGGATGATCAGCGTGAGCAGCAGCGCGATCGACAGCTTGATCCGCGTCGGGATGTTGGTCTCGCCGAGCCCTGGCAGCAGCATCACCATCGCGCCGACCCGGGCGAAGACCAGCATGAAGGAAGCGGCGAGCGCCGGCAGCAGCGAGACGTCGATGCGCATGATCTACGCATTGTGCCTCAGCCGCCGATGATTCGCGACGAGATCCGCAGCATGTGGGCGTGGAGCGAGTCGGCCATGAACGGCAGCGCCAATAGCATCGTGGCAAAGATAGCCAGGATCTTGGGCACGTAGATCAGCGTCTGCTCCTGGATCTGCGTCAGCGCCTGGAACAGCGACACGACGACGCCGACCACGAGGCCGACCACCATCAGCGGCGACGACACGAGCACGATGGTCCAGATCGCATCGCGTGCGACGTCGAGGGTTTCGGGTCCGGTCATTTCAGGATTCCTTTGTTCAACCTTCGTCCCGCTATCCGGCCAGGAACGAACGCTCCCTCCCGTCATTGCGAGGAGCTCTTGCGACGAAGCAATCCAGACTGCCGCCGCGGAGAGACTCTGGATTGCTTCGCTGCGCTCGACGATCGTGGTGAGCGCCAGCGTCCGTCAGATCGGCATCTTCATGATGTCTTCATAGGCCGCGATGACGCGGTCGCGGACCGAGACCAGCGTCGACACCGCAACGTCGGTGTCGGCGACCGCCGTCACCACGTCCATCACGTTGGCCTTGCCGGAGGCCATCGCCACCGCCTGCGCGTCGGACTTGCGACCGGACTCGATGACGCTGCCGACGGCGTCTTTCAGCAGCGAAGCGAAGGATTGCCCGCTCGGCTCGCTGCCCTTGGCGGCGCCGCTGTTCTCCAGCACGCGGGCGAGATTGGCGTAAGCATTGGCGGCGATTGTCGGTGATGCCATGGCTCAGATGTCCTGTTCAGCTCTTGAGGATGTCCAGCGTGCGCTGGATCATCCGGCGCGTCGCACTGATGATGTTGAGATTGGCCTCGTAGGACCGCTGCGCATCGCGCATGTCGGTCATCTCGACCACCGAGTTCACGTTGGGATATTTGACGTTGCCGCTCGCGTCCGCGGACGGATTGTTGGGCTCGTACCTGACCCGGAAGGCGGACTGATCGGGCTTGATCCTGCCGAGGGTGACGACTTGGGCCTCCAGCGTGCGGTCGAGCGCGGACGAAAACGTCGGCACCTTGCGCCGATAGGGATCGCCGCCCGCCGTCTGCGCGGTCGAATCCGCGTTCGCGATGTTCTCCGAGATCACCCGCATGCGTCCGGCCTGCGCCCGCAGGCCGGAGGTCGCGATCGCCATCGAGCGGGCAAAGTCGCTGCTGTCATTCGCCATGTTCCGCCTCCTCTAAGCTTCTCTCAGGCCTTCCCGATCGCGGTCTTGAGCAGATGCAGGCTCTTCGAATAGAGCGAGGTCGCCGCCGCGTAGTCCATCTGGTTGTTGGCGGCCTTCATCATCTCCTCTTCGAGGACGACGGCGTTGCCCGCAGGCCGGGTCTCGAAGCCCACATTCTTGTTCTGGTCGAATGCGGAGGCCGCCCCCGAGGGCGTCATGTGGGAACCGCTGGTACGGGTGAGCACCAGGGGTCCCATCGCGCCGGTGATCGCGCCGGACCTGTCGAGCTTCGGCTCGACCAGGTCGCGCGGCCGGAATTTGGGGGTATCGGAGTTGGACACGTTCTCGGACAGGACGCGCTGGCGCTCCTGATGCCACTGCATCTTGGTTCGCAGCGCCGACAGCAGCGGGAGGTCGTTGATGGACATCGTTGCGGCTCCTTCCGCCCCTTGCGGACCTCGGGGTCCGAAGCTAGGCAGAATTTGCCGCGTGTATGGTTAACGGCTGGTTAAGATGTCACAGGCATATGTTCCACGACGGGACATGAATGTGCATGCCCCGTGATCCGACACGCCCAAAAGCAGCATTAACCCAACCGCTTGGCGGCGCGTGCACAGGCCAAGAAGTCGTTTTGGATCGGGCGATTCATGGGTTATTAAGAGTTGGGGACGGCAAAACTTGCCGTGGGACGTTAAGAAATCGCAGTTTTGGGGCATCGTAGGCCGGTGGTCGGGCATCTGGCCATGGGCACGAGACAAGCGCCATTCGTCGGGGACAAGTATGCAAGGCAGCCCTATCACCTTCATCGTCGCGTTCATCGCCGTTCTGGCGTTGATCGGCGTCGCTGCATGGCTGGTTCGCCGATTCGGCGGCAGCCGGCTGGGCGCCAACACCCAGCGCGGCAGGATGCCCCGGCTCGCCGTGATCGATGCTGCCGCGGTCGACGGCCGGCGGCGCCTGGTGCTGGTCCGGCGCGACAATGTCGAGCATCTCCTGATGATCGGCGGCCCCACCGACATCGTCGTCGAGCCCAACATCGTTCGCGCTGCGCATGGCCGCGATCAGCTGCCGCAGCGTACCAACACCGCCGAGCCGCCGCCGCGCCTTGCTCCGATGCCCGATTCCGGTGCCTGGGCCGACGAGGCGCCGCGGCCCGAACTGCTCGATCATCCCGAGCCGCAAATTCCCGAGCCGCCGCCGCGCCCCCCGCGCCCGTCCTTTGCCGACGAGGCACGCCGGCCGGCGCCGACGCTGGCCGAACGGCGCAGCGAACCGCCTTTGGCCGGTTCCCCCCCTGACCCGATTGCGCCGCGGCCCGAGCGCGAGCCACGGCCCGAACCGATGCCGCCGCGCATCGCTCGCAGCGAGCCACCGCTGATGCCGCGTCCGCCGCGCCACGGCGACGCCGTGAAGGCGCCGCCCGTGCGCGCCGAGCGCGCGGCGCCGCCGCCTCCGCCCATTCCGCAGGCGCCGCCCGTTGCACCGCCGGCTGCCGCCACCGTCCCGTCGAGCGCCGAGCAGAATCTCGCTGAAATGGCCCAGCGGCTCGAAGCGGCGTTGCGCCGCCCGGCCGGCGAACCGGTTGCACCCCCGGTTGCTCCGGAACCGCCGGCTGCTCCTACGCGCGCGGCACGCAGCGAGCCGCCGGCGCCACCGGCTCCGCCCGCAAAGCCGGCTCCGGAAAAGACCAGCTTTGAGAATCTCGAAGACGAAATGGCCTCCCTGCTCGGCCGTCCGAAGCCGTCTTCGTGAGATCCCCGGCCCTCCCGCGTAGAGTTCTTTTCCTTTCTGTCCTGTTCGGTGCGGCTTCGCTCGCGAGCCTCGCGCATGCGCAGGACATCAGCATCAACCTCGGCGGGGGTGCGGGCGCCGGCGGCGTCACCGAGCGCGCCATCCAGCTCATCGCCCTGCTCACGGTGCTGTCGATCGCGCCGTCGATCCTGATCATGATGACGTCGTTCACGCGCATCGTGGTGGTGCTGTCGCTGCTGCGCACCGCGCTGGGAACCGCGACCGCCCCGCCGAACTCGGTCATCATTGCGCTGGCGATGTTCCTCACCTTCTTCGTGATGGGCCCTGTCCTGCAAAAATCCTACGACGAGGGCATCCGCCCGCTCGTCGCCAACCAGATCGGCGTCGAGGACGCGCTCCAGCGCGCCTCGGTGCCCTTGCGCGGCTTCATGCAGAAGAACGTGCGCGAGAAGGACCTCAAGCTGTTCCTGGATCTTTCCGGCGAGCCGCCGCCGGCCACGCCCGATGACCTCGCACTTCGCATTCTCGTTCCCGCCTTCATGATCTCCGAGCTGAAGCGCGCCTTCGAGATCGGCTTCCTCTTATTCCTCCCCTTCCTCATCATCGACCTCGTCGTCGCCTCCGTGCTGATGTCGATGGGCATGATGATGCTCCCCCCGGCAACAATCTCGCTGCCGTTCAAGCTGATCTTCTTCGTGCTGGTCGACGGCTGGTCGCTGGTGGCGGGAAGCCTGGTGCAGAGCTACGGCGGAGGATGAGCGCAGCTTCGTTCGCTGCCCCATCCCCTCCCCCTCAATGATCGCCTCCGCTCCCTCCCCGTCATTGCGAGGAGCCCTTGCGACGAAGCAATCCAGACTGCTGCCACGGAAAGATTCTGAATTGCTTCCGCCTTCGCCCAAGGCTTCGGCGGACAAGTCGCTGCGCTCGCAATGAGGGAGCCGTGGCCTGCCGCACCTCGCGGCACCAATCCCTACCGCGTCATCTTGATCTGACGCACGACCGGGATCGTCGGCAGCGAGCCTGTGTGATCCGTCTCATCCTTTGCCTGCGGCGTGCCGGGGGCACGCGCGGTGGCGTCGGGGAAGCGCTGCTTCATCTCGCGCAGGAAGCCGTCGAGCGTATCGACGCTGGCGGCCAGCTTGGCGATCTCGGCGAACTCGGCACTCGAGGCTGCGGCCGGCTTGCTCGCGATGTCGAAGGCGAGACGGTCCGCGCTCTCGCTCATCAGCGGCGCGTATTTCTCGCGGAAGCGAGACAGGCCGATCGAGTCGTCGGCGAGCGCGTAGCCGACCGCCGCGCGAATGATGTCGCTCTTTTCGACCGCGTTGAGCGGCTTGAAGTCGCGGAAGCGGTCGCCGTAATAGAGCTCGATCTGCTCGGCGGATTCGCGCCAGCGCCGCGCCGCCCAGAAGATGTCGGAGCGCAGGCGGAGCACCTCGCGCCCGGAGACGTTGGAGACGATGTCGAGCGCGAGATCGTGACGGCCGACGTCGCTCTGCGCCCGCGCCTCCAGCAGCAGCCGCTGCTGCCTGAGCTCGCCGGAGAGGTCGCTGATGCGGCTGGCGCGCAGCGCGGTGATCGCCATGTCGGGCTTGCGGTTGGCGAGATAGATCATGGCGAGCCGCGCGGCAACCTGCGCACGCGCGGCGCCTTCGAGGCGGTGGTCGACCTGGTATTGCAAGAGCTCGGCGGACTGATCGAGCAGATCGATCGAGGCGAGACGATCGGCGAGACGGCGGATCAGCTCGTCGCCGCGGCGGCCGATCGGCGTCAGCTCGCGGAATTCGTAGAACATCCCGAGCGCCTCGACCGGCGGCAGCTCGTCACCCTTTGGCCCCAGGAATATCTGCGTGAACAGGTCGGAGGCGAGATCCTGGGCCTGGCGCGAGGCTTCCGCGTTCGGCTGGAGCCTGGTCGCGGTGCGCGCGGCCGTGAGCGCGTCGCGATAGCGTCCGTTCTCGGCATAGAGCCGCGACAGCATCTGCAGCGTCTTGACCTCGATCGCGTCGCCGCGCCAGGTCATCGACAACGTCTCGAGCTCGCGCAGCGCTTCGTCCTTGCCGATCTCGTCGCGCTTCTGACGCAGTGCGACCTCGAGCTGCTTGGCCTCGGCCGCCGCCGCCCGGTCGCTCGATGCCACCGCGAGCTTGTAGTCGTCGAGCGCATCCTTGTCGTGGCCGAGCGCCTCGGCGAGCCGGCCGCGCAGCACCGCGAAGCCGGGCGCAGCCTCCGGCGGGACGCCGACCACCTCGAGTTCGCTGCGGCGCTTGGAGGCGCCGGCATAGTCCTTCACCTCGAGGGACGCCCGCATCGCATCCATCGTCACGATGCGCTGGATGTCGAGCGGCAGCGAGGCGATGGCGAACTCGACGTTCTTGAACTTCTCGCGCGCGTCGGCCCATTTGCCCTGACGCGCATAGGCGAGCGCCTTCCAGAGCTGGGAATCGTGGCTGTTGCCGATCACGGGGTTGGCGAGGTCCTTCAGTCCCTGCGCCGGCCGGCCGACCAGGATGCTCGCGATGGCATGCATGATCAGCGCACCGCTCTCCTCCTTGTTGAGCGGATCGCTCAGCATCAATTCGGTGACGGCCTTGGCCTCGTGGTACATGGCGCGCGACATGTAGAACTGCGCGAGGTCGAGCCGCGGCAGCGAACGCAGCGCGGGCTCGACGGCCGAGATCGCCGTCATCAGCTCGCTCTGACGCGCCCAGAAGTTCTCCGACTGGCCCTTGCGCCAGCCTTCCGGGCTGAAGACCGGGCGCACCGCGGTCGGGGCGCGCTCGGCCGAGATGTCGACCGGCGATAGCGTCAGCCCGCCCTTCTTGCCGAGGATGACCTTGTCGGCACCGACCTCGACGCCGATCTCGTCGGAGTTGGGCCGCACCGCGATGCCGTGCGCGGATTCCAGCAGCGAGAGATCGACGAGGTCCTGCCGCTTGATGAAGCCACGCACCGGCCGCTGCCCAGTGATGACATAGAGCGTGTCGCCGGCATCGGGATCGGTGAGCTTGTGCAAAACGCCGGGATTGGCGAAGGGGATTGCGATGTTGGCGAGCGCAGGATCGGTGATGTTGCGCGACATCATCAGCGGCAGCGGCGTCGCCTGGATCTTGTCGGCGAGCGTCAGCAGCCAGTTGGTCTCCTTGCCGACTTCCTCGCTCGACAGCGAATACACCAGCGGACGGGTGAGACGGATGCGAACCGCCTGCCCCTTGTCGAGCGGCACGCGGCCGACCTCGCCGATCATCGCGCCGCCCCTGCTGCGGATCGCCTCGACGTCGACCGGCTTCGGCGTGTCGAACACCAGCCAGACAGTGTCACCGCGGCGGAACGCCGCCGCAGGCGTCGAGACCTGAAACGGAAACGTCACCCGCAGGCCGTCGCTGTCGCGGCGTGCATCGACGCTGGCAATCGTGGGCTGCGGCGTGGCGGGGACTTCGGCGGCTGCTTTGGCCGTTTCCTTGACCGGGTCCTTGGCAGCCTCTTTCAGGGCCTCCTTGGGCGCTTCGGCCATTGCAGGCTTGACTGGCGTGACCTCCGCAACGGGTGGCGCAGGCTGTGGCGCTTCCTTCGGTGCTTCTACCGCTTGCGCGGCCTCCGCTGCAGGCGCCGGAACCGTCTTCGGTGCTTCGGCCGGCGCTTCCATCTTCACGCCCGGCTTGACGTCGATCTTGGCCTCGCGCGCGATCGTCTCAGATGTCGGCGGCGCGATCTCACGCTGCGCGGCCGCCGGCCTTTCAGGCGTGGGCGCAGGCACAGCTGCGCGACCGCCAGGCTTGAGCTGCGCGATCGCCGCCTCGGGCGTTGTGGCCGTCTTGCCTCTGTCCGGCTGGAAGGCGATGTCGACGACGTAGTTCTTCTCGTCACGGAACGAGTGCACGTCGGAATCGCCGATCAGCGCGATCTCGACGCTGGTCTGGTCGATGTCGGTCTTCTGCTTGATCGAGGCGACGTTCGGCGGTGCTGCGACGACCGCGTCGGCCAGATCGAAATTGAGGTTGGCGTTGAAGGCGAGCGTGAGCTTCTGCTCGTTGAGCACGGAGGAGACGCCGACGCCATCGGGCATCTCGAACACGAAGCGCACGAAGGTCGGCTGCACCGAGGCGCGGACGCGGATCTGCGGACGCTTCTTGGCCTCGGCCGCGGCGCGCTGGGCGCGCAAGGCCCGTTCGGCCACGCGCGCGCGCTCGGCGAGCTCCTTGACGACGTCCATCGGCAGGGCCGGCGGCGGCCCCTTCCACCCCTCCGGCAGAAGGTCGATGAAGGTGCGCTCGCCCGCATTCATGGTGTTGACGGTGACGCGCCGCGCCAGCGACAGGCGAATGGCGCCGCCGTCGGGATCGCGCCGTGCTGAGTTGACGTAGTCGGGCGCACCTTCCGGAACACGATCGACGGGAACGTCGACCGGCCGGTCGAAACGGATGACGACAATGGAGCCGGCCGTCGTCACCTCGGAGGGCACGTCCTCGCCGAGCTTGATCACGAGGCGGGCAAAGCCGCCGCCGGCCGAGAACGTCGCCTCGCCCCTGACGGGATCGGCCGCCCGGGCAGGCGCAGCGAAGCCGATTACCAGGCAGGCTGCGAGCACGGGCGCCGTGCAGACATGGCGCGACAACCCCAGCGCCAAGGCGCGGGCTCGCGACACAAATCCAGCGGCAGCCTCTCGCGCCATTGGCGGCATTTCTTCCGGTTCGACGGGTCCACGCCGGCACTGCTGCCGGCCCCTGCCTTCGACTCTAAGGTTTTGCCAATTAAGGACTTCTTAAGTATGAGCCCTCAATTCGGCTTTTGCGTCGGCCTGCCGTCGATCTTCGGCAATTCGCCGGCCGAGGCGGACTGATCGCCCCCGCCATTGGCGCGGCGGGCCATCTCGACCGTCAGCTTCTCGGCGGCCTCGGGCGACATCAGCCCCATGATGTCCGACATCTTCCGCGGCGCGATCGCCGAGGCGATCTCGATCAGCACGCCCATCTCGAGCCGGTCGAACACCCGCGCGGCGTCCTTCGGCTTCATGCCTTCATACATGGTGACGAGGCCCTTCATGCGCTGGGCTTCGGCGGCCTTCTGCTCGGCCTGCGTCGCGGAGATGCGGGTTTCCACCGCCTTCATCTCTTCGACCTTGTTCTCGATGCGCTTCTCAGCCGATTTCAGCAGGCTCTCGCGGATGTCGATCTCGCGCTGGCGGGCCTCGATCTCCTGGCGGCGCGCCTGCAGCCGTTCCAGGATCGCGCGCTCGGCTGCGGAGACCTGCGCCTGGGTCTCGTCGATCTTGACGACGGTGCCACCCTCCATCTTGGTCTCGGGCGCTGCCGGCTTCGGTGCTTCTTTCGGCGGGCCATGGGTCGAGCCGGTGATGTCGGGGTCTTCGCGGCCGGTCGGGAAATTCAGGTTCTCCTGCGCCCAGGACTTCTTGGCCTGGCTCGGCTTGTAGTCGAACACATAGCCGCCATTGATCGCGAGTCCCGCCACCTTCAGCGTGGCGAGACCTGCGACGGCCACCAGGACGACCGGAATGACGCGGATGTTACGAAAGGACTTCATACCCTGACTTCATGCGGCAAGACCGTTGGACCGTCGGCGCTCTGAGAAGGCTTCGGCCGCAGCCGCCACCGCCTTCGCCGTCGAGGGCTTGGCCGCCGTCGGAGCGGCAACCATTTCCGGATTCGTGACGGGGCGCGCGGCAATCGCGATCTTGGACAGGCGACGCACCACGTTGTCGGCCTCGCCGAGCTGCTTGTAGAGCTGGTCGGACATCTGCGTCGCCGCCGCGAGCTGGCTGCCGAGGTTCTCGTTGACGTCGCGCACGGCGAGCTTCAGCCCGCCGATCGCGCGCTCGGCGATCTCGGTCGCGGTGATCAGCTCGCCGATCACCGCCTTCAGCGAATGCTCGTCCGCCTTGAGCCGCGTCAGCCGCTTGTTGAGCATGACGCAGTAGACGATCGTCAGCATCAGCAGGATAGCCACCAGCGACTCGATCGCCATTCCCAGAGAGTGGTTCATGGGGCCTCCATCATCTTGTTCTGCTCGTCGACCTTCTCGAACATCGCAAGTGTCGTACTTGGCTTGCGCAAGGGTTTCGTCACGCGGATCGCGACCCGGTCGCCGACCCGGCCCATCCGCCCTTCGGTCAGCAGGACGTCGCCGCAGCGCACGGTGACGTTGGCATCGGCGCGCATGTCCAGCGGCAGCGTGTCGCCGACCTTGAGCCGCATCAGCTGCTTGAGCGGGATGTCGGCCTCGTAGAGTACGGCGTCGACGGCGATCTGGGCCTGCACGATCTCGGTGGCGAAATGGCCCTCCCAGATCGGGTCGCGGCCGAACTTTTCGCCCATGAACATCTGGAGCAGGACGCCCCGGATCGGTTCGATGGTCGCGTAAGGCAGCAGCAGCTCGATGTTGCCGCCGCGGTCTTCCATGTCGATGCGCAGGCGCACCAGGATCGCGGCATTGGCGGGGCGGCTGATCGCGGCGAAACGCGGATTGGTCTCGAGCCGGTCGATCGTGAAGGTCACCGGCGACAGCGGCCGGAACGCCTGCTCGGCGTCGGCCAGCACCACCTCGACCAGGCGCTTGACCAGCTCGGTCTCGATGGTGGTGTAGGGCCGGCCCTCGATGCGGAGCTGGCTGGTGCCGCGGCGGCCGCCGAGCAGCACGTCGATCATCGAATAGATCAGGTTGGAATCGACCGTCGCCATGCCGAAGTTTTCCCACTCCTCGGCCTTGAACACCGAGAGCACGGCCGGCAGCGGGATCGAGTTCATGTAGTCGCCGAAGCGCACCGAGGTGATGCGGTCGAGCGAGACTTCGACGTTGTCGGAGGTGAAATTGCGCAACGAGGTCGTCAACAGCCGCACCAGGCGGTCGAAGACGATTTCGAGCATCGGCAGACGCTCGTAGGAGACCATCGCCGAATCAATGATCGCGCGAATGCCGGAATGGTCGTCGAGATTGACGTCACCGACGGTGAAGCCGAGGAGATTGTCGATCTCCTCCTGCGACAGCACACGTTCGCCGGAATTCTTGCCGCTGCCGAGATCGCGGCTGCCGTCCTCGACCATGGCCGCCCATTGCAGGGCCATGGTCTCGGAGAGTTCGTTCTCGGCGGCGGCCTCCGCGGGATCCTCGGAATCGAGCGATGCCTCCCATTGGGCGGCAATCGCATCCTGGTCCATCTGCTCGTTGCCGGCCATGGCGCTAGCCCATTCCCCTCACTGCACCACGACTTCCTTGAACAGCACCGCGCTGACATGGATCGGAGCGACCGCCGCGTTGACGCGCTTGGTCAGCTCCTCCTTGAGGCGGAAGATGCCGGCGGAGCCGTTGAGGTCGGAGGGGCGCAGTTCGCGCACATAGGTCTGGAAGATGTCGGTGACGCGCGGCATCGTCGGCTTGATCGCCTCGATCTGCTTCTCTTCCTTCAGTTCCAGCACGATCTTCAGCCGCAGATATTGCACACGCTCGCCGGGGGAGCCGGCGAGGTTGACCATCAGGTCGGGGACATCGACGAAGGCCGGCGGCTTCGGCGGCGGCACCACCTCGGCATGATGCTCGGCGTCTCCCTTTCGGAAGAAGAAGAACCAGGTCGCCGCGCCGCCGCCGAGAATGGCCAGCACGCCGACGGCGATGATGATCAGCTTGAGCTTGTTCTTGGGCGGAGCGGATTCTGCACCCTCGGCGGCCGCACCGCCTTCCGCTTCATTCTCTGCCATGGTCGCCGCGCCCGGATCTCTCAAAGGGGTCGAAAGAGCGAGGCCCTAAGACAATGACGCGATACGAATGCCCCGGCGCAAATGCGCTCCTCTTCATGGCAAACGCTACGGTAATAATGGTTAACGGAACCTTTCGATTGTGCTTCCGCTAGGAAAAATCTGCCGGGCAAACATGGCTAACAGAACCTTTCTGCCGCCCTCCCGCACCCCTTGAAATCCATCAAGGGATTGAAAATACGCAACTTTTCGAGTTGGCACGGCTTTCGCTGAGAAAGGGCCGAGACCGGCGGTTTGGGAGAACAAGGGTCTCGTTCACGGGGTCCGCCAAGGCGCTTGGGAGAGCGAGGTGGCAGGTCCCACTCAGGGGAGATTACCGATGCAGAACGCGCTTCTGATCGGCTTGTCACGGCAGATGACGTTGGAACGGCAGATGGATGTCATCGCCAACAACGTCGCCAATGCCAATACCAACGGCTTCAAGGCCGACCATTCGCTGTTCGAGGAGTACCTCAACTCGAACGCGCGCGAAGACAATTTCATCGGCGCGGATCGGCGCGTCTCCTACGTGCAGGATCGCGGCACCTTCCGCGACATCGGCCAGGGTCCGATGGAGGCGACCAGCAACCCGCTCGACGTGGCGATCGACGGCAACGCCTATTTCGCGGTGCAGGCCGCCGGCGGCGAGCGTTACACCCGCGACGGCAAGTTCTCGCTCAACAGCACCGGCCAGCTCGTCACCTCCGACGGCGCCCTCGTGCTCGGCACCGGCGGTCCGATCACCTTCCAGCCGACCGATCACGACATCAACATCGCCCCCGACGGCACCGTCACGGTGCTCGAGGGCACGGCAAGGACCGACTCGATCCGCGGCAAGATCCGCATGGTCGCGTTCGACGATCCGACCAGGCTCACCAAGCTCGGCGCCAACCTTTACGACATCGGCTCCGCCGTGCAGCAGGCCGACACCAAGTCGACCGTGCGCCAGGGCTACGTCGAGAAGTCGAACGTCAACGCCGTCAGCGAGATGACCCGCATGGTCGAAGTCATGCGCAGCTACGCCTCCGTCGCCAGCCTGCTCCAGCAGCAGAGCGACCTCCACAAATCGGCGATCGAGAAGCTCGCCGACGTTCCGGCCTGATTGAAGGAGAACTGACATGCAGGCGCTTCACACCGCAGCGACCGGAATGGCGGCACAGGAGCTCAACGTTCAGGTGATCTCCAACAACATCGCGAACCTGCGCACCACGGGCTTCAAGAAGCAGACCGCGGCGTTCCAGGACCTGATCTACGAGCACATCCGCCGCGTCGGCGCGCAGGCCTCCGACCAGGGCACCATTGTGCCCGTCGGCGTCGACATCGGCGGTGGCGTCAAGACCGTAGGTACGCCGCGCAGCATGACGCAAGGCACGCTGTCGCAGACTGGCAACGATCTCGACCTCGCCGTCTCCGGCGATGGCTTCTTCAAGATCCTGATGCCCGACGGCACCTACCAATACACCCGCGACGGCACCTTCCAGATGGACAATCAGGGCCGCGTCGTCACCGCCCAGGGCAACCCGGTGCAGCCGACGATCACCGTCCCGAACAACGCCTCGGGCCTCGCCGTCAACGAGCAGGGCCAGGTCTCGGTGACGCTGCCGGGCTCCTCGACCTCGACCATTCTCGGCCAGATCGGCCTCACCCGCTTCATCAACAAGGCCGGCCTCCAGCCCGTCGGCAGCAATCAGTTCACCGAGACTCCCTCCTCCGGCCCGCCCCAGGACGGCACGGCGACGGCCGAAGGTTACGGCAAGATCACGCAAGGCAGCCTCGAGCAGGCCAATGTCGACGTCGTCTCGGAGATGAGCGACCTGATCGCGGCCCAGCGCGCCTACGAGATGAACGCCAAGGTGATCAGCGCCGCCGATCAAATGATGCAATCGACCACGGCCCTGTTCCGCTGAGTGATGACGATGATCCGGACCACCCTTGCCACGATCACCGCACTTGTCGCGCTGGCCCTGCCGGCCGCGGCGGCCGATGATGTCATCGCAGCGCCGACGCTGCGCGCCAGCGTTGCCGTGAGCTCGGACGTGGTGCGGGTCGGCGATCTCATCGACAATGCCGGATCGGCCGCGCAGATCCCGGTCTACCGCTCGCCCGATCTCGGCACCACGGGCACGCTGACGGTCGGCCAGGTGCTGTCGGTGCTGCGCGCGAAACAAGTGATCGGCGTGATGACCGGCGACATCAGGGAGGTCCAGGTCACCCGCCTCGCCCGCACGCTCGCGAGCAAGGACCTCGAAGTTGCGGTCGCCTCCGCGCTCGAGCGCCGCTTCGGCCTTGGGGACGCTGCCAACATCACGGTCATGCTCGACCGCGGCATTTCCGAGATGCGCCTGGACGCCTCCAACACCGGCGCGCTCCAGCCGGTCGCAACCCGGTATGACGCCCGCGGCGGCCGTTTCGACATCGCCTTCGAGATCAGCAACGACAACAGCCCGACGCCGACCAAGCTCCGCTTCACCGGAACCGCGATCGAGACGGTGGAAGTGGCCGTACTGACCCGCGACATCGACCGCACCGAGCTGTTGAAGTCCTCCGACGTCTCGCTGGAGCGCCGGCCCAAGGCCGAGGTCACCGGCGAGCCCGCCTCGCGCGATCGCACCCTCGGCATGCAGCTGCGCCGGCCGATGCGGGCGGGCATGCCGATCCGCGTCGCCGACATCGTCAAGCCCGACTTCGTGGTGCGCGATCAGGCCGTCACCATCATCTACCAGGTGCCCGGCGTCTATCTGACCACGCGCGGCAAGGCGATCGAGAGCGGCGCTGAGGGCGACACCATCAGTGTGATCAATCTGCAATCCAAGCGTACGTTGACCGGCGTCGTCACCGGCCGCGGCCAGGTCACGATCCAGGGCGCCAGCCAGTCCGCACCGATGGCGCCTGCCGTCGAGCAGACCTCCTCGCTCAAGCGTGACGAGGTGCCGGCGGCCGCGGCCCTGGCGCAGAGCCTGGTCCAGGCACCGGCATCTGCCGCCCACGTCGCACAAGCCCAGATCCCGCAAGTTCGCGTCTCGCAAGCTCCAGCCAAGTCAGAGTAAGTCATGTCCACGTTCAGTTCGGCTTTCCGTCTTCGTCGCATCGCGATCTCTGCCCTGCTGCTTGCAACTGGCGCATTGGCGAGCGGCTGCTCCTCGATCGACCGGCTGTCGCAGATCGGCGAGCAACCGAAGCTGTCGGCGATCGACAATCCGACGACGCAGCCCGGCTACAAGCCGGTGCAGATGCCGATGCCGAAGCCGGAAGTCGCCTCCTACAATCCGAACTCGCTGTGGCGCAACGGCAGCCGCGCCTTCTTCAAGGACCAGCGCGCCCGCCAGATCGGCGACCTCCTGACAGTGACGGTGAACATCACCGACAAGGCCAACCTCTCCAACGAGACCCAGCGCAGCCGCACCAATTCGGAAGATTCCGGGATCACCGACTTCATCGGCGCGAAGACGCTCGGCGCGCAGGCGCAGAAGGTGCTACCCGGCCGCATCCTCACCGCCGATTCCACCGCGTCCAGCGACGGCAAGGGCTCGGTCAACCGTCAGGAAGCCTTGCAGACCAACGTCGCTGCGGTTGTCACGCAAGTGCTGCCGAACGGCAACCTCGTGGTCGAGGGCAAGCAGGAGATCCGCGTCAACTTCGAGATCCGCGAGCTCGTGGTCGCCGGCATCGTCCGCCCCGAAGACATCCAGAGCGACAACACCATCGACTCTACCAAGATCGCGCAGGCCCGCATCGCCTATGGCGGCCGCGGCCAGATCATGGACGTGCAGCAGCCGCGCTACGGCCAACAGGTCATGGACGTGCTGCTGCCCTTCTAGAAAATCTTGCGAGCTCCCACATCGTGTTCGCGAACCTAGGCGCGAACGACGATGTACGACGCGGCCTCCGGTAGCTCCCCTGCCGGAGGCCGCATGTATTTTGCGAACGTGACAACGCCGATCAGGCTGGCGCCGTATTCTCCGCCGTCATGCCCGGGCTTAACCCGGGCATCCACGTCTTCCGGGGCTCGCTGTGACACGTGGATGGCCGGGTCAAGCCCGGCCATGACGCGCGTGGCGGGAGCGTCGCGACAAAAAGGGCGACGGCGCGGAGATTAAGTGAACTCCGCCTCGACCACGCCCAGCCCGTCCAGCTCAATCCGCACCTTGTCGCCGGCCTTCAGCCACAGCGTCTTGACCAGGCTGCCCGTTAGCACGAGCTGGCCGGCGTGCAGGCCTTTGCCCTCGGCGGCGAGATGGTTGGCGAGCCAGGCGAGCGCGTTGTGGGGGTGGCCGAGCACGTCGGCACCGGTGCCGTGGCCGGCCTCCTCGCCGTTGACGATGGCGCGGCCCTTCACCGCCTTCAGGTCCGGCACGGACGAGCGCGGAACCCGCGGGCCCAGCACGCAGCCGGCGGCGAAGAAATCGTCGGCGATCAGCGTCGGCGCACCCATCGTCTCCCACTTCACATAGCGGTCGTCGACGATCTCGATCGCGGGATGGTAGGCCTCGACCGCCTCGCCGACCCATTCGGCCGTGAACGGCGCCTCGCCGGCGGCAAGGTCGCGCTTCAGCCGCACCGCGATCTCGCATTCGACGCCGACGCGGACATAGTTGGAAGCGGCGAGCTTGGCGCCGCTCTTGTGGACGCCCTTCTGGAACACGCCGCCGCCGCAAGGATGCGGAATGCCGATGTAGTCCTGCATCACCTGGCTGGTGCAGCCGATCTTGTAGCCGACGAGCGGTCCGACATGGGGCAGCAGGAGATCGTGCAGCGCGCGCTGCACCTGATATCCCTCGGCTTCATCGCCGGGCGGACGTTCCAGCGCCGCGAGCGGCGCATGGTTGCGGCGCGCCAGTGCGATCGCCTTTGCGGCTTCAAGAATCCTGTCCATCGGCGCCGCCTCCCACGCTAACGCATTCAGGGGCGGCACTTCAGCATCCCAGCTCTCGCCTGACAAGCACGCCTGTCCGGGCGATTACAGGCCCCCCGCCTCCGCTTAAGGAAATATTGAGCTGGTGGAGGCTTTATGGAGCCGCGTGCCCTTCCGATCCTCGCAAATGCGCGCGAGACGCGATTGCAGCGATGCTTGATGCAGCTGGATCAGCCTCTCAACAGTCGAGTCGATCCCGTTGATGCGACTCGCAAAACCTCCCGCACCTGAAGTGAAGGCTGTTTCTCATCAGAACTCACGTGAGCTCGGAGGAGTGGACTCTAGCCCATTGATCGCGATTCATTTTTCGCGATTGCGCTGGCGCGGCGAGACGCGCGCAAGCAGCGGACAAAGGCTGATCAGGGCGCGAAACGGCGCCTTGCATCCAAAAACAAAGAGCCGCATCACTGCGGCTCGGACTCTATTCGTCGCGATAGACCTTCTCGCGTTTCTCGTGGCGCTCCTGCGCTTCCACCGAGAGCGTCGCGATGGGCCGGGCCTCGAGCCGCTTCAAAGAGATCGGCTCGCCGGTGTCCTCGCAATAGCCGTAGGTGTTGTCCTCGATGCGCTGGAGCGCGGCGTCGATCTTGGCGATCAACTTGCGCTGGCGGTCGCGGGCGCGGAGTTCGATGGCGCGGTCGGTTTCGGACGATGCCCGATCGGCGAGATCGGGGTGGTTCACGTTCTCCTCCTGCAGGGCTTGCAGGGTGAGCTTGGACTCTTTGAGGATCTCATCCTTCCAGGCCAGGAGCTTCAAGCGGAAATACTCCTTCTGCCTGTCGTTCATGAAAGGCTCTTTTTCGGTCGGTCGGTAGTTTTTCAACTTTTCCAAAGGGCGGCCTATCTGTCTAAGCAACGACTCGCAACGGAAACAGGATCCGTTGAGCCGGGCCTTATATAGTGGCCTCCCGTGACAGACAATATTTCCCTCACCGCTCCGCCACCGCCCCCAAGCCCTTGCACAGGAAGGTTTATCCGCAAAGGCCCGGGTGCGGCTGACGGCTCAGTAGCCGACCGTGAAGCGCTGCCTCTGATGGGCCGGGCGTTCGATCTCGTCGGCGAGCGCAATGGCGTAATCGGCGAAGCTGATCCAGCTCTTTCCGTTCGCATCTGCGAGAAGCTGATCGGTCCCAAGCCGGAACTTGGCAGTGCGCTCACCCTCGACGAACAGCGCCGACGGCGAGATGAAGGTCCAATTCAGGTCCTTTTCCTGCCGCAGCAGGTCCAGGAAGGCGGAACCCTTTTCGGCCTCGGCCTTGTACTGGGCCGGAAAACCTTCGGTCGTGACCAGCTTGACGCCCGGCGCGACCTCCAGGCTGCCGGCGCCGCCGACGACGAGGTAGCGGCCCACCTTGGAGTCTTTCGCTGCCCCGATCAGCTTGAGCGGATCGCTGGCGAGGAAGTGCACGGAACTGATGGCGACGTCGTGACCGGCCCACAGCTTGGCAAGGCCGGCCTGATCGAGCACGTCGCCCTTGGTCGGCGTGACATTGGGCAAGGCCGCGATCTTCTCGGGGTTGCGGGCAATGGCAGTGACGCTATGGCCCCGGCGGGACAGTTCCTTGGTGATCTCCGACCCGGCCCGGCCCGAGGCGCCGGCAACTGCGATTTTCATGGAAGGCTCCTTTGCTTCTGTAGTAACCAATAGTTACTAGATATCGCAAAGAATGCTGGTGTTAAGAGAGCACTTTGTGCTTACCTGATAACGCCGGAGTAACCGGCACGCCCAAGTGCAAGCGGCAGAACGAATCCGAGGACCTGACGATGAAACCTGACGTCTATGCAGCGAACTGTCCGACGCGCCAGATCCTGGATCGCGTCGGTGACAAATGGGCGGTGCTGATCCTTCTGCTGCTGCGCGAGGAGCCGATGCGCTTCAACCAGTTGCGTCGCACGATCGAAGGCATTTCGCAGAAGATGCTGAGCCAGGTTCTCAAATCGCTCGACCGCGACGGCCTGATCAGGCGACGCGCCATCGCAACTGTCCCCGTCACGGTGGAATATTCGATCACGCAGCTCGGATTGACGCTGGCGGCGGCGGTCGATCCGCTGCGCGATTGGGCCGAGCAGAACCTGAAGGACGTGCTCGCCGCGCAGCGCCGCTACGATGCCCAGCAGAACGAGGAAGCGGCGTAAGGCACGCTTTCTCTGTCGTGCCGCACCGTCCATTCCGATTCCGCTGTCATGCCCCGGCTCGACCGGGGCATCTAGTACGCCGCGGCTTCTCGATTCAACAACAACTGTCTCTGGAATACTGGATCGCCCGCCTTCGCGGACGATGACAGCGCGCGATGCCTGACTACCCCCGCCCGGCCTTGGCCAGCTCGACCTCGACCCGCAGCTCGATCTCGGAAAGCACCGCATCGAGACCAGCTTCGCCCGAGGACGATTTCAGGTTTGCCGCGGCATCGCGCAGCCGCATCACCGTCGAGGCGTCGAGATTGCCGGACAGAAGGCCCATCTTGAGATCGTCGAGCACGTCGAGCGCGGTTCTGCCGCGCGCGACCGAGCGCTTGCGGCGCTCGACCGGATCCTCCTCGACGCCTTGCAGGGCAAGCAGCGCGTCGATGTTGGCGGCGGCCTTTGGCGCGGCGGCGCTCCGCGTCTCCTGCGCCGACGAGGTGTCGGGTAGGGCGAAGGTGCCGGAGCCCGTTCGCCGGGCCTGGCTGGCCGGCGCTCCAAGCGTGGTGCCGTTCGGTCCGTAGATGCGCATCGGAAGGAATCCGGGTGATCGATGCCTCACCTTCGCCGTCTTATGGTTAACGACCCGTAAACGGCTCGGCAAAAACTGCCGACAGGCGGCAGTTTCGCTCCTCAGAGCGAATGAGCGCTGACGCCGGTCGAAACAGATTTATTCAACCTATTCAGCCACCTACTCCCGCTGCCCCGGGTTGGCACAGCGCTCGCAAGGAAAGCGCCGGACCAGCTCGTCATGGGAGTGTCGCAGACGGTCCTTCGATTTGAGGAGCCCTTTTTGGGGACCTTTGGGGAGCAGAGGATGCCAGGCGTTCGTTGGGTGAGGATTGTTGGGGTGGCCTGCGCCGCGCTTTCAGCGCTGGCGCTCTCGCTCACGCCTGCAAGTGCGACATCGCGCATCAAGGACCTCGCCAACATCGAGGGCGTGCGGCAGAACCAGCTTATCGGCTACGGCCTCGTGGTCGGCCTCAACGGCACCGGCGATACGCTCAACAACATCCCCTTCACCAAGCAATCGCTGCAAGCGATGCTCGAACGCATGGGTGTCAACATCCGCGGCGCCACCATCCGCACCGGCAACGTCGCCGCGGTGATGGTGACCGGCAACCTGCCGGCCTTCGCCACCCAGGGCACGCGCATGGACGTCACCGTCTCCGCACTCGGCGACGCCAAGAACCTCCAGGGCGGCACCCTGCTCGTCACCCCCCTGTTGGGCGCCGACGGCAACGTCTATGCGGTTGCCCAGGGCTCGCTCGCGATCTCCGGCTTCCAGGCCGAGGGCGAAGCGGCCAAGATCGTCCGCGGCGTGCCGACCGTGGGTCGCATTGCCAACGGCGCCATCATCGAGCGCGAGATCGAGTTCGCGCTCAACCGCCTGCCGAACGTGCGCCTGGCGCTGCGCAACGCCGACTTCACCACCGCCAAGCGCATCGCGGCCGCGGTCAACGACTATCTCGGCGTCAAGACTGCCGAGCCGATCGATCCCTCGACGGTGCAGCTGTCGATCCCGCCGGAGTTCAAGGGCAACGTCGTCGCCTTCCTCACCGAGATCGAGCAGCTCCAGGTCGACCCCGATCTGGCCGCCAAGATCGTCATCGACGAACGCAGCGGCATCATCGTGATGGGCCGCGACGTCCGCGTCGCCACCGTCGCGGTGGCGCAGGGCAACCTCACCGTGACGATTTCCGAGAGCCCCCAGGTGAGCCAGCCCAACCCGCTGTCGCGGGGCCGGACCGTGGTCGCGCCGCGCAGCAGCGTCACCGTCACCGAGGACGGCAAGAAGCTCGCCGTGGTCAAGGACGGCGTATCGCTGCAGCAGCTCGTCGACGGCCTCAACGGCCTCGGCATCGGCCCTCGCGACATGATCAGCATCCTCCAGGCGATCAAGGCCGCCGGCGCGATCGAAGCCGACATCGAGGTGATGTGATGCAGACCAACGCGATCAACACCCCGCGCCTCGCCACCTCCTCTGCCTTCTCGGTCGAGAGCCGCAACGGCCGGCCGGACTTCGAGCTCGCGAGCGCGTTGCAAAAGGTCTCGCCGCAGCAGCAAGCCCGTGCGCAGAAGACCGCCACCGATTTCGAGGCGATGTTCCTCAACAGCATGTTCGCGCAGATGACCTCCGGCCTGAAGGGCGAAGGTCCGTTCGGCGACACGCCCGGTACCGGCGTGTGGCGCTCGATGCTGACCGAGCAATATTCCAAGAACTTCGCCAAGGCCGGCGGCGTCGGCGTCGCGACTGAAGTCTACCGCACCCTGATCATGCAGCAGGCGAAAACGATCCGCACGGCATAAGGTCAAACGAGATGAACCGTCCCAACGCCTCACGTCAGCCGATGCAAGCGCAGCGGCCGAACACCGCGCCCGGAAGCGCCGAAGCGCGCAAGCTCGCCGAGGACCTGATGGACGCGATGAGCGCCCTGCTCGGGCTGATCGAGCGCGAGACCGAGTTGGTTCGCGCCGGCAAGGTCCGCGATGCCATGACGCTCGAGGCTAAGAAGCAGGAGCTGTCGCGAAATTATGTCGGGGCCGTCGGCCAGTTGAAGGCAAACCAGGCCCAGCTCGCGAAATCTGCGCCCGAGCTGCTGTCGACGCTGCATCGCCACCATGATGCGTTCCGCGCGATGCTGCAGGTCAATCTCACCGTGCTCGCCACCGCACACGCCGTATCCGAGAGCGTCGTGCGCGGCGTCAACGCCGAGATCCAGAAACGCAACGTGCCAAACACCTATACGGCCGCGGGCCGTCAAGCAGCGCCCGGCCCGCGCCACATCACGCCGCTCGCGGTCAGCCGCTCGCTCTGAGCGAAGACGAAAACACGAGACAATTTTACGAAAAACCGCGCGGCGAAATCGTCGCGCGGTTAGGCACGTTTCGTTACCGGGTCTTCAGTCCTGGTGTTCCATGCTTGCGCGATTAGAGGGGTTGGGATTTGACTCAATTGAGGCAACCAGGAGGCTGCCATGAGTACAGATTTCAGCATCAGGCCGGTGGGGATCCCGGCCCCCGTGCAGATCGTACCGACGTCGAATTCGGCGGCGAACGAGGCTGTGCAGACTGATCTTCCGGTGAGGCAAACGGTCGCCGCAAGCGATACGAGTGCGCCGGCGCGCAATGATTTGCCGAACCACGAGAACATCTCGCGCCAAGTCGTCTTCGACCAAGCGGCCGCATCCTTCGTTTTCCAGGTCGTCAACGAGAGGACCGAGGCCGTGGTCAATCAATTCCCCGACGAAGCGATGCTGCGCCGGCGGGCCTATTTCCATGCACTGGATAGGCAGGCCGAACCCTCGCGTCCGCTCAGCACCGATCGCAGCGCCTGATCGTCAAGCGTTGAACGTCGCAACCGCAGTATCGAGACAGGACGAGTCGGTCGCGGCGACGGCGCTGTCGATCTGCGTGTTGCCGGCAGTCAGCGCGTCCTTGGTGTGTCCAAAGCTGGACCAGCCGTCCCCGATCAGCACCCGCCGATATTGCAAGGCGTCGCTGCACCGCGAGCTTCCGTCACGGCCGCCCGGACAGACCGGCAGCGATGTTGCGGTTGATCTCGATCAGCGGGCGGAAGTGATCGAATTGCGGGCTCATCTGAAGCGCGGCAGTCTGGCTCAGCACGAACACGCTGATGTTGGCGATCTTCTGCCGGACGTCGATCGGCTGCGGATTGTTGTCGCGCATCGCCTCGCTCAGGAAGATGGTCCAGAGCTTGCGGTTGAACATCAGGGCCTGCATGGTCTGCTCGCTGAGAGGATCGGCGTTGTTCACCGCATCCTGAAGCTTGTTCGCGGCCTTGAGCAGGGTCTGTGCCTCGATGTCGCGAGGAGATGCGGTGGTCGTTGCAACGCGCGCGTAGGCCGAGGCAGCAGAATTCGACATCAATCACACCCTGGAAGTTACCTAGCGCGTTGAACGCGCTTAAGGATTTCTTTCCCAACCCTAGGCAGCACCGCTTAAGATTTGCTTACATGTGTGCTTGGAAGCACTCGGGATAAGTACGGGTCGCGGAGCTCTTCGTCAGCGCAAACGTTAGATCGATGCATACACGGTGTAAACTTACATCGCGTGAGGCGTGTCGATCTGAGCTAATCTCGAGTTAGCGATCTCCCTCAAATGAACGGCGGAGCATCAGCCCCGCCGCGAAATCTCGAATAGCGATCCTTCACCGCGAATTTAGCGGAGCAGCTGCAGCACGCTCTGCTGCGACTGGTTGGCCAGCGACAGCGCGGAGACCGCGATCGACTGGCGCGTCGACAGCGCCTGGCTGTTGGCCGCTTCCTCGTTGGTGTCGGCGAGCGTCAGGTTGGACGAGCCGGTCTGCAGCACGTTGATCAGGTTCTTGGAGAAGTCCTGACGCACCTGCACGATCGAGAGATTCGAACCGAGCGTGGAGCCTTGCGAGCGCAACGTGCTCGACGCCGCGTTCAGGCTGGCCAGCACTTTGTTGGTGGCACCGTTGTCGATGAAGTCGACGCCGTTGACGAGATTGCTGAGACCGAGGCCCGCCGCATTGAACACCACGCCGTTGATGCTCAGCGTGGAGCTGCCGGTCTCGTTGAAGACGAGCTTCAGCGTGTCGCCGTTGAGCAGGTTGACGCCGTTGAAGGAGGAGTCCTGCGAGGTCGTGTCGATCTGGGCCAGAATGTTGTTGAACTGGTTGACCAGGTTGGAGCGCGCGGTCTGCGCCACGGGATCCTGGACCGGCGGCTGCGCGGTGGTGAAGGCGAGAACGCCGGTGATGGTGCCGCCGACTGCGCCGCCTGCGATGGTCGAGCCGAGCGTCGACGAGGCGTATTCGTTGACGGTGGTCACCGTGAGCACGCCGTTGGCATCGATCGTCGCCGTCAGGTGATTGGCCTGAAGCTGCGCGTTGAGCTGGTCGAGCGTCTTGACGGTGCCGTTGGTGCCGTCGCCGAAGGTGACGTTCACCGGCGTGCCGCCGTTGAAGGAGGTGAAGGTCAGCGTCTTGCCGCTGATGCCGCCGACGCCCGAGGTGCGCGCCGCGGTGAAGGCCGTCGCCGTTCCCGTGTTGCCGCTGAGGCCGAAGGCGCCGAGCGCATTGCCGGTCCCGGTGATCGACAGGTCGGCATTGATGCCGGTCGAGAGCGCGAGCTGGCCGCTGCTGTTGACTGAGGACGGGATCTGGCCCGCGGTGGTCGACAGCGTCGCCGCGCCGTTGAAGAGGCTGGCGGTCTTGACGCCGGTGGCGAGATCGACCGCGTTGAGCAGGTCGGTCAACGTCGCGCTCTGGATGTAGACCGTCGAGTTGCCGTTGCCGTCGGTGACGACGTTACCGCTGACGCCGTAGCCAGTGGCCACGCTCGCCGTCGATTGCGGCGTCTGCGCGTTCTTGAAGGTGATGGTCTTGCCGCCGATGTTCAGGGTCGAGCCGTCCTGAACCAGGGTGCCGAGCGAGCCGGCTGTGGTCGACCGGTTCGCGGTCACGTTCGCATTGCCCGCGCCGGTCGCGGTCGTCAGGCCGAGTGCCTTGAGGAAGTCGGCCTTGCCGGTCACGCTCAGATCGGCGCCGGTCGAGCTCTTCAGTGTAACGGCGCCCGCCGTGATGGAGGATGCGACCTGCAGCGTGCCGACGGGACCCGCCGCACCGCTGACGGCGAAGGTCGCCGCGCCTGCGCTGATGGTCGCGGACTTGACGCCGCTGGCGAGGTCGATTGCCGTGAGGACGTCGTTGACGGTCGCCCCGGGCGCCGCCGCCGTCCCCTGATAGATGATCGAATTGCCGTTGCCGTCGGTGGCAATGTGCCCGCTGGCGTCGAGGCCCCAGCCGGTCGGCTGCGCGCTCGGAGCAACGCCGGTGCGGAAGGTGATGGTCTTGCCGTTCACCGTGATGGTGTCGCCGTCCGCGGGCGGCGTGCTGAAGGTGGTCGATGCCGTGGTGCCGAGCAGCGTGGCGGTGCCGGACAGCGCGGTGGTGCCGTCGGCGGCGAGCGCTGCCGTACCGGTAAAGGTGCCGGCGCTCGAACCGAGCGAAGCACCGAGCGCGGCCGTCCCGGTGACCGGGGTCGTGCCGCCGGAGGCACCGGTATAGAGCACGTTGCTCTTGGCGGTCGCGCTCGCATAGGAGGTCGTGCCGCGCAGGTCGGCGGGGGTCGCGCCAGGAATCGTGGTGGAGACGTTCGACTTGGTGGAGTAGCCGACCGTGGTCTGGAGCGCCTGGTTGGCGATCGATTTCGCGCTGTCGATCAGCTTCTGCAGCGAAGTGATGCCGGTGTTGGCGGCCTGGAGCACCTGCACACCGTTGTTGATGCCGTCGAGCAGGTTGCTGATGTCGCTCGCCCGGTTGTCCAATCCCTGCGCCGTGAAGAAGTTGGTGGGATTGTCGAGCGCTGTATTGACCTTCTTGCCGGTCGACAGCCGTTCCTGCGTCGTGGCCAGCAAGTCGGCCGTCGACTGCAGCGACAACAGGTTCTGGCGAACTGACGCCGAGAGAACGATGTTGGACATTGGCGAGTCTTCCTCTTGAACCGGATACGAATCGGCCGCGCGGGTCTCGAACGCGGGCTTTGTCCAGTTTTAGGAGGTGTCCTTTAAAGTATGGTTAACGCCGGTTTAAGCGATACGGTTAATGCGCGGTGAACGCCCCTGCCCGGCTCGGAACGCAAGAAAGGAGCGGCGGGGCAAATGGCCCCGCCGCTCGATTTTAATGAGTGATTTCAGCTACTTGTTAGCGGAGCAGCTGGAGCACGCTCTGCTGCGAGGTGTTGGCCAGGGACAGCGCGGAGACCGCGATCGACTGGCGGGTCGACAGCGCCTGGCTGTTGGCGGCCTCGACGTTGGTGTCGGCCAGCGTCAGGTTGGACGAGCCGGTTTGCAGCACGTTGATCAGGTTCTTGTTGAAGTCCTGGCGGATCTGCACCACCGAGAGGTTCGAACCGAGGCTCGAGGCCTGCGAGCGCAGCGTGCTCGAGGCGGCGTTGAGGTTGGTCAGCACCCGGTTGGCCGCGGCGTTGTCGATGAAGTCGACGCCGACCGTCAGCGAGGCGAGGCCGAGACCTTTGGAATTATAGGTCACGCCGGTGATGTTCAGGCTCGACTTGGCGGTCTCGTCGAACACCAGCTTGAGCTGGTCGCCGTTGAGCAGGTTGACGCCGTTGAACGAGGAGTCCTGCGCGGTCGTGTCGATCTGGTTCAGGATATTGTTGAACTGAGCCACCAGATTGGCACGCGCCGTCTGGGCAACGCCATCCTGGACGGGCGTGGAAGCCGTCGAGAAGGTCAGGGCCGAGGTGAGCGTGCCGCCGATCGCACCACCCGCCGCGATCGAACCGAGAGTCGATGACGCATAGTCGTTCGAGGCGGTGATCGTCAGCAGGCCATTGGCGTCGATCGTCGCAGACAGGTTGTTGGCCTGCAGCTTGGTGTTGAGCTGATCGAGCGTCTTGATCGTGCCATTGGTGCCGTCGCCGAAGGTGACGTTGACCGCCGTGCCGCCGTTGAAGGAGGTGAAGGTCAAGGTCTTGCCGGCGATGCCGCCGATGCCGGAGGTGCGGGCCGCAGTAAAGGCGGTCGCGCTGCCGGTGTTGCCGGCGAGGCCGAACACGTTCAACGCGTTGCCGGTGCCGGTGATCGACAGGTCGGCATTGATGCCGGTCGCGATCTTGAGCTGACCGGACGTATTGATCGTCGAGTTCGACTGGCCGGTTGCGGTCGCAAGCGTGGCAACGCCGGCGGCGCTGATCGTCGCGGTCTGCACGCCGGTGGCAAGGTCGATGGCCTTCAGGACGTCGTTGACCGTGCCGCCCTGCAGATAGACCGTCGAGTTGCCGTTGCCATCGGTGAGGACGTTACCGCTGGTACCATAGCCGCTCGGAATGCTCGGCGCACCGGTTGAGCCCGGGATCGGCGCATTCTTGAAGGTGATGACGTGACCGTTGACGTTCAGCGTCGAGCCGTCGGTGATCGTCGCACCCAGCGAGGCCGACGTCGTGGTGCGGTTGACGTTGACGGTGGCGTTGCCGCCGCCGACCGATGAGCTCACACCGAGAGCCTTGAGCAGGTCTGCCCTGCCGGTGACGCTCAGATCCGCACCCGTCGAGCTCCTCAGCGTGACGGCGCCGCCACCAACGCTCGAAGCGGTCTGGTTGAAGCTGGTGGCGATCGTCGCAGCACCGGAACTGATCGAGACCGTCTTGACGCCGCTGGCGAGATCGACCGCGGTCAACAGATCGTTGACGTTCGCAGCCGGGGTGCCGGCAGTGCCGAGATAGACGGTGGTGTTGCCGTTGCCGTCGGTGACGAGGTTGCCGCTGACGCCCGAACCGGCCGGAACGCCGGCCGACGTCGGCGCGGTACCGCTGCGGAAGGTGATAGTCTTGCCGTTCACGGTCAGCGTATCGCCGTCGGCGGGCTGAGCGTTGCTCGCCAGGCCGGTTGCGGTGGTGCCGTTGGTGGCGATCAGGGTGATGGTGCCGGTCAGGGCGGTGGTGCCGTCGCCGGCCGTTGCCGCGGTGCCGGCGAAGGCGCCGATGGTGGCGCCGAGGGTCGTGGTGCCGTTCGCTGCCGTCGTGCCGCCGGCCGTGCCGTTATACAGCACGTTGCTGCTCGCCGTCGCACTGGCGAAGCTCGTCGTGCCACGCAGGTCAGCCGCCGTCGCACCTGCGATCGTGGTGGAGACGTTGGACTTGGTGGAGTAGCCGACCGTGGTCTGCAGCGCCTGGTTGGCGATCGATTTGGCGCTGTCGATCAGCTTCTGCAGCGAGGTCAGGCCGGTGTTGGCAGCCTGCAGCACCTGCACGCCGTTGGCGATGCCATCGAGCAGATTGTTGATGTCGCTGGCGCGGTTGTCGAGCGACTGGGCCGTGAAGAAGTTGGTGGGATTGTCGAGAGCCGAGTTGACGCTCTTGCCGGTCGACAGACGGTTCTGTGTGGTGGCGAGAAGATCGGCGGTGGACTGGAGAGAGAGGAGGTTCTGGCGAACCGACGCAGAGAGAACAATACCGGACATGACTCTTACCCTTCTGGCTTACGCGTCTTCGTTCGATCGCTTCTGGATCGAGTGACGGGCACAGGGTGAGCCGACATGGCTAACAAAGGGTGAAGCGAACATCGCCCGCATAAGCGCCGGTTCACCATAAGCGGGCGGGAAGCGCGACATGAGAGGATAATCTGCCTGAAATCATTGGCGATTCTTTCTGCTTACGCTCCATTAACCATAACCGCTGGTTACTTCTCGAACGTCGCCGTCCCTCTCGAAACTTGGCGTGATGAATGAAAAAAAGCGGCGGGGCCGAAGCCCCGCCGCCGTGATCGTCTTGCGATGTCGTCCGCGTGTTAGCGGAGCAGCTGCAGCACGCTCTGCTGCGACTGGTTGGCCAGCGACAGCGCGGAGACCGCGATCGACTGGCGGGTCGACAGCGCCTGGCTGTTCGCCGCCTCGACGTTGGTGTCGGCCAGCGTCAGGTTGGACGAGCCGGTCTGCAGCACGTTGATCAGGTTCTTGTTGAAATCCTGACGAACCTGCACGATCGTCAGGTTCGAGCCGAGGCTCGAGGCCTGCGAGCGCAGCGTGCTCGAGGCGGCGTTGAGGTTCGTCAGCACCTTGTTGGTGGCAGCGTTGTCGATGAAGTCGACACCGCTGGTCAGCGCAGCAAGGCCCAGACCCTTGGAGTTGTAGGTCACGCCGGTGATGCTCAGGCTCGACTTGGCGGTCTCGTCGAACACCAGCTTGAGCTGGTCGCCGTTCAAGAGATTGACGCCGTTGAACGAGGAGTCCTGGGCAGTCGAGTCGATCTGCTGGAGGATATTGTTGAACTGATTGACGAGGTTCGCACGCGAGGTCTGGGCAACCGTATCCTGGACGGGGGTGGAAGCCGTCGAGAAGGTCAACGCCGAGGTCAGCGTGCCGCCGATCGCACCACCTGCGGCGCTCGATCCGATGGTCGAGGACGCGTAGTCGTTGGTGGTCGAGATCGTCAGCAGGCCGTTGGCGTCGATCGTCGCCGACAGGTTGTTGGCCTGCAGCTTGGTGTTGAGCTGATCGAGCGTCTTGACCGTGCCGTTGGAGCCGTCGCCGAAGGTGACGTTGACCGCCGTGCCTGCGTTGAAGGAGGTGAAGGTCAAAGTCTTGCCCGTGAGGCCGCCGACGCCGGAGGTGCGGGCCGCCGTGAAGGCGGTCGCCGTTCCGGTGTTGCCGGCAAGGCCAAGCGCATTCAGCGCATTGCCGGTGCCGGTGACCGACAAGTCGGCGTTGACGCCGGTCGAGAGCTTGAGCTGGCCCGAGGCGTTGATCGACGAGTTGGTCTGGCCGGTTGCGGTCGCAAGCGTCGCGGCGCCGTTCGCACCGATCGTCGCGGTCTGCACGCCGGTGGCAAGGTCGATCGCCTTCAGGACGTCGTTGACCGTGCCGCCCTGCAGGTAGACCGTCGAGTTGCCGGCACCGTCGGTGAGGAGGTTGCCGCTCGCACCAAAGCCGGTCGGAACGCTCGGAGCACCGGTCGAGCCCGGGATCGGCGCGTTCTTGAAGGTGATGACTTTACCGTTGACGTTGAGCGTCGAACCGTCGGTGATCGTCGCACCCAGCGAGGCCGAGGTCGTGGTCCGGTTGACGGACACCGTGGCGTTGCCGCCGCCGACCGATGAGCTCACACCGAGAGCCTTGAGCAGGTCGGCCTTGCCGGTGACGCTCAGATCCGCACCCGTCGAGCTCCTCAACGTGACGGCGCCGCCGGCCACGCTCGAAGCAGTCTGGTTGTTGCTCGTGGCGAGCGTCGCAGCACCGGAGGTGATCGAGACCGTCTTGACGCCGCTGGCCAGATCGATCGCGCTCAACAGGTCGTTGACGTTCGCAGCCGGGGCGCCGGCAGTGCCGAGATAGACGGTGGTGTTGCCGTTGCCGTCGGTGACGAGGTTGCCGCTGACGCCCGAGCCGGTCGGGACGGCGGTCGCCGCCGGAGCCGTGCCGCTGCGGAAGGTGATGGTCTTGCCGTTAACCGTCAGCGTGTCGCCGTCGGCGGGCTGGGCATTGGTGCCGAGGCCGGTTGCGGTGGTGCCGTTGGTGGCGATCAGGGTGATGGTGCCCGTAAGCGCCGTCGTACCGTCGCCAGCCGTCACCGCGGTGCCAGCGAACGCGCCGATGGTAGCGCCGAGCGTGGTGGTACCAGTCGCCGCGGTGGTGCCGCCGGCCGCGCCACTGAACAGCACGTTGCTGCTCGCCGTCGCACTGGCGAAGCTCGTCGTGCCGCGCAAATCGGCCGCCGTCGCACCTGCGATCGTGGTGGAGACGTTGGACTTGGTGGAGTAACCGACGGTGGTCTGCAGCGCCTGGTTGGCGATCGACTTGGCGCTGTCGATCAGCTTCTGCAGCGAGGTGATGCCGGTGTTGGCAGCCTGCAGCACCTGCACGCCGTTGGCGATGCCGTCGAGCAGGTTGTTGATGTCGCTGGCGCGGTTGTCGAGCGACTGAGCCGTGAAGAAGTTGGTGGGATTGTCCAGGGCCGAGTTGACGCTCTTGCCAGTCGACAGACGGCTCTGCGTGGTGGCGAGGAGGTCAGCGGTGGACTGGAGAGAGAGCAGGTTCTGGCGAACCGATGCAGAGAGAACAATACCGGACATTGAGTGTTACCCTTCTGGTACGCAACGCAACAAACTTCGATTAGGATTAATCGATGGCCGGGACGGTGAACGTTGTGGGCTAACAAAGCATGAAGCGTGTCGCGCCAGCCCTTGCGCGGATTCACCATATCCGCATTCGGAGCCGCGACGCGCTCGCCGATATCATCATGATAGGACGATGCTTTTCGGTGCCGTCGCGAGGCGTTTGCGACTTGTCAACCATAACTCAGAGTGAGCAATTGGCTGCATCCAGAGGCGCGGCCTCCGCTCGCCGCGCCGCACTCTGATGCCGGCGCAAAAAGAAAACGGCGGGGCCGAAGCCCCGCCGCCATGATCGTTCTTGCGATGCCGTCCGCTTGTTAGCGGAGCAGCTGGAGCACGCTCTGCTGCGACTGGTTGGCCAGCGACAGCGCGGAGACCGCGATCGACTGGCGGGTCGACAGCGCCTGGCTGTTCGCCGCTTCGGTGTTGGTGTCGGCCAGCGTCAGGTTGGACGAGCCGGTCTGCAGCACGTTGATCAGGCTCTTGTTGAAGTCCTGACGAACCTGCACCACCGAGAGGTTCGAACCGAGGCTCGAGGCCTCCGAGCGCAGCGTGCTCGACGCGGCGTTCAAATTGGTCAGCACCTTGTTGGTGGCAGCGTTGTCGATGAAGTCGACACCGCTAGTCAGCGAGGCGAGGCCGAGACCTTTGGAATTATAGGTCACGCCGGTGATGTTCAGGCTCGACTTGGCGGTCTCGTCGAACACCAGCTTGAGCTGGTCGCCGTTGAGCAGGTTGACGCCGTTGAACGAGGAGTCCTGCGCGGTCGTGTCGATCTGGTTCAGGATATTGTTGAACTGAGCCACCAGATTGGCACGCGCCGTCTGGGCAACGCCATCCTGGACGGGCGTGGAAGCCGTCGAGAAGGTCAGGGCCGAGGTGAGCGTGCCGCCGATCGCACCACCCGCCGCGATCGAACCGAGAGTCGATGACGCATAGTCGTTCGAGGCGGTGATCGTCAGCAGGCCGTTGGCGTCGATCGTCGCAGACAGATTGTTGGCCTGCAGCTTGGTGTTGAGCTGATCGAGCGTCTTGACCGTGCCGTTGGTGCCGTCGCCGAAAGTGACGTTGACCGCCGTGCCGCCGTTGAAGGAGGTGAAGGTCAAGGTCTTGCCGCTGATGCCGCCGACGCCGGAGGTGCGGGCCGCAGTAAAGGCGGTCGCAGTGCCGGTGTTGCCGGCAAGGCCAAGCGCATTCAGCGCATTGCCGGTGCCGGTGATCGCCAGGTCGGCGTTGACGCCGGTCGAGAGCTTGAGCTGGCCCGAGGCGTTGATCGACGAGTTGGTCTGGCCGGAGGCCGTCGCAAGCGTCGCGGCGCCGTTGGCACCGATCGTCGCGGTCTGCACGCCGGTGGCAAGGTCGATCGCCTTCAGGACGTCGTTGACCGTGCCGCCCTGCAGATAGACCGTCGAGTTGCCGGCACCGTCGGTGAGGATGTTGCCGCTCGTACCAAAGCCGGTCGGAACGCTCGGCGCACCGGTCGAGCCCGGGATCGGCGCGTTCTTGAAGGTGATGACTTTACCGTTGACGTTCAGCGTCGAGCCGTCCGTGATCGTCGCACCGAGCGAGGCCGAAGTCGTGGTCCGGTTGACGGACACCGTGGCGTTGCCGCCGCCGACCGATGAGCTCAGGCCGAGAGCCTTGAGCAGGTCGGCCCTGCCGGTGACGC
Organism: Bradyrhizobium daqingense; assembly: GCF_021044685.1. NCBI lineage: Bacteria > Pseudomonadati > Pseudomonadota > Alphaproteobacteria > Hyphomicrobiales > Nitrobacteraceae > Bradyrhizobium > Bradyrhizobium daqingense. The sequence continues at coordinate 6,527,970 of NZ_CP088014.1, forward strand.
TCAGATCCGCACCGGTCGAGCTCCTCAGCGTGACGGCGCCGCCGCCAACGCTCGAAGCCGTCTGGTTGTTGCTCGTGGCAAGCGTCGCAGCACCGGAGGTGATCGAGACCGTCTTGACGCCGCTGGCGAGATCGATCGCGCTCAACAGATCGTTGACGTTCGCGGCCGGGGCGCCGGCGGTGCCGAGATAAACGGTCGTATTGCCATTGCCGTCGGTGACAAGATTGCCGCTGACGCCCGAGCCAGTCGGAACGGCGGTCGCCGCCGGAGCCGTGCCGCTGCGGAAGGTAATGGTCTTGCCGTTCACGGTCAGCGTGTCGCCGTCGGCGGGCTGAGCATTGCTAGCCAGACCGGTTGCGGTGGTGCCGTTGGTGGCGATCAAGGTGATGGTACCGGTCAGCGCCGTGGTGCCGTCGCCGGCCGTTGCCGCGGTGCCAGCGAAAGCACCGATGGTAGCGCCGAGCGTGGTGGTGCCGGTTGCCGCGGTGGTGCCGCCGGCTGCACCGCTGAACAGCACGTTGCTGCTCGCCGTCGCGCTGGCGTAGGAGGTCGTGCCGCGCAGGTCGGCGGCCGTCGCACCGGAGATGGTGGCGGAGACGTTGGACTTGGTGGAATAGCCGACGGTGGTCTGCAGCGCCTGGTTGGCGATCGACTTGGCGCTGTCGATCAGCTTCTGCAGCGAGGTGATGCCGGTGTTGGCAGCCTGCAGCACCTGCACGCCGTTGGCGATACCGTCGAGCAGGTTGTTGATGTCGCTGGCGCGGTTGTCGAGCGACTGTGCCGTGAAGAAGTTGGTGGGATTGTCGAGGGCCGAGTTGACGCTCTTGCCGGTCGACAGACGGTTCTGGGTGGTGGCGAGGAGGTCAGCGGTGGACTGGAGGGAGAGCAGGTTCTGGCGAACCGATGCGGAGAGGACGATACCGGACATGACTCTGTTACCTTTCTGGTAAACGACGCTACTGTTACACGTCTGCTTGGATCGAGACTGACCCAGCGACGGCGGACCGTGGCGCCGAGACCTCTAACGAAACATGAAATGAAACCCGGGCTTTTGCCGCTGCACGCGTGATTCGGCCCGGCAAGCGGTGCTCATCGCTGGCGTCGCCAAGCAAACGAACCTTTGAAATTGTTGGGCTTTTCCGTGCGAATAGCGCGAATTTACAGCTCGTTAACTAGTTACGAGCGAGAATCACGTTCTGATAGGCCGCAACGAACGCTCGGTTACGAAAGCGTTGATGGAGAACAGGCATGGCCCTCAAGGTCGAGCTCAGACCGCACGAACGCATCATCGTCGGTAACTGCGTGATAACCAACACCGACCAGCGCGCCCGCCTCCTGATCGACGGCGACAACGGGCCGATCCTGCGCGAGCGCGACATCCTCACGCCGGAGACCGCGGACACGCCCGCCAAGCTGGTCTACCTGGCGGTCCAGCTCATGTACATCTCGCCGGATCCGCAGACCCAGCACGGCACCTATTTCAACCTGGTGCGCGACATCGTCACCGCTGTGCCGAGCGCCTGGCCGATCATCGAAGCCATCAACAACAACATCCTCAACGGCGACCTCTACCGGGCGCTGAAGGACGCCCGCAAGCTGATCGCATATGAAGAAAAGCTTCGTGATCAGTTCGAGGCCACGCATCCCAAGGCGGAGAGCACCGCCGCCTGACCACATGCGAGCGCAACGCTGCGCGAGCGGCCGAGCCGCACAACGATAACGGCCCCGGATCATCTCCGGGGCCGTTGTCGTTTTCAGGCCTGCATCGGCGCTACTGCGCGGCGAGCGGCGGCGCCTCGACCTCGACCAGTCCGTCGCTGCTCCGGCGTGCGCCGAACTCCAGCACGGCCCCAACAAGCGCATCGATGTCGGTCTCGTCGGTGCGGTGATTGACGATCGCAGCGCGGATCGCGAACTTGCCGTCCAGCGTCGTGCTCGACGGAGCCGCGAAGCCGGCCTCCTGGATGTCGGCGACGATCTCGCGATTGACCGCGTCATCGGCGCGGTAGCGGAAGCAGGCGATGTTGAGATTGACCGGCGCCAGCAATTCCAGCCGCGGCTCCGCTAATATACGCGTTTCCAGATATTTCGCGAGCGCGCAACTTCGTGCGATCACCGAACCGAGCCGATCGGTGCCGAACGTCTTCAGCGTGAACCAGGTCTTCAGCGCACGGAAGCCGCGCGACAGATCCGGGCCGAGATCGCAGGGCCAGACCGCGCCGGCCGCAAGTCCCCTCGCCTCGCGACGCAGATAGGCCGCGGGCTGCGCAAAGGCCTGCCGATGCTGCTCGCCGTCGCGCACCAGCAGGAAGCCGGCATCGTAGGGCACCTGTCCCCATTTGTGGAAGTCGAGCGCGATGGAATCCGCAAGCTCGATGCCGCCGAGCAGCGGCGCGAGCTCTGGTGACAGGATGGCGAGCGCCCCGAACGCGCCATCGACGTGAAACCAGATCCCCTCCTCGCGGCACAGCTCGGCGACCGCCTTGAGATCGTCGATCGCGCCGACATCAACGGTACCGGCAGATGCGACCACCAGGAACGGCTTGAAGCCTATCTCGCGATCCACGGCGATCTGCGCGCGCAGCGCGGCGACATCAATGCGATGATCGGCATCGACACCGATCTTGCGCAGCGCGTCCGTGCCGAGTCCGGCGATGTCCATCGCCCGCGAGATGCAGCCATGTGCGACATGCGACGTATAAGCGGTGAGCAACGCGCCGTCATTGCCGAGGCCGTGCTGCCGCGCCAGCGTGCCGAGCGCCTTCGTACGTGCCACCAGCACCGCCATGAGATTGGCCATCGACGTGCCCGTGACGAAGATGCCGCTTGCCGCGTCCGGAAAGCCGAACAGGCTGCGCATCCACGTGACGATCTGGCGCTCGACCTCGATCGGCATGTGATCGCGTCCGCCGAGATTGGCATTGAGACCGGCTGCGAGCATCTCAGCGAGCATGCCGACGGCCGTGCCGCCGCCATGGACCCAACCCATGAACCCAGGATGGACGTTGCCGGTCGCATACGGCGCAATGTACTGGGCAAATTCACGATGGACGTCCGCGAGGTCACTCGCCTCGCGCGGCACGTCGGCCTTGAGCGCCGCGCGGACCTCGTCGGGGATCGGCTGCCAGACCGGATGGGCTCGAACATGGGCGATACCGTCGATCGCCTCGTCCAGCATGCGATGGGCCAGTGCGCGAAATTCGCTCCAATCCTGCGGGTCGAGCGAGGAACGGGTGACGGAGCTTTGGGTGTTGCGAATGATCTCGTTCATGTTGCGCGTCCCTCGCCCGCTCGTGCATGTCGCGACAGCATCGCCGTGAACGCCGTGAATATCTTGCGCATCTGCAGGGGCTTGTACGGAAACACTGCTGGTGAATCCATGTTGTGCACCACGGCAGTGTTGTCTGCCTCGAACACCAGGAGCTCGCCATTCTGATTCTCGGCACAATCGACGATGAAATAATCGAGGCCGACGCGCCTGCTCATCTCGTCGAGCGCGCTCTTGTGGCGCGCTGCGAAGGCGTGATCGAAGTCGCGCATGAAGATGGCCTCCTCGGCCCGCTTCTCCTCGCTGAACGCCATGTAGGCGTTGAGATACCAGATGTCCCAACGGTCGGCGATCGCCATGTGGCAGGCGTAAGCCTTGCCGTCGACCATGGCCAGACGGTATTTGCGGTAGAGCCCGTCGGGACTGACATAGTCGACGAAGCGCGCGACGAAGAAGTCCTGCTCTTTCCGCGCAGTGAGATAGGCTTCTAGCGCAGCCGCGTCGTCGAGCTTCGCAAGCCCGACGCCGGCATGCGAGCCGCGCGGTCGCGCGATCATCGGAAAGTGCAGTTCGCCGGCGATCGCCCCGCAGGCGATCCGCCCCGATGCGAGGTCGGTCAATTGCGCGCGGGTGGCGTGAACGGTCGCGGGAATGTCGAGACCGGGCACGTCCGCCAGCAGCCGATACAGCTTATCGCGATCGAGGTTGCCGATCAGACCGGGGTGATTGAGCAGCGGCCGGGGCCAGCGTGGTGCGACCTCTTCGATCAGCGCGAGCGCGTCCCGGCATTCCTCCGAATCGGACGCGACCACGATGGCGACGTCGTGCGCGGGCAGGCTCTCGGGCAGACCGACGCCCTTGACCACGTACAGCGTCAACAATTCGATGTCGGAGCCTTCGAGCAGGAAATCGATCGGCGTGTTGCCGCCCATGTCGATGTCCGCTGCAAGCGCGAGTAGGCGCAAGCCCGGCTTCGGCGCCGCGCTGGGCGTGCGAAACAACTGATGGAAGGTCAGCACCTCCGACTGGATCGCAAGCCCCGCCTCCTTGTCGCCGAGGAGCTGAACGATCAGCGACAGGTCGAGGCCCTCGCCCGCCTGCGCCGTCCCCTCCGTGATCCGGCCGAGGAGTTGATCGCGCAACGGCTGCAGATCGACGCCTTCGAAGGCCTGGCGCGTCAGCTGCGCAAAGCCGATGCGGTCGGCATAATTGGCGGCGAAAACTGGCTGCTGCATCTCACACCTCGAACGCCGACTTTACCTGCACGGGCGCCGCGGCGCCACGACCAAGCAACAGCTCGATCTTGACCAGCACATGCGCGACGCGATCGAGAACGTGCTGCACATTGCGTTGTGCCTGCACGATGTCCGGCGACCAGGCTTCGGTCACGAGCCGCGCGCCGACGCAAAGGCGCAACAGCGCCAGCGGTGACTCGTGCTGCCGTTCCAGCCGGACCGGCTGGCCGACCAGGCAGCGCTGTGTAGGGACCTCCCGGTCGGCCCTACTGCCGCCGATCTCCTCGCTCATGTCGCGCGCCAGCGCTCGATGAACGGCACAGGTCTCCGCGATCGAGACCGGCTTGCCGTCGCGCAGCAGCAGAAATGGGAAGATCGTACGTTGCGCGAACTCCTCGTCCTCCGCATCGACCTGTCCGCATCCGGACGGGACGAGGCGCAGTGACGGCGACAGCGCGATCATGCTGTCGATGCCGGCCGCGAGCTCGGTCAGCACCTGGGTGCGAAACGCAGCCGGCACCGCATGGTAGCTGCTGATCTCGGCCAGCGCCGCCTCCCAGCGCAACCATTGACCGAAATTCGCCCGGCGCTCGAAGCGCGACCGCAGCGCCGTCCAGGCCAACGGCCAGTCGCAACGGCCGGCATAATCGAAAAAGCCCGGCGCAATAGCCTCGACCCGGTCGAGGAGGTGCGAAAAGCCCTTGGGCACCAGCAGCGCGCCGCTGAACGCCGGTCCGCCGAAGAATTTCGAGCCGGTGATCAGGACCAGATAGCCGCGGTCGAGATAGGAGCGCAGCCGCCGGCGTCCGAGCCGGGCCTGGCAGGCGTCGACGACGATCTGAACTTTGCGCGGCCAGCGCCGCGCGATTTCGTCGAGGCAAGCCGCGCTCGGTGCGCGCCAGCCGAGCTTCGAGGCATCCATGATCTGCAGCAACACCGGCGCGCCCTGCGCGACCGTGACCTCGACCGCGCGCAGCACCGCGTCATCGATGTCCGCCCGCATCGCAATTCCGTCGCCCGCCTCGCGCAATGGCAGCGCGATGCTGGTGCCGGCGAGCCCCGCAACCGCACTGTCCTTGCGGACCGCAAGGCCGCCCGCCGTCCTGCAGCTGAAATGATGCCCACGCGCGGTATGGGCTGTGCCGCTTCCGGTCTGATCGGACCCGACCACGATCGTCACCGGCGGCGCGCCGAGCACTGCGCGCGCCACGAACAGGGCGTGAAGCTGGGAGTCCGTACCGGACGGCGAAAACACGACATCGATGCGCGGCGGGAGCTGGAACTGGCCGCGCAGTTCGTCACGCATATCCTCGCAGCGCGCATCGAAGGCAAGCTCGACCTCGTCGAACAGGCACTTGTGCATCAGCTCTTCGCGCGCCAGCGCAGCGCGGTCATAGGCCGCCTGCGAAATCGTCGAGGCGGTCGAGGAGGCGAAATTCCAGATCTCAGGCTCGGGCGAGGCCGCGCAGCCGTAGGCGTTGACACGATCCCTCGCGTCGAGCGCGAGCCGCGGATCGCCGCCGGAGACGAGCAGCGTGTCAAGCGGTGTGAAGAGATCGCGCAGGCGGTAACGCGAGCCGCCGTTGGATGCGCGTTCCTGTTCTGACAGGCGGGATGGGCCGGCGCTCATCCCGAAGGACTCACGCCGCATCGGCGGCCGCCGCTGCGGGTACGGCTGCGAATTGTGAGGCGATGTCGCCGTGGAATACCGACGGCCCCACGTGATCGAGCGAGCTCTGGATATCGGCCCAGATCTCGCCACCGATGTCGGTCCAGCGCTTGCAGAAGGCGAAGTCCTCGGACAGATAGGTGCCGGTCGCCGGGTCGATCATGCATTCGAACAGCGCGAACCGGTTCGGGCTCGCCGCCAGCGTATCGTGCGAATGCTCGCGGAAGAACTGCAACGCCGCGTAATCCGGGTGGCGGCACATCGCTTCCAGCACGTGGCGCCGGATCATCAGGAAACCGGTGCCCGCATAACGGACGCGGGTAAAGCCGTTGACGACCACGATGCGGTCGGGATCCTCGATCTCCAGCACGTAGTCGAGCGAGGCCGCCGGCACGTCGGTGCGGCCCGACTGGATCGCGCGCGCGGCCTTGTCCCAGTTGACCCGCTTGATCGGATAGCAGCCGGCGACGACATCGGCGCCGCATTCGATCAGGCGGAACACCTGCTCCGGCTTGAAGCCGATGTCGGCGTCGATGAACAGGAAATGCGTCGCCCTGGGATCCTCCAGGAACATCGCGGCCAAATTGGCCCGCGCCCGGGTGATCAGCGCATCGCCGTCGCGCAACAGCACCTTGAGCTCGAGATTGGACATGCCGTGCACGGCGCGCTGGAGCGCGAAGATTGAGCTCGCATAGATGCTCGACACCTGCCCGCCGAAGCATGGTGTTGCCACCACCAATTGCATCCTGTCCGACATCGGCAGCTCCGCCCCCGCTCCAATCCTCACCAAGAGGTAAAGAAGCATGGTTAACGGCGTCTTAACGCGGCCTTACAGGAACTTGACGAGCGAGAGCTGCGCCAGGTTGGAGGTCACCTGGTAGGAGGCTTGGAGCGCGTTCTGGAGCGCTAGGATCTCGCTCGCGATCTGGTCCGGCGAGGCCGATTCCGCCTGGTCGATGATGGACTGGAGCTGCGCCTTGGCCTGGGTCTGGCGCGTGGTCGCATCCTTCATCGTGTTCTGGGCCATGGCGATGTCGGTCTGGATGTCCTCGATGCGCTGCTGGCCGGGCTGCTGGGTCAGCGCCTGGGTGGTGCGCAGGCTCAGCGCGGCCACCTGCCCGCCCGAATACTGGCCGGTCGGCGAGGTCGAGAAGGTCCCGAACACCGCGATCGCCTGCAATTGCCGGCGGATCGCATCCTCGTTCGCCTGGGCGCCATACTGCACCGTGACGGCATCATCGACCCGCGCCATCGCGGTCGAGCGCGGCGAGCCCGGCCCGTCATTGCCCAGATACCATTCCACCGTGGTGGCCGAGCCGTTGACCAGCGTGGTCGCCGAGCTCGCCGGCGAGGAGCCGACGCGCAGTGGTGGTTGCGTGGCGGTCACCGGCGTCGCGCTGAAGCCGAGCGAGCTCAGCGCGCCTGTATTCGAGCTCGTGATGTTGAGGCTCGCCGCATCGTCGGTGTTAACAGTGATCGAGCCGCCATGAATGGTCGACGGCTTCGACGTCCCCGTGATCGCGTCGATCTTGCTCATCAGCGTCTGGACGCTGTCGGTGACGTTGAGCTGGTTGCCGGTCGCCCCCGAGCTGACGAAGGTCAGCGTGGTGCCGTTGACGGTGATGGTGTCGCCGGCAACGAAGCCCGGCGAGATCGAGTCCGAGGGGCTCGCGCCGGACAACGCGGTCGCGCCGCTGATCGGTGCAGGCGGCGCCGCCTGGTTGTTGACGGGCGTGCCGATCGCCGAGCTCGCGCTGTTGAAGAAATTGTCGCCGGCGGTGACGGCAGAGGCCGCCACCAGCGAGGTGTTGGCGAGCTTCTGGATCGCGGTGTTCAGCGCCGTGTTGAGGTTCGCGGCCGTGTTGTTCGGATTGACGGGCGTGCTCGCATCGATCGCGAAGCTGCCGAGCGGCGTCGGGGTCGCCGTCGAGGCGGTCAGGTCGATCTGTTCGACCGTGCCGTCCGGCAGCGTGAACTGGACGCTCAGCTTGTCGCCGTTGTTCGGGTTGACGCCGTTGAGGTCGACCGAGAACGACACCGGCGAGCCGCTCGGACCGGTGACGGTCGCGCCCGTCAGGGTCGAGGAGACCGCCTTGAGCTTCAGCCCGAACGGTGATCCCGCGACGTCTTCCGACACCTGCACCGAGCTCGGCGTCGGCTGCGTCTGCACCAGGCGGCCCATGCCGTTGGCGCCGAGGTCCGCGGCCTGACGCTCGGCCATCACGGTCTTGAAACCCGCCTGCGTCGTGGTGCCGTTGATGATGTCGCCGGCATCGGCGACCGACTGCGTGTTGACGGCCGTACCGGAGAACAGATAGCGGCTGCCGGTCTGCGTGTTGAGGACGCCGACCATCGAGCCGAACTGGGCCGCGGCGGTGTTCTGCGCGATCGTCTGGCCGTTGACGTTGAGATCCTGCGCGGTGGAGGCCGATCCGGTCTGCACCGTGCTGCGGATCTTCGTCAGCGACTGCAGCGCCGTGTTGGCGAGGTTGATGCTGACGTTGACGTTGGTGATCGTGTCCGTATAGGCGGCGATGTTGGAGAGCTGCGCGCGGCCGGCGATCGCAAAGCCCTCGTTGGTGCCCATGCCGGCATAGTTCTGCGACAGCTTGCCGGTCGAAAGCTGCGTCGACAGGTCGGTCAGCTGCTGATTGATGTTGCGGATCTGCGAGCCGAGAACCGATGAGGAGTAATTGATGCTGCTGATCGACATGTTTCAGAGCCCTGTTACTTGTTACCCTTGAGCCTGGAGCAACGTGTTCATCATGCTCTGCACCACCGACATCACGTGGGCGTTGGCGGCATAGGCATTCTGAAGCTGGATCAGGTTCGACATCTCCGAGTCCAGATTGACGCTGGAGGTCGAGTCGAATTTGGCCTGGAGCGTCGAGACCACGACGCTCTGGCCCTGCTGGAGCTGGGTTGCCTGGGTCGCGGCATTGGCCTGGACGCTCAGGAACTGCTGAAGGAAATTCGAGACGCTGCCTGTGAAGGGCTGGTTCGCCGAGCCGAGGCCGCTCTGCGGCGAATAGGAGAACACCGCATTGGTGAGCTGCGAATAGAGATAGTCCGAACGGGTCGTGTCGCCCGCGGGGGTCACCGGCGAGGTGTTGTAGACCGACAGCCGGGTCGGATCGGAGACCAGCTGCGTGTTCACGGCGATGCGCCCGGCAAGGCCGGTCATCTGCGAGCCGGATGCCGTGATCGCGCCGGTGTAGAGCGCCTGCCCGCCGTCGGTGAACACCGCCAGTTGCGGATTGCCCGAGGTCAGCGACGACATCGTCTTGGTGGTCGTGGCCGAACTGACCTTGGCAAGGCCGGTGTTGTCGTCGGTCACCCGCAGCGTCGTGGCCGTCGCCGGAGACGGCGCGGCGGCGAACGACAGATGGGTGCCTGACAGCGCGGTATTGAGCGCGGAGGCGATCGCGCCCATGCCGCCGGCGAAGTTGACGCCGATCCGCATCGGGTTGGCGTTCGTTGCGTTCTGGAGCGGCAGCGCCGCCGGATCGGTCACGTTGACAAGCGTGATCTGGCGCTGCGTGTTGGTGGCCGTGTCCGTGTAGGTGATGTTGACCGTGTTGCCCGGCAGCGCACCGGCCAGTTCCAGATCGAACCCGGCTGGGGGACCCGAGACCGTGCTCCCGGCCGTGGTCTTGTCGGACAGCGCGCTCGACATCGTGGCGGCGAGCTGGTCGATCTGGTTCTGCGCCTGCACCAGAATGTCGTCGCGCAGCTTGAGGTCGGCCGCGATCTGGCCGGACGACACCACGTTGTTGGCGACGACGTCGACCTGCGAACCGTTCGGCAGCTTGATGTTGAACGCGCCGACGCCGGACTTGGCCGGATCGATGTTGTAGAGCGAGGTCGCCGACAGCGCGCCGGCGGACGCGAAGGAGAATTCCGAGGCGAGCCCGGCGCCGACCAGCTGAATGCCGGTCGTGGTGTAGATGTTGGCCTGGTTCGAATTGTCGGTGGTGACGCGGACGTCGACATATTTCGACAGCGTGTTGATGGCTTGGTCGCGCTGATCCATCAGCGTGGCCGCCGAGGGATCGTTGGCTCCCAGCCCCTGCAGTCTGGTGTTGATGTCGGCGATCTGCTTCATCGCCGCATTGGCGGCTTGCGCCGAATTGCCGAGATCCTGTTCGACGTTGGAGCGCAGCGACTGGATACCCGTGGTGGTGACGTTGAGCTGCCGCGCCAGCGCCTGCGCCGCGCCGAGCGCGACGGTCTGTGCCGACGATGCGCCCGAGCTGGTCGACAGCGCCTGGAGCGCGGTGGTGAATTTGTTCAGCGCGTCTTCGAGCGTACCGGAATTGCCGGGCGTGCCGTAGACATTCTGAAGCTGCTTCAGAATGTTGGCCATCTGGTCGGCGTAGCCGCTGCCGCCGACCTCGGTGCGCAGCTGGTTCAGCACGTAGGTGTCGAGCTGGCGGCTGACGCCGGTGGTCATCGCCGTCGAGCCGAACTCGCCGGTGCTGACTTCGATCTGGTTCGGCGTCTGGACGACGTAACCCGGCGTCTGCGAATTCGCGACGTTCGAGGAGACGATCGAGAGCGCGGCCTGGTTGGCACGCAGGCCGCTCATCGCGCTGGCGAGGGCTGAACTCAAACCCATGTTACTTGCCGCCTTTGGTTACGTCGCGCGCCGATCAGCGCAACACGTTCAAGAGGTCCTGCACCATCGAATTCGCGGTCGTGATCACCTTGGTGTTGGCCGAATAGGCCTGCTGGGTCACGATCAGCTTGGTGAATTCGTCGGCGATGTCGGTGTTGGATCCCTCCAGCGACGAGCCGGCGATGGTGCCCGAGGCGCCGTCGATGGCATCGCCCGACTGCTCGGTCGCGGCATAGGCGCCGCCGTCCATCGCCTTCAGGTAGTTGGTGCCGTTGAAGTGCGACAGCTGCACCTGGGCGAGGTTGAGGTTCTGGCCGTTGGAGAAGGTGCCGACCACGACGCCGTTGTTGTTGACGGCGACCGAGCGGAGCTGGCCGGCGGCGTAGCCGTTCTGCGTGATGGTGTTGATGGTCACAGCGCCGCTGGTGCTGGCATATTGCGTGAGCCCGCCCGAGGAGATGTTGAAGGCGACGGAGCCGAGCGACTGGCCGCTGACGCTGACGTTGTTGATGGTGATGCCCGAGCCGGCGGGCGAGGTCAGCGAACCGTCGGCGGCAAACGTAAAGGTCTGGCCGGTATTGACCCAGCCAACCGTCGAGCCGGTCGCGTTCGGATCGGTCTGATAGAACAGGTTCCAGCTGTCCGAGTGACCCGCGCCCAGGGAGGCGCTGTCGGTCTTGGCCCAGCGCAACTGCAGGTTCACCGGCGTGCCGGCGGCGTTGTAAGCGGTCACGGCGCCGCCGCTGATCGATTCCTTGGTGAAGGTGGCGATATCGTTGCCGATTACGCCGCCGGTGCCGGCCGTGCCGCCACCTTCGCGGTTTCTCGTGATGGTCGAGGTGAAACCGAGCGCCGAGAAAGCAGCGCTGTTGGAGCTGGACACCGAGAGGTTGGAGACCGTGCCGGTGTTCATGGTGATGACGCCGCCGCTGCTGACCGACGAGCCAGACGCACCGGAGAGCGCGTCGATTTTGCCAAGCAGCGTCGTGACGTTGTCGGTAACGTTGATCTGGTTCGCGCCCGAAGCGCCCGAGGCCATGAAGGTCAGCGTTTGACCGTTGACCGTGATGGTATCACCGGCCGCGAATCCTGACGTGAGCACCTGGGCGCCGCCGGGGGTCGCGCTGCCGCTCAGCACCGTCGCACCCGATATCGCGGGCGAGGACAGCACGTTGCCGCCGCGGGTCACGCTGCTGATGCCGAGCGCGGTAGCTGCCGTGCCGCTGCCGACAGCAACGTCGGTGCCGGTGCCGCTCGCGATCTGGATATTGCCGCTGGGGGAAAGCGAGGCGGTGACGCCGGCGCCGCCCGCGGTCTGGATCGCGTTCAGGATGCTGGCCACGGTGGCTGTGGTGCCCGCACCGAGGCCGATGGTGGTGTTGTTGCCGACGGTCGAGACCGTCGTGCCAGCGTTGAACGTGATCGTATTGCCGTTGATGGTCAGCGTCTGGCCGCTCAACGCGGTGAGGATGCTGGAAGCCAGATGCGTGCCGGCCGCGGCATCGAGCGAGGTGGTGGTCGAAGCGACCGCGGACGAATTGTTCTGGAGCGCGACCGTGCCAGTGGCCGTCGTCGACGAGTAGGCGGAACGGATGTTGCCGGTAGCGGCCGCTCCGGAGACCGTTGCGTTCGCATAGGGCGCGGGCGGCGTGCCGACCGGCAGCGGGTTGGCAGTAAAATCGGACGGATTTAATCCGCCGGCCCCCAGCAGGGTCCCGGGCCCCGCGGTCGTTTTCGCCACGGTGTTCGGTTGGGTCGGCAGGTTCGCCGCGTACTGGATCGAGGTGGTCGCCTGGGCCGGAATGAAGTTGTTTTGGAATTGCAGGACGTTCGCCACGCTGCCGGTCGGGTTGCCGGTCTTCGGGTCGACCGTGACGCCCATCAGGTAATAGCCGGCGCCGTTGACCAGATTGCCGTTGGCATTGAGCTGGAAGTCGCCGCGCCTCGTGTAGTAGGTGACGCCGGTGAACACCGGCACGTTGTCGACGACGCCGCTCGCCTTCTGGATCGAGAAGAAGCCGTCGCCAGTGATCGCCATGTTGGTGGCGACGGTGGAGCCCGAAATCGTGCCCTGGGTGGTGATGGTGGCCTTGGCGTTCGCCGTCACGCCGCCGGCGACCTGCTTGCTCGGAACCGAGGAGTCCGGAATGAGGTCGACGAAGCTGGTACCGATGCCCTTGTAACCGGTGGTGGATGAGTTCGCGATGTTGCCGGAAATGTTCTGCAGCGCGTAGGACTGCGCCTGCAAACCACCCACCGAGGTGTTCATTGCATCGAAGATACCCATAACTTTGTCTCCAAATCCGATCTCGGCGGCACCCGAACCGTGGCCGCAATCGGCAGAGACAGTCGCAAGGGCCATGCCAATGCGGGTATATTCAGAAAATCAAGGACTTAATGAAAATGCCCCGGCCTGATGACCGGGGCACAATTGCCGGGACCGGCAACAATTGCCGGGGCTCGAGGTCATTCCGGGGCGGTCCGCAGGACCGAACTCAGGTGCGCGACGGCGCACCGTAGTTCGATGCTGACGCATCGCTCCGGAATGACGGTCCAAAACCTACGTCGCCGACGCCGCCGCCGGATGGAAGACCAGCCCAAAACCGTCGATGCAGTAGCGCAGACCGGTCGGCTTCGGACCGTCGTCGAAGACGTGGCCGAGATGGCCGCCGCAGCGCCGGCAATGCACCTCGGTGCGAACCATGCCGTAGGCACGGTCCTCGGTCTTGCCGACATTGCCCTCGATCGGCGCATAGAAGCTCGGCCAGCCGGTGCCGCTCTCGAACTTGGTCTCGGACGCAAACAGCGGCAGGTCGCAGCCGGCGCAGGCGAAGATGCCCTTGCGCTTCTCCTTGAGCAGCGGGCTGGAGCCGGGCCGCTCGGTGCCGTGGTTGCGCAGGATCTCATATTGCTGCGGCGTGAGCTGGGCCCGCCATTCGGCCTCCGTCTTCACGATCTCGAATTTTTGCGCGGCCTTCTCGCCCGCCTCGGCCGGGGATGCCCTCAGCCAGCGGAAGGCCGAAAGGCCGAGCAGGCCGGCGGCAGTCGATAGCAGGATGCGGCGGTCAAACATCTCATTCTCCCTGCGTGCGGGTCCACGCCTTGAGATACGTGCTTCCGGCGGCCGAAGTTACACGTCCAAGCGAATTTTTCGCAGGGTTAATGCGGGACGCCTTCGTCGTGCGGGGCCTGTTCCGAGCCATGTTCTGGTCCCCGGGGGCCATGTTCGGGTCCCCTCGCCGCAGCTCTCGGCGGCGGAGCCGGCCGCGGCCGGACGGGCGGCATCGGACGACGCGGCCCCGTGCCGGCCGCCCGGTTGGCCTCGGCGAGACGCTTCTCGCGTTCCCTGTCCTTGACCCTGGCACGCTCGCGGTAGCGGGCGAGCGAGCCGGCGGCAGCGGAACTCGCCCTGCCCCAGATCCCGACCAACTGGCCGGCAACGCGCCCGGTGGCACCCCCCGCCCAGACCAGCTCGAACGGCGAGAACAGCTTCCAGCGTTCGTCGCCCCACAGGATGCTGCGCGCGATCATCTGTCCGGCCATGGCGGACGTGTTCATGCCCTGACGGCCGAACCCGCTCGCCACCCACAGGCCTTTGCGCAACTGGCCGATCTGCGGCATGCCGTGCACCGTCTGGCCTGTGGCGCCGCCGAACGTCTCGGTGATCTCGACATCGCCGAGCTCGGGAAAGATCGTGCGGATCCGCCGCTTGACGGCGCCGCCGAAACGCTGCGGCCGCGCCGCCCAGGTCGTCTCCGGGCTCTCCCACATCAGCCGGTCGCCGTCGACGACACGGAAATGGTCGACGCCATCGGAATCCATCGCCGATCCCTTGAAGGCGATGATCTCGTGCAGGCGCTCGCCCAGCGGCGCGGTGATGCCGGCATAGCGCCAGACCGGCAGCAGCGTCTCCGACAAGCGCTTCAAGGGCGCACCGAGATGGATGTTGCCGGCGAGCACGATATGGGTCGCACGCAGCCGCGCAGAGGGTGTGACGATTCGCTTGCGGATGCCGGAATGATCGATGCTGACCACCGGCGTATCCTCGAAGATGCGGGCCCCCGCCCGCCGCGCCAAAGCCGCAAGGCCGTGCACATATTTGCGGCCGTCGACTTGGAAAGCCCGCGGGTAATGGACGCCGTGGAAATAGCGATCGGTCTTGAGCGTCTCGCGGACGCGATCGACCTGCCAGCCCTCGGCCTCCGTGTCAAAATCCTCGTTCAACATCTGCAACCGGCTGATCAGCCGGTCACCCACATCCACATTGGAGACTTCGAGCACGCCCTCGCGAAGGCCGATCCCCGGCATGTTCTCTTCCGTGGCGTTGGCACGGACGAGCTCGGCGCCCTCCTTGGACAGCCTCCACAATTCGCGCGCGTCCTCGAAGCCGATGCGCTCGATCAGGTCGGCAAGCGGCAGTGCGAAGCCCGGCATCACGGTACCGAGCTGGTTGCCGGAGGCGTTCCAGCCGATATGGCGGCCTTCGAGCACCGCGACGCTGGCCCCAAGCCGGGCGGCCTCCAGCGCGATGGAGAGGCCGGCGAGCCCTGCCCCGATCACACAAATGTCGGCATCGAGATCGAAGGACAGCCGCGCGCGCTCGCGAAAGCCGGCTTCTTCCTGGGACACGCTTGTGAAAGTCTCGCTCATATCGTTTCTTAGAGCATGATCCGGATAAGCGTGCAGCGGTTTTCCGATAGGATCATGCTCGAACTAACAACCTGAACCGCGGCGACGATTCGCACTTATCTCAGCGCGTCATGCCGACCGGGCCCTGTCACCTTGTCCTCAACAGGCGCCTGTAGATTATCCTGGACGTGGAACGATTCGAGAATGCCATGCGCCGTTTGATGCTGCTGCGTCACGCCAAGACCGAGACTGACGCGCCAAGCGGCCGTGACCAGGACCGCCGGCTCGACGACCGCGGCCACAAGGATGCGGCGCGGATGGGCGACTGGATCGCCTCCCACCCGCCCTTCCCCGAGACCGTGCTGGTGTCGCATGCCGTGCGGGCCCGGCAGACCTGGGACCTCGCCTGGGAGGCAATGAAGGACCGCGTCGCCGCACCGCAGGTCGAGATCCTGCCGGAACTCTACGGCGCCGATCCCGCGCAGATCCTGGACTCCATTCGCACCGCAACCGCCCCGGCGGACCCGAAGCGGTTGCTGCTGATCGCCCACAATCCCGGCATGCACGAGATCGCGCTCATGCTGATGGGTGGCGGCGATCCGGCCGGGGCCAAGGCGCTCAGCGACAACCTGCCCACAGCGGGGCTTGCGATCTTCGACTTTGACGTCAAGGATTGGGGTGACGTGGCCTATCGCCGCGGCAAACTGGTGCTGTTCATCAGCCCCAAGCTGCTTCGATCGGGATGAGACGCGCGGGCGCCGTCTCGACCGGTTGATCCAGCCTGGTTCATAGGGAGGCGCAGATGTTCAAGTCCATCCTCGTGCCCATCGACCTCGCCGATACCGATCTCGCCAAGCCGGCGATCGCGACGGCGGCGACGTTGTCGCAGACCTGGAGCGGCGCCGTGCGCCTGCTCAACGTGCTGCCGATGACGCCGGTGATGCTGGCCGAATACGTGCCGGCCGATTTCGACGAACAGCAGCGCCAGACCTCGGAGGAAGCGCTCGCCATCGTCGCGCGCGAATCCGGCATCGAGGCGTCCCGCATCTCCAGCGTGGTGCGTCAGGGCGGCATCTATCACGAGATCCTGGAGGAAGCGGTGCACATGAAGGCCGACCTGATCGTGATGACCTCGCACCGGCCGGCGATGCGCACCTATTTCCTCGGCTCCAACGCCGGGCATGTCGTGCGCTATGCGAAGTGCTCGGTGCTGGTGGTGAGGCACTAGGCATTCGTAGATGGGGTAACGGGCCGGCCGCCCGCTCGCTACGGCTCGATTTGGAAGCGCGCTCGCGAGCGGCCTGTTGGTTGAAAGGCGGTCGTCCCTCAAACTGATGGTGTTCAACGGAGTCGGGCAAGCCCGCTCCAAGCATCATTAAGGGACGACCATGGATCAGTATGCAGGAATTGACGTATCTTTGGAAAGCTCGAGCGTGTGCCTCGTCGATGGTTCGGGCAAGATTTTGCGCGAGACGAAGGTTGCGAGCGAGCCGGCGGCCCTGATCGCCTGGTTCCGGTCTCTGGGGCAACAGCCGGAGCGGATCGGGCTGGAGGCAGGGCCTTTGTCGCAATGGCTGTATGCGGGTCTGCGGGACGCAGGCCTTGCGGTCGAGCTTCTGGAGACGCGGCACGTTCGCGAGGCCTTCAAGTCGATGCCGGTGAAGACGGATCGCAACGATGCCCGCAGGATCGCACAGTTGATGCGGCTCGGCTGGTTCCGACCGGTACACTGCAAGTCGGTGGCGGCGCAGGAGACCCGCACGATCCTGACGGCGCGCAAGCTGCTGCAATCCAAGCTTCGCGATGTCGAGAACAGCCTGCGCGGCATACTTCGCGGCTTTGGCCTGAAGGTCGGTGCGACCACCGAGCGCACGTTCGCCGGACGCATCCGCGAGCTCGTGACCGGTCACCCCGGACTGGAGCTGGTAGCGTCGGCGCTGCTCCAAGCCCATGCCGTTCTGCTGCGGGAGTTCAAGAGCCTGGACAAGCACACCCAGAAGCTCGCCAAGGCGCATCCATCCGCCAAGCTCCTGATGACGACGCCGTCCGTGGGTCCAATCGTGGCGCTCACCTATGCCGCCGCGATCGACGATCCGAAGCGCTTCCGCTCCTCGAAGGCCACGGGAGCCCATTTTGGGCTCACCCCGAAGAAGTACCAGTCCGGTGAGACCGACTATACCGGCCGCATCAGCAAGATCGGCGATGCCTCCGTGCGCGAGGCACTCTACCAGGCAGCTCACGTCATGCTGACCAAGCCGGTCAAGAACTGCTCGGCATTGAAGAGCTGGGCGATGCGCATCAGCAAGCGCGCAGGCATGCGCAAGGCCAAGGTGGCGCTGGCGCGCAAGCTCGCCGTGATCCTGCATCGCATGCTCGCCGACGCCAAACCGTTCAACCCGATGGCCAAGGCCATCTAGCCAGGAGCAGCAATCAGTTCTGGGCGGGCTACACACCAGGCTCTCCCCGAGCGAAGTCCCTCCGCTGGGACGACGGATCCGGTCAGGCCGCCATCCGGGAAGTGGTTCACAACCACGCAATCCGTAGATTGGCCGGCCGGCTCCTCATGCACCCCATCAGGTGACAGTCACCGCGCCGATCCCGTACAGAAGCAAGTGCCCAGCGAGTGGATGACGCAAAAAGGGATTGACTAACCAAGGCCCGTTACAGAAGCCCGGGTGAGCGAAGCGACACCCGGGACACCTGCCGTGGAAGTCCCGGATATCGCTTCGCTCATCCGGGCTTCAAGACTATGCGTTGCCCGTCGGGCAAAACGCCCAAGCAATCGGTCAAGCCGCTTCGCCAAAAATATTCCACTTTCCCAAAATTCGGAAAGCGCGTACGTATCGCCGCAACCCGGCCCAAGGAAGAGGGGCGTATCGCGATCGTCACGAACGCGGGCCGGGCGGCGGTGGACGTGGATCGCACCGGCGCGAAGAGCTTCGCAGGGCGGGAAACCGTGAGCGAACGCGTTGCGCCAGCGACGGGTGTGGTTCGCGTACGGTAAAATCGTGTCGTCCTGGCGCCCGGGGTCTGTGCGCCAAGTCTTGCGGTGATGCGGCGGCCCAACCGGGTTCGCAGCATCAGTCATCCGCAAGGCGACGGGGGCAATAGTGCATCGCTCCCCGGGGAGAGCACGACATAAGCCGTAAACCCACTGCGCAGGGAAGGCCGGTTGCTTGGCCTCACCTGTATGCCGCTGTGCCATCTTGTAAAGCACACGCTTTCGCACAGTGGACCGTGGGTGCCCGGCCGGCACCCGGTCTTCCCTGCGCCCTTTTCAATCGAGGGTGAGGCATCGACGCAAAACTCGGGCGAGATCAGCCGCGAGGCTGAGAAGGTGCGTCTGCAGTGACGAGGCGAATTGATGAAGCGAGGCCGATGCCACTTGCTCCGTCATTGCGAGGAGCGAAGCGACGAAGCAATCCAGACTGCCTCAGTGGAGAGATTCCGGATTGCTTGCTCCGCTCGCAATGACGATGTTGATGCAGTCGTGCACCAAAACCGCGTTCTCGTGCCCCGGACGCAGCGCAGCACGAAGTGATGCGCTGCAGAGCCGGGGCCCATGTATCAGCGAGCCGTGCAGCCCGCTGGGTCCCGGCTCTGCGCAGCGCGTAAGAACGCTGCAGCGCGTCCGGGACACGAGAGCGAACAGCAACGCTCGCTCGGCCCAAGCTCACAAATACCGCGACAGCTCGGTCTTGAACTGCCCGTACACCGCATCCTCGATCTGGCTGCGGTTGATCCCGATGTCGCGCAGGGCACGGTCGTCGAGCTCGTTCAGGGTCTTGACGGCGGAGCGGCGCTCAAGGCGGTCGAACAGCGCGTGCAGGGAGTTGGCGAGCGTTGCAAAAAATCCGCTCGACGGGGATGGGCGTAAGCTCCGCCCGGCAGTTTGCGAGATCGTGGTCATTTTTCTTCTCCGGCCTGTCGGTCCGCGCGGCGAAGCCATGCCGTTGGCGCGGACGCACTCAGCGCCTGCACCTCATTGCCGTCGGATTGCTCTCGCTCACCCCGGCTCAATCGCGGACCTTGATGGAACTTAAATGCTCCAGTACACTTCTCGGAGCAAGTAAAACATTGCTCTCGGTGCAATATGTCCAAGTTCGAGTACGTGAAGCTCGCCGATGCCATTGCAGTCGATATCGCTAACGGCACGTTAAGGCCCGGCGACCGGCTGCCGCCGCAGCGCAATTTTGCGTATGACCGAGGCATCGCGGTCTCGACCGCCAGCCGGGTCTACACCGAGCTGCTCCGCCGCGGGCTCGTGGTCGGCGAGGTCGGCCGCGGCACCTTCATCTCCGGCGACATCAGGCGCGAGGTCGAGACGCTCAGCGAACCGGCCGAGGCGCGGATCAATTTCGAGGTCAATTATCCGCTCTTGCCGCAGCAATGGCCGATGATCGCCAAGAGCCTTGCAGGGCTCGAGCGCGTCGACGCGCTCGAATCCGCGCTGCGCGTCTCGACCAGCACCGGCACCAAGAGCGCGCGCAATGCGGCCGCTGCCTATCTCGCGCGCAAGGATTTTACGCCGCAGGCCGAGCAGATCGTCTTCACCGCCAACGGCAAGCAGTCGCTCGCGGCAGCCCTCGCCGCGCTCGTGCCCACCGGCGGCCGCTGCGGCGTCGAGGCGCTGACCTATCCCTACGTCAAGAGCATCGCCGCGCGGCTCGGCGTGACGCTGGTGCCGATCCCGATGGACGAATTCGGCGCGCGCCCCGACGCGATTCAGAAGGCGCATCGCGAGGCCCATCTGTCGGCGCTGTATCTGCAGCCCATCATCCAGAACCCGCTCGGCGTCACCATGAACGCGACGCGGCGCGCCGACATCATGCGCGTCGCCGAGAAGCTCGATCTCACCATCATCGAGGATGCCGTCTACGGCTTCCTCGCCGACGACACGCCGCTGGCAGCGCTCGGACCGGACCGCTGCATCGTGATCGACAGCCTGTCCAAGAAGGTCGCACCGGGCCTCGCGCTCGGAATCCTCGTTACGCCGCCGCACCTGCGCGAAAGCGTGATGAGCGCGGTCCGCACCGGCGGCTGGATCGCCTCCGGTCATGCGCTGGCATCCGGCCAGCGGCTGATGGCCGACGGCACCGTGGCCGAGCTGACACGGCTGAAGCGCATCGACGCTGTACGCCGCCAGCAGACCGCGGCGAGGCTGCTTGCCGGCTACCAGCTCGCCGCCGACCCTCGCTCCTATCATTTGTGGCTGACACTGCCGCCGCATTGGCGCTCGCAGACCTTCGTCGCGGCGGCCGCAAGGCGCGGCATCGCGCTGACGCCGTCCTCGACCTTCGCCATCGCCCATGGCCACGCGCCGAATGCGGTGCGGCTGGCGCTCGCCCCGCCCTCGCCCGAGCAGCTCGATTCCGGCCTGCGCACGATCGTGTCGCTGCTCGGCACCAAGGAAGAGGATTTCGATTCGACGGAGTAGCGCTCAGCGCTTTCTCAGGCTTCCGGCCATTCCACGATGAAACCCATGGCCTTGTACCGCTCGATCTTGTCCCATTCGTGCAGCATGCGACGCCGGAATTCGGCGTCGGTATGCCAGAGTGCGCGCGGCGTCGCAAAACTGTCGACGGTGAGCAGCATCTTGTCGACCTCCGGCCAGTGCCGGTGCAACGTCATCGGATAGCGGCGCGCCGTCCAGGTATTGCCGAGGCAGATCACGCTGCGGATGTTGTGCAGTCCGAGCGCCGCATCGATGATCGGCAGCGAGAAGATCACATTCTCGCCGGTGTTCATCGCGCGGTGCTCCTCGAGGATGAGGTCCGCCGGAATGCCCGCAGCAAGCATCGCCGCCTTGATGACAGTGCACTCGGATTGCTCCGAGCCCGGCGTGACACCGCCGCTGACAATCGACCAGGGGAAATAGCCCTCGCGCCACAGCCGCCCGGCGGTATCGGCGCGCAAGGCGACGTCCTCACGGGTGCCGAACATGAACAGCAAATCGGCCGGCCGCAGCGGCGTATTGATCAGATGCGTGCGGTTGATCGCAGCGATCTCATCTGCCGCCAGCTCGCGCCTGCCGCGATCGATGTCCGACATGGCGCCACGATGCGCCAGCGGCACACTGGTTGCGAAGTCACGTTTCATTGCGGTGAATTGCAGCTAGGGCAGCAACGACCGTGGCAGTTGATCGAAACTGTAGCTCCGCGGCTGGTTGCGCAGGACCAAGCCGCCGACCTGCCAGGCGAACAGCGCGGCAAAGCCAAGGATGAACAGCGCGCCCGCGAACTCGCCGACCATCAGGGCGCGGATCAACAGCCCCGTCATCGCCACCGTCAGCACGGCCAGGAAGGCCAGCACCGCCGCATAGGTCGTACGGCCGAGGCCCGCCGTTAGCGTCGCCCGGCTGCCCGCCTGCGCCATCCGCTCGTGCAGCGCGACGATGAACTGGCGGAAGCCGTTGTCCTGCGGCGCCATCAGCGCCGCGGTCTGCCAGCTCGTCGACAGGATCGCGATGCGGCCGCCGCCGGCATGGCTGACATCGGCGCGGAAGCGGTGCTGCTGCATCGACGTTGGGCGAAACGAGAGCCGAATCCCGGAGATTTCGTCGTAGCGCCACAGGCCCGAGCGCCCGGCGGCATGCCAGGACAACCCCTCCTCCCTCAGCTCGAAGCGGTGCGCCGAGCCGATCAGCGAGGCCTTGTAGGCATAGCTCGTGACTGGCGCGGCCTCAGCATCCGAAACCTGCATCTCGACAATCAAACCCCCGTTCGCGATCCGCTTGCGCGATCGCCCTCGCCCATCCTACAAGCGGGGCATGGCTGAGACGACCTTTTTTCCGCGCCGCCTGATTCTCGGCGCCGCCGTGATATCAGGCGTGCTGCTCGCGCTCGCGGTGCACATGCTTGGCGCGCGCTACGGACTCGATCTCGGCGGGCTCTGGCGCTCCGATACGCACGAATTCATGCCGGCCGGCGCTGCGATCGCCTGGTGGCTGATCGCGACGGTTGGCTTCTCCGGCGGCTATTTCACCGCGACTCTGATGCAGAGCGCCGTCTCCGGCCAGCTCCCGCACCGCATGCGGCAGTTCCTGATCGCGGTCGGCGTGCTCTTGCTTGCGGGTGCGGGACAGGCGGCCTCCGCACCGAGCGCGGTCCCGACCATTTCCGGCGTGCTGGCAGCTCTCGCGGCGCTGTGCCTCGGCGCGGTGATGGCGTTCTGCGGTGCGCATTTCGCGCTGCGCCGCGGCTGACTTCAAGCAGATGCGCGCAGCCGCGGGCCTTCCAGCATCATCGCGACGTCGGACGCGGGCCGCGGCTTGCTGAACAGATAGCCCTGCGCCTGGGTGCAGCCCTCGCGGCGGAGCAGCTCGAGCTGCGCGTCGTTCTCGACGCCTTCCGCGGTGGTAACGATGCCGAGGCTGCGGCCGAGGCCGGTCACGGCGCGGATGATCGCCATGGAATCCTCTCGCGTCGCCAGCTCCGAGACGAAGGAGCGGTCGATCTTGATCTTGTCGAACGGGAAGCTGCGCAGATAGCTCAGCGACGAATAGCCGGTGCCGAAATCGTCGAGCGAGATCCGAACGCCCATGGCGCGCAGCTCGTGCAAGGTGGTCAGGGTCGCCTCGCTGTTCTGGAGCAGGACCGACTCGGTGATCTCGAGCTCGAGGCGGCGCGCATCCAGTCCCGAAGCGGCCAGCGCCTCGGTCACGGACGCGATCAAGTTCGGGCTCTTGAACTGCACCGGCGACAGATTTACGGCCACGTCGACATCGTCGGGCCAGCTCGCCGCATCGGTGCAGGCCGAGCGCAGCACGAACTCGCCGAGTTGGACGATCAGGCCGGTCTCCTCGGCCAGCGGGATGAAGTGGATGGGCGCGATCAGCCCGCGCTGCGGATGGTTCCAGCGCAGCAGCGCCTCGAAGGCGACGACGCGACCGCTCGCGACGTCGCGGATCGGCTGATAAAATACCTCGAACTCGTCGCGTTGCAGCGCCGCGCGCAGGTCCATTTCCAACAGGCGCCGCGCCTGCGCGCGCGCATCCATCCCGGTCTCGAAGAAGCGATAGGTGCCGCGGCCGTCCGCCTTGGCGCGGTAGAGCGCGAGGTCGGCGTTCTTGAGCAGTTCGTCCGGATTGTTGCCGTCCTGCGGCGACAGCGAGATGCCGATCGAGACGCCGATCACGATCTGATGGTCGTCGATCTCGTAAGGCGCCGAGACCACCTCGACGAGGCGGCCGGCAAGCGACCTTGCGGCAGTTTCCTCGGAACGTCCGATCTGCACCACGGCGAATTCGTCGCCGCCGAGCCGCGCCACGGTGTCGTGCTCGCCGACGGTCGCCTTCAGCCTGCGGCCGACCTCCTTGAGCAGCGCATCGCCGATGGGATGGCCGAGCGAGTCGTTGATGTCCTTGAAGTGATCGAGATCGAGGCAAAGCACCGCAAGCTGGTCGCCCGACTTGGTCCGGCGCAGCCCCTGCTCGAGCTGTTCATGGAACAGCACCCGGTTCGGCAGGCTGGTCAGCGCGTCATGGCGCGCCATGTGCGAGATCTTGGCCTGCGCCTCCAGCCATTCGGTGATGTCCTCGAAGGTCGCGACCCAGCCGCCGCCCTGCATCGGCTGGTTGACGACCCGGATCGAGCGGCCGAAGCGGTTGACGACGTCGGTCGTGGTGCGGCCCTCGCGCGCGTCGGCCACGAGGCGGGCGAAGAATTCGTCCGCGTCGCCCTGCCACTGGCCCTTGGCCTGCTCTTCCCTGAGCACGTCGACCAGCAGACGCCCGGTGAGCAGAATGTCGGTGCGGCGGAGCATTGCGGCATAGCGCTCGTTGAACAGGATGATCTTGCCGTCCGCATCGAACATGCAGAGCCCCTGCGACATGTTCTCGAGCGCGCTGTCCAGCACGATCTGCTGACGGCCCAATTCGCCCTTGGCGCGGCGGTCGAGCAGCGCGGCCACGAGCGCAATCGCGATGATCGCGACCGCAGCGCTGGCGGTGAGGAAGGACAGCGAGGCCGGCGGGATGGAGAGCCCGCTAATCGCGAGCGTCGGATCCGGTGTCAGCAGTACCGCGCCCATCGCGGTGAAATGATGCGCGACGATCGCAACCGTCAGCAGGGTGGTCGCCGTCAGCGCATGCGAGAGATCGTCGCGCCGCGCGGCGATGAACAATGCTGTCGCCGCAAAGATGATTCCGAACAGCACCGAGGCAACAACCGTGCCTGCGATCCAGTTGACCCGTGCCGGCATCTCCAGCGCCGCCATGCCGGTATAATGCATCGCCGCGACGCCCATGCCGACGATGGCGCCGCCGACCACGATCCAGAGCGGGCGCGAGGACGAGACCGCGATGCTCAGCCCGACAAAGGTCACGGAGATCGCAAGGATCAGGGAGAGGATCGTCACCGGGATGTTGTAGGCGCCGTCGCCGCCCGGACTGTAGGCGAGCATCGCGATAAAATGCGTGGCCCAGATGCCGCATCCGCTGACGGCGGCATCCAGGGCGATCCAGGCCAAACGCCCGGGGCCGGTCGTCGCCCGCGCGCGCTGAAACAGGCTGATCGCCGCCGCGCTGGCGAGCAGACATACCGCGCCGCCGAGGGCGACCAGCCGCCAGTCGTGCTCGTCGCTGAGACAGTAGAGAACTTGATACATTGCCGGCCCCTCTCGACCGGCACTTGAGCCGACAGAGATGGACGATCGGTAACCGGCCACAAACCCGTTCCGGGAATGGTGAACGGGAGATGTGCACGTTCATTCATATTAATCATCCTCGGGTCGACACCGAAGATGAACATCGCCCCGCCTGCGGAGCACGGCAGCGGGCGCTAAAAAGCAGAAGCGCCGCGCAGATTCGGCGCGGCGCCCCCGGTTACACCCGCATCAGCTCGCTGCGCGCAGGTTCACCTTGCTCTCGGCGAGTGTGGTCAGCTTCTGGTCGGTCGCCTTCTCCTCCTCGAGCGTCTTGGCGAGCACGCTGGCGCAATCGTTGCGGCCGAGCTGCTTAGCCCAGGCGATCAGGCTGCCATAGCGGACGATCTCGTAATGTTCGGCTGCCTGCGCCGCATTGATCAGCGCCGCGTCGAGCACGGCCTTGTCGGCTACCTCGCCGGCGGTCTCGTCGGCTTCCTCGATGATGCCGTCGATGGCCGGGCAATCGACCGCCTTCACAGGGACGCCATGCATCTTGAACACCTCCTCCAGCCGCGCGACGTGTTGCTTGGTTTCTTCGAGGTGCGTCAAAAAGCCCTGTTTCAGCTGCGGATCGGTGGCTTTGCTCGCCATCTTCGGCAGCGCCTTGGTGAGCTGCTGCTCGGCGTAATAGATATCCTGCAGCTGATGCACGAACAGGTCGTTCATGGTCTTGATGTCTTTCGTGAACAGTCCCATCGTTCCGATCCTCTCGGTTTCGGGGAACACGACGGCATCGGCCCGCACGAAAGGCCGCATATTTCGCCATGTTCGATTGTTGATTGGACGCTAACGGGCAAGACAGCATCGACGTTCCAAAAAAGCTGCGCATCGCTTGCGCTGGAACAATGCCGGCGACACCCGAATTTGACATCATGTCGACACGCTGGCGCCGTCCGGGGCCGTCATCCGACTCATATGCTTAACGCGCGGCCGATGTGAACGGCGTATGACGAAAGTAGCTGGTCGGACGCAGAACCTATCCTTGTCAAGGGCTGCACAAGTCGCCGTTTTTGCCTTAAATGAGCTACATCATGTCTAGCGATCGACGCCGACGCTCGGCCGTGATCGTACCTGATCGGCCAATGCCTGGCTGGATCGTCTTGCCCCCCGCCGGGAGGATGAATGCACGGACTGCTGCCCGCGCTGAAGCGCGGCTTCAATAGATGGATCGGCTGGCGACGCCTCGGCATTGCCGCCAGCGTCTTCATCATCGCCTTGGCGATCACCACGCTGGTTCGAACCCTCAAGGGTATCGATACCGGGGTCATTCTGACGGCGCTGACCGAGATTCCTCGCGGCAATATCGGGCTGGCGGCGATCTGCGTCTTTTTCGCCTTCTGTACGCTGACATTCTACGACTATTTCGCACTGCGAACGATCGGCAAGAAGCACGTGCCCTATCGCATCGCGGCGCTGTCCAGCTTCACGTCCTATTCGATCGGCCACAACATCGGCGCCACCGTCTTCACCGGCGGCGCGATCCGTTTCCGGATCTATTCGGATTACGGGCTGAACGCGATCGACGTCGCCAAGATCTGCTTTCTGTCGGGCCTGACCTTCTGGCTCGGTAACATCTTCGTGCTTTCGGTCGGCTTGGCGATCCATCCGGATGCGGCGTCCTCGATGGATCAGCTCCCCCCGTCGATCAACCGGCTGATCGCGCTCGGCGGCCTTGCCTCGATCGGCGCCTATCTGGTCTGGCTCTGCATGGGCGAGAAGCGGCGGGAGCTCGGCCAGAAGGGCTGGAAAGTGGTGCTGCCCTCAGCGCCGCTGACGCTGGTGCAAATCCTGATCGGCGTGGTCGATCTCGGCTTCTGCGCCATGGCGATGTATCTGCTGATGCCCGCCAATCCGCCGATCGACTTCATGTCCCTCGCCGTGGTCTTCATCCTGGCGACGCTGATCGGCTTTGCCAGCCATGCGCCCGGCTCGCTCGGCGTGTTCGACGCCGCCATGCTGGTGGCGCTGCCCCAGTTCGGGCGCGAGGAGCTTCTGGCGACGCTGCTGGTGTTCCGCATCCTCTATTTCGTGATCCCGTTCGGCCTCGCCATCTCCATCATGGGCACGCGCGAGCTCTGGATGAACGTGGTCGCGCCGTGGCAGGAGCGGCGGCGGCTGGCGGAGGCCTGCGCCCAGGCCAATCTGCCCACGCAGGTGGCCGCGATGGAGCGCGAACGCGCGCGGCGGCAGGCCGGAAACCGGTAGGGCCGCTCCTCAAGCCCGTCAGACAAAGGTTGCAGGCGGGAGAGCAATCGTCTCTTATTTCCGCCTCAACTTTGCCGTTGAACACGCGGGCCATGATCCCTCTCCCCTTCCGCACTCTCTCCGCAGGCGCCCTGTTGCTTGCGGGGATTCTGATCGCCTTGGCGCCCGAGCGCGCCGCCGCGCAGGGCGCCGGCGCCATGCAAATCAGCTGGGAGGTACGCAACCGCTTCCGCCTGTTCCGCGAGGAGCGCGATTTCCTGCTCCATGTCGAGAATGCGCGCAACCGCAGCATCCTGGCCGCCGAGCAGTCGCTGGAGCTGCAGAGCGAAGGCCGCGGCTGGGCCCGCAACATGGTCAACCGCCTCTGCATCGACCTGCAGGGCCGGGTCAACCAGCCCTGCACCCGCGACAACGTCAAGGAGAACTACATCACGCCGATCGACCACCCCGTCACCGTGCGCCTCGACGGCGCAGTGCCGGTCGGCGCCACCTGCGCCTGGTCGTTCGACGACGGCGACGGGCCGCAAGCCTCGACCTTCGACTGTGCCGAGCCGGTCAATTTGCGCGTCCGCTACGGCAAGCAGACGGTCGCAACCGTCGACGTCTCCTCCGGCTCCGATCCGACCCAACGGGTCCAGACCGAGATCCAGGTCCGCGACATCTTCATCGCCGGCCTGGGCGACAGCATCGCTTCCGGCGAAGGCAATCCGGACCGGCCGCTGGCGCTCTCGGACGAAGGCTTCTGCTTCCGCTCCTATCTCGGCACGGCCGGCGCGCAGTACTACCGGCCGAGCCGCCACGGCTTCAAGGGCGGCCGTGCCTGCGAGGCGCCGGATACGCTCGCCAACTGGCAGCGCTACAGCGCGCTCTGGTTCAACGCGCCCTGCCATCGCTCGCTCTACAGCTACCAGGCCCGCACCGCGCTGGCGCTCGCGGTGCGCTACACCCACATCGCCGTGACCTTCCTGCCGCTCGCCTGCACCGGCGCCAGCATCGGCGACGGGCTGCTCGGCTCGCAGCGCGCCCGCGAATGTCCGCCCGGCAAGACCGGCGTCTGCAACACCAGCGTGAATGCGCAGGTCGCCGAGCTGCGCGAAGCCGTCACGGCCGCGAAGAAGCGCCAGCCCGACCGCACGCTCGATCTCGTGCTGTTGTCGGTCGGCGCCAACGACGTCTACTTCTCCGGCCTCGTCGCCGACGTCATCGTCGACACCGCCACCGAACGCGCGCTGTTCCGCCGCTCCGGCGTGATGGCGAGCGTCGACGATTCCCGTGATGCGCTCCAGCGCGAGCTGCCGCAGAACTTCGTCAAGCTGCGCGAGGCGCTCAAGCCACTGGTCGGCGGCGACCTCTCGCGCGTGGTCTACGTCTCCTACGCCAACCCGGCGCTCGCGGACGGCGGCGTGCCGTGCCGCGGCGGCCGCGCCGGCTTCGACATCCACCCCTCCTTCAATGCCGACCCGCAGCGCCTCGCCCGCGTCTCGACCTTCGTCGACACCGAATTCCTGCCGCAGCTGAAGGGGCTCGCGACCTGCACCCGCGGCGCGCTGTGCCGCGATCCCGAAGCCGACCGCATGACCTTCGTCGACGCGCACCAGGCGGCGTTCGCCGATCATGGCTTCTGCGCGCATTCGGGCAACGATCCCGAATTCGACCGCAGCTGCTTTGCCGAGAACGGCCAGAGCTTCAACCCTGATATCGTGACGGCGGCGAGCCAGCCGATGCTGTGCGGCCGCGGCGCCTCGGAATACCGGGCCTACCTGCCGCGCGCGCGCTGGATCCGCGACGCCAATGACAGCTATTTCGCCGCGATGACCTATCCGCAAGGCCTGCCGGCCGCGAGCCAGCCGACCGACATCCACGACGCGACGTGGGGCGTGCTCTCCGCCGTCTATGGCGGCGCCGTGCATCCGAGCGCTGAAGGTCATGCCGCGATGGCGGATGCCGCACTGCCCGCCGCGAGCGCCGTGCTCGGCCTCGATGCGGTGCCACCGAACGTGACGCGCGGATTGCTGCCGCAGTTATTGCCGGGCGCAAAGCAGTAGGCGGCAACCGCAAGCTCTCTCGACCCGTCATTGCGAGCGCAGCGAAGCAATCCAGAGTCCCTCCGCGGAAGGATTCTGGATTGCTTCGCTGCGCTCGCAATGACGAGCTTGAGGTTAGCATCTCGCTCTCCGAAATCGTTCCCGCAACCCGCCCGTCCATCAATCCAAAAACGGCATCGATCGATGCTGCCTTGAACTTGGACACGTCGCCGCGCGCGCCTCTAGGACTCGCCTCGGGGAAACGGGCCGAGACTTAAGGGAGGCGCGTGATGAGCGCAGTGGTGTCCACAGCGGACGTGAGGAGGTCTCGCGTCAGGCTGTTCATCGTGACCATGTTGTTCCTGGTCACCACCGTGAATTATGCCGACCGCGCGACGCTCTCGATCGCGGGTCCCGCGCTCTCCAAGGAGCTGCATCTCGATCCCGTCGCCATGGGCTGGATCTTCTCGGCCTTCGGCTGGTCCTATGTCGTGGCGCAGGTGCCGGGCGGCTGGCTGCTCGACCGCTTCGGCTCGCGCCTCGTCTATGCCTTCAGCATCATCATCTGGTCGCTGTTCACACTGATGCAGGGCTGGGTCGGCTTCCTCAGCGCTGGCACGGCCGTCGTCGTGCTGTTCGCGCTTCGCCTGCTCGTCGGCGTCGCGGAAGCGCCTTCCTTTCCCGCCAATGCCCGCATCGTCGCGGCCTGGTTTCCTGGCAATGAGCGCGGCACCGCGTCGGCGTTCTTCAACTCCGGCCAGTATTTCGCCACCGTGATCTTCGCACCGCTGATGGGCTGGATCGCGCACGCCTATGGCTGGCGCTTCGTGTTCTTCGTGATGGGCGCGCTCGGCATCGTCATGGGCTTCGTCTGGCTCAAGACCATCTACGGGCCGAAGGAGCATCCTTCGATCAACGATGCCGAGTTCGAATACATCAAGGAGGGCGGCGCGCTGGTCGATCTCGACGCGCCCAGAGACGATTCGTTGCGCCAGCGCGCGCCCGAGGCCGGCTCAGGCTGGGACCACATCCGCCAGCTGCTCTCCAACCGCATGATGCTCGGCGTCTATCTCGGCCAGTACTGCATCAACACGCTGACCTATTTCTTCCTGACCTGGTTTCCGGTCTACCTCGTCAAGGAGCGCGGGCTGTCGATCCTGCAGGCCGGCTTCGTCGCGACCTTGCCCGCGTTGTGCGGCTTCATCGGCGGCGTGCTCGGCGGCGTCATCTCCGACGCGATCCTGCGCAAGACGGGCTCGCTGACCATGGCGCGCAAGATCCCGATCGTCGGCGGCATGCTGCTGTCGATGTCGATCATCGCCTGCAACTATGTCGACGGACAGGCGCTTGTGGTCGGCTTTATGGCGCTCGCCTTCTTCGGCAAGGGCATCGGCGCGCTCGGCTGGGCCGTCGTCTCCGACACCTCGCCGAAGGAAGCCGGCGGCGTCTCCGGCGGCCTGTTCAACACCTTCGGCAACCTGTCCTCGATCACCACGCCGATCGTGATCGGCTACATCCTGGCCGCGACCGGCTCGTTCAACGGCGCGCTGGTGTTCGTCGGCCTCAACGCGCTGGTGGCGGCGTTCGCCTATCTCGTGATCGTCGGCAAGATCGAGCGGGTGACGCTCAAACGTTCCTCCTGAGGGCTCCCATGGGAGCTTGACCAGGCAACTCAACGGCGGCCCGCAAAGCCGCCGTCTTTGTTTTGGGGGTGATCGATGCTAGAAGTGCCAGGGAAACGCCTTATCCATCTAAGGCATGTATCGATGTTCGACCTCAACCAGCTCCGCTGTTTCGTCACGGTGGCGGAGGAACTGCATTTCGGCCGCGCCGCCGCGCGGCTGAACATGACGCAGCCGCCATTGTCCCGGCAGATCCAGGTGCTCGAGCACATCATTGATGCGCCGCTGCTGGAGCGCACCAGCCGCTCGGTGCGCCTGACGCCGGCGGGACGCAGCTTCCTGCCGGAGGCGCGACGCATCCTCAAGCTCGCGGAGAGCGCCTCGCAGGTTGCCCGCCGCATCGCGCTCGGCAAAACCGGCTCGCTGAAGATCGGTTTTACCGCCGCCGCGGCGTATGGCTTCCTGCCCGAGCTCGTCGCCGCCTGCCGCGCGAAACTGCCGGAGGTGGATTTCTCGCTGAAGGAGATGGTGTCCGGCGACCAGTTCGAGGCGCTCACCTCCGGCCAGATCGATGCCGGTCTTCTGAGGCCGCCGATAGCGCGGCCCGAGCTCGCCAGCCGCCGCGTCGTCGCCGAGCCCCTGCTCGCGGCAATCCCCAAGAAGCATCCGCTGGCGAGCGCCGACAGCATCACCATCAAGGATTTCGACGACCAGCCCTTCGTGA
Source organism: Bradyrhizobium daqingense (assembly GCF_021044685.1). Taxonomy (NCBI): domain Bacteria; kingdom Pseudomonadati; phylum Pseudomonadota; class Alphaproteobacteria; order Hyphomicrobiales; family Nitrobacteraceae; genus Bradyrhizobium; species Bradyrhizobium daqingense. The sequence goes on from NZ_CP088014.1 coordinate 6,559,609, forward strand.
TGTATTCGCCCTATGAGAGCCGCTACTTCCACGACCTCCTGGTGGCCCTTTTCACGCGCGCCGACGTGCTGCCGCGCTACGTCCAGCATCTGAGCCAGATCCACTCGATCCTCGCGATGGTCCGCGCCGGCCTCGGCCTTGCCATCGTGCCGGCGGCGGCGGCGAACCTGAAGATCTCCGACGTCCGGCTTCGGCCGTTGAAGCTGCGCACGCGCGTTCCCGTCGAGCTGTTCATGGTCTGGCGCCGCGACGACGAGAATCCGCTGCTGTCGGCGCTGGTCAAGATCGCCGGGGAATTGTCCTCCGCGGAGCTGACCGAGGATTGATGCTCAATCCGCATCGGTCGATATAGGCTTTGGCTTGGACGCGCATCGAACCGTCTCCTAAACACCGGCGCATGGACGCGCGGCTTTCGGCCCGCGTTCTCCATGACACGCAAGCAGGGAGCCGCGCCCATGAGCAAGATGACCCCGCAGGAGATGGCCAAGAAGATCGGATCCGGCCTCCTGTCCTTCCCCGTCACCCCGTTCAGGGCGGACTATTCCTTCGACGAAGCGACCTACCGCGCCAACATGGACTGGCTGTGCGGTTATGACGTCGCAGGTCTCTTCGCCGCCGGCGGTACCGGCGAGTTCTTCTCGCTGACGCCGACTGAGGTTCCTGAAGTGGTCAAGGTCGCCGTGGAGGAGACTAAGGGCCGCGTGCCCGTGCTCGCCGGCACCGGCTATGGCACTGCGATCGCCCGCGAGATCGCTGTTGGCGCGGCAAAGGCCGGCGCCGACGGCCTCTTGCTGCTGCCGCCCTATCTCACCCATGCCGAGCAGGACGGCCTTGCCGCCCACGTCGAGGCGGTCTGCGCCGCCGTGAAGATCGGCGTCATCGTCTATAACCGCGACAACGCCATCCTTCAGCCTGATACGCTCGCGCGCCTCGCCGAGCGCTGCCCGAACCTCGTCGGCTACAAGGACGGCATCGGCGACATCGAGCTGATGACCCGCGTCTATACCAAGCTCGGCGACCGCCTCACCTATATCGGCGGACTGCCCACGGCCGAGACCTTCGCGCTGCCCTATCTCGACATGGGCGTGACGACCTACTCCTCCGCCGTGTTCAACTTCGTGCCGGAGTTCGCCACCAATTTCTACGCCGCGGTACGCAGGCGCGACCATGAAGCGATCCATGCCGGCCTGAAGAACTTCATCCTGCCGCTGATCGCGATCCGCAACCGCAAGAAGGGCTATGCGGTCTCGATCATCAAGGCCGGCATGAAGGTGATCGGCCGCGACTCCGGCCCGGTCCGTCCGCCGCTGACCGATCTCACCGAGCAGGAGATTGCGGAACTGACCGCGCTGGTGACGAATCTGCCCGCCATTCGATCGACACAACAGGCGGCAGAATAGCCGGCACAACGGGAGGAGCGTGCAATGGCCCGGACTGAAATTTCTGGCGCACCTGTCGTCACGGCGATGCAGGTGATTCCGGTCGCGGGCCGCGACAGCATGCTCCTCAACCTCAGCGGCGCGCATGCGCCGTTCTTCACCCGCAACATCGTCATTCTCACCGACAATGCCGGCCACACCGGCGTCGGCGAGGTTCCGGGCGGGCAGAAGATCTGGCAGACGCTCCAGGACGCGCGCGATCTCGTGATCGGCAAGACCGTCGGCGCGATGAACAACATCCTCGCCGACATCCGCACGGCCTTCGCCGACCGCGACGCCGGAGGCCGCGGCAAGCAGACGTTCGACTTGCGCGTCATGATTCATGCGGTCACCGCGGTCGAATCCGCGCTGCTCGATCTGCTCGGCCAGCATCTCAACCTGCCGGTCGCGGCCCTGCTCGGCGAAGGCCAGCAGCGCAAGCACGTCGAGACGCTCGGCTATCTCTTCTTCGTCGGAGATCGCCGCAAGTCGAAGCTCGATTACGTCAGCGGCGAGACCGGCAAGGCGGAATGGTTCAACCTCCGCCATCAGGAGGCCATGACGCCCGAGGCCGTGGTGCGGCTCGCGGAAGCGACCCACGACCATTACGGCTTCGCCGATTTCAAGCTCAAGGGCGGCGTGCTGCGCGGCGAGCAGGAGATCGAGGCAGTCACCGCGATCGCAAAACGCTTTCCGAACGCGCGCGTGACGCTCGACCCCAATGGCGCCTGGTCGCTCGACGCGGCTGTCAGCCTTTGCAAGGACATGCATGGCATCCTCGCCTATGCCGAGGATCCCTGCGGCGCCGAGGCCGGCTTCTCCGGACGCGAGATCATGGCCGAGTTCCGCCGCGCCACGGGCCTGCCCACGGCGACCAACATGATCGCGACCGACTGGCGCCAGCTCTCCCATGCGCTGCGTTTGGGCGCAGTGGACATTCCGCTCGCCGATCCCCATTTCTGGACCATGCAGGGCTCGGTGCGCGTCGCCCAGACCTGCCGCGACAATGGCCTAACCTGGGGCTCGCACTCCAACAACCATTTCGACATCTCGCTCGCCATGTTCACCCATGTCGGCGCCGCCGCCCCCGGCAAGGTCACCGCGATCGACACACACTGGATCTGGCAGGACGGCCAGGCGCTGACCCAAGAGCCTCTCCAGATCAAGGGCGGCAAGATCGCCGTCCCCGACAGGCCGGGCCTGGGCATCGAAATCGACAGGGCCGCCATCGACGCCGCGCATGACCTCTACAAGCAGCATGGACTTGGCGCCCGCGATGACGCTATTGCCATGCAGGACTTGATCCCCGGCTGGACCTTCGACGACAAGCGTCCCTGCCTCGTGCGTTAAGAAAATCTCGGAGGACAACATGACGGCAATCCTGAAGAACTTCATCGGCGGCGAATGGGTCGACGGCTCCGGCGTCACCAAGAACATCAACCCCTCCAATACCAACGACCTCGTCGGCGAATATGCCAAGGCCGACAAGGCGCAGACCGAGAAGGCGATCGCCGCCGCCAAGGCGGCGTTTCCTGCCTGGGCGCAGTCGACGCCGCAGGTGCGCTATGATGCGCTGAACAAGATTTCGACCGAGATCCTTGCCCGCAAGGAAGAGCTCGGCCGCCTGCTCGCCCGTGAGGAAGGCAAGACCCTGCCGGAAGGCATCGGCGAGGTCGCCCGCGCCGGCCAGATCTTTGCGTTCTTCGCCGGTGAAGCGCTGCGCCTGATCGGCGAGAAGGGCGCTTCCGTGCGTCCCGGCCTCGATGTTGAGCTGACCCGTGAGCCGGTCGGCGTCGTCGGCATGATCACGCCCTGGAATTTCCCGATCGCGATCCCCGCCTGGAAGATCGCGCCCGCGCTCTGCTACGGTAACACGGTCGTGTTCAAGCCGGCCGAGCTGGTGCCGGGCTCGGCGCATGCGCTGTCCGAGATCATCACCCGCTCCGGCATTCCTGCCGGCGTGTTCAACCTGGTGGTCGGCTCCGGCTCCGTCGTCGGCCAGACCCTGCTCGATCATCCGGATGTAGCAGCCATCTCCTTCACCGGCTCGGTGCAGACCGGCCGCAAGATCGCGCAGGCCTGCGTGCTGTCGAACCCGATGAAGAAGTTCCAGCTCGAGATGGGCGGCAAGAACCCGCTGGTCGTGCTCGACGACGCCGACCTCAAGACCGCCGTCGAGGTCGCTGTCAACGGCGCCTATTTCTCGACCGGCCAGCGCTGCACCGCCTCCTCGCGCCTGATCGTCACCGAAGGCATCCACGACCGCTTCGTCGCGGCGATGGCCGAACGCCTGAACAGCCTGTCGGTGGACGACGCGCTCAAGGCCGGCGTGCATATCGGCCCCGTCGTCGACCAGAGCCAGCTCGACCAGGACCTGCGCTACATCAAGATCGGCCAGGACGAGGGCGCCAAGCTCGCCTTCGGCGGCGAGCTGCTCAAGCGCGAGAACCCCGGCCACTATCTCCAGCCGGCGCTGTTCACCGAAGCCAACAACAACATGCGCATCGCGCGTGAGGAGATCTTTGGCCCGGTCGCCGCGGTCATTCGCGCGAAGAATTACGAAGAGGCGCTGGCGATCTCCAACGACACCGAGTTCGGCCTCGCCTCCGGCATCTGCACCACCAGCCTGAAATACGCCTCGCACTACAAGCGCAACAGCGAGTCCGGCATGGTGATGGTCAATCTTCCCACCGCCGGCGTCGACTATCACGTGCCGTTCGGCGGCCGGAAGGGCTCGAGCTACGGCGCCCGCGAGCAGGGCTCGTACGCGCGCGAGTTCTACACCACGGTGAAGACGGCTTACACGTTCCCGGGCTGACCACGGGAGGTCTCGTAGGGTGGGCAAAGCGAAGCGTGCCCACCGCCTACGTTCGATGTGAAGCATGGTGGGCACGGCGCGTTGCGCCTTTGCCCACCCTACGGCTTCGGAGGCAAGCGCAGATGGACCAGGACGTCGCAGCGAAAGAGCAGCCCCGCTACATCAAGCTCAACGAGCGCGACAATGTCGCGATCGTGGTCAATGATTTCGGGCTTCCCGCCGGTTCCCGCTTTGCCTGCGGACTGACGCTGGGCGCCTTCGTCCCCCAGGGCCACAAGACGGCGCTGGTCGATATCGCGGAAGGCGCGCCGATCATCCGGTATGGCGAAATCATCGGTCACGCGCTCTCGCCCATTCTGGCCGGCGAATGGGTCGATGAAGCCCGCATCCGCATGCCGGAGGCCCCTGCCCTCGACAAGCTCGAGATCTCGACCGCCGTGCCCGCACCGCTGCCGCCGCTCGAAGGCTTCACCTTCGAGGGCTACCGCAATCCGGACGGCTCGGTCGGCACAAAAAACATTTTGGGCATCTCCTCCTCCGTGCAATGCGTCAAGGGCACGATGGAATATGCGGTCAAGCGCATCCGCGCCGAGCTGCTGCCGAAATATCCGAACGTCGACGACGTCGTGCCGCTGACGCATGCCTATGGCTGCGGTGTCGCCATCACCGCGCCCGACGCCGTGGTGCCGATCCGCACGCTGCAGAACATCGCGCTCAATCCGAATTTCGGCGGCGAGATCCTCGTCGTCGGTCTCGGCTGCGAGAAGCTCGCGCCCGAACGGCTGGTGCCGGAAGGCATCAGCGATGCCATCGTCCGCATGCAGGACGAGGCCTTCGACGGCTTCGGCGCGATCGTCGATGCCATCATGACCCAGGCCGAAGCGCGGCTGAAGGTGCTCAACACCCGCAAGCGCGAGACCTGCCCCGCTTCCGACCTCGTCATCGGCCTGCAATGCGGCGGCAGCGATGCCTTCTCCGGCGTCACTGCCAATCCCGCCGTCGGCTTCGCCGCCGACCTTCTGGTGCGCACTGGGGCCACCGTGATGTTCTCGGAGGTCACCGAGGTGCGCGACGCGATCCAGCTCCTGACGCGGCGCGCGATCAACGAGGACGTCGGCCGCGCGCTGGTGCGTGAAATGGCCTGGTACGATTCCTATCTCGCCCGCGGCGGCGCCGATCGCAGCGCCAACACCACGCCCGGCAACAAGAAGGGCGGCCTCGCCAACATCGTCGAGAAATCATTGGGCTCGATCGTCAAGTCCGGCTCGTCGGCCATCACCGGCGTGCTCTCGCCCGGCGAGAAGGCGACGCAGAAGGGCATGCTGTTCGCGGCAACGCCTGCCTCCGACTTCATCTGCGGCACGCTGCAGCTCGCCTCCGGCATGACGCTGCAGGTGTTCACCACCGGCCGCGGCACGCCCTACGGCCTTGCGGCCGCGCCCGTGATCAAGGTCGCAACCCGCAGCGAGCTCGCCCGGCGCTGGAAGGACCTGATCGACTTCGACGCTGGCCGCATCGCCACCGGCGAGAAGACCATCGAGGAGACCGGCTGGGATCTGTTCCGCCTGATCCTCGACGTCGCCTCGGGCCGCACCAAGCCGTGGTCGGACCGCTGGGGCATCCACAACGATCTGACGCTGTTCAATCCGGCGCCGGTGACCTGAGGCCGGCAAGCCAAGGGATCACCGACTCTCGATCTCGCCGCCAACGCACTCATTCAATCTTCGCAGCTCGATCCGCACGCCAGAGGCATCGGCTGTTTCGCGAAACAGTCCTGAAACATCGGCGCGGAAAAACTTCGTCCTCGTTTCGTCCTTGCGCATCAAGCAACCATGATGTGCGCCGCAGGCGATGAGAATGTTCGCACACCAGCGAACCCGTCCCGGCATCGAGGCGACCAAACCTCCGATTGACATCTTCCACGGAGATTTTCCAATGCGTGTTCTCTCGATGATTGCCGTTGCCGGCGCCATGATCGCGGGCTCGGCCGGCGCCTTCGCGACCGAGCTTCCCTCTTTCGAAGTGACATCGTTTCCGATCTCGACGACGCAAGTGCAGGTGCTCGGCGGTGCCGACGTCGAGGAGCAGTCGGCGAACCCTGCGATGATCGTCGCCGGCATGCCCGCCTCGCCGGCGCAGGTCTCCGTGCTGTCGCCGCGGGTCAAGCGGCTTGCGAGCGCGGGTTCGGAAAGCGAAGCGCGCTGAGCTTCCTTCGCTCGACAACAATCACAACGTCATGGCCGGGCTTGTCCCGGCCATCCACGTCTTGGCCCACGGAGAACGTGGATGCCCGGGACAAGCCCGGGCATGACGACTCTGCCGCGGCGCACGCGCGGATGACCGTCGATATGGTGCTTCCACACCATGGTGCGGCCGATCATGTTCGGCTCGGTGATGACGGCACCGTCGAGCACCACGACCACTCGTCGTCGAGGCGCGCGCGGTAGCGGCCGCGATCGGACTCCCAGTCGACGTCGGCAATGATGTAGCCGTCGGCGCCCGAGGGTCGACGGTGATGTCGGGAGCTACGACCGCTCAGGCGGCACGGCGCGACATACGCCGCTACTGCTTGGGCGCCGGCGCCATCATCGCGCCGCCCTTCTTGGCCGCGGGTGTCGCGGACTTCGCGGCGGCGGCCTGGGCGGGGAGATATTTGGCGACGATGGCGGGATCGACCTGGGCGATGTTGGCATCCGGCAGGCGCGTCCAGGTTTCGTCCTTGCCGAGCAGCGCGATGCCGAGATAGCCGCGCAGCGTCAGGGTCTGGCCGTCGGGGCTGATCCGCATGTTGGCCTTCCAGATCTGGCCGTCGCGCGGATTGAGCACGTTGCCGCCTTCGTACTTCAACCCTTCGCGCTTCATGTTGCGGACGAAGGAGATGCCGAGCACTGGCGCGTTCTTGCGATCGTCAGTGCACTTGGAGCAAACCTCGTTCGGATCGTCGGATGGTCGCGGGAAGGTCTTGGCGATCACGCCTTCGAAGACGCCGCTGCGATCGATGAAGAGGAACCATCCGACCGTCTTGCCGTCTTCGACCTTCTGCCAGAGGCCCGCGGCCGTGGGCTCCGCGGTCTGCGCCACGGACGGTGTCACCGCGACCAGCGACAGCGCGAGCGCGAGAAAAGGAAGCAGCCGAAAGCTGGAAAAGAGAGTCCGCATCATCATCACCTTGCTGAGCCAATCACCCTGCCAAGCCACACCGCAATGGCCGCAGACTACGGCGATTTCGCGAACGGTTCCAGCACCAGAAACAGGGGGCACAGCCTGCCGCTGGCGGCGGTCAGTTGACACCGAGCTTCTTTTGCAGGCTGGAGGACGAGGTCGTGTACTGGAACACGAGCCGCTTCTCCGGATAGACGTAGCGATGGGCTTTTTGCGACATCAGCGCGCCCTCGTGGAAGCCGCACAGGATCAGCTTGATCTTGCCGGGATAGGTGTTGATGTCACCGATGGCGAAGATACCCGGCACATTGGTCTCGAACGCCGAGGTCTCGACCGGCACCAGATTGTTCTCCAGCGCAATGCCCCAGTTTGCGACCGGACCTAGCTTCATCGTCAGTCCGAAGAACGGCAGCATGGCGTCGCAGGCGACCTCCGTCATGCTGTTGTCATTGCCCTTGACGGTGGCGCCGGTGAGTTTGCCGTCGGCGCCCGACAATGCGGTGACCTGACCGAGCGTCAGATCCATCTTGCCGCCGGCGACCAGCGCGCGCATCTGCTCGACGCTGTGCGGCGCGGCGCGAAACTCGTCGCGCCGATGTAGCAGCGTGATGCGCTTCGCCACCGGATGCAGGTTGAGCGTCCAGTCGAGCGCGGAATCACCGCCGCCGACGATCAGCACGTTCTTGTCGCGGAACGTCTCCATCTTGCGCACGGCGTAGTGCACCGAAGTGCCTTCATAGGCCTCGATCCCCGGCACCGGCGGGCGCTTGGGCTGGAACGAGCCGCCGCCGGCTGCGATCACCACCACCTTGCACTCGAACACCTTGCCCGCGTCGGTGGTGCAGCGAAAGGCGGGATCGCCGATCTTCTCCACGGTCTCGATCATCTCGCCGAGATGGAAGGTCGGATGGAATGGCTTGATCTGCTCCATCAGCGCGTCGGTCAGCCCCTGGCCGGAGACCTGCGGAATACCGGGAATGTCGTAGATCGGCTTTTCCGGATAGAGCTCGGCGCACTGGCCGCCGATCTTGTCGAGGATGTCGACGAAATGCGCCTTCATGTCGAGAAGGCCGAGCTCGAAGGCGGCGAACAGACCGCAGGGGCCGGCGCCAATAATCAGCACATCGGTTTTGATCACGTCGCTCATGTCGTCTCTTTATCGGTCGTTATGGTTGGACGGCGCCCGTTGGGCAGAAGTGACCCTGCCTGTCTAGCCAACGCGGATGGATCAGGGAAGGCATAAAAGCGGGAGCGCCCCGCGGCCGCGCCACTTGCCGGGTCAGCACAACTGGGCTGTAACGAGGGCGGATATGACGGAGATCAATCGGTGAACGCACCAAGCCGCCTCGATACGACGCCGCGCCTGGAGGACTACCCCTACCGGCTCGGCGACAACGTCCGCTTCGGCGATCTCGATCCCAACCACCACGTCAACAACGCGGTCTACGCCACCTATTTCGAGACCGGCCGTGTCACGCTGATGAAGCTTCCGGAATACGGACTGACGCCGCCGGGCCTTGCCTGGATCATGGTGCGGCTCGACATCCATTTCCGCGCCGAGCTGCACTGGCCTAACACGATCGAGCTCGGCCTCGGCGTGGTGAAGCTGGGGCGAACGTCCGTGACCTTCGAGCAGGTCGTGTTCTCGCAAGGAAAGTGCATCGCGTCGGCGACGTCCGTCGGCGTGATGATCGACGAAGCGTCGCGACGGCCGACGCCGCTCACCGCGGAGGTGATCGCCAGGCTGAGACCCTGGCACAAGCGCGGCATCGAGGTCGCGCCGCCCGGTCCATAGTTCGATCGAGAAGGACCAGGCTTGTAAGATCAGGCTTGGCGTTCGGGCGTTGCGACGACGAGCCCGTCGAGATCGTCGGAGATCTTGATCTGGCAGGACAGGCGCGAGTTCGGACGTACGTCGAAACCGAAGTCGAGCATGTCCTCTTCCATCGGCGTCGGGCTGCCGACCTTCTCGCGCCAGGCTTCGTCGACATAGACATGGCAGGTCGCACAGGCACAGGCGCCGCCGCATTCGGCCTCGATGCCGGGAATGCTGTTGCGGATGGCCGCTTCCATCACGGTTGCGCCGTTCTCGATTTCCACCGTGCGGGTTTCGCCCTTGTGGTCGACAAAGTGAATTTTGGCCATGTGTGCTCGTGCTGCCGCGATGCTGAGAATGAAGGAGGGTCCGGGCTGTCCTATAACGGGTCGGTCAGCCCGGCGCCATAGCGTTTTGAGCCGATCTAAATCCCGCTTTGCGGGAAGAAAATACGTCAAAACAAACGAGTAAAGGCCGGTTCTGATCCCTTCGGCCTCAGGGCTTGAGGATCGCCTCGATGGCGGCGCGAGCCTCGGTCACCGCCTCCTTCAACGCGGCGAAGGCGTAGGGCCGGTCCTGGCCGGTCCGGATCGCGATCTCCAGGTGAGCGGCGGCATCCGCCACTGCAAAGGCGCCGATCCCGCGCGCCGAACCCTTGAGCTTGTGCGCCAATGCGCCGGCCTCGGCCGGCAGCGCCGTCATTGCCGCGACCAGGCGGACCGCCTGCTCGGCGAACATGGCCAGCACTTCCTGCTCCAGCTCGGCATCACCAAGCGTCATCCGGGAGAGATGATCGAGGTCGAGCGGGCTGTCGATGGGTGCAAGCGGGGGCGAGGGCATCCAGTCCATCCGTTGCAGTTCAGGCGTCATGACCTAAGGCCCCGGCGTCGCGCGATGGTCCCGCCGTGCGGCGGTCAGGTTCCGCCCACCCAAGCATGAAATTGGTTAACGAAATGTTTGGATTGGTTTACGCAATTCCGCCGGCTTCTTGACGAAAAGTTGCCGCAATTGGCCGAGTTCAGTGGAGAATTGCATTTATTGCTAAGGCGTTACGCCGCGATCCTGTTAACGATGATTAAGAATGTCTTAATCGCGGGCATTTCATTCGCGACGCTCTGCCAATAGGATGTTGCAGAAATTAGCGGACAAGCCGTCCGGGTGGGGACGGCTCGGAGATCCGCGCAAGCGGCATGATCCGGTCTGTGGGCTTGCGTAGCGCGCGCAGAGCTCGCGGGGGGACGCGTACAAGTAACGAGGGCTCGGACTGAACATGGCGAACACTCCGAAAAAGGTCAAAGACCCCACAGAAGTTGCGCTTTCTGCGATCCAGGAAGCCCTCAACATCAGTGACACCGCGGCGGACACCAGCCGCAACGCGACGATGCGCAACGAAACGCCGCCTCCGGTAGCGCCGCCCGCGTCCCCGACCTTCGACGATCCGAACTTCGAGCCGCGGCCGGCCGCCAACGAACGGTCGACCGTGTTCGATCCGATCGAGGAGCCACGCGCCTCGCGCCGTCCCGCCAATGACGACCGCGAGACCATCGGTCAATTGCTCCAGGCGCTTCAGAAGGGCCGCCCTGCCCGCAACGTCTACACCTTCGCCACCATCTTCGCCGGCGTCTGGCTCGCGGCCTGTGCCGCGCTGACGTTCGGTTTCCTGCCCTCGATCCAGGCCGCCATGGGCCAGAGCGGCGGCGTGCTCGTCATTGCCGGCCTGGTCGCGATGTTCTTCGCGCCGGTCATGCTGTTCTACTTCCTGGCGAGCCTGGTCTGGCGCGGCCAGGAAATGCGCATGATCGCGCAGGCGATGGCGCAGGTCGCGATCCGCTTCTCCGAGCCGGAAGGCTCGGCTTCGGATTCCATGGTCACCGTCGGTCAGGCCATCCGCCGCGAGGTCGCGGCGATGGGTGACGGCATCGAGCGCGCGATCGCGCGCGCCGGCGAGCTGGAGACGCTGGTCGCCAACGAGGTCGCCGCGCTGGAGCGCGCCTATAGCGACAACGAGGTGCGCATCCGCGCCCTGCTCCAGGACATCGCGCATCAGCGCGACAACCTGGTCGGCCAGGCCGAGCAGGTCCGCAGCGCCATCTCCGGCGTGCAGATCGATTTGCGCCACGACATCGCGCTGATCTCGGACGCGATCGCCTCGCGCGTCGACGAGGTCGCCAAGTCCATCACCGGCGCGCTGGAAGAGCGCGGCGCCCACATCACCAGCGCCTTGAGCAATGCCGGCGACAACATGATCCTGGCGCTCGGCGAGCGCGGCGGCGACCTGCTCGACCGCCTCGAGGAGGCCAGCAACGAGACCACGCGCGCCGTGCTCGACGCCAGCGAGCGGCTGACCACCAGCCTCAACTTCAAGACCGGCCACGTCCACGACGAGTTCGTCGATCTCGCCGACCGCGTCCACGAGATGCTGAACGAGCGCATCGACCGCATCACGGGCGAGTTCGAGCAGCGCTCCGCCGCGATCGTCGACGGCATCTCCGAGCGCACCGAGCTGGTGCACGATTCCCTCAAGAATTCGTCGGACTCGCTGCTGCTCGAGCTCGAGCTGCGCTCCAACGACATCTCCGCCAAGATCGACGACGCCGGCAACCGGCTCGCCGGCCAGATCATGACGAGCGGCGACAAGGCAAGCGAGGCGCTCGACGCCACCGTCAACGCGCTCGTCGCCAAGGTCGTCACCCAGACCGAGACCGCGCACGACTCGCTGTCGCTGCAGATGAGCGCCTTTGACGAGCTCGTGCGCAACCAGGGCACCGAGCTGGTCGAGAAGTTCGCCCGCGATTCCGGCACGCTGGGCGCGCTGATCACGCGCCACATCTCCGAGTTCGATCGCACCGTGAAGACCTTCGGCGGCGAGATCGTCGAGCGCATGGGCCAGCGTACGCAAGATATCCACGAGTCGCTGAAGACCTATGTCGACAATTTCGACAGCCGCTTCACCGCGAACGGCGGCGCCATCACCGGCGTGCTCGATCAGCGCCTGGTGCATTTCGAGACCACCATCGGCGAACGCGTCAGCAGCCTCGACGCCTCGCTGAACGACAAGATCGCCAGCCTGGACGGCACGATCGAAGGCCATATCAAGACCTTCGACGAGCAGCTCGTCGGCCGCGTCGCCTCGCTCGAACTATCGTTCGATACCCGCGCCAGGTCGATGACCGAGACCATCGACGGACGCATCAACACGCTGGCCACGTCTCTGACCGACGGCGCCGCGCAGGCGATCCAGTCGATCGACAACCGCCTCACCCACCTGACGACGTCGCTCACCCACGGCGCCTCGCAGGCCATCGAGACGATCGATGCGCGCCTCAATCATCTGACGAGTTCGCTGACCGACGGCGCGTCCCAGACCATCCAGTCGGTCGATACGAGATTGACGCATCTCACGACGACGCTCACCGGCGGCGCGACGCAGGCGCTGGAGTCCATCGACAGCCGCCTCACCTATTTGACCACCGCCGTGACCAACGGCGCCTCCCAGGCCGTGCAGTCCATCGACACCCGCCTGACGCTGCTGACCTCGACCCTCACGGACGGCACCGCGCAGGCGATCGAGGCGGTCGACCGCCGCATCACTGGCGTCACCGAGGTCATCGACAGCCGCAGCACGCATCTCACCGACACGGTCACGGCGCGCTTCCAGGAGATCCATCACACGATCGAGACCAAGGTCGGCTCGGTCGCGAGCGACATCGACGTGCGCGTGGCGCAGTTCGAGGACCTGCTCGGCTCGCGCGTCGAAGCCGTCGCCGGCCGCATCGAAAGCAGCGGACGCCAGGCCAGCGAGGACATGATGTCCCGCGCCGAGATGATCTCGACCGCGATCCGCTCGCATGTCGAGGACGCCGAACGCTCGCTCACTAACCTCGTCGTCAACACCAGCGAGACCATCCAGACCGGCGCACGCACCGCCCAGCAGTCGCTGCTGACGGTCTCCTCCGACGTCAATGCCCAGCTGAAGATGACCTCCGCCGAGGTCGAGCAGGCGCTGACCGCGGTCGGCACCGGCGCGGCGAACTCGATCCTGACCAGCGCCCGCGAGGCGCAGTCATCCCTGGTCGCCGCATCGGGCGATGCGTCCAGCCAGCTCAAGGGGCTCGCGGCCGACGTCGAACGCACGCTGACCGCGGCGGGTTCGGCGACCGCCGCCTCGATCCTGTCCGGCGCCCGGGAGGTGCAGACCACGCTCGTCACGGCGTCCTCGGATGCAGCCAACCAGGTCAAGACGCTCTCCACCGACCTGCAGCGCTCGCTGACGCTGGCCGGCACGACCACGGCGGAGTCGATCGTTGCCGGCGCCCGCGATGCACAGAGCGCCCTGATTGCGGCCTCGACCGAGACCGCCAACCAGATCAAGGCGCTGTCGTCGGACGTGCAGCGCTCGCTCACGATGGCCGGTACCTCGACCGCCGAGATCCTCACCAGCGGCGCTCGCGAGGCCCAGAACACGCTCGTCACCGGATCCACGGATGCGGCGGCGCAGGTCAAGTCGCTCGCAGCCGACGTGCAGCGTTCGCTCTCGATGGCCGGCACCTCGACCGCCGAGACCATCACCTCCGGCGCCCGCGAGGCCCAGAACATGCTGGTGACGGCCTCCTCCGAGGCGGCGAACCAGGTCAAGTCGCTCGCGGCCGAAGTGCATCGTTCGCTCTCGCAGGTCGGCCAGACGACCGCCGAGACGATCACCACCAGCGCCCGCGACGCCCAGACCACCCTACTCACGGTCTCGGCCGAGCAGACCAGTCAGGTCCGTTCGCTCGCGGCCGAGATGCAGCGCGCGCTGGCGACCGCCGGCGGCGCCACCATCGAGGCGCTCACCAGCGGCGTGCGCGAGGCGCAGGGATCGCTGATCTCCGCCTCGACCGACGCGGCGAGCCAGATCAAGTCGCTCACCACCGACATCGAGCGCACGCTGACCGCAGTCGGCGCCGATACCGCCTCGACCATCCTCAACAGCGCACGCGAGGCGCAGACCTCGCTGACCTCGACCTCGGCGGATGCCGCGAGCCAGATCCGCGCGATCTCGACCGAGATCGAGCGCACGCTGAGCGCGGCCACCGCGAATGCGACCAACGACATCCAGACCAGCGCGCTCAACGCCCAGAACGCGCTGATCTCCGCCTCCAACGAGGCGAGCTCGCGGGTCAAGACCAGCTCGGCCGATGTCGAGCGCTCGGTGCTCGCCGCAAGCAGCAGCTTCGGCCAGGCCATGACCGGCAAGACCGACGAGATCGTCACCTATGTGCAGCAGCAGGCCGACCGTCTGTCGAACATGATCGACGCCAAGCGCGGCGCCCTGATCGACGCCATCGGCTCCAAGACCAGCCAGCTCACGCTCGACATCGACCGCGTCACCTCCGACGCGCTGAAGTCGATCGAGACGCGCGGCCAGGCCTTCTCGCAGACCATGATGGGCAACGGCTCGGAAGTCGCCCGCGCCATCAACACGGCGAGCGAGATCGCCACCGGCGCGGTCGGCAAGTCGCTCAAGGACCTCGAGCATGCCTCGCGCTCGGCGATCGACCAGTCGCGCCAGGTCTCGATCGCCGCCGTCACCGAGATGCAGGAGACCAGCAAGATCCTGCGCACCGACACGGTCGCGCTGTTCGAGCGTCTGCGCGAAGGCAACATCCTGCTCCAGGAGGTGCTGACCGGTGCGCACGACAACCTCAACTCGCTGGAGCGGGCGCTGGTGACGCGCGTTGCCGATTTCGTCTCGGCGATGAACGACGTCACCTCGCGCAACGGCGCTGCGACGCAGGGCCTGGAAGACCAGCTCAACGTCTTCAACAGCAAGACCACGAAGGCGCTGCAGGACCTCGGCGAGCTGTCGACCCAGTTCGACAAGCACGGCAAGGCGCTCGTCGATGCCGCACAGGTGGTCGAGCAGAGCAACAAGAACACCACCGCCTCGCTCGCCGAACGCAAGCAGGCGCTGGAATCGCTCGTCACCACCATCGACCTGCGCACGGCCGATCTCGACCAGCGCCTGTCGCGCTTCACCGGCCTGCTCGATGAATCGCTGGCCGCCGCCGAAGAGCGGGCCCGCGACATCGCCCGCGTCGTCGCCGAGACCGCCGGCGCCGGCTCGGCCGCGATCACCCGCCAGTTCGAGGCGGTGCGCGCGGCCTCCGAGGAGGAGCACCGGCAGACCATCGAGGCCATGCACGACATCTACCGCCAGACCACCGACGAGGCGGATGCGATGTTCAAGCAGTCGACCGAGCGCTTCACCAATCTCGTCTCCAGCATGAAGCAGATGGCGCTCGAGATGCACAACGAGCTCGAGGCCACCCGCAACGAGCTGCGCCGCGGCGTGCTCGAGATGCCGCAGGAGGCCGCCGAGAGCACTGCGCAGATGCGCAAGGTGATCGTCGACCAGATCGAGGCCCTCGCCGAGCTCAACCGCATCGTGGCCCAGCACGGCCGCGGCCTCGACGTCACCACGGCGGGCCGCGCGTCCGTCGCCGTCCAGCGCCAGGATGAGCCGGTGATGGCGATTGCAAGCGGCCGCACCACCGAAACCCGGATGCGCGACACCGGCAGTGCCTCGACGCTGCCGCCGCCGGACCTCGGCATGCCGGCCGCGCGCCGCACCGAAGCGCCGCCGGTCGCTCCTGCCGGCAACGACCAGGGCCGCGACGGCTGGCTGTCGGACCTGCTGAACCGCACCGACGCCAACCAGGGCGCACCGACCGGCCGTGAGGCTCCCCGTGCCCGCCCTGCCCCCACTCCGCAACCGCAGGCCCCGCAGGCCAGCAGCAATCCGCTGGAATCGCTGTCGCTCGACATCGGCCGGCTGATGGACCGTAACCTGGCCGCCGAGATGTGGGACCGCTATCAGCGCGGCGAGAACAAGGCCTTCACCAAGCGCCTGTACACGCCCGCCGGCCAGAAGGCCTTCGACGAGGTCGCCCGCAAGTACCGCGCCGACCGCAACTTCAAGGGCACGGTCGACCGCTATGTCGCCGAGTTCGAGCGGCTGCTCGACGAAGTCGCCCGCGACGGCCGCGGCCCGCAGGAGCTGCGCAGCCACCTGACCTCGGAGACCGGGCTGGTGTACACGCTGCTCGCGCACGCGGCGGGACGGCTAGGGTAAGATCCCCAATTCGCGAATGGCGAACAGCGAATGAAAGCGGAGGCCTCACGGCCTCCGTTTTGTTTTGGTGCACCATCCTCGCTCTCGTGCCCCGGACGCAGCGCAGCGCTCCTTCAGCGGTGCGCTGCCGGGGCCCATCTCTCCACGTGTACGCTGCTGCCTTCCGGGTCCCGGCTCTGCGCAGCAGCGTTGCACGCTGCAGCGCGTCCCGACACCTCTACCGCCTGGGCGCGGCTGCCGGCCTCGGCGGCTCGGGCGCAGGCGCTGGCTGCGATGAATTGCTGGCGCCGAACAGCACGCGGGTGGGATTGCGGTCGAAATTGTTCACGGCGCGGCTGATGTCGCCGAGGGTGCGGCGGCCGTCGGCCATCAGCGCACCGGAGCGCTTGTCGAAATCCTCGGCGAGCTCGCGGATCGACTTCACCGCCTGGAACAGCTCGCCGCCATCCTTGCCGCCGGCGAGCGAGTTGAGGCCGAGCATGAGGCTGTCGGCCTTGAGCATGACGCCGTCGACCTTGGCCATCACGCCGTCGATCTTCTCGGAGTTGCGGGCGAGCGAATTGGTGAATGTCTCGAGGTTCTTCAGCGAGTTCTTCACCGATTCCTGATTGTCGGCGACGATCTTGTTGACGTTCTGCAGCGTGGCGCGGATCGCCTCGGTGACGTCCTGGAGCTTGTTGGGGTCCGCCGTCAGCGTCGGGATGCCGTCCTGGTCGAGCGCCGGTGCCGGAGCGGCCTCGTCGCCGCCCTTGAGCGAGATCGCGGCAACGCCCGTGAGGCCCTGGAATTCGAGGCCGACCAACGTGTCCTTGCGGATCGGGGCATTGTTCTCGATCATGGCGAGTGCGACAACCCGCCGCGGGTTGTCCAGCTTCACCGAGACCACCTCGCCCACCCTGATACCATTGAAGTTGACGCTGCCGCCGTTGCGCAGGCCCGCGGCCGGCCCTTCGAACACGACGCGCAAGGGGCTGCGCTGCTTGGTGGTGTGCAGCGACTGAAACCACAGCACGAAGCCGATCGCGGCGGCGATCACCGCCAGCGTGAACGAGCCGATCAAGACGTAATTCGCCCGCGTTTCCATCAGGTGCTCCGGCTACTCAACTCATCACCGCGCGGGCGCGCTTGCCATGGAAATACTGCCTCAGCCAGGGATGCTGCGAGGCCTGCATGTCGGCGATCGACCCTGCCGCAATGATCTTACCGTTCCCTAAAACGGCGATGCGGTCACATGCTGTGTATAGGCTGTCGAGATCGTGGGTTACCATGAAAACGGTCAACCCCAAAGTGCGCTGAAGCGTCCGCACCAGCTCGTCGAAATCGCCGGCGCCGATCGGGTCGAGGCCCGAGGTCGGCTCATCCAGGAACACCAGATCCGGATCGAGCGACAGCGCGCGCGCCAGCGCTACGCGCTTGATCATGCCGCCCGAGAGCTCGGAGGGAAAGCGTTCGGCAACCTCGGGCTTGAGGCCGACCATGGCGAGCTTGGCCATGGTGATCTCGTCCATCAGCCGCTGCGAGACACGCAAATATTCGCGCATCGGAAACTGGATGTTCTGCCGCACCGTGAGCGAGGAGAACAGCGCGCCCTGCTGGAACAATACGCCCCAACGGCGCTCGACGTTGCGGCGCTCCGACGTGCTGGAGGAATCGAGGTCGACGCCGAACACCTCGATGGAGCCGGCGACCTTCGGCACGAGGCCGATGATGGTGCGCGTCAGCACCGACTTGCCCGCGCCCGAGGGACCGACGAAGCCGAGGATCTCGCCGCGCTTGACGTCGAGGTTGAGGCCGTCGAGCACGCGCGTTGCGCCGAACTGCACGGTGATACCGCGGACGCGGATGATGGGGTTCTGGATTTCGCTCGCCATGGTCACATCCCGACCGCGGCGAAGAAGATGGCAAACACGCCGTCCATCACGATGACGAAGAAGATGCCCTTCACCACCGAGGCCGTGGTGTGCTGTCCCAGCGACTCCGCGCTGCCCTGCACGGCGAGGCCCTCGACGCAGGCGACGATGCCGATCACGGCGGCCATCACCGGCGCCTTGACGATGCCGACGATGAAATGATCGATCGAGATGGCGTCGCGCAACCGCAGCAGGAAGGCCTCAGGCTGGACGCCGCCATAGAGCCAGGCCACCAGACCACCGCCATAGAGCGCGGCCATCGCGCCGAGGAAGGCGAGGATCGGCAGCGCCAGCACCAGCGCCATCATGCGCGGCAGCACCAGCACCTCGATCGGGTCGAAGCCCATGGTGCGCAGCGCATCGATCTCCTCGCGCATCTTCATCGAACCGAGCTCGGCGGTGTAGGCGCTGCCCGATCGGCCCGCGACCATGATGGCGACCAGGAGCACGCCGATCTCGCGCAGCACCAGGACGCCCAGCATGTCGACGACGAAGATGTCGGCGCCGAACCTGCGGAAATGGAAGATGCCTTGTTGCGCGATGATGCAGCCGATCAGGAAGGTGATCAGCACGATGATCGGCACCGCGCGCCAGCACACCTGCTCCATGTGGTGCACGGTCGAGGTCAGGCGGAACGAGCGCGGATGGATCAGGATGCGAAACCATGCTGCGAGCACCGCGCCGAGCATGTCGACGAGGCCGGCAATCGTCCCGCCGACGCCTGCGACCGTACGGCCGATCTGTTCCAGCATGCCGGTGATGGTGATGGGGCTGCGGTCGATCACGGGCGTCGCCCGTACCCGCCGCACCTCGTCGACCAGGCTGGAATAATTGGCGGAGAGCCCCGCGATCTGCGGCTCGACCGCGCCGCTCGTCAGGCTGCGGCGCAGCCGCTCGATCAGCCAGGCGCCGAACGTGTCGAGCTTGGCGACCTCGGAGACGTCGATGAAAATGCTTTGGGGGCTGCCGGCGAGTTTCTCGGCATCGGCCACCATCCGCTCCAGGACCGGCGCAAAGCTCGCGGTCCAGGTCCCGGTGGCGCACAGTGCCAGCGCGTTGCCCTTGGCAATCCGCTCCAGCTTCGGATCGCCGTTCAAGATGTCCGCTCCCGTGCCGAAGCGCAGGAAACGGATGGAATCGGATGGTTGCGCACGCGCCCTTACCTAGAGAAGGTATCCCCAACTGGCCATTGTTAGTTGCTAGAGGTAACTAGCAGGTTCAGATTTCGCCAGAGTTCAAAATGACTTCCACGAAACTTGTCGCCCTGGCGGCGCGAATCGAGCGCTTCCCGATCGCCGGCAGCTTTACCATCAGCCGGGGTGCCAAGACCGAGGCGGTAACGGTCGTGGCGGAGGTCAGCCGGGACGGCTTGGCCGGCCGCGGCGAATGCGTGCCCTATCCCCGCTATGGCGAAACCCCCGAGGCAACGCTGGCTGCCGTAAAGGCCATGCAGGAGGCCGTGGCGGGCGGGCTGACACGAGCGGCCCTCCAGGCCGCCATGCCTTCAGGTGCGGCCCGTAACGCGCTGGATTGCGCCCTGATCGACCTCGAGGCCAAGGCGGCCGGCCTGCGCGCCTGGAACCTGCTGGACCGTCCGGTGCCGGGCGAGCGCACCACCGCCTACACGATTTCGTTAGGAACGCCTGAGGCCATGGCCGCGGCGACCGCCAAGGCCGCGCACCGGCCGCTGCTCAAGATCAAGCTCGGCGGTGACGGCGATGCCATGCGGATCGCAGCGGTGCGCAAGGCCGCCCCCGAATCCGAGCTGATCGTCGACGCCAACGAGGCTTGGACCGAGGCCAATCTGGAAGCCAACCTCGCCGCCTGCGCCGACGCCGGCGTCACCCTGGTCGAGCAGCCGCTACCGGCAGGCAAGGACGAGGCGCTGGCGCGGATCAAGCGGCCGCTCGCGGTCTGCGCCGACGAGAGCGTGCATGACCGTTCCTCGCTCGCACCGCTCCGCGAGCGCTACGACGCCGTGAACATCAAGCTGGACAAGACCGGCGGCCTCACCGAGGCGCTGGCGATGGCCGATGCCGCGCAGGCGCTCGGCTTCGAGATCATGATCGGCTGCATGGTCGCGACCTCGCTGTCGATGGCGCCCGCGATGTTGGTGACGCCGCAGGCGCGCTTCGTCGATCTCGACGGCCCCCTGCTGCTCGCGCGCGACCGCGACCACGGCCTGCGCTATGACGGCAGCCTGGTCTATCCGCCGGACTCCTCGCTCTGGGGATGAGCAATCAGCCGATGCCGCGCCGACCAGATCAGAAGCGTACCTAGCGCGGCCATCGCGGCCATGACGTAATAGAGGTTATCGCCGATGCGGGCATAGATCGCGCCTGACGCGATCGAGGTCGCAGCGCCCAAAAGCCCGTTGCAGGCAGCGTAATAGCCCTGCCCCCGCGCGATTTGATGCGAGGGCACGCGCTGCACCAGGAGATTCATGGTGCCGAGAATGGTCATGCCGAAGCTGAAGCCGTGGCCGAGCTGCACGATCGCGAGCAGCACCAGGGGCGGCTCGTTCGCCGTCACGATCCAGCGCACCACCGCGCTCACGCCACCGATCGCGATCATCGTGGAGGGATGCACCGAGAAGCGCGGCGACAGCGCGAACACGACGATCTCGGCGATCACGCCGAGCGTCCACAGACCCGCGATCGTCAGCCCACTGATCCCGTGGAGCTGCCAGTTGATGGCGGAGAAGGTGTAATAGGCGACGTGGCTGCCCTGGATCAGCGCGGCCGAGGCGATGATGGCCCAGAAGCCGGCATCGCGCAGCAGCGCCGTGTCGGCACGCGCCTCGGCGCTCTTGCGCCTGACATCGTCGAGCGGCTGGAGCAGCAGGCTGGCTGCGACCGCAACGATCGCCCATGCGACGATGATCCAGATCAGATCGCGCGCTTCGATGACGTCGACGAGGTAGCCGCAGGCGAGCGAGCCCGCGGCGAACGCCGCCGAGCCCCATAGCCGCAGCGGCCCGTAATCGAGCCTGTACCGGGCGACACCGCGAAGCGCATAGGCATCGGTCAGCGGCATCGTCGGCGTCCACATCATGCAGGTCAGCGCATAGATCAGGAACAGCGCCAGCGGCTGCTGCTGCAGGCCGACAGCGGTAAAGCCGATCGCGGTCGCCAGCACCGACGCCATCATGGCACCGCGAATGGCCTGACGCTTCTCGGCGAAGGCGGTCACTTGCGGCAGCGTGGTGAAGCGGGTGATCGCCGGCAGCGCGTTGATGATCCCGATCCAGGCTGCGTCGATGCCGATCCCCTTCAGCCAGAGCGGGAAGAACGGCAGATGCGTGCCCGAGACCGCGAAGACGGCCGAATAGAACAGCGCTAGACTCACGGCGAATCGCCGCTTCTGCGCCGCTGCAATGGGGATTTGTGATTCGCGTGCCATCAAACCAATTGCGATTCGGCCGATATCGTGGTGATCGTTACAGTAACGCGTACTGATTTGCGCGACGAGATTGTCATGGCCAACGAAGCATTCGCCCTCTCGCCCATGTCTGCCCGCGCGGCCGAGCCGAACGAGCAGGATTACGACGCGATCCGCGAAGCCTTCATGGAGACCGCGCGCGGCCGCTGGTTCCTCGGCGAATACGCCAAGCGCAACCGCAATGCCGACACCCGCATGGTGCTCGACGCGGTCGCGAAGATCGAAGAAACCCTTGCGGCACAGCGACAACCCGTCGTCGAGGACCGCCTGCCCGAGGCGCTAATCGAGATCCGCCGCGCCATCCGCGAGGCTGAGACGATCGCGATCGCGGCATTCGATCCCGCGGCGATCGAGGCGAGCCTCGCGCCGATCCCGCGCGGGGTGCGCATCATCAAGGAGATCTCCTGGCGCTGGCGCGAGATCGGCGCCGACGGGCGAATCTGCGACCTCATTGATTCGCAGCTGGCTTCGATCGAGGCTGCCTGCGGCCAGATTTCGACCATCGACCCCCGCGTCGAGCTCAAGGCCGCCTTCGATCTGCTGAAGGATCGCGTCGAGCAGCTCGACGGCGACGCAACGCCGCAGGCCGCGCCGGCTCCGAGGCAGGAGGCGGCGTCATCCGCGGCGGAGGTCGCGCCTGCGGAGGTCGCGCTTGGCGCGGTGGCGAGCGAAGCCCCCGTGGCTTTTACGGAGACGCCGCAGGACGTCGCAACAGCTCCCGAGACCGGCGCCGCCGTCGAAGCAGCTGACGTCGCCGATACGACCGCCATCGCCGAGCAAGCGATGGAGATCGCCCTCGCGCCGGACATCGCGGCCGAAAGCCCGGCCGGACTGGGCGAAGCCGGACCCGAAGACGCGGCACGTGAAGCAGGCGCGCCTCGAGGCGTTGCGTTTGAAGAGCCAGTCGCAGAGACCGCCGCCTTCGTGGAAGTCACCGACGAGTTCTCGCTCGACGCCGCCGCGGAAGCCGAGGACGAAGCCATTCTGGACGCCATCGCGCTGGAGATGGCCGCGCCCGATCCGGAGTTCGACGAGATCATCGAGCCGGCGGAGATTGAAGCGGCCGCGCCGACGCCGATGGCAGTAGAGGTCGCAGCTCCCATTGCCGCGGAGCCGCAGCAGCCGATCGCACCAGAGCCGATCGTCGCAGCGGTCACGGAAGAGCCCGCCGCGGACGCGCCGATCGCGATGGACTCGCTTGCCCGCCTCACCGACGCCATCGCTGAAGCCGCCGCCGAGGTGATGGAGCAGCAGGCGCCGGCGATGGCCGCGACGGCAACGCTCGGCGCGGCGCCCAACGCGGCTCTGCCGATGCCCTCGCCGCTGTCCTCGCCCGAGCCCTCGCTCGGCGCCACCATCCTCGCCAGCGGCATCCTGCAAAGGCCGCGCGCCGCCGCCAACGACCCGCTCGGTCCGATCCGCCGCATGACCCAGGCCGAGAAAATCGCGTTCTTTTCGTAAGAGACTTGCGCTCTCTCCACGCCGTCATTGCGAGCACAGCGAAGCA
This sequence comes from Bradyrhizobium daqingense, assembly GCF_021044685.1. Taxonomy (NCBI): domain Bacteria; kingdom Pseudomonadati; phylum Pseudomonadota; class Alphaproteobacteria; order Hyphomicrobiales; family Nitrobacteraceae; genus Bradyrhizobium; species Bradyrhizobium daqingense. Next base: position 6,582,795 of record NZ_CP088014.1, read on the forward strand.
ATCCAGAATCCCTCCGCGGAAAGACTCTGGATTGCTTCGTCGCTTCGCTCCTCGCAATGACGACGCTCGAGCTTGGACCTCATTGACATGTGCCCCGCCGAAGATACCCTCACCCTCTGGCGTCCCGTCGGTCCGAAAGAACTGGAGTTGATCCGGCAATCCGGCATGCGCGCGTTTCCTCCGCGCCTGCCTGACCAGCCGATTTTCTATCCGGTGCTGACTGAAGAATACGCCATCAAGATCGCACGCGACTGGAATGTTCCGGCGAGCGGCTCGGGCTTCGTGACGCGCTTTAAGGTCAAGCGCAGCTTCATCGAAAAATACGACGTGCAGGAAGCGGGCGGACGCTCACACTTGGAGTACTGGATTCCGGCTGAGGATCTCAATGCGTTTAACGCTGCCATCGTCGGCATGATCGAGGTCGTCCGCAGTTTCCGTTAGCTGCCCAGCGACCCCCATCACCCGCAATTCCACACCGCCCCGATCGGCGTACGGGTCCAGCATGGGCCGAAGCTGCCACCGTTGTAGCGACCGCCGTTGAAGCCGGGGCGGCCGAAATAGTGCCACTCGCCGTCCCAGCGGTAGTACTGCGGAACCGGGTCGATGTACCAGTGGCGCCGGTCGGCGCGCGACATGCGGCGCATCGCGTCCTTCTGCTTGTAGAGCGGAATGCTGTTGCTCAGCGGCTGCCGATAGCCCGGCAGGAAGCCGTAACCTTTCCAAACCGGCTTGGGACGCTTTTGAACTGGCTCAGCGGGCGCTGTGGCGGGCAGCAGAGACAGGATGACGGCAACAAATAGACACATCAGGCGAGACATGGATCGACCATAGACAGGCGGATGCCAGAAGGCCACTCAAATTCAGGTGCGAGGCGTTTCGCCCCACCAAACGCCAGTAAGACGATCAGCCGATCTTGTCGCGCACATGGGCTTCGACGCGGTCCAGGAGATGATCGAGCGAACTCTCGGCCGTATCGAGCACCAGGTGCTCCCGATCCCACGGCTCGTAAGTCTGGTTCACGACGTCATCCCAGGTTGGAAGCTTGTGACCGTCGATGTCGGACAAGCGGCTTTCCACGCGCCGCCGGTGTAACGCCGGTTCGCTGCAAATCACTTCAATCTCGACGATGCATGCGCCGGTCCGCAAGGCAGTCTGTCGCCATGCGGCGCGGCTTGCCTGCACGGGATTGACGCAGTCGGCGATGACGATGCGCCCGAGCTTGAGGTTTTCGGCGGCCAGCGTGTTGGCAACGGCATAGCCGGCTGCGCCGACGATGAGGCCCGCGTCCCGCAATGGCTGCTCGATCGCATCGATCCGAAGATACGTCGCCGCCAGCCTGGCGGTGAGTTCGCGAGCGATCGTCGTCTTACCGGCACCTGGAAGGCCGCCGAACACGATCAGTGAGGATGGATGCTTCATGATATTCCTATCACGCCCTTCCTGATCAGGAAGCAACCATAGCCCCTGCTGTCTCCCACCTGCACGACGCCGAAGCCTGCGGCCGCCGCGTGATAGAAATCCGAGCGCGCGAGCTTGCCGGGGACGACCGCGCGTCCGGCCGCGCGTTCGATCTCGGCCAGCACGGCCCGCTGTACCTCGGGCACGCGGTCGGGATCGTCGACCGGCATCATCACGCGCACCGGATCGGGATCGAAATCGTCGAGCGGATAGACCGACATGATGGCGCGGGCCGCCGTCTGCATGGTCATGCCCGGCAGCTGGATCAGGCGCTGCGAGGATGTTGCCGCGGCAATGCGGGCCGCCGGGTGGTTGGCGTCCACGAAAACGAGGTCGTCGCCGTGGCCCATGGCGGCGAGCAGCCAGAGCAGGTCGGGCGTCAGGATCGGATCGATCGATTTCAGCATGTGACGGACTTCCTCCCAATCGATCGTTCACCATAGCAGGTTCCCAGCGTGATCTAGATCACGTCTACCGCCCATGGTGACCGGGATCACGGACCCCACGCTCGAACGCGTTCAGGCTTGCTCGCAACCAATCTCGCATCGAGATGAGTGCCAAAGGAGCACGCCATGTTCCGCCTAAAGCCTTTCCTGATGACGGCCAGCCTGCTGGGAAGTCTGTTCGGCTTCAGTTGCGGGCCCGTTTCCGCGCAAGTCGCCCCGGTCCAGCCGGCCCCCTCCGCGCTGCAAGGCCCGGAGCAGCGGGTGGCGCTGGTGATCGGCAATGCCAATTACAAGAACGCGCCGCAGCTTGCGAACCCCGACGATGACGCGCAATCGATGGCGCGGTTCCTGAATTCCGCCGGCTTCGAAGTGGTCGCCGCAACCGACTTGACCCAGGACGACATGCTCCGCGTCGTCCAGGACTTTTCCGCCAAGGTCGCGTCGCGCGGCCCGAACACGGTGGCGATGGTCTATTATGCCGGTCACGGCGTGCAGCTCGCCGGTGAGAACTATCTCGTTCCCGTCGATGCCAAGGTGTCCAGCCCGACCGAGCTCGTCAACAACTCGGTGCGTCTGGTCGACGTGATGTCGACACTGGAGACGATCCCGAGCCGCATGCGCATCGTGATCCTCGATGCCTGCCGCAACAATCCCTTTCCCGAGGTCAACGACGCCGGCCGCGGCCTTGCCATCGTCGATGCGCCGAACGGCTCGATCGTCGGCTACTCGACCGCGCCCGGCGCCGAAGCGCTCGACGGTACCGGCAACCATAGCCCCTACACCCAGGCTTTCCTGAACGTCGCGCGCGAGCCCAACGTGCCGATCGAGCAGCTGTTCAAGCGCGTGCGCCTCCAGGTGAACCAGACCACCAGCGGCGCACAGATCCCGTGGGAGAGCTCGTCGCTGACGTCCGACTTCACCTTCTTCGGTGACACCGCCGTTGCCGCCAATCGTGCGCCGGTGAAAGCGCCTGTGGTGCAGATGGCCTCCAACCTGCCGAGCCGCTCGACTCGCCAGGCCTACGACTACGTCGTGTCCGAGGGCCGGCCGGAATATTATCAGGAGTTCATCCGGATGTACCCGCACGATCCGCTGTGCGACCACATCCGCTGGCTGCTCAACAACCTCCTGCTCACGCAGGCCTGGCACAAGGCGGTGCTCGCGAACTCGCCGGTCGCCTACAAGAGCTTCTATGACAGCTACGGCAACAGCCCCTATGCGCAAGTCGCGCTGAAGCTGCAGGCGCAGCCGAAGCAGATCCCGCTGATGCAGGCGACCAAGTTCCTGGCGCCGCAGACCATTGCCCCGACGCTCAAGATCGGCAATCTCGGTCAGCCCAAATACATGCCGGTGATGCCCGGCAATGGCGGCGCGCAGATCAATGGCAATCTGCCGATCGTGCAGAAGCCGCTCGACAACAACATCGGCAAGCTCGGCAATGGCGGCCAGATCGTCAAACTGCCGGCGGCTAACAACCAGCCGAACGGCACGCCGTCGCCGACGCCGGGCAAGATCGTCACCCTGCCCGCGCCGACCAATGCCACCAACGCCAATGGCGGCGGCAAGATCGTGACCCTGCCTGCGACCAACACCACGCCCAACGGCAACAACAGCGGCAAGCCGGGCAAAATCGTCAGCATGCCGGTGAATGTCGGCAAGGGCGGCCCGAACGTCGCGCCGAAGCCGGTCGACGTTCAGACGCAGAACCGTCCGATCCGCATCACCAACGGCGTGAAGATCAACAACGCTCCGATGACCAAGGTGCAGGTGCAGAACAATTTGCAGAATCGCCGTCCGCAGCTCAACACGATGCCGAGCCGCATGGTCAGCAGCAACAACAACTTCCGGCAGTCGATGAACCAGGCGCCGAGCATGAATGGCGGCGGCAACCGTCGCGGTGGCTTCATGCGCTGATTGCTGGGCGGCACATACGAGAAAGGGGCAGAGCCGCCACGCTCTGCCCCTCTTCATGTCAGGGAACTGAAGCGAGGCCGCTCGGCGCATCAATTGCAAACCCAGAAAAGGCCGTCATGCCCGGGCTTGTCCCGCCTGCGCGGCCGAAGCCGCTTCGGCGAGGCGAAGGCCCGGGCATCCACGTTCTTTGTGCTGCATGGAAGGGCGTGGATGGCCGGGACAAGCCCGGCCTGGACGCCTGTGGGCACATCGTGCGCCCAACACTCATCCCATACGTGGTTACTACGAGGGGGAAGAGGCGAAGCGGGACGCGTGAGGGATCAGGCCACCAGCTCCGCGAACAAGTCCGCATCGACATTGCCGCCGGAGAGCACGATGACGACGTTCTTGCCGGCGACGTCGAGGCGCCCGGCAAGCAGCGCAGCGAGGCCCACGGCGCCGCCCGGCTCGACCACGAGCTTGAGCTCGCGATAGGCAAACGCAACGGCCGCGCCGACTTCCTTGTCCGATGCGGTGACGCCGCGCGCCAGCAGCTTGCTGTTGATCGCGAACGTCATCTCGCCGGGCATCAAGGCCATCAGCGCGTCGCAGATGGTACGGCCCGCCGGCGGATGCGGCTCGCGATGGCCTGCGGTCAGCGAAATGCCGTGATCGTCGAACGCCTCGGGCTCGGCCACGACGATCTGCGCTTGCGGATAGCGCGCCTTGACGGCGGTCGCCACGCCCGCGATCAGGCCGCCGCCGGAGGCCGGCGCCACCACGATGTCGGGGGCAAGTCCAAGGCCTGCCATGTCCTCCGCGATTTCGCGGCCGGCGGTGCCCTGCCCCGCGATCACGAAGGGATCGTCGTACGGCTTGACCAGCGTCGCGCCGCGCTTCTCGGCGATGCCGCGCGAGATCGCCTCGCGGTCGTCGCGGTCGCGATCGTACAGCACGACCTCGGCACCGTAGGATTTGGTGCGCTCGCGCTTGGACAGCGGCGCATCCGCCGGCATCACGATGGTCGCCTGCATGTCGAGGATCTTCGCCGCGGCCGCCACGCCCTGGGCGTGGTTGCCCGAGGAGAACGCGACCACGCCGCCTGCACGCTTGTCCTGCGGGATCGAGAACACCTTGTTGAAGGCGCCGCGGAACTTGAAGGAGCCGGTGCGCTGGAGCATCTCCGGCTTCAGGAAGACCTTTGCGCCGACACGCTCGTTGAGCACGGGAAAAGACAACAGCGGGGTGCGGATGGCGTAAGGCGCGATCACGCGCGCCGCGGCATCGATGTCGGCGGGGCCGACCGGGAGGAGCTGTTCGGTCATGGCGGAATGTTATCGCGGCCAATGAGGACCGGGCAAGACACCTCCGCGAGAGGATTCTTCCCGATCAGGCCACAAAGCGCGGTTGTTCCGCGCCGTTCCGGCCGGGCAGCACCGCGCCGACCGCCTGGATGCTGTCGATGAAGACCCGGGCCGAGGCTTCCCAGGTGTAATTGGCGGCGAAGGCGACGCAGTCCTGCCGGGAGATGTCGAGCGCGGCGAGGCAGGCGTTGCGGAGATCGTGATCGAGGACGCCGACCGGCGCATTGCCGATCACGTCGCGAGGTCCCTTCACCGGGAAAGCGGCCACCGGCAGGCCGCTGGCGAGCGCTTCCAGCAGGACCAGGCCGAACGTGTCGGTCTTGCTTGGGAACACGAAGACGTCGGCCGCGGCATAGATTTCCGCCAGCCCCTCGCCGTGCTTCTCGCCGAGGAAGATCGCCTCGGGATAGGCCTCTTCGAGCGCGGCGCGCGCCGGACCGTCGCCGACGATTACCTTCGTGCCGGGCAGGTCGAGATCGAGGAAGGCCTCGAGATTTTTCTCCACTGCGACCCGGCCGACCGACAGGAACACCGGCGCAGGCAGGCAGAGATCGACGGGACGCGGATGGAACAGCTGGGTGTCGACACCGCGGGGCCACAGCACGACATTGTCGAAACCGCGCTCGGTCAGCTCGCGGGCGAGCGCCGGCGTTGCCGCCATCACGGCGCGGCTGGGACTGTGGAAACGGCGCAGCGCCCGCCAGATCAGCGAGCCCGGCACCGGCACCCGGGCGCGGACATATTCGGGAAAGCGGGTATGGAAGCTGGTCGTGAACGGCAGCTTGCGCTGGCGGCAATAGCGGCGGACCATCAGGCCGATCGGACCTTCCGTCGCGATGTGGATGCTGTCCGGGCGCGCTTCCTCGATCAGCTTCGCGATACGCGCCGGCCGCGGCATGGCGAGGCGCACGTCGCGATAGCTCGGCATCGCGAAGGTGCGAAACGATTGCGGCGTCAGGAACGCGAACTCGACGCCGAGGCTCTTGCCGGCGTCGGCGAGCTTGGTCAGCGTCCGAACCACACCGTTGACTTGCGGGTGCCAGGCGTCGGTCGCGACCAGGATGCGCATCAGGCGGCTCTCGTCACGCAGCTCTTGCCGCGACCTGCGGGACGGCTGCCGGCTTCTGAAGTTGGTCCGCCCAGGTGATGATCTCGAAATGGCCGTCGTCGTGCTCGACGAGGGCCGTGCAGCTCTCGACCCAATCGCCGCAATTCATGTAGCGGATGCCGCCTTCGTCGCGGATCACGGCGTAGTGGATATGGCCGCAGATCACGCCGTCGGCGTCGTGGCGCCGCGCCTCGGCGGCGAGCGCCTGCTCGAACGCGCCGATATAGTTGACGGCGTTCTTCACCTTCTGCTTGGCCCATTGCGACAGCGACCAATAGGGCACGCCGAACAGGCGGCGGAAGAAGTTGACGAAGCGATTCATCTGAATCGCGAAGTCGTAGGCCTTGTCGCCGAGATGGGCGAGCCAGCGCGCGTTCTGCACCACGAGGTCGAAGATGTCACCGTGGATAACCAGGTAGCGCTTGCCGTCGGCACCCGTATGGACGGTGTTCTCGACGACGTCGATGCCGCCGAAATGCGTGCCGTAGTAATTGCGCAGGAATTCGTCGTGATTGCCGGGAATGTAGATGACCTTGGCGCCCTTGCGCGCCTTGCGCAACAGCTTCTGTACCAGGTCGTTATGCGATTGCGGCCAGTGCCAGCTCGATTTCAGCGCCCAGCCGTCGACGATGTCGCCGACGAGATAGATGGTGTCGGCGTCGTGGTAGCGCAGGAAGTCGAGCAGAAGATCGGCTTGGGAACCGCGGGCTCCGAGATGGACGTCGGAGATGAACAACGTGCGAAAGCGCCGCTCCGGGCTCTCGTCACTCACATCGTAACTTCCCATGCGCCAACCCGTAACAATGTCCCGTGACAGGGAGATGACCGATTGAACCCTTGAGGCACCCTCAGATACGAATCAAACCTCGCCTCGCCCTGCCCGCGAATATCAGTCGCATGCGACAATCAGGCGACATGGCGCCGCAGGGACTGCCCGTGCCAGTCCGACCTCGTTCGAGGGCAAGCGGTCCTCTCGAAGGACGAGGCGTGTGTTCAGGCGTTGCCGCGTCAGTAAAACCTGTGGAAATGATGGACCGGTCCGTGGCCGTGGCCGACGCTGAAGCGATCGGCGGCCGCGATCGCCGCGCTGATCCAGGCCTTGGCGTTGCGTACGGCTTGCTCGAGTTCCTCGCCCTTGGCGAGGCCCGCCGCGATCGCCGATGACAGTGAGCAGCCGGTGCCATGGGTATTCCCAGTGGCGATGCGGGGCGCGGCGAGCGCGATCGTGGTGTCGGCATCAACCAGATAGTCGGTGCTCTCCGCGCCCTCGCCGTGTCCGCCCTTAACCAGGACGGCACGGCAGCCGAGCGCCAGCAGCCGGCGCCCCTGGCTTTCGATTGCAGCCTCGCTCGCCGCCACGGGCTCGTCGAGCAGCGCGGCGGCCTCGGGCAGGTTCGGCGTGATCACCGATGCCAGCGGAATGAGTCGCGTGCGCAACGCCTCGACTGCTTCAGACGCCAGCAGCCGGTCGCCGGAGGTTGCCACCATCACGGGATCGAGCACGACGTGGCGCGGCGCCCAGCGCGACAATGCGCTCGCGATCGCCTCGATGCTGGCGACCTGGGCCACCATGCCGATCTTCACGGCGCCGACGTCGAGGTCGGAGAACACCGCATCGATCTGCGCCGTGACGAACTCAGCCGGCGTGGCGTGAATGCCCGTCACGCCGCGCGTATTCTGCGCCGTCAGCGCCGTGATGGCGGACGCGCCATAGACGCCGAGCGCGGCGAACGTCTTCAGGTCCGCCTGGATGCCGGCGCCGCCGCTCGAATCCGAGCCGGCGATGGTGAGTGCGACCGGGGTCGTCATCGCGGGATGCATCTGGTTGAAGCGAGCGTCATGGCCTGTCCTAGCGCGACCGTGGAACCCCAGCAAGCGCGGCGGTGATTCGCTCGCACGCTGGACTTGCGACCGTCGCCGCATCTCCCTCGCAATCGGGCGGGCGTGAAAAGTCGAGCCGCGCCATGGCTTTGCCAGCCTGCCCTTGGCGTTCACAGAGTTGAGTGAGACGTTAGGTGGTGGAATCGTCCAGCGACGCGAATCGCGCGAGCCGCTCCAGGCTCGCAACGTCTCCCGGGTGGAACTATGTGGGCCTATCTTGAACGTCTCCTCGACTCCTCGATGCTGTCGCCGCACGGCATCTGCCTGTTGTGGGAACCCCAGCTGGTCTGGCTCCATGTGGTCTCCGACGCCTGCATCGCGGCCGCCTACTTTTCCATTCCGTTTGCCCTCGCGATCCTCGTCACCAAGCGGCGCGATCTCAAATTCGGCTGGGTCTATTGGGCGTTCGCCATCTTCATCATGGCTTGCGGCCTGACCCATGTGCTGTCGATCTACACGCTCTGGGTCCCAATCTACGGCATCGAGGGCCTCCTCAAGGCGGCAACAGCAGTCGCCTCGGTCTTCACCGCCGCCGCGCTCTGGCCGCTGCTGCCGAAGATCCTGACCATTCCCTCTCCGTTCGAGCTGCGGCAGGTCCAGGCCGCGCTCGAGGAAGAGGAGATCAAGAGCCGGGACGCCACGCTTCTGCTGCAGCAGGTCAGCGATGCCCAGCGCGCGATGCGCGACAGCGTGGCGCGCCTCACCGCGATCGTCGAGACCGCGGTCGACGGCGTCATCCTGTTCGATGCGCAGGACCGCATCCTGCTGTTCAATCCGGCCTGCGAGCGCCTGTTCGGCTATCAGGCCGATGAGGTCATGGGCTGGAACGTCAGCACGCTGATGCCCGAGGCGGACGCTTCGTCCGACAATGCCACGCGGCATTTCGCGACCGGCGGCGAATCCGTCGGCCTGCGCAAGGACGGATCGACCTTTCCGATGGACCTGTCGGTGGGTCAGGCGCGGCAGGACGGCGAATTGATCTTCGTCGGCATCATCCACGACCTCTCCGCGCGCAAGCTCACCGAGCAACAGCTGCAGCAGGCGCAGAAGATGGAGACGGTCGGCCAGCTCTCCGGCGGCATCGCGCACGATTTCAACAATCTGCTCACTGTGATCATCGGCAACGCCGAACATCTCAGCGAGCAGCTCAAGGCCAGGCCCGACCTCAGGCGCTTTGCCGAAGACATCTGCCAGTCGGGCGAACGGGGCGCCGAGCTGACGCAGCGGCTGCTCGCCTTCAGCCGCCGCCAATTGCTCCAGCCGCAGATGATCGACTGCCGCGGCCTGCTCGATTCCATGTTCAAGCTGCTCAAACGCACCTTGCGCGAAGACATCGAGATCAGGACAAGTTCCGGCTCCGGCACGATCATGGCCTTTGCCGATCGCGCCCAGCTCGAATCCGCCGTGCTCAATCTCGCGCTCAACGCGCAGGACGCCATGCCGGCAGGAGGGCATCTGACGCTGAGCACGGAGCTGACCGCGATCGACGACGATTATCGCGCCCTTCACCCCGAAGTCGCCTCCGGCACATACGCCTTGATCTCGGTCACCGACGACGGCGAAGGCATGACGGCTGAGGTCAGCGCCCGCGCCTTCGAGCCGTTCTTCACCACCAAGGAGGTCGGCAAGGGCTCGGGTCTCGGCCTCTCCATGGTCTATGGCTTTGCCAAGCAATCAGGCGGCCACGTCTCGATCTACAGCGAGCCGGGCCTCGGCACCACGGTCCGGCTCTATTTGCCCCGCGCCCCCGTGGGACAATCCCAGGCCGAGCTTGCCGACGGCGAGGATGCGGCGCCGCGCGGATACGAGACCATCCTGATCGCCGAAGACGATCCGTTCGTCCGCTCCTCAGTCATTCGCAGGGTTGAAGCGCTCGGCTATCGCGTCGTTGCCGCGGTCAACGGCAAGGAGGCCTTGCAGCAGCTGCGCACCGATCCCGGCATCGACCTGCTGTTCACCGACATCGTGATGCCCGGTGGCATGAGCGGCTGGGATCTCGCCGATCAGGCGCGGCGGATTCGCCCCTCGCTGCCCGTCCTGTTCACCTCGGGCTATGCGCTGGAGACACTGGTCGAGCAGGGCCGCGCGCATGCGCAGGCGATCGTGCTGACCAAGCCCTATCGCAAGGTCGAGCTGGCGCAGCGGCTTCGGGATGCATTCACTGCTGCGGCCGTCGCCTCCTGAGCGGCGGACCGGCCCTGGCGGCTTGTGCAGGCGGCCGGCCGCTTGCTAAACCCCGCCGGGTTTGGCCTATTAGCCGGCCAGATGTGCTTTCGGAGTGACCGCGATGGTTCCCTTTTTCGTCCAGATCAAATGCAAGCTCGGCCAATCCTATGTGGTCGCCAACGCGCTCGCCGAAGCCGAGATCGCCTCCGAGATCTACTCCACGGCCGGCCAATACGACCTGCTGGTGAAGTTCTACGTCGACAAGGACACCGACATCGGCCACTTCGTCAACGAGAAGGTGCAGGTGCTGCCGGGCATCCAGGACACCCTCACCATCATCACCTTCAAGGCGTTCGGCGCGGGTTAGAGCAGCTGCTCTAGCTTCCTTCCTTGCGCTTGGGCGGCGTCGGCCCGTCCACCGGCGGCAGCGACTTTAAATAGGCAGCCATCGCCGCGCGATCTTCTGCCGTCAGCTGCGCCAGATTCTTGATCACGGGACGCATTGCGCCGGAGGCGCTGTCGCCCTCGGGCATGTCGCCGGTCTCGAGAAAGTCGGCGATGTCCTTTTCGCTCCACGTGCCGATGCCTTTCTGCGTGATGTTCGGCACCCAGCCCTCACCCTCCGGATTGGGACCGCCGGCGAAGCGCTGGCTGCGGATGATGCCGCCGAGCGCATTGCGCGGGCTGTGGCACTCGGCGCAATGGCCGAATGCGTTGACCAGATAGGCGCCGCGATTCCATTGCTCCGAACGAGATGCGTCCGGCACGAACGTCCCGGTATTCATGAACAGTAATTTCCAGATGCCGACATTGCGCCGGATATCGAATGGAAACGGCACGTCGTGATCACGCGACTTGCCCTGCACGGCGGGCAACGTCTTGAGGTAGGCGAACAGATCGCGGACATCGTCGACCTTCGCGAGATGATACGACGTGTAGGGAAAAGCGGGGAAGTAGTGCTTGCCATCGGGCGAGATGCCGCGCATCACGGCGTTGACGAAATCGCTTTCGCTCCAGCGGCCGATGCCGTCATTGGGATCCGGCGAGATGTTGGGGACGTAGAACGTTCCAAACGGCGAGCCGAGCGGCAGGCCGCCGCCGAGCCGCAGGCGATCGTCCTGGTTCGGCACGGCATGACAGGACGCACAGCCGCCGGCGTTGAACAGCTCCTTCCCATTGGCGAGATCGGGTGCACGCGTTGCGGCCGGCACCGCCATGGCGGCCGGCATGGTCAGCCACCAATAGACGCCGAACGCCACAACCATGGCGATCAGGACAGCAAGCATCGCTCGTCGCAGCATCGAAGCATTCCGTCGGGACCGCGAGCTTACGGATCATTCCGTGCCCGCTCCAGCCACGATTAATTTAGATGGTTTGGCCGGAACGTGGGAATAAAGTCGCAGACGCACTGTTTGCAGGTTGACAGCAATCAGGCGTCAACAGGGAGGAGAACCCCATGAACAAAGCTCTTTTCGCCACGCTGGCCCTCGGCGCTGCGGTCGCATTCGCCGGCCCCGCCAGCGCTGAAAAGTTGAAGGCGACGCTGGACGGCAAGGCCGAAGTGCCCCCAACGACCACCAGCGCCACCGGAACGGCCGACATGGACTATGACGCCGCCAGCAAGAAATTGTCCTGGACCGTCACCTACTCGGGCCTCTCCGGGCCGGCCACCGCCGCGCATTTCCACGGGCCTGCCGAGGCCGGCAAGAATGCCGGCGTTGCCGTCCCGATCCCGAATGCGGCTTCAAGCCCCGTGAAGGGCGAAGCGACACTCACCGACGCACAAGCCGCCGATCTGCTCGGCGGCAAGTACTACATCAACATCCACACTGCGGCGAACCCGGGCGGCGAGATCCGCGGCCAGGTGACGAAGTAGGTTCTCAACGCGGCTTCGTCGGCGAAGGCCGGGCGCCGGAGGGGCGTCCGGCCTTTTCGATTCTCGCCACACTCAAGCCGTGTTCAGCGCCTGCGCGAGGTCGGCGATCAGGTCCGACGGATTCTCGATGCCGATCGACAGCCGGATCGTGGAATCGAGCACGCCGATCTTCTGACGGATGGCGGCGGGAACGCCGGAATGGGTCATCGTCGCCGGCAGGCTGGCCAGCGATTCCGTTCCGCCGAGGCTCACAGCGAGCTTGAAGATTTGCAGCGCGTTGAGGAATTTGACCGCGGCGTCCTTGCCGCCGGCGATGTCGAAGGAGAACGTCGAGCCCGCGCCGAGGCATTGCCGCGCGAACACGCGGCCCGCGGCAGACGCCTCTTCGTGATGGCCGAGATAATGGACCTTGGCTACCTTGGGATGATCGCGCAGGAAGTCCGCCACGAGGCGCGCATTCGCATTGGCCTTTTCCATGCGCAGGCTCAGCGTCTCTAGCGACCGGTTGATCATCCAGCAGGAGTGCGGGTCGAGCTGGGTGCCGATGGCGCCGCGCAGCGCCTTGATGCCCTTCATGAGCGCCTTGGAGCCGAGTGCTGCGCCCGCAATCAGGTCGGAATGACCGCCCACATATTTCGTGAGTGAGTACAGGGAAACATCCGCGCCGTGCTCGATCGGCCGCTGAAACACCGGTCCGAGTAGCGTGTTGTCGCAGGCGATGATCGGCGTGTCGCCTTGCGCCTTTCCGATCGCCTCGGCGACACGGCGCATCATCGCGACGTCCACCAGCCCGTTGGTTGGATTGGCCGGAGTTTCGATCAGGATCATCGAAACCCGCCCCTTGCTCATGGCCTCCTCCGCGGCCTGCTTGACTGCCGCCTCGTCGATGCCGTCGGCGAAACCGACGGCGCCGATCGACAGACGCGCAAGCGTGTTCGTCAGCAGGGTTTCCGTCCCGCCATAAAGCGGCTGCGAGTGCACGATGACGTCGCCGGGGCGAACGAAGGCGAGGATCGTGGTTGCGATCGCCGCCATGCCTGACGAGAACAGCGCGCAGCTCTCGGTGCGCTCGTAGATCGCGAGCCTATCCTCGACGATTTCGCTGTTGGGGTGGTTGAAGCGCGAATAGACCAGGCCCGCGCCCATGCCTTCCGGCGGCTCGCGCCGGCCGGCGACGAAATCGAAGAAGTCCTCGCCGTCATCAGCGGTCTTGAACACGAAGGTCGAGGTCAGGAACACCGGCGGCTTGATCGCGCCTTCCGACAATTGCGGATCATAGCCATAAGTCAACATCAGGGTTTCCGGATGCAGCATGTGGTTGCCGATGTGCGTCTTCGACGGGAACGGTTTTGCCATGGCCTGTCTCGCTGTTGGTTGGCTCGCGGCGCGGTGGGCTTCGCATTGACGAGGCAATCGGAGCGGATGCGCTGGGTTCCGACAGCTCTCGTCAACGCCGCGGCAACTGAAGCAAAGATAGCCGCTCTGCCTGCGGAACGTCAGACCTTGCGCACGGAATTTCCCGTTGAACTGTGCGGCTGAGTCCCGTGGTCCGGATGAGCGCAGCGAAACCGGGCAGACCGGCCGAGCTGATAGTTGTCCCGGATATCGCTACGCTCATCCGGGCTACGGGCTCTGTGGCCAGCTATTTCAACTTCACCCGATAGGTATCGTGGCAATCGTTGCAGCGATCGTTGATCGTGGTGTAGGCCGCTTTCAAGCTCGCAACGTCGGTGATCTTGCCCTTGGCGTCGGCGATCGCCTTCTGCACGGGTGGAATCTTGGAGTCGAAATCGGCCTTGTTCTGCCAGACCTTTGGCGACGAGCCATAGGTCGCGTTCACCACGTCCTGCTTGGGATTGATCTCGAAGGTCTTTGCGATCTTGGCGACGTCGGCCTCGATGCTGGCGATGGCCTGATCGGCAGCTTTCTTGTCGAAGGGGATGTCGCCCTTGGTCATCTTCTGGATGACACCATACTGGTTCTTGGCGATCGACCGCATCAGATTGTCCTGTTGGACGGCAATCTCCTGCTGCGCCATTACGGCGCCCGCGCCCAGCACGAGGACGCCCGCGACAATCATCGTTCGCTTCATTGGCTCGTTTCTCCGGCTCTCGAGACGTTCAGGGCATGAGCTTCACCGGCTCAGGGGAAGCCGGGACTCATCATGGATAGAACCCCGCGCGGGGCGTTTATTCCGCCCGCGCGGGAGGATCTCGGACTAAAGGCTGTGACGCCGGTGATGCTCGTTGATCGCGATCCACACCCGCTCGGGCGTTGCCGGCATGTCGATGTGGTCGATCTTGTATTCGCGCCAGAGCGCATCGACGATGGCGTTGACGATGGCCGGACAGGAGCCGATCGCGCCGGCCTCGCCCGCGCCCTTCACGCCCAGCGGATTGGTCTTGCAGGGGACGTTGGCGGTCTCGAACACGAAGGCCGGCCCGTCCGCGGCGCGTGGCAGCGCGTAATCCATGAAGGTCGCGGTGATGAGCTGACCGTCGCCCGCGCCATAGACCACCTGCTCCATCAGGGCCTGGCCGATGCCCTGCATGGCGCCGCCATGCACCTGGCCGGCCAGCAGCAGCGGATTGAGCGTCTTGCCGAAATCGTCGACGATCACGTAGTTGACGATCTTGATGATGCCGGTGGCCGGATCGATCTCGACCTCCGCCAGATGCGTGCCGTTGGGATAGGTGCCGTCGGCGCTGGCGAAGGTCGCGCTGCCGTTCAGTTTCGAGGGATCGGCGCCGGGACGCTTGGCAAGGTCCGCGAAGGAGATCGAGCGGTCGGTGCCGGCGATGCGGATCACACCGTCGGTGATCTCGAGGTCGCCTGCGCTCGCCTCCAGCGCCTGCGCGGCGAATTCCTTCAGCTTCTTGCCGAGATCCCCCGCTGCACGCTCCACGCAGACGCCGCCTGTGGGGATCGAGGCCGAGCCGCCGGTGCCGAGGCCCGTCGCGATCTCGTCGGTGTCGCCCTGGCGGATATGCACGCGCTCCGGCGGCAGGCCGAACTGCTCGGCGACGATCTGCGCATAGGCGGTCTGGTGGCCCTGCCCGCTCGATTGCGTGCCGATCAGCACGGTGACGTCGCCGCTGGGATCGAGCCGGACATTGGCCGTCTCCTCGCCCATCACGCCGCAAATCTCGACATAGCTCGCAAGCCCGATGCCGCGGATCAGCCCGTTCTTCTTGGCCGCCTTGGCACGCTTGCCAAACTCCTTCCATTCCCCGATCTCCATCGCGCGCTTGAGATGCGCGGCGAAGTCGCCGGAATCATAGACCTTGCCGGTCGCGGTCTTGTAGGGCAGCGCTTTCGGCGGGATGAAGTTCTTGCGGCGGATGGCATCCGGCGTCATGTCGAGTTTTCGCGCGCAGGCATCGACGAGACGTTCGATGACGTACGCGGCCTCCGGCCGCCCCGCGCCGCGATAGGCATCGACCGGAACGCTGTGGGTGAAGATGGTGCGTACCCGGCAATGGAAGGCCTGGATGTCGTAGAGGCCCGGCAACATGCCGGCGCCGCCATGCGGGATGTAGGGACCGAAGGTCGAGAGGTACGCGCCCATGTCGCCCATCAGGTCGCAATCCATCGCCAGGAACTTGCCGTCTTCGGCCAGTGCCATCTTCGCGGTGGTGACGTTGTCGCGCCCCTGCGCGTCGCCCATGAAATGCTCGGTGCGGTCGGCCGCCCACTTCACCGTCTTCTTCAGCTGCCGCGCCGCGACCGCCATCAGCGCGTATTCCCGGTAGGGAAACAGCTTGGTGCCGAAGCCGCCGCCGACATCGGGGCAGATCACCCGCATCTTGTCGGTGGGGATGTTGAGCACGTTCTGGCAGAGGATGTCGCGCAGGCGATGGCTGCCCTGGCTGCCGATCGTCAGTGTCAGATGGTCGCGCTTGGCATCGTATTCGCACACCGCTGCGCGCGTTTCCATGAAGTTGGCGACCACGCGCGGATTGACGATGGAAATTTCGGCGATCGCATGCGCCTTGGCGAAGGCCGCCTCCGTCGCAGCCTTGTCGCCGATCGAGACGTCGAACAGCACGTTGCCGGCCTTGTCGGGCCAGACCTGCGGCGCGCCATTCTTGACGGCGTTGACGACGCCGGTCACGGCCGGCAGCGGCGACCATTTGACCTCGATCGCCTCGATCGCGTCGCGGGCCTGGTCGATCGTCTCGGCGACCACGAAGGCGACGGCATCGCCGACATGGCGCACCTCGTCCTTGGCCAGGATCGGGTATGGCGGGCCGGTGAACGGATCGGTCTCGAGATTGAACAGGCACGGCAGATTGCCGAGATCCCCAACGTCATCCGCGGTGAGAATCAGCGCGACGCCGGGGAGCCCGCGGGCGCGGCTCACATCAATGGTGTATTTGGCATGCGCGTGCGGCGAGCGCAGCATCAAGCAGCGGAGCGCGGCCTGCGGCGCGTAATCGTCGGTATAGCGGCCCTTGCCGCGAATGAGCGCGTCATCCTCCTTGCGCAGCACGCTTTGGCCAACGCCGAACTTGATGGGAGCCGCCATTGTCTTTTCCCGTCCTATGGTTGTTTTGGCGGCATATTGCCGTGGAAAAACTGGCAAGGCAAACGGGTTTAGGCGGGAACGATCCGCGAAAGATTTGTCCGGAGCCCTTGCAGGTTCGGAGCGAACTCAGGTCGAAGAGTCGCAGTGCGGTCATTTCCCCGTGAAGATCGATGCTTCCGCGGATCCGGCGCGCTCCGTCCCCGCCAGTTGGGCCGATGGCAGGATCGTTGGCGAACGCGCACGGCCTCGCACGCCCGCGAACAAGCGGCGGCAGCGACTGCCGCTTGTTCGCAGGGCGTATACGCGTATCTCGTCGTTGATCATTTACATCGCACCACGGCCCCACAGGCTCCTCGCGTTGTCTCGCAACCTCTCGATCACGCGTTCAGGCGCGATGCCGTCGATCTCGCCGCGCGTCAAGCCGATGTCCATCAGCTCCCTATCGCTCAAGTCCAGCAAGGTGACTTGCGGCTGCGGTCGCCGCTGCCAAAGCGCACGCCAGTATCGCCTGAGCAGGCTCGAGGCGACGGCGAGGTCGAAGCGAAGCCTGCGGCATCGCCCTCCGCAGCGGATGGGATGTTCGTCTGTTGGGGTGGCATCGCATGCTCCTGCTCTTGAGCCGGCAGGGAACGTGGCCACGAAAAAGGCCCCGTCCGATGCCGGCGGGGCCTGGTGGAAAAGATGTCGTCGTCGAAATCCTAGCGCGCGACTCCTCCCACGGCCCAGCCGAAGCGGGTCATGTGGTTGCGGTTGAAGGTGCGCGACGATTTGATCATGAGCGATGAGTACCACGGCGATCGCGCAAAATCAAGAGATGCGCCGAGATTGACTGCATCCTAGAGGCGAGCGACCCTGCACGCCTACCCGCGCACCAGCGAGACCAGCCAGCGACGACCGAACAGGATGAGGACCGCGAGCGCGTAGACGATGGTGCCGCCGACGGCCAGCAGCGCCAAAGTCGCTTCGTCCCGGAAGTGCATCGAGCCCAGCCAAGAACCGCTAAAGCGCGCGATCAGCCATAAGGCGGCAGCGAGAATGATGCCGGTCAGCAGGAATTTGCCGAGCGACATCAACCAAGCGCGGTCGAACACGAGAAAGCCCCGGCGCACGGCGAAGAAGAGCACCAGCAGGAGATTGGTCCAGACGCCGATAGCGGTGGCGAGCGCGAGGCCAATCTGAGCCAGCGATCCCATCAACGCGACCTTCAGCGCGACGTTGACGGCGATGCCCGTCAGGGACGCACGCACCGGCGTTGCCGTATCCTTGCGCGCATAGAAGGTCGCGACAGCACTTCGGATCAGCACGAAGGGGATCAGGCCGATGGCATAGGCCGCGAGCGTATTGCCTGCGGCAACCGCATCGGCTTGCGAGAACGCGCCGCGCGCGAACAAGGCGCGCATGATGTCGTCAGGCACGGTGATGAACGCAGCAACGAACGGCACCGAGAACAGCAGCGTGAAATCGAAGGCGCGGCGCTGCGCCCGCATCGCGCCGTCATGGTCGTTGGCCGTGATCCGCCGCGACATCTCCGGCAGCAGCACGGTCCCGATGGCGATGCCGATGACACCGATCGGCAGTTGGTTGAGGCGGTCGGCGTAATAAAGCGCGGATAATGCGCCTGCGGGCAGGAAGGTCGCGATGATGGTGTCGGCAAATAGCGCGACCTGCGTGCCCATCGAGCCCAACGTCGCGGGGCCCAGTGCCTTGAAGAAGCCGCGGACGTCTTCATCGAGCTTCAAGGGCGCAAAGCGCGGCAGGCCGCCATGGCGGGCGAGATCGCCGGCGAGCAGGAAATATTGCATGAAGCCGGAGATCAGCACGCCCCAGGCGGCGGCATGGCCCGCGGTCGGAAACCAGACGGCGACCGCCAGCGTCATCATCATCGCGACGTTGAGGAAGATCGAGGCCGCCGCGGCGCTGGCAAAGCGCTGCATCACGTTGAGCATGCCGCCATAGAGCGTGACCAGCGTGATCAGCAGCAGATAGGGAAAGGTGATCCGGGTCAGCTCGATCGCGAGCTTGCGTTGCTCGGCGTCCTCAGAAAAGCCCGGCGCCAAGATGCTCATGGCTTGCGGCATGAACAGCCAGGCGGCGATCAGCAGCACCAGCTGCGAGGCCAAGAGCAGCGTGAAGATGCGGTCGGCGAACAGACGCGCCGCCGCCTCGCCCTTCTCGCCATGGACATGCGCATAGGCCGGCACCCAGGCCGCGTTGAATGCCCCCTCGGCGAAGATTGCGCGGAAATGGTTGGGCAGCCGCAGCGCCACGAAAAAGGCATCGGCAACGGGGCCGGCACCGAGGATCGCCGCGAGCATGATGTCGCGGGCAAATCCCGTCAGCCGCGAGAGCAGCGTGTATCCGCCAACCGTGAAGATGCGTCCGAGCATGCGTCTGTTTTAGAGCATGGCGCGATTAGGTCTAGGTGGAAGCCGCGACGGAGGTCCGCCCCCTCCCCCGCTTGCGGGGGAGGGTTGGGGAGAGGGTGTCTCCACAACGAAGACTCCCCCAGAGCAGAGAGCCCTCACCCGCGCCGTCGGCGCGACCTCTCCCGCAAGCGGGAGAAGTAAGGAAGAAGCAGCGGAGAATCACCCCGCCAGCGCGCCGCGCACGGCGGCGATCACCCGCTCCTGGTCGGCTTCCGTCAGATAAGCATGCATCGGCAGGCTGATGACGTCCTGCGACAGGCTCTCGCAAGCAGGCAGGCCGCCCTCTGCGACGGGATAGTGCTTGTAGGCGGTCTGCTGATGCATCGACTTGCCGTAATAGATCGCGGTCGGCACGCCCTGGGCCTTCAGCGCGGCGGCGAAGCCGTCGCGGTCGGTGCCTTCAGGCAGACGGATCGTGTACTGCGCCCAGACCGACGTGTTGCCGGGGCTGAGGCGCGGCACGGTGACGACATTGGACAAGCCGCGCGCATAGCGCTCCGCGACCTTGTTGCGGGCGGCGACCTCGTCGTCGAAGATCTTCAGCTTCTCGATCAGGACCGCGGCCTGCATGGTGTCGAGCCGGCCGGTCAGGCCGAGGCGGACGTTGTCGTATTTGTCGACGCCCTGCCCGTGCACACGGATGCTGCGCAGCGTCGCTGCGAGCTCGTCGTCATCGGTGAAGATAGCGCCGCCGTCGCCGAAGCAGCCGAGCGGCTTGGCCGGGAAGAAGCTGGTCGCGGTGGCGTGCCCGAAGGTGCCGAGCTTGCGGCCCTTGTAGCTGGCGCCAAAGCCTTGGGCTGCGTCGTCGAGCACGAACAGGCCTTCGGCCCTGGCGATCTCGGCGATGGCGTCGTGGTCGGCCGGCTGGCCGAACAGATCGACCGGAATCACTGCCGCCGGCTTGAGCCCGGCCTTGCGAGCGGTCGCAATCCCGCTCTTCAGCGACTCCGGGCTCATGTTGAAGGTGGCCTCGTCCACGTCGACATAGACCGGCGTAGCTCCAGTCCGCGCCACCGGCGAGGCGGTCGCGATGAAGGTGAAGGACGGACAGAACACGGCGTCGCCGGGCCCGATATTCTTCGCCATCATCACCATCAGGATCGCATCGGTGCCGCTGGCGCAGCCGATCACGTGCTTGGCGCCGGAATAGGCCGCGAGTTGCTTCTCGAGCTCGAACACCTCGGGGCCGTTGACGAACTGGCAGTGATCGAGAACCCGCTTCACGGCTGCATCGAGCGAAGCGCCGAGCCGGCGGCGCTGCGCGCCGACGTCGATGAAGGGAATGGGTTCGGACCGCAGATGCTGGTTCATGGTCTGGTTCTTGGCGCCTTCTTGCGTGGTCGACATTGACAGGATCAGCCGGCGACGCGGCGCGGGCCCTTGCGGGCAGATGCGGTCGCGGCGGGCCGCGAGGGTGTCTCCAGGCACTGCGTGGCGATCTCGAGGCTGGCGACGCCTTCATCGCCGGTGACCGCCGGCGTTTCGCCGTCACGCACCGCCTTGAGGAACGCGAGCAGTTCGGCGCGCAGGGGCTCGTCATGGCCGACCGGCAGATGCCGCATCGAATAGCTGCCGTCCGGCTGGAAGCCGAAGCATTCGGTGACCTGGCGCGTCAGCAGATCGCCCATCACGTATTTGCCGCGCGTGGCGACCGTGACGCTGCGTGCCTTGAACGGCGTCAACCAGTTGGTGTTGATGTGGGCGAGCACGCCGTTGACGGTGCGGAATTGCAGGAGCGCGATGTCCTCGCGCTCGGCGACGGCGCTCGACAATTGCGGCTGCACCTCGACGATGTCGGATTCGGTGAACCAGCGGATCAGGTCGATGTCGTGCACGGCGAGGTCGATGACGACGCCGACATTGGACATGCGCGGCGGGAACGGGCCGACGCGGGTGATCGCGATGGAGAGAATGTCCTCGCCCGCGATCGCCTTCTTGACGGCGGCGACCGCCGGATTGAAGCGTTCGACATGGCCGACCATCAGTGTGACGCCGGCCTTTTGCGCGGCGGTGACGATCTCGCGGCCCTCTTCGACCGTGGAGGCGATCGGCTTCTCCACGAGCACGTGGATGTTCCTGGCGATGCAGGCCAGCGCCACCTCGTGATGCAGATGGGTCGGCGCGGCGATGGTGACGGCATCGATACCTTCGGCGAGCAGCTCGTCGAGCGTCTCGAAGCCCTGACAGGTCGCAAGCTCGGTGGTGCGCGTCCGGTGTGCCGGCGAGGGATCGACGATCCCAACCAGGGTGACGCCGGGAAGACCCGCGAGCACGCGCGCATGGTTGCTACCCATCACGCCGGCGCCGATGACGCCGACACGCAGGCCGGCCTTTGCCGCCACAGACCCTTTGGAACTCATCTGGTGGAACCCCGATTCAACCCAAATCCCCGGCGCCGCTTCTAGCACGGCCGCCACATTTGTGGCGAACCTGGAGCTAGCGATCCGGACACGATTTGATTCAAAAAATTACACGTTCCCCGGGCCTTAAGCCGAAAAAGATAGCGCTCTTCCGGCCCGGGTCGCGTGATTCGGAGTTTGCTGGTTACGACCTTTGGTAGTCGTCTTCAATCCGGATGATGTCGTCTTCCCCCAGATAGCTTCCAGTCTGGACCTCGATCAGTTCCAGCTGGATCTTGCCGGGATTCTCCATCCGATGCACGGCGCCCATCGGGATGTAGATCGACTCATTCTCGTGCACGGTCTTCACGGTCTCGTTAACGGTGACCTGGGCCGTGCCCCGCACCACGATCCAGTGCTCGGCACGGTGGTGATGCTTCTGCAACGACAGGCGCCCCCCCGGCTTCACCACGATGCGCTTGACCTGATGGCGTTCGCCATTGTCGACGGACTGATAGCTGCCCCAGGGCCGGTGCACCTTCAGGTGCTCCTCGGTGACCTTCGGTGCGACCGCCTTCAGCTTGGTCACCAGGCGCTTCAGCCCGTTGGCGTCCTTCTGGCGCGAAACCAGGATCGCGTCCGCGGTGGCGACCACCACGAGATCGTCGACGCCTTCGAGCGCGACCAGCGCGGAATCGGTGGTGACGTTGCAATTGCGGGAGTCCTCGAACACGGCGGTGCCGTGCGCGGCGTTGCCCTGAGCGTCCTTCTCCGACAACTCCCACACCGCGAGCCACGAGCCGACGTCGGACCAGCCGCACGACACCGGCACCACGGCCGCGCGCGAGGTCTTCTCCATCACCGCATAGTCGATCGAGATTGCCCGCGCCGAACCGAAGGCTTCCGGCTCCAGCGTGACGAAGCCGAGATCACGGCCGGCATTGTTGACCGCATTGGTGACGGCCTCGATGCTCGCCGCATCGACCCTGCGATATTCATCGAGCAGCACGCTGGCCGGGAACATGAAGTTGCCGCTGTTCCAGAGATAGCCCGAATTGACGTAGTCGGAGGCCTTCACCGCGTCCGGCTTCTCGACGAAGCGCGCGACCGCATGCACCTCGCCCGAGATCGGCTCGCCCGGATTGATGTAGCCGTATTCGGTCGCGGGGCGCTCCGGCTTGACGCCGAAGGTGACGATGCGCCCGGCATTCGCGGCGGCGAGGCCCTCGCGGCAGGCGGCGACGAAGGCGGCGTTGTCTTGCACCACGTGGTCAGCCGCGAGCGCGAGCACGATCGCCTCACTGGCGCGGTTCTGCGCGAACACTGCGCCCGCGGCGATCGCCGGGCCCGAATCGCGCCGCATCGGCTCGAGCAGTACGTCGGCCTCGATGCCGATCTCGGCGAGCTGCTCCAGCACCATGAAGCGATAGGCCGCATTGGTGATGACGATCGGCCGGTCGAACAGGGAAGGATCAGACACGCGCAGCAGCGTGTCCTGGAAGGTCGAGCGGGTGCCGAACAGCGGCAGGAATTGCTTGGGGCGCACTTCGCGCGAAGCCGGCCACAGCCGCGTGCCGGCACCGCCGCACATGATCAGGGGGATAATGCGTTTGTCCATCGTCATCTCAAACCTTGAAGTAGTCCCGATACCAGGTGACAAAGTTATGGACCCCCTGCTCGATCGGCGTTGACGGCGCAAAGCCGGTGTCGCGCATCAGGTCCTCGACATCCGCGAACGTTTCCAGCACATCTCCCGGCTGCATCGGCAGCAATTCTTTGATCGCCGTCCGGCCCAGCTCCCGCTCCAGAAGACCGACGACATGCATCAGTTCCTCCGGGTGGTGATTGCCGACATTGTAGAGCTTTGACGGCGCATTTGCGGCAGCCGGATCGTCCGCGGGCACAAGATCGATCAGCTTGGATACGACACGCGTCACGTCATCAATATAGGTGAAGTCGCGGCGCATCCTGCCATGGTTGAAGAGACGGATCGGTTTGCCCGCCAGGATGGCGTTTACGAACAGAAACATGGCCATATCAGGCCGTCCCCACGGCCCGTAAATGGTAAAGAAGCGCAGGCCCGTGACCGGCAGCCGGTAGAGATGGCTGTAGGACTGCGCCATCACCTCGTTCGCCTTCTTGGTCGCGGCGTAGAAGCTCACCGGATGATCGGTGCGATCCGCAACCGCAAATGGCATTTTTGTGTTGGCGCCGTAAACGGAAGATGACGAGGCGTAGACGAGGTGACGACAACCATTGTGGCGGCAGCCCTCGATCACGTTGAGAAAGCCCAGGAGATTGGAATCGGCGTAAGTCTGCGGCTGCTCGATCGAGTAGCGCACGCCGGCCTGGGCCGCGAGATGCACGACTTTTTCAAAACGATGTTGCGCAAACAGCGCGGCGATCGTCGCGCGGTCGGCGAGATCGGCCTCGACGAAGGAGAAGCGAGGCTCGTTCCGCAGCAACGCGAGGCGCGCCCGCTTCAGCGCCGGATCGCAATAGCTGTTGAGATTGTCGAGCCCGACGACGGTGCGGCCTTCGCCCAGGAGCTGCCGGGCGACGTGGAAGCCGATGAAGCCGGCAGCGCCCGTGACCAAAATCGCCTGATCCGTCATCCTGTTCCCAAGGAATATCCAGTCCGCCGCGCCTCTTTAGCCGCGGCCTCGTGGGGGTCGCAATAGCCTGGCCGGCGATCACAGCGCCCTTTTGCAAACGTCCTTTACGACGGCTCCTACGACGGCTATTGCAAGATCGGCGCCAAAACCATACCAAAGCGGCCGAATTCGGCGCCTCGCGTCGGGTTGCCTCCAATCTAAGCAAACCCTGTTGATGCGGGCGAGATGCGCCGAATCCTGCTTTCTGCGGCCAAGATCCTGATTTCCGCGGCGCTGCTCTATCTGGCGCTGCGCAAGGTGGACCTG
The DNA here is from genome assembly GCF_021044685.1 of Bradyrhizobium daqingense. Taxonomy (NCBI): domain Bacteria; kingdom Pseudomonadati; phylum Pseudomonadota; class Alphaproteobacteria; order Hyphomicrobiales; family Nitrobacteraceae; genus Bradyrhizobium; species Bradyrhizobium daqingense. The sequence goes on from NZ_CP088014.1 coordinate 6,607,201, forward strand.
TCCGAACTATTCTCGCGCTTCACGCTGACCAGCCTGCTCTGGATCGGCCTGGCGATCGCGGTCACCTTCCTGCAGATCTTCGTCGGCGTACTGCGCTGGCGCGAGATCAGCGCCGCATGCGGCGCGCCGCTCGAGCTCGCCCGCGCCATGCGCTACAACGTGATTGGCGCCTTCTTCAACCAGACGCTGCCGTCCGCCATCGGCGGCGACGCGGTCCGGCTGTGGCTGGTCGCGCGCGCCGGCGCCGGATGGCGCGCGGCGACCTACTCGATCTTCGTCGATCGCGCGATCGGCCTGATCGCGCTCGCCATCCTCATCGTCGCGAGCCTGCCCTGGAGCTACAGCCTCATCACCGATCCGCACGGGCGCTCGGCGCTGCTGCTGCTCGACTTCGCGGCGCTCGCGGGCGGGCTCGGTTTTCTGATTTTCGGCGCGCTGAAATGGCGCTGGCTGAAAACCTGGTGGGCAACGCATCACCTTCACGCCTGCGCGGTGATCGCCAATCGCGTGATTTTCAGCCCCGCCCGCGGACCGATCATCGCGGTCCTGTCGATCCTGGTCCACGTGCTGGCGGTCGTCATCGCCTGGTGCGTCGTGCAGGCGATTGCGGCCCCGGTCAGCTTCAGCGACGTCTTTCTGCTCGTGCCGCCGGTGATGCTGATCACCTTGATGCCGATCTCGATCGCCGGCTGGGGCGTGCGTGAAGCCACGATGAGCCTTGCATTCGGCTTCGCCGGGCTCGCCGCCCACGAGGGCGTCAACGTCTCGCTGCTGTTCGGCGCGGTGCTCTTCATCGTCGGCGCGATCGGCGGCCTGGTCTGGATCCTCAGCGCGGAAAAGGCCGCGCAAGGATCGGCCCCGATCGGGGTGCCGGAGTGACGACGTTCGCCGCGGGTGAAGACCTTGCGGCCGGCCTCGCGCTGTTCGCGCTCGCGCCGGCCGTACTCGCTGCACTGATCTCCGCCTGCATCACCTACTTGAGCATGCCGCTGCTGCAACGCTATGCACTGGCGCGGCCGAATGCGCGGTCCTCGCATCGCATCCCGACGCCGCAGGGCGCCGGCATCGCCGTCGTCGCAGCCACCCTGCTGGTCGCTGCGCCCTGGGCCGCCTGGGCCCATGGCGCGATTCCCCTGCCCCTGATCGGCTCCGCCGTGCTGATCGCGCTGGTCGGGCTGGTCGACGACATCAGGCCTCTGCCGGTCACCGTACGGCTGTTGCTGCAAGCCGCGGCCGTGACCACTGTCGTCTCTGCGGCACCGGAGGCGCTGCGGATCGTGCCCGCCCTGCCGCTTGCGTTCGAACGCGTCCTCATCGTCATTGCCGGCGTCTGGTTCGTGAACCTCGTCAACTTCATGGACGGCCTCGACCTGATGACGGTGGCCGAAGTGGTGCCGACGACGGCCGCGCTCGGGCTGCTCGGATGGTTTGGAGAGCTCTCCTCGGCCGCCACCCTGCTCGCGATTGCGCTGTGCGGTGCCATGCTCGGCTTTGCGCCGTTCAACAAGCCGGTCGCCCGCGTATTTCTCGGCGATGTCGGCAGCCTGCCGATCGGCCTGCTGCTCGGCTGGTGCCTGCTCGAGCTTGCCTGGCACGGGCACCCCGCCGCCGCGCTGCTGCTGCCGGGCTATTACCTCGCCGATTCCACCATCACGCTGTTTCGCCGCATCGCGCGCCGCGAACAGTTCTGGTCGGCGCACCGCTCACATTTCTATCAGCGCGCGACCGACAACGGCTTCACGGTGCGGCAGGTGATCGGCGAAGTGTTTGCGCTCAACCTGGTGCTGGCCTTGCTTGCCATCGCCATTGTCCGCGCCGGCTCGATTGCGATCACGCTCCCCTGCCTGCTCGCAGGCGCGATCGCGATCGCGTTCGTGCTGCGGCGCTTCGCCCGACCTCAATTCCTCTGAGCCGACAGCGCCAGCCGCAACCCCTCGTCGAGCGAGACCGGCGGCTGCCAGCCGGTCGCGAGCGCCTTCGAGATGTTGAGCTCGAGCGAACCGATCAGGCTGTCGCGCGTGTTCTGTCGGCCGATCATCTCGAGAAGCGTGCCGAGCAAGGCCGGCGGCACCGCGAACAGGCGCGGGCGCTTGCCCGACGCCTTCGCCAGGTGCGCGATGAATTCGGCCGTCGAAACCTGTTCCCTGTCAGCCACCAGGAAGATCTCGAAATTGCTGGTGGGGTCGGGATGGCTGAGCCGGTGCAGGATGAACGACGACAGGTTCTGCACGGCGAGGAAGGCGCGGTGATTGCGGATCCCGGCGAAGGGCAGCGGCAGTCCGAGATCCACTGCGCGCGTCAGCAGCGCGAAATTGCCCTTGGCACCCGCACCATAGATCAGCGGCGGCCTGATCACCGAGATGTTCATGTCGTTGTCGCGCGCCATCGCCCTGAGACCAGCCTCCGCCTCGGCCTTCGACATGCCGTAGAGGCCGCGGGGCGTCAGGACGTCGTCTTCACTGAACGGCGCACGCCAGTCGTTGCTGCGGCCATGCACGAGGACGGTGCTCACGAAGATGAACTGGCCCACGCCGGCGGCCGCCGCACAGCGTGCCAGATGCAGGGTGCCGTCGATGTTGACGTCGCGATAGATCTGGTCCGCATTCTTCTCCTGGGCGTGATGCACGCGCGCGGCGAGATGGACGACGGCGTCGGCGCCTTCGAGCGCGGCCTGCCAACAGGTCTGCGGGCCGATCGATCCGATCGCGACCTCGTCGTCGCTGCCGTTCGGGCTGCGGACTGCACGGCGGACGGACCAGCCCTCGCGTGCCATTGCCGGCGTGAGATGACGACCGACGAAGCCGTTCGCTCCCGTCACCAGCACAACTGGTTTCTTCTCGCTCATCGTTGCTCCACAAGGTCCGGGTTGTGCAACAATTCCTCGATCAGGCCGGCATAAGCATTCATCGCAACGGTTCGGTCGAAGCGCGCTGCCGCCTTCACCGCGCGCTCTGCCATGGCGCCGTCGTCCGAACGGCAGGCCGCGCGAATCGCTTCAGCGAGCTGGTCGGCGCGGCCTGGCGTCACGACCCAGCCCAGTCCGCTCTCGGCCACCGTCAAGGCGGCCTCGGCCTCCGGCTCGGAGACCAGCACCACAGGACGGCCGACCGCCAGCAGATTATAGAACCGGCTCGGCACCGACACTCCCGCAACGTCCTTCCGGTACGGAATGATCCACAGATTGGCGGACGCCAGAAACGCCTCGAGCTCTGAATCGGCGACGCGGGTCACGAAGGAGACATTGGGCAGGCCCGCCTCGGTCTGCAACTGTTTCAGCCGCTCGAAGCCGATACCCCAGCCGGACAGCAGGAAGTGGATGTCCGCCTCGTCCTTGAGGAGGCGCGCCGCCTCGAACACGATCTCGGGATCATGGGTGAAGCCGAGATTGCCTGATAGCCCGACGATGAAGCGCGCGGCGAGCGCCTTGCGGAACGGATTGTCGTGCGAGAGAGGGCGCGGCCCGGGCACCAGTGTCGCCCAGTTCGGGATGAAGCGGATCTTGTCTCGCCTCATACCGGAATAGCTCAGCAGCGGGTCCTCCGCGTCGCGACCGATGGTGATGACGGCATTGAGCGCGCGGAACATCAGGCCGTTGGCGGCGCGCATCGTCCGCGCCACGAACGAGCCGGGCTTCAACAGGCCCGCCATCACGAGCACGTCGGGGAAGAGGTCGTGCATGATCAGCGCCGACCGCGCGCCCTTGAGCCTTGCCGCCGCCGCGACCGCGTAAGGCAGCATGAAGGGCGCAGTGACGGTGAGCACGACGTCGCCCCGTCTCAGCTGGCGGATCAGCGCGAGGAACGTGCGCCCCGCGAACAGCAGCTCGGACAGTCCGCGCCGCAGCAGCGCCGCCTTGCCCGCCATCCGGTTCCTGACCATGACGACGCGCGGCTTGCCCGGGCCGGTTTGCGAGGCCGGAAGCGCGCCCGGCGAGCCCGACAGCACAACGACGTCGTGGTCTTCGGCGAGACGGCAGGCGATCTCCGCCATGATCGATGCCGTCGTGCTCGTGTCAGGCGGATAATGCTGGCTCGCAACGACGATCTTGCCCGGAGACTGCATGGTCAGGCCGCAGTCGACCCGAACTCGGGAACAGCATCCTTCAGGATGGTCCTGATGGTGGCGCGGTCGTCGCGCGCGATCGCCTGCTCAAGCGCGGCAATCCATTTGCGCAGCGTCTGCATCGGCGGCTCGTTCGGCTGCGCGGCCATGATGCCGGCGACGCCGATCTCGCGGGTGGGCTCCTCCGAGGCGAACAGGATCTCGTTCAGGCGCTCGCCCGGCCGCATCCCCGTGAACACGATCTCGATGTCATAGCCCGGTTGCAGGCCGGACAGGCGAATCATGCGTTCGGCAAGATCGACGATCTTCACCGGCTGGCCCATGTTGAGCACGTAGACCGAGACGTCCGAGCGCTGCGTTCCGAGCGCGTGCGTGGCTGCCGTGATGACGAGATCGCAGGCTTCGCGGATGGTCATGAAGTAGCGGACCATGTCCGGATGCGTCACGGTCACCGGGCCGCCGGCCTCGATCTGCGCCTTGAACTTCGGCACCACCGAGCCGTTCGAGGCCAGCACGTTGCCGAATCGGACCGAGATCAGCCGCATCGGCGGCTTGGCGCCATGCCCTGCGGCTGCGAGGTCGTGATCCAGCGCCTGGCAGTACATCTCCGCAAAGCGCTTGGTCAGTCCCAGCATCGACACCGGCTCGATCGCCTTGTCGGTCGAGATCATCACCATGGCTTCGGCGCCCGCGGCCAGCGCCGCGTCCGCCACGTTGATGGAGCCGAAGATGTTGGTCTTGACGCCCTCGCTCCAGTCGCGCTCGAGGATCGGCACGTGCTTGAGGGCCGCGGCATGGAACACGATGTCCGGCTTGAACTCGGCCATCAGGCGCATGATGCGCTCGCGGTCGCGGATGTCGGCGATGCGCCCTTCGATCTCGGCCGTCGTGCCGGCGAGCGCTTCGTTGACCGCGTAGAGCGCCGGCTCGGAATTCTCAACGATCAAGAGACGCGCGGCGCCGAAGGCGACGACGCGCTCGCAGATCTCCGACCCGATCGAGCCGCCACCGCCCGTGACGATCACCGCCTTGCCCCTGATCAGGGCTTCGAGGCGCGCATAATCGATCTTTTCACTCGGCCGCAGCAGGAGGTCCTCGACCGCGACGGCCGTGAGCCGGGGCGTGTCGCCGCTCTCCAGCGAAGGCATGCGGTTGACGATGACGCCGAGCTTTCGTGCCCGCATCAGGACCGATTCCGGATGCGCCTCCGGCTCGAACGCCGACGGGGTCATCACGATGCGCGCGATCGGCTTGTTGCGCTTGGCGAAGTCCGCGATGACGTCCTCGACATCGTCGATGCCGCCCAGCACCGGCACGTTGCGGATGAACTGGCCGCGGTCGGAGCTCGACGGCGACAGCACGCCGACCGGCCAGATCCGCTTGATCGCTCCACTCTCGATTCCGCGCAACAGCACTTCCGCATCCGCGGCGCGGCCGATCAGCAGCGTCGGGGCGGCATCGTCGGTTCTCGCATGACGCCGCACCCGCGTGTAACGGAAATAGCGGTAGGCCATGCGCGATGCGCTGAGGAAGGAGACTTCGAGGAACCAGTAAAGGATGATCGTCACCTTGCCGAGGAAGAAGGCACCGCGGACGTTGGGCGCGACGAAGATGTAGTCGAGGACGAGAAGCGCGACCGTCAGCACGGTCGCGACGCGGATGATGTTGAGCGCATCCGGCAGCGAGATGAAGCGCCATTTCGTCGTGGTCAGGTTGAAGACGAAGAACACGACGACGCTAAAGGCGAGGAAATAGGGCAGGATCTGGAACAGCAGCGGCAGGCGCTCGTAGAAGCCGTCGCCGCCCTCGAATCGCAGATAGAAGGCGACGAACAGCGCCGCCGTGGTCGCCAGCAGGTCGTGGAGCGCGATCAGGAAGTTGCGCAAGGTGAGATGCGAAAGACGCGTCATCCGCCGACCGATGAAAGCCCAGTTAGGTGCAAACTTGATCCGCGCTGGATAGCCCATCTCGGCAAGACATGCCAGCTTGGCAGCCAAGGCATCCGCGCCGACCCTTCAGGAACCATCTTCCGCCGTCCTGGCCTCGGTCCGTCGCGCCTGCATCACCATGCCGCCTGCGACGCCGACGCCGATGACGTACATCCAGCCCTCGTGAAAGTCGAACAAATGAGAGTTGAACAGCGAGGTGAAGACGTTCTGCACCACCACCAGGAGCCCGATCCAGTCGGCAAGCCCGTCGCCGCGAAACAACAAGAGATGCAGAATCCAGATCGCATACAGGACGGTGATGCCGATGACGCCCCATTGCACGGCGACGTTCAGCGTCTGGTTGTGCGGATTGCCGATCACTTCGGCGGACGCCTGGTATTGCCCGCTGGGCGTCGCGACGCGCTCGAACAATCCGCGGGTCGAGCCCGTGCCGTGCCCGACGATCGGCGCCTCCGCGAAGAAGCCGAGCGATTTTCGCCAGAATTCGAGCCGCAGGCCCAGCGAGGTCGGTTCGCCCCTTTCCATATAGGCGGTGTAGTCGCTCTTGAACCTCTCGGCGGTCTGGCGCAGATGCGGCGAGGCCTGCCAGGCGAGAACGGCGACGGCGAGCAGAGCGGCGGCGACGATGGCAATGCTGCGCCATTTCAGGTGAAGCAGCGCGAACACACCGAACATGATCGGCACGGTGACGAGCGCCGTGCGCGACACCACGACGAAAGCCATGTTGACGAAGAAGCTGAGCGCAAGCGTCGTGAGCAGCCCGGCGAACCAGTACCGTTTTTCGCGCAGCAGCATGACGATCGGATAGGCCAGCGCGACCGCGCAGAGCGTGAATTCTTGGCTCTGGTCGATGTAGTTCTTGACGAAGATGCCGCGTTCCGGCGGATCCGTCTTGAGGGCGAGGTTGGGATAGAAGGCGACCAGCCACGACATCACCGACAACAGTGCGCAGGACACCAGGAAGGCGACGAGCACCCAATGCCCGCGCTGCGAGCGCTCGAAATGGTAGAGCAGGATGGGCAGCACGAGCAGCTTGACGGTCGGATTGACCGCGTAGAGGCGCGCGCCCCAGGACGCCTCCGACCACAGCGTGCCGACCAGCGCGAGAACGACCAGCGCGATCGGCGCAACACAGATCGGGCGCTTCAGCGATTGCAGGAACGCGCGGAAGTCGAGAAACGGCACCATGCAGAGCAGCATCAGCGCGTTGAAGATTCCCGCGAGCGACGTCGACCATGGCAGCGAAGCCGCGGTCAGGACCGCCAGGATGTCCACCGTCTCGCGCCAGGCTGCCGGGCTGCGTAGGCGCCGCCCGAGCATCTGAACGGCCGTCCCGCGGGCAAGCGCCGTCACTTGCCCCCTCCCCGCGCGCGATGCACCAGCGCCGTGGTGCTGAAGCCCTGGAGGATGTCGACCAACACGACCGTTCCGCCCGCGGCCTCGACTATCTCGTGACCGACGACCTGCTCGCGGGTGTAGTCGCCGCCTTTGACCAGCACGCCGGGCGTGATCCTGGTGATCAGCTCGATCGGCGTGTCCTCCTCGAAGATGACGACGAGGTCGACCGCCTCCAACGCAGCCAGCACCTCGGCCCGCGCGCGCTCGTCCTGGACCGGCCGATCTGCGCCTTTCAGCCGCCGCACCGAAGCATCGCTGTTGAGCCCCACGATCAGGCGATCGCAGGCGGCGCGCGCCGCGGTCAGCACCTTGACGTGGCCTGGATGGAGGATGTCGAAACAACCATTGGTGAAGCCGACCCGCAGACCCTGCTTTCGCCATTCGACGAGCTGCGCGTCCAGCGTATCAGGCTCGAGCACGATCTTCTCCTCGGCGGCAAGATAGGCATGCGGCAGGATCTTTCGCCGCAGCTCGGCCGCGCTCACGCTGGCGGTGCCCTGCTTGCCGACGGCGACCGCGGCAGCGGCATTGGCCATGCGCAGCGCCGTGTCCCAATCGGCGCCCGCAGCGAGCGACACCGCGAGCGCGGCGGCGACGGTGTCGCCGGCGCCGGAGACGTCGCGTACCTTCACCGGAAAAGCCGGAACATGGACCGCCTCGCCGCCGCGCGGCACGAGCGTCATGCCGTCCTCACCGAGCGTGACCAGGATCGCCTCGCAATCGGCGAGCCGCATCACGTCCTCGCTGGCATCGACGATGCTCTGTGTGGTGTCGGCACGGCTGCGCGTCGCTTCCGAGAATTCCTTGCGGTTCGGCGTGAGCAGCGTCGCACCGCGATAGATCGCCCAGTTGAGGCTCTTGGGATCGACGATGACGGGCTTGCCGAGCTTGCGCGCGGCGTCAATGGTGTGGCGGATCACGCGCGCGGTCAGCACGCCCTTGGCGTAGTCGGACAATAGCACGATGTCGGCGCGCGCGATGAGCGGCAGGATCGCCTCGATCAGCTTCGTCTCGATCGCATCGGAGGCCGGCAGCGCCTGCTCCCAATCCGCACGCAGCATGTGCGTGGAGAAATGCTCGGAGACGAAGCGGACTTTTCGCGTGGTCGGGCGCGACGGGTCGCATACCAGAACGCTGTCGATGCCGGCGTGCTGCGCCAGCGCGGAAGCGAGCCGCCTGCCGGAATCGTCCTCGCCGACGAGGCCGACGAAGATGCAGCGCGCGCCGAGGGCGGCGACGTTGCGCGCGACGTTGCCGGCGCCGCCGACATGGATCTCGCTGCGCTGGGCCGAGATCACTGGCGCGGGTGCCTCCGGCGAGATCCGCGACACCTCGCCATAGACGAACTCGTCGAGCATGATGTCGCCGATGCACAACACCGTGCGGCCCGAGATGGCTCGTGCGAGGGCATCGAAATCGAGAATGGGTGCCGGCATGATCGAGGCCTCAGCGGAAGCGGTCGGGCCGGTCGAGATAATCGCCGACATAGGCTCTCACCGCATCCTCGAGCGTCGTGAAGCCGCCGTTATAGCCGGCGCGATGGAGGCGATCGACCTTGCTCTGGGTGAAGTATTGGTAGCTGTTGCGGATGCTCTCGGGCATGTCGATATATTCGATATTGGGCTCTTTGCCGAGCGCGGCATAGGCTGCCAGCATCAAATCCCGGAAGCTGCGCGCCTTGCCGGTCCCGACGTTGAACAGGCCGGACACCGACGGCGTCGCCAGCAGCCACATGACGACGCGCAAGACATCGTCGACATAGATGAAATCGCGGCGCTGGTCGCCGTGGTCGATGCCTTCGCGGTGCGACTTGAACAGCTGCACGACGCGGCCGGCTTTGACGTCGTCGAAGCGGCGCGCCAGCACGCTCATCATCGAACCCTTGTGATATTCGTTGGGCCCGAACACGTTGAAAAATTTCAGTCCGGCCCATTGCGGCGGGAGCTGATCGCCGCGCGCGACCCGTTCGGCGACGGCGAGGTCGAACAGGTGCTTGCTCCAGCCGTAGAGATTCATCGGCCGCAGCTTCTTCAGCGCCGGCAGCGAGGCGTCATCGTCGAAACCATCCGCGCCATCGCCATAAGTCGCTGCCGAGGAAGCATAGATGAACGGGACCGCATTCGCCGAGCACCAGTCCAGAAGGCGCATCGACAGGCGGAAATTGGTCTCGATCACGAGGTCACCGTCGGTCGCGGTGGTCGCGGAAATCGCCCCGAGATGGATCATGGCCTCTAACTTGCGGCCCTTCAGCCAGTCAGACAGCTCGGCCGGGGGCACGATATCCACAAGCTGGCGCTTGGCGAGGTTCCGCCATTTGCCCTCGTCGCCGAGCAGATCGCACACGACGACGTCGCTGCGGCCGGCCTCGTTCAGCGCGGCAACGACATTCGACCCGATAAAACCGGCCCCACCGGTCACCAGCAACATTCCGAAATCCCTGCCCGATCTGCTGTCCCGATAACTGCCGTAGCGCATCGTCCGCCAAAGTGTAAGCGTTTTGGACCACCGCTCTGCCGGCTTTACCTGCCGGCCCGGAGCGGCTAACCGAACCGCGACGCCATATCGCTGCCAAATCCTATTAACGAATGAATCACAATTCGCAATTTAGTGAAGATCCAGACCGGAGCGATACGCGCCCGATCCTGATCATTCCCTACATGTGGATCGGCGATTTCGTCCGGAATCACACCGTTGTGCGTGTGCTGAAACAGCGCTGGCCGAACCGGCCGGTCGATCTGCTGACGACGTCGCTGTGTGCCCCGCTGGTCGATTACATGCCCGGCGTGCGTGAGGGCATCGTCTGGGACCTGCCGCGCGGCCGGCTCGCTGTTGGCCGCCAGCTCAGCTTGGCCAAACTGCTGCGTGCGCGGAACTACGGCACCGCCCTGGTGCTGCCCCGGACCTGGAAGGCGGCCATTGCGCCCGCGCTGGCTGCCATTCCCGAACGGGTCGGCTTCGTCGGCGAGTTCCGGTTCGGCCTGCTCAACCGCTGGCGCTGGGGCGAGAAGAAGCTGCCCCGCTTCATCGACAAGAACGCCGCCCTCGCCCAGCCCGTCGGCGCGCCATTGCCCCCGGAATGGCCGGTGCCGCAGCTCCGCGTGCCCCCTGAGGACATCGTCCGCTGGCGGCAGGCCAACGGACTCAGCGCCGGCGCAGCCGTGGCGCTGGCCCCCGGCTCGGTCGGGGTCTCCAAACGCTGGACCTCCTATCCCGAGGCCGCGCGGTTGCTGGTCGAGCGCGGCCTGGAGGTCTGGGTGGTCGGCGGCCCCGCGGAAAAGGGCCTGGCCCAGGAGATCGTGGCGGCCGGCGGCGCCGGCGTCCGCGATCTCACCGGCACCGATCTGCGCAACGGCGTGCTGGCCATGGCCGCCGCCGGTGTCGCCATCTCCAACGATTCCGGCCTGATGCACATCGCCGCCGCCCTTGGCACCCCCACCATGGGCATCTTCGGCCCGACCAGCCCCTATCTCTGGGCGCCGCTGAACGGCCTTGCCGCAACCGTGGTGCAGGACAAGGAAGTGCTGTCGTGCCAGCCCTGCCAGAGCACGGTCTGCAAGATGAACGACCACCGCTGCATGCGGGACATCGCGGCGAGCGAGGTGGTGGCGATCGCGCAGCGGGTGCTGGGGGAAGCGGGGGTAAGGGCGGAGACGTGAGCCGGACAGTTCACGCCTGAGCGCGCGTCAGTTCATATGGTGCCGCGAGAACAGCAACCGGAATATTCCATTCCTTGCTGATGGTCCGGATCATGTCCAGCGTCAGTGGGCGGACCCGATTCAAGATCTCGGACGCGCGATTGCGTCCGATCAACGCCGCCAGTTCGGCTTGCGACCGTCCCATGGACTCGATCGCAAAATGGAGGACGTCGACCGGATCGCCGTGGGTGATCGCGAAGTGATTGTCTTCGTACGCCTTGATGAGCGACGACAACACTTCGAAGCGATCACCGTCTGGCGTACCGGGGGTCGGCTCGACCTCGAAATAGCGGGATACTTCGCGGAGAGCCCAATCGTAATCCTGATCATTGTGGAGAGGCCTTACGTCCATCATCACACCGTCTCCGCGTCTATTCCATCATATTCTTCGTGTGTGCCGACGAACTTGATGAGCGCTGTTTTGAATTTGTAGGAGAAGCGGACCACGAGGCGATATTTGTTGCCGCCGATATCGAAGATGACTCTGTTGTCTCCAACAAAGTCCACATTGTTTCCGAACGCCCTCTTCAGATCTGCCGGGCCGCTCCCATCGCCCTTGGAAACGATTTCATACCAAGTGCCCAAGGGAGTCTCCGCTTTCGGAAAACGCTCCCAGAAAGCCTTGAGTGCCCTTCTTGCTATTACGTTCGTTGCCATAGCACGTTCCCAAAATGGGATCAATCGAAATTCCCATTCCGGGAACACGCCCCCAGTCCACGATGCGACGATCTGCCAATAACATCCTCTAATCCCACGCATTCTGCCACCGAAGCTTCGCGCTCATAACAAATGTTACTTACAGCTTCGGGACCACTTGGCATCCTCGCATTTCCGGGGAGAGCCAATGGACGACGATTTCATCAAAACGCGCGCCGAGCACATCCGCGAGCTCGCGGCCAAGGCTGACCCGTTCACCAAGAAGCGTCTGCTCGATCTTGCGAGCGCCTACGAGCGCAGGCTGCGGCCAGCAACCTCCCCTGCTGCGAGAGCGCCGGGTGCTCATGTGCAGCCGCGGGCGAAGCAGTAGGGCATGCCGAAGGAGGAGGAACGCGAGAGCCAGCGCGTCGCCTTCGAGCGGCCGCTGCCGGCCCAAATGATGGCGATCGACGGCACCTGGCGGCGCCCCTGCTACGTCAAGGACGTGTCCGAGAACTCCGCCACGCTTCGCGTCGAGAGCTCCATCGAGGGCCTGACGCTGGCCGAATTCTTTCTTGTCCTTTCCTCGGTCGGCCTCGCCTACCGGCGATGCCAGCTCGATCGCGTGAACGGCGACGAACTCGAGGTCAGCTTCCTGCGTCAGAAGGCCAGGAAGCAGGCCGCACGACAATCCTCGGATTGATCGGGCCAGAGACCCGCCACCCGGCTCGTCCGGCGGATTCCTGCGGAAAACAGGCATGTTGGGATGGTGCCTGTCCACAGGTGTTTTGCCCGACGCGTCAACGAACTTCGAAAAATCCGCAACCAAGAGAGCCGCCGGCCAAGTCGTTGATCTTGCTATCGTCGTCTACTGTGCATGGGGTTGTTTTCGCACTTATTGTTTGGCGTGCGCAAAATGTGGCTGCTCAGAGCAGCGGCCGATAGACATCACCGATGCGCGCCGCCTCCGCATCCAGGCTGAAGCGCTCGAGCACCCGCGCCCGCCCCCGCGCGCCCATCGCCGTAGCCGCATTCACATCGCGCATCAGCGGCTCCAGCGCGGCGACCAGCGCATCCGCATCGCCGGTCGGGATCAATACGCCGCTGATGCCATCTTCGACCACGAGCTCGGCCGCGCCGGCCCGCGCGGCGACGAGGGCGCTGCCGGCCGCCATCGCTTCGATCAGCGTCAGGCCAAACCCTTCGTTGCGCGAGGTGAAGGCGTAGATCGTCAGCCGCTGATACCAGCGCTGCACCTGCTCGATCGGCAATTCGTCTGTGATGACGATGCGCGACTGCAGACCGGCCGCCTCGATCCGCTTTTCCAGATCGTTGGCGAAGGCGGTCTGCTCGGGCGTGACCTGGCCGACGATCACGGCGGTGAAATCGGGATGGCGCGGCAGAAGCCGGCACATCGCATCGACGAACACATCGGTGCCCTTCTGCGCCCGCACGCGGCCGAAGCAACCGATCGCGAAGCGCCCGGGCAGACCACTTTCGGCAAACGCCGCCGCACGATCCGTCGGCGGCGCATAGACGTCGGTGTCGACGCCGTGCGGGATCACGGTCGCCTTCACCTTCAGGAACGAGGCCGAGATGTCGCTCGTCGCGATGATCGCATCCATGCGACGGATCAGCCAGCGCGTGATCCAGCTGTGGTGGCGCTGCGCGGCCGAGGTGAACACGAGCTTCAGCGGCCAGCCGAGCGCGCGCAAGGCGACACCGGCGATCATCTCGTTGTTGCGCCGCGCATGCCAGATCAAGGGCCGCTTGCGGCGCCACAGCTTCAGGAAATCCGTAGCGCCGAGGCGCGCGATGCCCTCCGGCGCATCCGAGCCGAACCAGGCAGCGCGATACAGCCTTGCGAGGCGCGGCGCCACCATCCGGTTGGTCGCGGTGACCCCGGAATAGCGCCTGTGCAGATTTGGCACGATCACCTCGATATCGGCCGGGAAATTCGCCACGTCATGCTCCGTTTCGCAAAGTCCCTATACGCAACATTAAGCATAGTGACCAGTTCAGCCGCGCCGATACCCCCTCTTCATCACGCAAGAGCTAGCTTTGCGCGTTGATCGAAGACGGGTGAGATCATGACTGTGCTAGTCACCGGCGGCGCCGGCTATATCGGAAGTCACACGGTCCTGGCGCTGGCGGAAGCCGGCGAGGACGTCGTCGTGATCGACGATCTCTCCACGGGTTTCTCCACCTATCTGCTCGAGGGCGTGCCCCTCTTCATTGGGGACGCCGGCGACGAGAATTTGCTCGAGGGCGTGATCGCGCAGCACGACATCGAGAGCATCATCCATTTCGCAGGCTCGGTCGTCGTGCCGGATTCGATGCGCGATCCGCTCGGCTATTACCGCAACAATTTCATGACCGCGCGCAATCTGCTCAACGTCGCGGTCAAGCGCGGCATCAACCGCTTCATCTTCTCCTCGACCGCCGCCGTCTACGGCAATCCGGACCAGGTGCCGGTGCCCGAGCACGCGCCGACGCGGCCGCTGTCGCCCTACGGCTCGTCGAAGCTGATGACCGAAATCATGCTGCACGACGTCGCCGCCGCCTATGGCATGCAATACGTGACCTTACGCTATTTCAACGTCGCCGGCGCCGATCCGCAGGCGCGCATCGGCCTTGCCACCGTCGGTGCCACGCATCTGCTCAAGATCGCCGTTGAGGCCGCGACCGGCCAGCGCGCCAAGATCGACGTGTTCGGCACCGATTATCCGACCCCCGACGGCAGCTGCATCCGCGACTTCATCCACGTCACCGACCTGTCGCAGGCGCATCGCTCGGCGCTGGCCTATTTGCGCAATGGCGGCGCTTCGACGACCCTGAATTGCGGCTATGGTCGCGGCTACTCCGTGCTGGAGACCATCGACGCGGTGCGCCGGGTTTCAGGCCGCAGCTTCGCCGTGCAATACGCCCCCGGGCGGCCCGGCGACATCATGACCATGGTCGCCGACACCAGCCGCATCCGCGGCCTGCTCGACTGGCGGCCGCAATACGAGAATCTCGAGACCATCGCCGCCCACGCGCTGGCCTGGGAGGAGAAGCTGTTCCGCGAGCGCCATGGCGAGCTCCGCCAGGCCGTCTCGGCCTAGAATCATCCCAAGCGCAAGCCCCTAATTGGGCTTGAAAAACCCCGCTTGAGCGGGCACAGAGGCCCATCGATCCCTGACGCGCGGGAAGGCTTTGCCCTGCCCCGTCAATGGACTGCGGATGGCCCAGTTTCCAAAGAAAATCACCGACGATCCCTATGCGGCAGCGGTCCTGATTCGCCGCCTGGTCATGGAACAGGGCGTCGTCTATTGGCGGCGCTATCTCGTCGCCTTCGCGCTGATGGCGCT
Organism: Bradyrhizobium daqingense; assembly: GCF_021044685.1. NCBI lineage: Bacteria > Pseudomonadati > Pseudomonadota > Alphaproteobacteria > Hyphomicrobiales > Nitrobacteraceae > Bradyrhizobium > Bradyrhizobium daqingense. The sequence continues at coordinate 6,622,291 of NZ_CP088014.1, forward strand.
CGCCGCCGGCGCGACCGCATGCGCGACCTATGTGCTCGGCCAGGTCATCAACCAGGCCTATGTCGACAAGAACATCCCGGGCATCGCGATGTTCTCAGGGATCACGGTGGTCCTGCTGTTCATCAAGGGCGTATCGACCTACGGCCACATGGTCATCCTGACCAAGATCAGCAACGCCATCCTCGCCACCAACCAGCGCCAGTTGTTCGCCAAGCTGATGCGCGAGAGCGTCGGCTTCTTCTCCGAGCGGCATTCGTCGGAATTCCTCGCGCGACTGACGGCGGGCGCCAAGTCGATCACTGACGTCCTCAACATGCTTGTCAACGCCGTCGGGCGCGACCTGTTGATGCTGCTCGCCATGATCGGCGTGATGGTGTGGCAGGACCCGCTGATGTCGTTCATCGGCCTCGTCGCGGTGCCGCCGGCGATGCTGGTGCTGCGCAAGCTGGTCAAGCGCATCAAGGGCCTTGCCTACAACCAGTTCACCGGCACCGCCGACATCCTGGAGACGATGCAGGAATCGCTGCAGGGCATCCGCACGGTGAAGGCGTTCACGCTCGAAGACACCATGCAGAAGCGCATCGACGAGAACATCGCGATCGTCGAGCGCAACGCCAACAAGATGGCGCGGGTCGCCAATCGCTCCAATCCGCTGATGGAAATGCTCGGCGGCTTCGCGGTCGCCGGCTGCCTGATGTATGGCGGCTATGCCGTGGTCGCGCTCAACGCCACGCCCGGCGCGTTCTTCTCGTTCATGACGGCGTTCCTGATGGCGACCGAACCGGCCAAGCGGCTGGCCCGCCTCAACATCGACCTCAACAGCCAGCTCGTCGGCGCGCGCATGCTGCTCGAGATTATCGACAGCCCGGCGAGCGAGTATTCCGACGACGACAAGCCGGCGCTGAAGCTGTCCGATGCCCGCATCGAGCTGCGCGACGTCAGCTTCTCCTATCGCGCCAGTGAGATCGTGCTCAACCGCATGAGCTTCGTTGCCGAGCCCGGCAAGGTCACCGCACTGGTCGGCCCGTCCGGCGGCGGCAAGTCCACCGTGCTGGCGCTGCTGTTGCGCTTCTACGAGGTGACGCAAGGAGACATCGTGATCGACGGCCAGTCGATCTCATCGGTATCGCGCAAATCGCTACGCGCGCAGACCGCCTATGTCGGCCAGGACGTCTATCTGTTCCGCGACACCATCCGCAACAACATTGCCTTCGGCCGACCGGGCGCGAGCGAGGACGAGATCATCGACGCTGCGAAGGCGGCCTGCGCCCATGATTTCATCATGGGCTTTCCCCTCGGCTACGACACGCCCGTCGGAGAGCACGGCACGCAGCTCTCGGGCGGCCAGCGCCAGCGCATCGCGGTGGCGCGCGCGCTTATCAAGAATGCGCCGATCATCCTGCTGGATGAAGCCACCGCCGCGCTCGATTCGGAGTCCGAGCGGCAGGTGCAGGAAGCGATCGAGCATCTGTGCCAGAACCGTACCACCATCGTGATCGCGCACCGCCTGCACACCATCATGCACGCCGACGCCATCCTGGTGGTCGAGGGCGGCGAGATCGTCGAGCAGGGCCGTCACGACGAGCTGCTCCGCCGCGGCGGCCGCTACGCCTCGTTCTTCCGCCTGCAGCACCACCATTCCGGCGCTCTGGCGCCGATCAGCGCAACCGCATAGAGTTCGTTCCACCTCAAGAGCAGCGAGACCCGCATGAACGCCGCCTCCTACGTCATCCCGCTTCCGCCCCAGGCTTCGCTCCCCGTCGTCGGCGAGAGCGGTAGCTATCCCGTGCGCCGCATCTGGTGCGTCGGCCGCAATTATCTCGAGCACATTCGCGAGATGGGCAATGACGAGCGCGCCCCGCCGTTCTTCTTTGCCAAGCACGCCGACATGCTGGTGCCTGATGGCGCCACCATTCCCTATCCGCCATTGACCAAGGATCTGCATCACGAGGTCGAGCTGGTCGTCGCGATGAAGAGCGGCGGCCTCAACATCCCCGCCGACAAGGCGCTCGACCACGTCTACGGCTACGCTGTCGGCATCGATCTCACCCGCCGCGACCTCCAGATCGCCTCGCGCAAGAAGGAGCGTCCGTGGGAGATCGGCAAGTCGTTCGACGGCTCCGCCCCCTGCTCCGCCATTGTGCCGGCCGCGAAGATCGGCCATCCCGCCAAGGGCAAGATCTGGCTCACGGTCAACGGCAAGGAAGCGCAGAAGGGCGACCTCACCGAATTGATCTGGAACGTGCCCGAGATCATCTGGCAGCTCTCGCAGCAGGTGAAGCTCGCCGCCGGCGACATCATCATGACGGGTACGCCCGCCGGCGTGTCGCAGCTCCAGCCTGGCGACAAGCTCGAATGCGGCGTCGATGGCGTCGGCACGCTGAAGGTGAGCATCGGCCAGCCCGAATAAACGGTCCGACGATTTCAAACCGAAAGGCCCCGGACCTGTCCGGGGCCTTTTCTATTCCGATCGCATCTACCAGGCCTTCACCGGCCGATTGGCATGACTTACCTGCGGCACACCGCGATTGAGCGACATGTGGGAGTGCACGCACAGCCAGCCGTCGGCGTTTCGCGAAAAGACCATCGTCGCCCGGCCGGGACGAGGAAACGGGCTGCCGTCTGGATGGTAGCCCGTGCTCGTCCACGGCGCGATCACGGTCGCCATCGCGCCGTCGGGAGATGCCAGCACGGACGCCTGATCAAGCACGAAACGAAAATCGCTCGTCCTCGGCCAAACGTTATCCCATTGCGTCGCGACCCATCGATCGAGACCGGAGATAACGTCGTTGTGCGTGCCGAAGGCCAGCACGTCTGGATGGAAGAGCGGCCGCGCCGAGGCATAGTCAACCTCGCGGACATAGCCCGCGAAGGTTTCCAGCCATTGACGGAAAAATTGCACGATCTCCGTATTCGCGACCGGCAACGGACTCATCACGGCCCTAGTCACCGCACTGCCGACCACACGATCAGGCCGAGGATCAGCGCCGTCAGCGAGTACTTCAGCGTGTAGTAAACGTTGCGATTCCACGCCTTCACCTTGCGGCTGGCGAGATGGATCTCGTAGAGCTTGCCGAACACCTTGTTGAGTACGCCGACGCTCTCGCCGTCGACGTTCTGGGTTGCTGACGCCTTGACGATGTGATGGCTGACCCAGCGGTTGATCGCGGTCATGAAGCCGAACTTCATCGGGCGCTCGACGTCGCAAAACAGGATGATGCGGTTGACGTCGGTCGCATTCTCAGCGCTGTGAATGAAGGTCTCGTCAAACATGAAGGCCTCGCCATCGCGCCAGACGCATTCGACGCCGTCGACGAGGATCCGGCACTTGTTCGAGTTCGGTGTGACCAAGCCGAGGTGATAGCGCAGCGAGCCCGCGAAGGGATCGCGATGAGCCCCCAGCTTGCCGCCCGGCGGCAGCATCGCGAACATCGCGCCGTGCACCGACGGAATCGAATTGAGCAGTTCCACCGTCTTGGGGCACAGCGTGCGCGCCGAGGGCAGGAAGTCGTCGTACCATTTCAGATAAAACCGCTTCCAGCCGCTCTTGAAGAACGAGTAGAAGCCCCAGTCGTTGTTCTTGGCGGCGGCGCGAATGAAGCCTTCGTCGAACAGGCGCACCGCTTCGTCGCGGATGGTCTCCCAATTCTCGCTGAGCGGCTTGAGCTCCGGAAACTGCTCGACCGGGATCACTGGCTTGTTGGGCACCGCCGAGCCCGCATACATCAGTACGTTGTAAGGTGCGAGATAGGTGGAATGGTCGCCGAGCTGGCGCGCGAAGCGCAGGCGCTGCTTGCCGCGGAAGTGAACGTAAATCGTCGAGGCCGCCAGCACATAAAGAATGACGAGCTGCGGCGCAAAAAGCTGTTTCAACATCTCCCCGTTCCCAGTGATCCAGCCGGGGTGCGTGTAGCCCGACCGGGCCCAAGCGGCAAGATATTCACCGCGGGGTTGCAATCACACCGGAGAGAGCGCTGGCGCAGAACTTGGGGCCGGAGCCGGCCCAATCACGCCCGCGACAGTGCCTGAAGGCCCTTGAAGGTCAGGCGCTTGGGATCGGTCACGCCGGCGAGATAGAGTCGGCGGATAAAAGCGATGACCGCGTCGCGGTCGCAATCGGTCATCGCGACGACGGCGTCGACTGCGATTCTCTGGGCTTCCATTGGGCTTACCTCGGCCTTGCGAGTACCCCGGCCGAGACAGGCTAGGACTGATCCGTAAATCCGGCGTTAACCGTGCGGGCAGCATGGCCGATTCACCGGGGTAACCGGATACGCAAAACAACGCATTGCGTGGCCGCCGGCTGCTACGCCCTAATGCTCCTGCTCAACTGCGCAAAGTGCTTCTTCAGCCGGGGCACGGCAAAGTCGGTGAAGGCTCGCACCTTTGGTACCGAGAGCCGGCCCTGCGGGCAGATCAGGTGCGCTGGCATTTCCGGATCGGCATCACGCGCCAGCACGATCTCGAGCTCGCCGCGCGCGACCTGCTCGGCCACCTGATAAGAGTACATCCGCGCCACGCCGCGCCCGGCGACCGCGGAAGCCACCGCCGCGTAGGTGCTGTTGACGATGAGCCGCGGGGTGAACTGGACCGTACGGGCAGCCGATGAACCAAGTAGCGGCGCAAAGGTCCAGGAATGGGGCAGATGGGCCATCGAGACGACCTGATGCTTGGCGAGATCGCCGGGCTCGGTAATGCGCGGATGCTGTTTCAGATAGCGCGGGGCTGCAACAACGACGCGGCTGATCTCGCCGACCCGCATTGCGATCATCGCCGAATCCGCAAGCGGTCCGATGCGAAGAGCAACGTCGACGCCCTCCTCGATCAAGTTGACCGCGCGATCGAACAGCAGCAGCTTGGCCGATACTGTCGGATAAGCGTCCAGGAACGCGTCGAGGATCGGTCGCAGCACCATCTCGCCCGACACCACGGGAGCAGTGATCGTGAGCAGGCCACGCGGAGCGGCCCGTGGTCCGGCCGCGATGTCGTCGGCCTCCTCCAGTTCGGTGAGCACGCGACGGCAGATCACGACATAACGCTCGCCCTCCTCGCTCAACTTGATCGAGCGCGTGGTCCTGTGCAGCAGCTCGGTGCCGACGCGCTGCTCCAGGAAGGCGATGGCGCGGCTCACGGCAGCCGGCGAGCGTCCGAGCTTACGGCCGGCAGCAGCAAGGCTGCCCTCGTCCACCGCGAGGACGAACACCTTCATCGCATCCAGACGATCCATGCGCTTCCCGCCTGCCCCTCAAGTTCCGCCTGCAGGCTAAGACTTCGCCGCTACCGCGACAACCGGCTGGGATGCCGAGCGGCCATTCTTTCGCCGCGCGAAAGAATGTCTAGCGGACAGCGCGTATTCGCAGCCGCGGGAGCCCGGGGTATCTCAGCGGGCAGGCCAGCGTTGCTGGCGCATTCTCAAAGCCAACAACAGGAGCCCATCATGGGTATCGAGCAGAAGGTCGCCATCGTCACCGGAGCCTCGCAGGGCATCGGCGCCGCTCTGGTCCAGGGTTTTCGCGATCGCAATTACCGCGTCGTCGCCACCGCGCGATCCATCAAGCCGTCGGGCAATGATGACGTCCTCGCCATTCCCGGCGACATCGCCGACCGAAGCACGGCGGAGCGCGTGGTCTCGCAGGCCGTCGACCGTTTTGGTCGCGTCGACACGCTGGTCAACAATGCCGGCATCTTCGTTGCCAAGCCGTTCACGCAGTACACGGCCGAAGACTACGCGGCCGTGATGGGCACCAACGTGGCCGGCTTCTTCCACATCACGCAACTTGCGATCGCCGAGATGGAGAAGCAGGGGTCCGGGCACATCGTCCAGATCACGACCACGCTGGTCGACCATGCAAACTCGAACGTACCTTCGGTACTGGCCTCTTTGAGCAAGGGTGGCCTCAACGCCGCGACCAGGTCGCTCGCGATCGAATATGCCAAACGCGGCATCCGCGTGAATGCGGTCTCGCCGGGGATCATCAAGTCGCCGATGCACCCAGTCGCGACGCATGCCCAGCTCAGCGCGCTGCACCCGGTCGGCCATATGGGCGAGATGTCCGACATCGTCGATGCCGTGCTCTATCTCGAGGGTGCCTCCTTCGTCACCGGCGAGATCCTGCACGTCGACGGCGGCCAGAGCGCCGGCCATTGAGAGGAGACCCGAGATGCCCATCGTCACCATTCAAGTGACCCGCGAAGGAACGACGCCGGGAGCGCCGTCGATCACAGCGGAGGAAAAGGCCGCGCTGATCAAGGGATCGAGCGAGCTCCTGCGCGACGTGCTCGGCAAACCGCTCGAATCAACCTTCGTCGTGATCGAGGAGATCGATACCGACAATTGGGGCTGGGGCGGCCTCCCCGTGCAGGAATTCCGGCACCGGCGCGCCGCCCGGACAGGATGATCCGCACGCCATCGTGCGTGCCGGAGGAAGACATGACCAAGACAAAGACGAAGATGGAGGCCCATCTCCATCCGCGGCCGGGATCAGAATCACAACAAACTTGGCGATATGCGATAGCAGGACTGTCCGCATCGCTGGTCGGGCTCGGCCTGGCCCGTTTCTCCTACACACCGCTGATCCCGGCACTAATCGCGGCGAAGTGGTTCAGCGCGTCCGATGTCGTCTATCTCGGCGCAGCCAATCTTGCCGGCTATCTCGCCGGCGCGCTCGCGGCACGAGCCCTCGCCACGCGCATCGGCGCGATCCGCGCACTGCGGGCGATGATGCTGCTCGCCACCCTCTCGTTCTTCGCCAGCGCAACCCCTCTGGCATTTGCCTGGTTCTTTACCTGGCGCTTCCTGTCCGGCTTTTCCGGTGGCGTCATCATGGTGCTCGCCGCATCCGTCATTTTGCCGCATATCTCGGCCGCGAGGCGCGGCATCGTCGGCGGCGTGATCTTTGCCGGCGTGGGCCTCGGGGTCGCCGCATCTGGCACGCTGGTGCCGCTGCTGCTACAGCAGGGCTTGCAGCAGACCTGGTATGGACTCGGGGCGCTTTCGGCCGGGCTCACGTTCGTAAGCTGGTGGAACTGGCCTGCGGAAACCGAGGCTGAAGCCGCGCCCGCGCATCAGGCAAAGCCTCATCACACCTCATCCGCCGCCCGCGCGCTCTTGGTTCAGTACGGCCTCAACGCGGTGGCCCTCGTGCCACACATGGTCTTCATCGTCGATTTCGTGGCGCGTGGCCTTGGTCAGGGCATTGCCGCGGGATCGCGCTATTGGGTGCTATACGGCATCGGCGCGATCGTCGGCCCGCTCGTCACCGGGCACCTCGGCGACCGTTCGGGCTTCGGGCCCGCCTTGCGCGCGGCGTTCCTGATCGAGGCGGCTGCCGTGTTGCTCCCGACCGTGAGCTCCGCGCCGCTATCGCTGATCGTGTCGAGCGTCGTGGTTGGCGGCTTCACGCCGGGGATCGTGCCGCTGGTGCTCGGGCGTATCCATGAGCTGGTCCCACATTCCGCCGAGCAGCAGCGCACGACGTGGAGCCACGCCACGACCAGCTTTGCGCTGCTTCAGGCGGCCGCAGCCTATGGCTTCTCCTGGATCTATGCGCAGACCGGCGGCGACTATCTCGTTCTGTTCGGCCTAGCCGGAGGCGCCATGGTGCTCGCGCTCGCGATCGACCTTGCGCTCGCGCTCGCGGCGCGCAGGTCTTAGAGGCAGGCAACGGCGCGATCAGGAATATCGCATCACGCCGTCGTCGATCCGACCGAACCGCAACGAAACGATGTCGAAGGCGTAGTTCTGATACAGACGCCACGGCCGTTTCGAGCCCTGCTTCGGCATTTTTGCGATCGAGCGCTGCACATAGCCCGAGGTGAAATCCAGCGACGGCTGCGCGGTGATATCAGGGTCGACGTTGTGCGGCATGCATTGACGGAAATTGTGCCGGTCCATGTAATTGATGAGCCGGCAGACATATTCGCAGGTGAGATCACATTTCAGCGTCCAGGACGCATTGGTGTAGCCGAAGGCGGAGGCCATGTTCGGCACGTCGGCATACATCATGCCCTTGTAGGTCAGCGTGCTCGCGAAATCGACGGCGCGGCCGTCGACGCTCACCTCGATACCGCCGACGACCTGGAGCACCAGCCCGGTGGCCGTGACGATGATGTCGGCCGCAAGCTCGCTGCCGTCCTTCAGGCGGATACCGTCGCGCGTGAACGTATCGATCTCGTTGGTGACGACAGCGGCGCGCTGCTCGCGAATCGCCTTGAACAAGTCGCCATCGGGCACGAGGCACAGCCGCTGGTCCCACGGATTGTAGCGCGGCGTGAAATGGGTCGCGACGTCGTAGTCGGGCCCGAGTGCCATCTGCACGCCCTTGAGGATCAAATCCTTGACCTTCGCTGGCCGGCGCCGGCTGAGCTGGAAGAAGAACATCCCCCACATCACGTTGCGCCAGCGGATCAGGTGATAAGCGAGTCGCGCCGGCAAATTGCGGCGCAGCTTGTTGGCGAGGGGATCCTGAGCGGGGCGCGACACCACATAGGTCGGCGAGCGCTGGAGCATGGTGACCTGCGCCGCTTTCTTGGCGAGCTCCGGCACCAGCGTCACCGCAGTCGCGCCCGAGCCGATCACGACGACGCGTTTGCCTGCATAGTCGACGTCCTCGGTCCATTTCTGCGGATGCACGATGCGGCCGGCGTAGTCTGCCGTGCCCTTGAACTCCGGGGTGTAGCCGGCCTCGTATTTGTAATAGCCCGAGCACATGAACAGAAAATTGCAGGTGAAGCGCACCGGTTCAGTTGCGCCCTCGCCCGACATGCGCTCGGCCTCGACAGTCCAGCGCGCCTCGCTCGTGGACCACGCCGCGCGTTTGACGCGATGGCGAAAACGGATGTGCCTGTCGATGCCGTTCTCGCTCGCGGTCTCGCGCACATAATTCAGGATCTGCGGCCCATCGGCGATCGCCTTCGGATCCGTCCACGGCTTGAAGGAATAGCCGAGCGTGAACATGTCGCTGTCGGAGCGGATCCCGGGATAGCGAAACAGGTCCCAGGTCCCGCCGGTGCAGTCGCGGCCCTCGAGAATGAGGTAGCGTTTGGTCGGGCACTTCGTCTGCAAATGATAGCCCGCGCCGATGCCGGATAGCCCGGCGCCGACGATGAGGACGTCGTAATGTTCTTGTTGCATGGTTTCCTCCGCCACCGAGGATTGTCCGCCCGTCGCTGCCGGTCGTCAATTGGCAATCAGCCCTGCAGCAACCGCAGAGCGAGTTGAATGCCATGCACCCAAACAACAAAGCCCCGGATCGCTCCGGGGCTTTGCATCGAGGCTAGATCCAACGAATTGATCAATAGCGATAGTGATCGCTCTTGTATGGGCCTTCCTGCTTCACGCCGATGTAGTCGGCCTGATCCTTGCGCAGCTCGGTGAGCTTGACGCCGATCTTGGCGAGGTGCAGGCGGGCGACCTTCTCGTCGAGGGTCTTGGGCAGCACGTAGACTTCTTTCTTGTACTTGCCGTCCTTGTTGTTGGCGAAGAGCTCGATCTGCGCCAGCGTCTGGTTGGTGAAGGACGCCGACATCACGAAGGACGGATGGCCCATCGCGTTGCCGAGGTTCACGAGCCGGCCTTCCGACAGCATGATGATGCGGTGCTTGTCGGGGAATTCGATCTCGTCGACCTGCGGCTTGATGTTGGTCCACTTCAGATTACGCAGAGCCGCGATCTGGATCTCGTTGTCGAAGTGGCCGATGTTGCAGACGATGGCGCGATCCTTCATCGCGCGCATGTGCTCGATGGTGATGATGTCCTTGTTGCCGGTCGCGGTGACGAAGATGTCGGCGCGGGGCGCGGCGTCTTCCATAGTCACGACCTCGTAGCCTTCCATCGCGGCCTGCAGCGCGCAGATCGGATCGACTTCGGAGACCATGACGCGGCAGCCGGCCTGGCGCAGCGAAGCGGCCGAGCCCTTGCCGACGTCGCCGAAGCCGGCGACCATCGCGACCTTGCCCGACAGCATCACGTCGGTGCCGCGGCGGATGCCGTCGACCAGCGATTCACGGCAGCCGTAGAGGTTGTCGAACTTCGACTTGGTGACGCTGTCGTTGACGTTGATCGCCGGCCACAGCAGCGTGCCGGCCTTCTGCATGTCGTAGAGACGATGCACGCCCGTGGTGGTTTCCTCGGAAACGCCCTTGATGCTCTTGGCGATCCCGGCGAAGTAGCCCTTCGGCTTTTCCTTGAGCTGCTTCTTCAGAAGCGCGAAGAAGACTTCCTCTTCCTCGGAGCCGGGCTTGTCGAGGAAGGCGGTGTCCCCGTTCTCGGCGCGCAGGCCGAGATGGACGTACATGGTGGCGTCGCCGCCGTCATCGAGGATCATGTTCGGGTGGCCGCCGCCGTGCCAGTCGAACAGTTTTGCGGTGTAGTCCCAATACTCGGTCAGCGTTTCGCCCTTGACGGCGAAGACGGGAATGCCGGCGGCGGCGATCGCGGCGGCGGCGTGATCCTGCGTCGAATAGATGTTGCAGGAGACCCAGCGGATGTCGGCGCCGAGCGCGGCCAGCGTCTCGATCAATACGCCAGTCTGGATCGTCATGTGCAGCGAGCCGGCAATGCGCGCGCCCTTCAGCGGCTGCTTCGGGCCGTACTCCTCGCGGGTGGCCATCAGGCCGGGCATCTCCGTCTCGGCCAGCGAGAGTTCCTTGCGGCCGAAATCGGCCAGCGAAATGTCCTTGACGATGTAATCGGTGAAGCCGGGCTTCGCGTTCATGGGAGGTTCCTGTTTGTTTGACTCGTCATTCCAGGGCGCTCGTGAAACGAGCGAACCCGGAATCCGGAGGTTCGGTATTCCGGGTTCGCCGCTGTCGCGGCGCCCCGGAATGACGCAAGAGAACTAGAGCGCGCGCTTGAGCGGCTCGACGAGATCGGTCTTCTCCCAGGAGAAGCCGCCCTCGTTGTCCGGCGTGCGGCCGAAATGGCCGTAGGCCGAGGTGCGCGCGTAGATCGGCCGGTTGAGGTCGAGATGGGTGCGGATGCCGCGCGGAGTGAGGTCCATCGCCTTGGCCGCGGCCTTCTCGAGCTGGTCCTCCGACACCTTACCGGTGCCGTGGGTGTCGATGTAGATCGACAGCGGACGCGCCACGCCGATGGCGTAAGCGAGCTGGAGCGTGCAGCGGTCGGCGAGGCCGGCGGCGACGATGTTCTTGGCGACGTAGCGCGCGGCGTAGGCCGCGGAGCGGTCGACCTTGGTCGGATCCTTGCCGGAGAACGCGCCGCCGCCATGCGGGGCCGCGCCGCCATAGGTGTCGACGATGATCTTGCGGCCGGTCAGGCCGGAATCGCCGTCGGGACCGCCGATGTAGAACTTGCCGGTCGGGTTGATGTGCCAGATCGTCTTCGGAGTGATCCAGTCCTTCGGCAGCGCCTCACGCACATAGGGCTCGACGATCTCGCGGATCTGCTTGGACGAGATGTCCTCGACCAGGTGCTGGTGCGAGACCACGATCTCACGCACGCCGACCGGCTTGCCGTTCTCGTACTGGACGGTGACCTGGCTCTTGGAGTCGGGGCCGAGGACCTTCTCCTTGCCGGAGTGACGGGCTTCGGAGATGAGGCGGAGGATCTTGTGGGCGTAGAAGATCGGCGCCGGCATCAGATCAGGCGTCTCGTTGGTGGCGTAGCCGAACATGATGCCCTGATCGCCCGCGCCCTCTTCCTTGACCTCGCCAGGCTGCAGCGCATCGACGCCCTGGGCGATGTCGGCCGACTGCGGATGCAGCAGGATCTCGATGTCGGCCTTCTGCCAGTGGAAGCCTTCCTGCTCGTAGCCGATGTCCTTGATCGCGGCGCGCACCACGCTTTCGATCTGCTCGTTGGTCACCGATTTCGGACCGCGGGTCTCGCCGGCGATCACCACCTTGTTGGTGGTCGCGAGCGTCTCGCAGGCCGCGCGGATCTCCCAGGGGTCGATGCCGGCCTTCGGCCCTTCGCGATAGAACAGGTCGACGATCTCGTCGGAGATCCGGTCACAGACCTTGTCCGGATGGCCTTCGGACACGGACTCGCTTGTGAAGAGATAGGACGCGCGCATCAGTAACCCCTTGTTCCGCCGCTAGCCGGCGGGCGTTTGCGATGTTTACTTTTGATGATGTCAATCACGCCGGCGCGAGATGACGTAGGATTCGTCGAGAAACCAGAGCCCATTGTATTTTCGCAGCACGTCCCTGGCGGCATCCAGAGTGCGGCCGTTTTGAGTCATTTCCGCCAATCGGTCGTCCTCAATCTGGGCGACATACACCGCCGCATTCCACGCTGCAAAGGCCGTCGAGGTTCCGATGGTGCCGGTGACCTCGTTGGGCAGCGCTTCCATATCATACCTGAAGATCGAACGGTTATCCGCATAAGCATTAAAATTTAAGTCGCGTCCCACCGATCCCAGTTCATACTTAACTGCACGCAGTAGCTCATGGCGGCTGACCGAGAAAGGATTTTCTCCCGGCCAGATCGCCTGGATCATTTCCATGCCCGGATCCTGACCATGGGAGTGGATTCCGATCAGCCTGCCGCCGGGCCGAAGCGCCCGCGCCAGCGGTGCAATGATCCGCTTGGCGCGGAAATTGACCGAGGAAAGGGCCCGGTAGGGCTGGGATGCGATGACGAGGTCGAAATTGGCCTCGGTCTGCCCCGGCCGCGGAATGGTCGAATCGAGCAGGAACCTGTGGTCCTCGCGATAGAGCACGAGCACGACGGGGCGCTCGTAGAGCGGCATGGCCGTGCGTGGGCTGATCGCGGCCCGCCAGTTCTGCTCCAGAAATGGCCTCAGCTCCGCGATCTGTTGCTCGAATTCGCCCGATGAGGCGCCGCGGAGCGGCACTTCGTGCCAGACGGTGGCGGCTGCCGCTGCAGGCGATGCCGGGGTGAGCCAGGGCGCCTCCGCGTAGAACATGTTGGTGAAGACGAATACCGACGCCGGGTGCTCGAAAATGCGGTCCGGCACCTTCTCCAGCGTCAGGCGCAAATCCTCGAGGCTGAGCTCCTTGCCCGCGACATAGAACGGCATGTGCGGGTAGCGCTGGTGCGTTGCGCGCAGCACTCGCGCCAGCACCGTGCCGTCGCCGACCCCCGCGTCGAACAGACGCAGCGCCGGCGGGCGCGGATGGATGGAGGAAAGCTCCAGCGCAACCCGGTCCGCGATCACCCGCTTTTCGCTGCAGGTGTGGACGAACAGCAGGTACTTCTGGCGGTTCTCGAAGAAGCGGAAATTGCCGCGCGGGTCGCGCTTCTCCGGCGGCACCTGAAGCCCCCGCGGCGGCGGCAGGCCGCCGGTCGTCGAGGCCGCAATATAGGCCTGGATCCGCTCCAGTGTGTCGACGGTGATGCGCTTTCCCTCGCGCAGACGATGCACCAGCTTCCCATCGTTCACCGCACGGCGGCCGAAGGTCGATTCCGCCATGTCCGCCTTGCGGCAGAACTCGGTGATCTGGCTCAGGATTTCGTCGTTTTTCATGAGTGGGAAGGCGGTGGGCAGAGGGATTGGGGCGTTCTTCCTAGCAAATTCTGCCCACTCTGGGAATAGCGGACCGACCCGGGTCCCCGCTGCCTTTTGCCGACGCGGCGCGCGGTCCGGAAGAGCTGACGTGGATGTGCCTTGGGGTGGTCTCGGCCAGGACAAGCAGGCGCTGCGGCCGAATTCATGCTGCCGGGCGAGGTCCATCTATCGGAGAGGTGACGGCGGGTTTGCGGGACGACGCAGCCCCGCATGTCGCTCCGCTCATGCGGGCTGCGCCACACACGCAGCTGTCATCGCCCGGCCCGGCCGGGCGCCCAGTATTCCAGAGAAGCGAGAAGGTACGGAGGAGCCGCGGCGTACTGGATTCCCCGCTTTCGCGGGGAATGACAGATGTGTGGTGAGGCCTCGCCTCTACCCACGCGACGAGCTCAGTCACCCCACACTTCCTTCGCGATCTCCACCGCGAGGCTGAGTTTGGCCCATTGCTCTTCCTCGGAGAGGATGTTGCCCTCTTCCGTCGAGGCAAAGCCGCATTGCGGGGAGAGCGCGAGCTGTTCCAGCGGTACGAACTTGGCGGCTTCCTCCAGACGGCGCTTGATGTCGTCCTTCTTCTCGAGCTCGCCGAACTTCGAGGTGATGACGCCGACCACGACGACCTTGTTGCCCTTGGGCAGGAAGCGCAGCGGCTCGAAACCACCGGCACGGTCGCTGTCGTATTCGAGGAAATAGCCGTCGTAATTGGTGCCGGCCAGCATGGTCTCGGCGACCGGCTCGTAGCCGCCCGAGGAGATCCAGGTCGAACGGAAATTGCCGCGGCAGACATGCGTGGTCACCACCATGTCGGCGGGCTTCTCGGCCAGCGCGTAGTTGATGATGCGGGCATAGATCTGCTGGAGACCGTCCGGATTGTCGCCGCGCTCGCGCGCCTTCTGCAGTTCGTCCTGCGAGCAGAGATAGGCCCAGACGGTGTCGTCGAACTGGAGATAGCGGCAGCCGGCGTCGTAGAACGCCTTCACGGCCTTGCGATAGGTCTTGCCGAGATCCTCGTAGAAGGCGTCGAGATCAGGATAGACGTCCCTGGAGATCGACTTGCGGCCGCCGCGGAAGTGCAGCACCGCGGGCGACGGGATCGTCATCTTGGCGGTGACGTGGGCCTGGTCGGCACACTTCTTCAGGAAGCGGAAGTGGTCGAGCATCGGGTGGTCGTCGGGGAAGTCGAGCTTGCCGATCACGCGCACCGCGTCGTGGCGGGTCTGCACGCCCGTGAACTGGATGCCGGTGTCGGGGTGGAACAGCTCGCAGCCGGTGAGCTTGGCCAGGAAATCGAAATGCCACCAGGAGCGGCGGAATTCGCCGTCGGTCGCGAGCTTGAGCCCGATCGAGGCCTGCTTATGCACGACCTTCTCGATTTCCATGTCCTCGATCTTGCGCAGATCGTCGGCGGAGATCTCGCCCTTCTCGAGACGGCTGCGGGCCTCCTTGATCTTCACGGGGCGCAGGAGGCTGCCGACCTCGTCGGCGCGGAAGGGGGCTTTGGTTCGCTGCATGTCTTACTCCCTGGACATTCTAGTCTAGTGGGCCACCGCCCCGGCAACGCCGAGATGGCGTTCCAGGACTGACGGGTCGGCCTTCAGCGCGGCGCTCGGGGCGTCGTGGACGATCGTTCCGCGCTCCAATATCACAACGCGATCGGCGAGCCCCAGAATCTTTTGGGCATTCTGCTCGACGATGATCGAGCAGATCCCGCCTCCCCGCGTGATGCTGCCGATCGCCTTCAAGAGCTCTTCGACGATGATGGGCGCAAGGCCCTCCATCGGTTCATCCAGCAGCAGCACTTTCGGATTGAGCGTCAGCGCGCGGCCGATCGCCAGCATCTGCTGTTCGCCGCCGGAAAGCTGGTTGCCGAAATTGCTCCGCCGCTCCTTCAGCCGCGGGAACATCTCGTAGACTTTCTCGACCGTCCAGGGACCGGGTTGCGCCACGGCAGTCATGTTCTCTTCCACCGTGAGGGAGCGGAAGATGTTGCGCTCCTGCGGCACCCAACCGATGCCGGCGCGCGCCCGCTGATCTGGCCGTAGCGCGGTGATATCGGTACCGGCGAGTGCGACCGAGCCGGAGAAGCGGCGGGTGACACCGACAATGGAATTGATCAGCGTGGTCTTGCCCGTGCCATTGCGGCCGAGCAACGCCAGCACCTGCCCCTCGGTGAGGCGCAAGGACATGTTGGGCAGAACCACCGCCTCGCCATAGCCGGCACGAAGTGAATCGATTGCGAGCAGGTCAGACATTGACCGCCTCCTCGCCGAGATAGACGGCCTTCACCTGCGGATCGCGCGCGACCTCTTCGGGCCGGCCCTCGGTGAGCAGCGCGCCCGAGACCAGCACCGAGATGCGGTCGGCAAAGGAGAAGACGAGGTCCATGTCGTGCTCGATCAAGAGCACGGTGACGTCGCGCGGCAGGCTGCCTACGACGGCGAGAATGTCATGGCGCTCGCTCTCGGGCACGCCGGCCGCAGGCTCGTCCAGCAGCAGCACGCGCGGCTTGGCCGCGATCGCGACCGCGATCTCGAGCAGGCGCTGCTTGCCGTAAGGCAGCGTCACGGTCTGTTCGTTCATGACGTCGAGCAGGTGGAAGCGGGCGAGCAAATCGGCGATCTCGCCGTTGACGTCGCCGCGCGTGCCCATCCGCCGCCACCAGTCGCCGCCATGGCCGAGGCGCTCGGACACGGCCAAGCCGATGGTCTCGAGCGGGGTCAGGTCGGGATAGAGCTGGTTGATCTGGAAGGTGCGCGACAGGCCACGCAGCACGCGCTTGTGCACGGGCAGATCGGTGATGTCATGGCCTTCGAGCAGGATGCGGCCCGAATTCGGCTTGAGCACGCCGGTGAGCTGGTTGATGACCGTGGTCTTGCCCGCGCCGTTCGGGCCGATCAGCGCGTGGCGGGCGCCCTGCTCGACCTTCAGGGACAGGTCGCGCGTGACGCGCAGCCCGCCGAACTGCTTTTCGAGATTTTGGGTTTCGAGCGCGATGGTCATGCCTCGCTCTCCGGCACGGCGACGACGGCCTTGCGCCCGGCAATTTGCTTGATGATCAGGTTGGGGACATAGAGCACCCAGCGGTGCAGGCGCTGACGGCCGATCAGCACGATCAGGACCAGCACGAGGCCGATCCAGAACTGCCAGTATTGCGGCGTGATGGTGGAGAACAATTCCTGAAGCATGCGGAACACCACCGCACCGACCAGTCCGCCATAGAGATAGCCGGTGCCGCCGATGACCAGCACCAGCATCAGGTCGGCAGAGCGTTCGAACGCGAACACGTCGAGCGAGGCGATCGCCGTGGTCTGGGTGAACAGCGCGCCGGCGATGCCGGCATAGAACGCCGCAAGCGTGTAGATCGCGATCAGGCGGCGGTTGACCGGAATGCCGATCGCGGCGGCGCGCAGCGGATTGTTCTTGATCGCGCGCAGCGACAGGCCGAACGGGGAATGCACGACGCGGCGGGCGAACAGGAAGAGCAGAAACAGTACCGCCAGCGAATAGAAGAAGCCGGCCTTGCCGAACATGTCGAACGGGATCTCGCCGAAGATCGGCTGCATCTCGATGCCCTGCAAACCATCTGTGCCGCCGGTGATGTTGGAGAAGCGTTCGGCGAGCGCTTCCAGCAGCAGCGCGATGCCGAGCGTCACCATCAGCCGGGTGAGATCGACGCCGCGGATCACCAGGAAGCTGGTGGCAAAGCCGAGCACCATCGCGGCAAGGCCGGCGACGATCAGCGCCAGCACGGGCTCCCTAATGATGCCATGCAAGGCAAGTAGGCCCGCAGCATAGGCGCCGACGCCGAAGAACGCGGCATGGCCGAGCGAGACGATGCCGGCATAACCGAGGATGAGATCGAGCGACATCGTGAACAGCGCCAGCCGCAGGATGTCGGTCATGATCAGATATCGGGAGGGAAACAGGAAACCGCACGCCAGCACGACCAGCCAGAAGGCGATTTCGCCCCAGTGCCAGCGGGCCTGGCGCTGGGCGTGATAACCGACGTCGGACGCAGCGCTCATCGGCGAACTCACCGCGCGGCCGTGCGGCCGAACAGGCCGTTCGGGCGCCAGATCAGGATCACGATCATCATGGTGTAGATCACGAAGGGTCCCATCTTCGGCACGTAGTATTTTCCGGCGACGTCGCCGATGCCGAGCAGCAGGGAGGCCAGGAACGGCCCGGTGATCGAGGAGGAGCCGCCGACGGTGACCACGATCAGGAAGTAGATCATGAACTTCAGCGGGAAATAGGGATCGAGGCCGAGGATCTCGGCGCTCAGCGCGCCGCCGAGCCCAGCGAGTCCGCAACCAAAGGCAAAGGTGAAGGCGAACACCTGCGGCACGTTGATGCCCAGGCCGCTGGCGGCGCGGGGATCATCGACTGCGGCACGCAGGCGGCTGCCGAAGCGGGTTTTCGCCAGCACCAATTGGAGACCGATGGTGAGCAGGCCGCAGATCACGATGATCATCAGCCGGTAGCGGCCGATGCCGACACCGAACACGTCGAACTGGCCCTGGAGCGCGGCCGGCAGATCGATGAAGACGCGCGAGGAGCCCTGGATGTAGTCGACGGCCGCGACCGACATGAAGGTCAGGCCGATGGTGAACAGAACCTGGTCGAGATGGCTGCGCGCATAGAGATGGCGGTAGAGCGTGCGTTCGAGCGCGATGCCGATGGCCGCCGCGGAGACGAAGGCGAGCGGCAGCGCGGCGAAGAACGGCCAGCCCATCCGATTGACCAGCACCATGCAGATGTAGCCGCCGGCCATCGCGAAAGCGCCATGGGCGAGATTGACGAAGTTCATCAGCCCGAGCGTGACCGCGAGCCCGCAGGCGAGCACGAACAGCAGCATGCCGTAGGCAACGCCGTCGAACAAATTGGTGAGGATTGCGGTCATCGTTTCAGCTTGGGTTGTCCGGTCATGGCCGGGCTCGTCCCGGCCATCCTCGTTCTTGTCTAGGCTTCCGCTTGGATGCCCGGGTCAAGCCCGGGCATGACGCGGAGCAAGGGGCATGAGATCCCCGATGCACGCTAAGCGCGCTCGGGGATGACGCGCTTTCGCGCGTCACTTCTTGGTCTTGCCGAGATCCTTGACGGCCTCGAACGTCGCGAACTCGACATTGTAGAGCTCGCCGTCGACCTTCTCGACCTTGCGGATGTAGATGTTCTGCACGATGTCGCGGGTCTCGGGATCGATCGAGATCGGGCCGCGCGGGCTTTCCCACTTCTGCCCCTTCATGGCTTCGATCAGCTTGTCGCCGTTGGTGTCGCCACCCGTCTTCTTCAGCGCCTCGTAGATCAGGTGGATGCCGTCATAGCCGCCCACGGCCATGAAGCCCGGACGGTTGCCGAACGCCTTCTTGTAGGCGGCGACGAAATCCTTGTTCATCTGCGAGGGATGCGCCGCCGAGTAGAGATGCGCGGTGACGGTGCCGAGCACGGCGTCGCCCATGTTGTTGAGCAGGTCGTCATCCGTGACGTCGCCGGGTCCGATCACCTTGATACCGGCCTTGTCAAGGCCGCGCTCGGCATATTGCTTCATGAAGTTGCCGCCCTGGCCGGCCGGCACGAACACGAAGATCGCATCGGGCTTGGCGTCCTTCATGCGCTGGAGGAACGGCGCGAAATCCGGGTTGGCGAGCGGCGTCTTGACCTCCTCGACCACCTCGCCGCCGCCGGCGGTGAAGTGCTGCTTGAAGAAGTTGAGCGCGTCATTGCCCGGCGCGTAATCGGAGGTCAGCGTCGCCACCTTCTTGATGCCGTTCTTGACGGCCCAGTCACCGATGATGGTCGAGGACTGCGCCAGCGTGAAGCTGGTGCGCACGATGTAGGGCGAGCGCTCGGTGATGATGGAGGTGCCGGCCGCCATCACGACTTCCGGAATCTTGGCCTGCGTTGCCAGCGGGGCGGCCGCGAGTGCGGCGGGCGTCACGCCGAAGCCGGCGATGAAATTGACCTTGTCGTTGACGATCAACTCCTGCGCAGCCGTCTTGGTCTTGTCCGGGATCGCCGCGTCGTCCTTGAGGATGATCTCGACCTTCTTGCCGGCAACGGTGTCGCCCTTCTGCTGCATGTAGAGCTTGATCGCGTTCTCGATCTGCTTGCCGGTCGAGGCCTGGCCGCCGGTCATCGGCAGGATCAGGCCGATTTTGACGGCGTCCTGCGCCTTCGCCGGCGCGACAGCAGCGAGGCCTGAGATTGCGGCCACCGCAGCGGCCCAAGACAATTGCTTGCGTACGAACATCAGATGTCCCTCCCCTTTCATTCCTGACTTTTTGCCCTGAACCGCGTGCCCGGTCCTTGCCGCGCTTCAGCTTGCGGACAAGCCATGCCGTGCGGCCACATGGCGTCCTCTGCAACCCCGTTGTCAATCGGACGTTGGGCGACCATTGGGCGCAAGTGCGGTCATGATCGCGACAGCGGAAAGAGATTTGTACGATTGTACAAATAAAATGGTCTTGTCAACGACAAAGCCGATTGCTGAGCTAGCTGTCGCCCCACCTGAATACGCCATGTATACATATTCAGGTGTGCAGCCCATATCAAGGGTCAGAATCCCCTATCAAAATACCTTCTTGTATACAAAGGAATAAGTCGTCGAATAGGCGGATTTTACCTATTGAGGGTTAGAGTTTGGCCGGTTCGGCCTCCCGTCCCCGCGCCCGATTGGGCACGACGTAGAAGATGCACATGCGTTTCCGCTCAGTTTCGATCGTTGCCGTCGTCGCGCTGCTGGCTTCCAGCCTTGCCGGCTGCGGCACCGTCAACGAAAGGCTCTCGGCCGGCGTGGGCGATTACGTTCCGCAATGGGCCGGCGGCCTGCCGGCTGACGCCCCGCCGCGGCCGGGCACGCCGCAATACGACGCCTACATGAAGGAGCGCGAGCGCAAGCGGTTGATGCCTGCGGCGGATCGCGAAAAGGAAGAGCAGGCGCAGAAGGGGGCGACGGGGACTACGTCAGGTGGCGCGGTGCGCTGAGCGGCGAATGGCGAATAGGGAGTAGCGAATAGAAAGGCGCTTTTTCCACTCGCTACTCGCCACTCCCCATTCGCTAATCCACGAACACCACGGTCTTGCGGCCGTTGAGGATGACGCGGTCGTCGAGATGGTAGCGGATCGCGCGGGCGAGCACGCGGCGCTCGATGTCGCGGCCCTTGCGGACCAGATCTTCCGGCGTATCGCGATGGCTGATGCGCTCGACGTCCTGGTCGATGATCGGGCCCTCGTCGAGGTCGCGCGTAACGTAATGCGCGGTGGCGCCGATCAGCTTGACGCCGCGCTCATGGGCCTGGTGATAGGGTTTTGCGCCCTTGAAGCCCGGCAGGAACGAGTGGTGGATGTTGATGCAGCGGCCCGACAGTTTCGCCGAGAGGTCGTCGGACAGGATTTGCATGTAGCGGGCGAGCACCACGAGATCGGTCTTCGTGTCGCCGACGAGGTCCATGATCTGGCCCTCCTGCTCGCGCTTGGTCTCCTTGGTCACGGGCAGATGGTGGAACGGGATGCCGCCGAAATCGAGCCCGGCATAGACCTCGCGCGGATGATTGGAGACGATCGCCGTGGGGACCATGGGCAATTCGCCGGTGCGCCAGCGATAGAGGATATCGACCAGGCAATGGTCGGACTTCGACACCAGCAACATCACCTTGCGATGCGCGGCGCGGTCGCGCATCTGCCATTCCATGCCGAAACGTTCGGCGATTGCCGCAAAGCCGGTCTGGAGCGCCGACAGTTCCACGGCGAGGTCGGCCGCGGTGAACACCACCCGCATGAAGAATTTCTTGGTCTCGACGTCGTCGAACTGCTGGGCGTCGAGAATATTCTGTCCGTTATGGGCGAGGAACGTCGACACCGCCGAGACGATGCCCGGGCGATCCGGACAGGAGAGGGTCAGGACATATTGATGATCGGGCATGGTGATGAACAGGCTTGGCTCTTGATGAAGGTTTGTGCAACAGCCGCGGAACGACCGCGATTTGCGCCCTGCTCTATCACCGACCCTGCCCTTGCGCCAATCCCGCCCGCAGAGTCAGGATGAACGTAGCATTGCGACTTTACACGGGAGTCCCCCCATGGCCGACCGCTTGAACGGCACCCGCATCCTGATCCTGGAAACGCGCGAGGAGGCGCAATTCTCGAAGCTCCTCGCCGAGCAGGGCGCCGAGGTCGTGCAGTGCCCGATGTTCACCATCGAGGACGCGCCGGACCCGGCCCCCGTCGAGGCCTGGATCCGCCGCGCCGTCGAACGGCCGTTCGACGATCTCGTGCTGATGACCGGCGAAGGCCTGCGGCGGATCATGAAGCTCGCGGGCGCGCGTGGGCTCGACCAGGCTCTCGTGGCCGCGCTTGCCAAACCTCGAAAATTCACCCGGGGCCCGAAGCCCGGCAGGGCGCTGCGGGAGGTTGGCCTCGAGGCGCAGCAGACCACGGAGAAGCCGACCACCGAGGGCGTGATCGAAATGCTTGGCGGGCTCGACCTGAAGGGCCGGCGCCTCGGCCTCCAACTCTATCCGGACAAGGACCACAGCGCGCTGACCGGCGCGCTTGCTGCGCAAGGTGCTGAGGTCGATACCGTGCTGCCCTATGTCTACGATTCCAAGGCGGCGGACGCCAACATCGTCGCCGCGATCGACGACATGGCGGGCGGGCGGATCGATTCCATCGCGCTGACCAATCTCGGCCAGGTTCGCCGTCTGGTCGAAGCCGCGAAGGCGCATGGCGTCGAGGCACGCCTTCGCGCCGGGCTCGAGCGGACGCTGATCGCCTCGGTCGGCCCGGCAGTCTCCGGCGAGCTCGCCACGCATGGTCTGCGCGCGGACGTCTCGCCGCCGGAGGACGCCTATTTCATGCGCCCGCTGATCTCGGCCATGGCCGCAGCGCTGGCCGAGCGGAAGCCGGCGACGCGCTGATCCCAAGGGGGAGCCGCTGCCGCTACATCGCGGCATTGCCCACGAGCACGAACGGCGCCCAGATGCCGGGCTGTGCATTCGCGCCGCCCCTCGCAATCAGGGCCGAGATCGAGCGACGCAGCGCCTCCGCGCGGCCGATATCGGCATGTCCCTTGAGGGCATCGATCGCACCGGTGGTGATGACGACGGCGGCATCGGAGTTGACCGCCCAGTGCGACACCAGGAGTGCGCGCGTGCCCGCATAGAAGAAGGCCCTTGCAAGGCCGGAGAAGGCTTCCGAATTGGCTGCCTGACCGCCGGCCGTGTTGCAGGCCGACAGGATCACCCAGTCGGCGTCGAGCTTGAGACCGGATATTTCGGACGATGAGAGATAGCCGTCGTCGGCGGGTGTCGGCGCTGCCGGCGGGCTCAGGATCAGCCCGGGCTCGATCGAGCCACGCACCTGCCCCGCGAGCGCGCCATGCGTCGCGAAATGCAGAATGCGATATTTTGCGAGATCGCCGCTCTGGCTGAGCGTCTTCATCCTCGTCTCGGATGCATCATTGGCGAGGACGACATCGCCTTTGACGGGTGCGAAGCTGCTGGCCACCGCACACAATTCGAGCGCGGTTTCCGGCAGCGGCATCTGGCGCCTGAGCTGCACAATGTCCGCCGTGCCGCCCGACAGCGCGTCGACCGCGCGCAAGCTCCTTTGCGCGACCTGGGTCGCCTGCGTCGGAAGGGCGGCGCAGGTCTGGATCTGGCGCGCGAGCTTGGCGCGTGTGATCGAAACATCGCTGCGGCCATCGCCGTCGAGCGTGGGATTGCCGACGCCAAGAAACGGCTTCGATGCCGCGCTCTTGCGCGCGACCTGGCGCAGAGCCTTGAGGCTGGAGACGGAGGGCAAGACCGTCGTCGCAAACCGCTTGACCAGCCACGGCGCCTTCGCAAGGTCTCCACCCGCCGCGGGCTTGTCCGTCAACAGGACCTGGAACGGCAGCGTCGCCAGTGGGCCTGACGGCACCAGGATCAACTCCTTGCCATCGATGTCGCGCACGACCGGTCCGAGCAAGGCCTGGTAAAGCGCAAAGGCGCGCTCCTGATCGAACGGCAGCGGCTCGTCTGCGCCCAGAGCAGTCTTGCGGCCGAGCTTCTGGGAACAGCTGGATGCCTTATCCAGCCATGCCTCCGCGTCGAGGCCACAACGCAGCGCCCCGATTGTCTCGTTGAGCTGCTTCTCGCCGAGATCGGCCGCATGCCAGCGCACATCCGCGCGCGTCACCGTCCAGACGAAGGTGGCCCGCGACGTCGTCGTGAACAGCAGCATCGCCTCATTGGGACGGAGCTGCTTCTGGGCGTCCTCAATCGCGATCGGAGTCTTGGTCACCAGCGCCGCATAGTCCGGAAACTGGGTGGCGATCGTGCGATCCAGTTCCCGGATCTGCGCTGCGATGGCCGCGGCACGCTGCCGAAGCGCCTGCTCTGCGGCCGGATTGCGCGCAGCGTTGGCTTGCGAGATCGCCGCCACCAGCGCCTTGTCGGTCGCCACCGCCTGTGCGCCGAGGTCCTGCCGCTCGCGGACGCGGACGGCGAGATCTCCGCGGCCATCTGCGACGCGCGCCGACATCCCGGCGATCGCGCGGGCGGCCTGCTCGTCACCGATCCACTGCGCCGCTTCGAACGCCTGTGACCGCAGGGCGCCTGCCGGACCGCCATCGGTGGCGCTCGCGAGATGGTAGGCGGCAGTGATTAATCCCGGATACGTGTTGGTGTCTTCAGGCGCCCCGAGATCGCTGCGGGTCTCCTCGGCGAACTCTGCGGCACGACGGCCGTTCTGGATCGCCACTGCGCGCGCGAACGCGTCGCTCGCGTGCTGCCAATCCTTCAAATCGAGAAAGTGAGCTCCGAGGTTGGCGAAGCTGTTGGCGACATCAGGATGCTGCTCGCCGAGAGCATGCAGACGGATATCCAGCGCGCGTCGCAGCAGCGGCTCGGCCTCCTGCGCCCGGCCAGTGCTGTCGAGAACGACAGCCAGATTGTTGAGGCTGTTCGCGACCAGCGGATGAGATTGGCCGAGCGCAGCTTCGCGGATGGCGAGGGACCTTCGCGCGAAAGGTTCAGCCTCGGCGTAGCGATCGCCGTCGCCCATCAGCGTCACCAGATTGTCGAGCGCGATGGCAACGTCGAGATGAACAGGACCGACCGCCTTCTCGCGAATGGTCAGCGATTTACGCAAGAGCTGCTCGGCCTCCTGCTTGCGACCGAGATGGGTCCAGGCCTCCGCGAGATTGTTCAGCGCAGTCGCCACGTTCGGATGCGCAGCTCCATAAGTCTTTTCCTGAATTGCGAGGGCGCGTGTCAGCAGCCCCTCGGCCTCGGCATCCCGGCCCTCGCGCGAAAACACCAAAGCGAGATTGTTCAGGCTCGCGGCCACGTCGGGATGATCCGGCCCGAGCGACTTTTCCCTGATGGCCAGAGCCCGGCGCGCCAATTGCTCGGCGTCCTGAAGCCGCCCCTGCGCGCGCCGGAGCTCGCCGAGATTGTTCAGCGTGGCGGTCAGATAGAGACTGTCCGGGCCGTGCTGCTTCTCCTGAAGCGCGAGCGCTTCGGCGAAACTCGCCTCAGCCTCGGGCAACCGGCCCTGCGCGCGATTGACCTCCGCGATGTTGTTCAGCGTCACCGGGATCATGATGTCGGCCTGTCCCGGCGACTTCCTGAAGACCGCGAGGGCGCGGCTGAACAGGTCGAGCGCCTCGGTCTGCCTCATCTGGCGGTGACGGAGGTTGCCGAGCTGCATGCGCGCCAGCGCCGTCGTGAGATGGTCGGGGCCGAGCACGCGCTCGTCGATGGCGATGGCGCGCGACATGTCCCGCTCGGCCTCGCTCAACCGGTTCAGGCCGAGCTCGATCTGGCCGAGCGTGCCGAGCACGGCGGCGACATCGGGATGATTGGGCCCGAGGCTCTTTTCGCGAATCGCAAGTGCGCGCCTCAGCACGGCTTCGGCCTCCGTCGTCTCGCCTTGCGCCTGGAGCGCCTGGCCGAGCACGACCAGCGTGGTTGCCGTCAGCGGGCTTCTCGGACTCGGCGACGAGCTTTCGTGCAAGCCCGATGGCCTCGCCGTAGCGGCCCTCCTTCGCGAGCGACGTGATGCGCTGCATCAACGTCAGCATGTCCTGCGGCCCAGCCCCGACCTGCGAGCTGAGGACACTCACGAGTATCAGGGAACCCAGAAGCCGCGCGGCAAACCTCTGCCAACCTACCCACATGCTTTATCGCTCCGCTCCCCGACCCCGCCGCGCTTACCGGCCACAGCAAGATGAAAACTATGTGACCGCATCATGCGTCGGGACGCGAGCATCATGGCGAGCCCTGTCGCACCTGCGCCAGTCCGACATGCGGTATCCGCCGTGCATGGCGGCATGCGGCAGCTTCGATTGACACGGGCACCGCCGGCGCTAGGTTCGCGCAGAAGAAGAAACAAAAGAAGGAATCGCCGTGACACGCGTCAACACGACGTGAGTGGAGTGGCGCGGTCGTCGGCGCTCGCGCCATTCCGCATCCGCAACTATCGCTTCCAGTGGCCGTCCGACCTGCTCACCTCCTGGGCGTTTGAGGTCGAGACGCTGGTGCTCGGCTGGTACATCCTGGTCGAGACCGGCTCGGTGCTGCTGCTCACCGTGCTTGCATCGCTCCAGTTCGTCGGAACGCTGGTGGCGCCCGTCTTCGGCATGATCGGCGATCGCATCGGTCATCGCGACCTGCTGGTCGTGATGCGGCTCGCCTACACCGTGCTGTCGTCGACCATCATGGTGCTGGCGCTGACCGGTCATTTGTCTCCGCTCAGCGTCATGATCATCGTCGCGATCATGGGCCTCATCCGTCCTTCGGATCTCGGCGTGCGGGGCGCGTTGCTTGCCGAGATCATGCCGCCCGAACAACTGGTCGGAGCCATCAGTGTCGGGCGCACCACCCAGGACAGTGCTCGCATCGCCGGGGCGTTGACGGGCGCCGGACTGTTCGCCGTGCTCGGCATCGGCCTCGTCTATGTCGCGATCGCGTGCCTTTATTTTGTGGCCGCGCTTCTCATGCTCTGCCTGACCCGGCCGAAAAGGACCGTGACCACGAGCGATCTTCCGGCGAACAGCCATGCCATTTCGCGGTTGTTCGGCGACCTCAAGGAAGGGATCGTCTACGCCTGGAACGGTCCGGGCATGCGCGCGGCGCTCTGCGTCGCCTTTCTGGCCAACCTCACCGCGTTTCCGTTTACCGGCGGCTTGCTGCCCTACATCGCGCGCGACATCTTTCTGACCGACCAGACCGGCCTCGGCTATCTGTCGGCGAGCTTCGCCGTCGGCTCGCTGATCGGCTCCGTCACGCTCAGTCTCGTCAGCGGGCTGCGCATTGCCCGGCTTCTGATCGGCGCGACGCTGGCCTGGTACGCCATGCTGCTGGTCTTCGTGGAGGTCAGGACCATGCCGGTGGCGATGGCCTGCCTGGTCCTCGCCGGGATCGCGCAGAGCATGTCGATGATCTCGGCCGCCGTGATCCTGATGCGGACGGCGAGCGCGCATCTGCGCGGCCGCGTCATGGGCGTGCGCATGATGGTAATCTATGGCCTGCCGCTGGGACTGCTCGCGGCCGGCAGCCTGATCGACATCATCGGCTATTCCGCGACCGGCTCGCTCTATGCCGCCTTAGGGATCATCGCGATGCTGGCGATCGCGATCCGCTGGCGCGCCGACCTCTGGCCGGAGCATGCCCCCGCAAACGCGCGGTGACGGGGCCTAATCCCCGTACCCGCGCAGCCGCTCGATATCGAGGATGGTGACGCCGCCATATTCGAGCCGCAGCAGTCCCTCTTTCTCCAGCCGGTTCAGCGCGCGATTGGCATTCTGGCGGGACATGCCGGAGAGCGCGCCGATCTCCTCCTGGGTGATCTCCAGATGCGCGGTCGATTCGGGATAGAGGATCGGGTTGAACAGTGAAGCGATGCTGCGGGCGAGGCGCGCGGTGGCATCCAGCGTGCGGTTGACCTCGAGCATGCCGATGAACTGGCCGAGCCGCTCGTTGAGCTGGCGGACCAGAAAGCGGTTGAAGCCGACGCTGTTCTCGAACAGCCACATGAAGGCGCTGCGTTCCATCAGCGCGACCCGGCTGCCGCGTAGCGCGACCACGTCATAGCGCCGCGGCTCGTTCTTCAGCACGCTGCCTTCGCCGAACCAGGCTCCCGCCGTCAACCCGGCCAGACTCGTCTCCTTGCCGTCGCGTGAGACCCCGCCCATCCGGGCGAGGCCGCTGACCATGCCGGCCCAATAGTCGAAGGTATCGCCACGCATGAACACGGTCTCGCCGGTGCCGTAGGACCGCTC
The DNA here is from genome assembly GCF_021044685.1 of Bradyrhizobium daqingense. Classification (NCBI taxonomy): domain Bacteria; kingdom Pseudomonadati; phylum Pseudomonadota; class Alphaproteobacteria; order Hyphomicrobiales; family Nitrobacteraceae; genus Bradyrhizobium; species Bradyrhizobium daqingense. The sequence goes on from NZ_CP088014.1 coordinate 6,650,044, forward strand.
GGTGATTCCGCCGCGTGCGACCTCGATCTCGGCCTGCGTGAGCTCGCGCGACCAGGCGGCGACGCGCTTCAGATGATCCTCTGAAATCATGATCTCGAAGCCAGCCGCACCGTTTCGTCACTCCACCCTTCTGTTGCACTGCAACATCTCATCTCAGCGGTCCATCCGACGAAAGATGGACGCCGCGCCCGCCCGAAAAACTTTGTCGCCGAATTGTCAGGCCGAAGACATTTCAAAATAGCGCTTTCCCGTATTGAGAGCCACCTTGGGCGATGCGGCGTTTGATCCCTGACGGGATCGAAGGCGGCGCGGGGCCGGTCGAGACCAATGGCTGCATGGCCTCACTGGCACGACCGTACTAGGATCGCCCGAAAACAACGGATGAAGAGCGCCGATGAATGCGCCATCACCGGGAGGGATTTGTTTGGTGGCTACCAGTCTCGAAGTGCGCGGCGTGTCCTTGCGATTCGGTGGCGTCCGTGCGCTGACCGATGTCGGCTTCGCTATCCGGGAAGGCGAGCTGTTCTCGATCATCGGGCCCAACGGCGCCGGCAAGACCTCGATCGTGAACTGTATTTCCGGTCGCTACAAGCCGACCGAAGGCCAGCTGTTCTACCAGGGCCGCGACATCACCGGCCTGACGCCGAATGCCCGCGCCTCGCTCGGCATCGGCCGCACCTTCCAGAACCTGGCGCTGTTCCACCATATGAGCGTGCTCGACAACATCATGGTCGGCCGCCATCACCTCCTGAAGAACAATTTCCTCACGGGCTCGCTGTACTGGCTCACCGGCGCCCGCAAGGAGGAACTCGAGCACCGCCGCAAGGTCGAGGAGATCATCGATTTCCTCGATCTGCAGTCGGTGCGCAAAGCCACCGCCGGCACCCTCTCTTACGGCCTGCGCAAGCGCGTGGAACTCGCCCGCGCCATGGCCCTGGAGCCGCGCCTCATCCTCCTCGACGAGCCGATGGCCGGCATGAACTTCGAGGAGAAGGAGGATATGGCCCGCTACATCGTCGATCTCAACGAGGAGTTCGGGATGACCGTGGTGATGATCGAGCACGACATGGGCGTGGTGATGGACATCTCCCATCGCGTCATGGTGCTGGATTTCGGCAAGAAGATCGCCGAGGGCGATCCCGCCGCCGTCCTCGCCGATCCCCACGTCAAGCGCGCCTATCTTGGTGAGGAAGACGAGGTACTGGTCGATCCGGACGATGCCTCACCCGCGCAGGAGAGCGCGGCATGATGGATTATGCAGGGCGCGTCGCGCAGGCCGACACCTATCCCAAGATGCTCCGGCTCAACGCCCAGGAGCATGGCAGCGAGATCGCGCTGCGCGAGAAGGATCTCGGGCTCTGGCGCATCTTCACCTGGAACGACTATCAGAGGCGGGTACGCGATTTCGCACTCGGGCTCGTCGAGCTCGGTCTTGGCCGCGGCGACGTCATCGGCATCATCGGCGACAACCGGCCGGACTGGGTCGCGGCGGAAATCGCGACACATGCGATCGGCGGCCTCAGCCTTGGTCTCTATCGCGACGTACTGGATGAAGAAGCCTCCTATCTCCTGACCTATGGCGAGGCTCAACTCGTCTTCGCCGAGGACGAGGAGCAGGTCGACAAGCTGCTCGCGCTTGCCGAGCGCGTGCCGAAGCTGAAGCACATCATCTATTCCGATCCGCGCGGCATGCGGAAATACGACGATCCCAGGCTGATGTCGGCGGAGAAATTCGCCGAGCTCGGCCGGGCGCGGGCCACGCGGGAGCCGGAGCTTTACGATCGCCTTGTCGACGCGACCAAGGGCGAGGATGTCGCGATTCTCTGCACGACCTCGGGTACCACCTCTCATCCCAAGCTTGCGATGCTCGCCGCCGGCCGCGTGCTCGGCCATTGCGCGACCTATCTCGCCTTCGATCCCAAGGGGCCCGACGACGAATATGTCTCGGTGCTGCCGCTGCCCTGGATCATGGAACAGGTCTACGTGCTCGGCAAAGGCCTGCTCTGCCGGATGAAGATCAACTTCGTCGAAGAGCCTGATACGATGATGAACGATCTGCGCGAGATCGCGCCGACCTTCGTGCTGTTCGCGCCGCGTGTCTGGGAATCGATCGCCGCCGATGTCCGCGCCAAGGTGATGGACGCGACGCCCTTCAAGCAGCGCCTGTTCGACATCGGCATGAAGTCGGGTCTGGCCGCGCTCGCAGAGGGCAAGCGCTCCGGCTTTGCCGACGCCATCCTGTTCCGCGCGCTGCGCGACCGGCTCGGCTTCACCCGCCTACGCTCGGCCGCGACCGGCGGCGCGGCGCTCGGCCCTGAGACCTTCAAGTTCTTTCAGGCGATGGGGGTGCCGCTGCGCACGCTCTACGGCCAGACCGAATTGCTCGGCGCCTACACGCTGCATCCCGAGGGCAAGGTCGATCCCGATACGACAGGCGTGCCGATGGCAGACAGCGTCGAGATCCGGATCGACAATGCCGATGTTCACGGCGTCGGCGAGATCGTGGTGCGGCATCCCAACATGTTCCTCGGCTACTACAAGAACCCCGAGGCCAGCGTCGCCGACATCAAGGACGGCTGGATGTTGTCGGGCGACGCCGGCTACTTCAACGAGAACCGCCAGCTCGTCGTCATCGACCGCATCAAGGACCTCGCCGAGACCTCGCGCGGCGAGCGCTTCTCGCCGCAATTCATCGAAAACAAGCTGAAATTCTCGCCCTACATCGCCGAAGCTGTGGTGTTGGGTGCCGGCCGCGACGCGCTCGCGGCGATGATCTGCATCCGCTACTCCATCATTTCGAAATGGGCGGAGAAGAACCGCCTCTCCTTCACCACCTACAGCGACCTCGCCTCGCGGCCCGAGGTCTATGCGCTGCTCCGGAAGGAGGTCGAGACCGTCAACGCCACGCTGCCGCCGGCGCAGCGCATCTCGCGCTTCCTGCTGCTCTACAAGGAGCTCGATGCCGACGACGGCGAGCTCACCCGCACCCGCAAAGTGCGCCGCAGCGTCATCAACGAGAAATACGCCGGGATCATCGACGCGATCTACCGCGGCGATGCCGACATCCCCGTCGACACCGTGATCCGCTTCCAGGACGGCACCACCCAGCGCGTCCGCACGACGCTGCGCGTGGTCGATCTGCGCGAACACGGGCACATGGCTGAGGCGGCGGAATGAACAAAGTCATCGTCATGCGTGGGCTCGACCCGCGCATCCATCCTCTTCCGAACAAGCTTCCTTCCGCATCGATGGATTGCCGGGTCAAGCCTGGCAATGACGAGCTGGGTCAACCGACATGAACACCGCCTTCCTCTTCCAGCTCCTGGTCAACGGCCTCGTGGTCGGCACGCTCTATGGCGTGGTCGCGATGTCGTTTGTGCTGATCTACAAGGCGACGCAGGTCGTCAATTTCGCGCAAGGTGAATTGCTGCTGGTCGGCGCCTGGGTGTGCTGGGCCTTGCTCGCGAAATACCAGGTGCCGTTCTGGATCGGCATGCCGATCACGCTGGTGTTCATGTTCGTGTTCGGCATCGCCGTCCAGGTCCTGATCCTGCGGCCGATGATCGGCGAACCCATCATCTCGGTGATCATGGTGACGATCGGCCTCTCCACCGTGCTCCAGGCGACGCTGAAATGGATGTTCGGCGTCAACCCGCAGCCGTTCCCCCGCGTGTTCGAGAGCCAGTCGGTCGACCTGTTCGGCCTCCAGATCCAGACCGTCTATGTCATGAGCCTCGTGGTATCGGTCGCGATGATGATCGGCATGGCCTGGTTCTTCCGCGCGTCCAAATACGGCCTTGCGATGCGCGCCACGGCGTTCAATCAGCAGGTCGCGCAGTCGCTCGGCATTTCCGTGAAAAGCGTGTTCGCGATGGCCTGGGCCATCTCGGCTACGGTCTCGGCCGTCGCCGGCGTCGTCGTCGCGGTCGTGAACGGCGTGTCCTCGGGCCTTGCCGCTTACGGCATCAAGGTGTTTCCGGCGGCGATTCTCGGCGGGCTCGACTCCGTCGGCGGCGCCGTGCTGGGTGGCATCATCATCGGGCTGCTCGAGAACGTCGCGCAATATGTCGACAGCGAGTATCTGCACTGGGGCAATCTCTACGAGATCGCGCCGTTCTACGTCCTCATCATCGTGCTGATGATCAAGCCCTACGGGCTATTCGGCACCCACGACATCGAGCGGATTTGATCCATGGCCGGCCCTGCCCTCATCCCCGCTGGTGATTTCCGCACCACGTACGCCGCGGACACCACGATCTTCCCGACCACGACCAGCCGCAATTTTGCGATCGCCGGCGTGCTGCTGCTGTGCCTCGCGCCGCAATTCTTCAGCGGCTACTGGCTGAGCATCCTGATCCAGATCGGCATCTTCTCGATCGCGGCGCTCGGGCTGAACATCCTGGTCGGCTTCACCGGCCAGATCTCGATCGGGCACGCCGCGTTCTTCCTGCTCGGCGCCTTCACCTCGGCCTATATCTCAAACAACGCGCCGATCCCGGTGTTCTTCGCGATCCCGCTCGCCGGCATCGTCACTGCGCTGGTCGGTCTGATCTTCGGGATACCGGCGGCGCGGCTGAAGGGGCTCTATCTCGTCATCGCGACGCTGGCGGCGCAATACATCCTGCTCGACTTCTTCTCCCGCGCGGAGTGGTTCACAGGCGGCTCGGTGCCGGCCAGCGCCAATCCGTTCTCGATCTTCGGCTTCACGCTGCGCGGCGACAGGCAGTATTTCTACGTCGTGCTGGCCTATGTGCTGGCGAGCTACGTCCTCGTCACCAATCTGATGCGCACGCGCGACGGCCGCGCGCTGGTGGCGATCCGCGACCATTATCTCTCCGCCGAGATCATGGGCATCAACCTCACCAAATACCGTACGTTGTCGTTCGGGCTTGCCGCCTTCTTCGCCGGCATCGCCGGCGCGCTCTACGCGCATTATCAGCTCGTGGTCTCGCAGGAAGGTTTCGGCATCGAGCGCTCGATCCTGTTCCTGGCCATGATCATCATCGGCGGTACCGGCTCGATCATGGGCACGCTGATGGGTACCGCCTTCGTGGTGCTGCTGCCCGAGGCGATGGAGTTCGTCAGCCACTATCTCAAGGGCGGCGCGATCGACAAGGCGCTGTCGCTCAACAACAACATCACCTTCCTGCGCGAAATCGCGATCGGGGTGATCATCATCGCGTTCCTGATGTTCGAGCCCGATGGCCTCGCGCATCGTTGGCGACAGATCAAAGCCTATTGGAAACTCTACCCGTTCTCGCATTGAGCGCGGAAACTTCACTTAAACAATAAACAGGAGGAACCGACCCATGACGATGAAGTCCCTTTTGAGCACCGCATCGCTCACGATCGCGATCGCCGCATTTTCGGCCGGCGCGCAAGCCCAGATCGCGATCGGGCATCTCGCCGATTATTCCGGCGGCACCTCCGACGTCGGCACGCCTTATGGGCAGGCCGTCGCCGACACTTTCGCCTGGGTCAACAAGAACGGCGGCGTCGGCGGCAAGCAGCTCAACGTCGATACCAACGATTACGGCTATCAGGTGCCGCGCGCCATCGCGCTGTACAAGAAGTGGTCGGCGCCGGACAGCAAGGTCGCCGCGATCATGGGCTGGGGCACCGCGGACACCGAGGCGCTGACTGGCTTCCTCGCCCAGGACAAGATTCCGGACATGTCCGGCTCTTACGCCGCCGCCCTCACCGATCCCGAAGGCGTCAGCGGCAAGGCCAAGCCTGCGCCTTACAATTTCTTCTATGGCCCGAGCTATTCCGACGCGCTGCGCGCGATGCTGATGTGGGCGGCCGAGGACTGGAAGGCCAAAGGCAAGTCCGGCAAGCCCAAGTTCGTGCACATGGGCGCCAACCATCCTTACCCGAACGCGCCGAAGGCCGCCGGCGAAGCCATGGCACAGGAGCTCGGCTTCGAAGTGCTGCCGCCGTTGGTGTTCGCGCTCGCGCCGGGCGACTACAGCGCACAGTGCCTGAGCCTGAAATCCTCCGGTGCCAATTACGCCTATCTCGGCAACACCGCGGCCTCCAACATTTCGGTGATGAAGGCCTGCAAGACTGCCGGGGTCGAGGTCCAGTTCCTCGGCAATGTCTGGGGCATGGACGAGAACGCCGCCAAGACGGCCGGAGATGCCGCCAACGGCGTGATCTTCCCGCTGCGCACCGCGGTGAGCTGGGGCGGCGATGCACCCGGCATGAAGACGGTGATGGAGATCTCGAAGATGTCCGACCCCACCGGCAAGGTCTATCGCCCGGTGCACTACATCGCCGCCGTCTGTTCGTCGCTCTACATGAAAGAGGCGATCGAATGGGCCGCCAAGAACGGTGGCGCCACCGGCGAGAACGTCGCCAAGGGCTTCCACCAGAAGAAGGACTGGGTGCCGGCCGGGATGGAAGGCGTCTGCAATGCCTCGACCTGGACCGAGAAGGACCATCGCGGCACGCTGAAGGTCGATCTCTATCGCACCAAGGTCTCGGGCGCGACCGACGGCGACCTCAACGACCTCATGTCCAAGGGCACGATCAAGCTCGAGAAGGTCAAGACCGTGGAGTTGCCGCGCAAACCCGAATTGCTGGGCTGGTGAGCTGATCACTTCGTCGTTCCGGGGCGATGCAAATGCATCGAACCCGGAACCTCGAGATTCCGGGTTCGGTCCTGCAGCCGCCCCGGAATGACGGATTGAATGGAAGACGACATGACCGACACCTTCGAAGCTACCCACGCCAAGCCGGCCGTCGTCCCCGCGCCGCCCCTCCTCAGCGTGCGCAACATCGAGGTCGTCTATGACGACGTCATCCTGGTGCTGCGCGGCCTCAGCCTCGACGTGCCCAAGGGCGCTATCGTGGCGCTGCTCGGGGCCAACGGCGCCGGCAAGTCGACGACGCTGAAGGCGATCTCGGGGCTGCTCAAGACCGAGGACGGCGAGGTCACGCGCGGCGAGATCCTGTTCGAGGGCGACCGCATCAACGGCATCGACCCCGACAAGATCGTGCGCCGCGGCATCTTCCAGGTGATGGAGGGCCGACGCATCGTCGCCGACATGACCTCGCTGGAGAACCTGAGGCTCGGCGCCTTCACCCGGAGGGATCGCGAGGTCGATGCCGATCTCGACATGGTCTTCAACTACTTCCCGCGCCTGAAGGAACGCACCGGCCTCGCCGGTTATCTCTCGGGCGGCGAGCAGCAGATGCTTGCGATCGGCCGCGCGCTCATGGCGCGCCCGAAGATGATCCTGATGGACGAGCCGTCCATGGGTCTGTCGCCGCTGCTGGTGAAAGAGGTGTTCTCGATCATCCAGAAGATCAATCGCGACCTCGGTGTCACCATTTTGCTGGTCGAGCAGAACGCACGCGCCGCGCTCTCGGTGGCGAGCCACGGCTACATCATGGAGCAAGGCAAGGTGGTGCTCGACGGCACCGCCGACGAGCTGCGCGACAACGAGGACGTCAAGGAATTCTATCTCGGCGGCGCCGGCGACCAGCGCAAGAGCTTCAAGAACCTCAAGAGCTTCAAGCGGCGCAAGCGCTGGCTGTGATCCACATTGAGCCTAGCCTAGCACCTGCTCCGCTTCCGTGACCGCGCAGAGAACATGATAGAACGACGACGCAGGAATGGTGTCGACCAGCGATTTCCCGTCGCGGTCGAACTGATCGTACCAGCCGCCCTTCACGGGATGGTTGAGATAATGTCGTTCCAGTCTCATCAGCGCCGCACGCGCCTCATCCGCCGCGCCCGCCTCGCCGGACTCGGCCTGCGCGGTCCACGCCTTCGCGATCTCGGTCTGCGGCCACAGCCGGCGCGTGTTGCGCCGAATGTTGCCGGCGTCATCCCCCTCGTCGATCAGGCAGCCCGTGGCCTCGTCGCGGTAGCGCACGGAGGTCGCCAGCAACTCGGCGCGCCGCTGTCCGGTCGGACACCCCGTGATGCGTTCAAAGCCTTTCAGAAGCCACACCCATTCCGCCTGGTGACCGGGTTCGACGCTGACCGGCTCGATCTTCGACCAATCCTCCTCGAAATATTCGCCGAGCACGCATTTCCGCTTGTCATAGAGGTTGGCGAGGAACAGCGCGAAGAATTCGCCGGCACGGTTCTGGAACGACAGATCGTGCGTCGCCTCGAAGCACGCGATCATCGCCTCGAACAGATGCATATGCGGGTTCTGCCGGCGCGGCAGCGAGACCGGAAGGCCTTCATGGACGCCACCATGCGGCGAGCGCAGATGGCCATCGAGGAAGGCGAGCAGCGCGTCGATCTCGGCGCGAACCTGGGCATCCTGGTCGAGCGCATAGACGCTCGCGAGCGCAAACAGGATGAAGGCGTGGTCGTAGGCGTCGCGCCGGCCGTCCAGTACCGCCCCGTCCGGGGTCAGCCGGTGCACGTAGCCGGGCCGGCCATCGGGCGCCTTTGCTCTCGCCAGCAGGTGCTCCAGCCCCTTGAGCGCGATGGCGCGCCCTTCAGGGTACCAGCCCATCTGCGCGGCCTTGGCGTAGCACCAGATCTGGCGCGCCTGCACGAACACGCGCCGCGGCGCGGCGGCGTCAGCTGTGCCGTCGCGGTGCAGCCGGTCGATGAAACCGCCGGTGGCGTGATCCCAGCCGACCGTCGACCACAGCGGCAGCGCCTCGTCGGTCATGCGCCGCTTCAGGCGCGCGACGACGTCCGCCGCATCTGCCGTAGTGCTTCCTTCGTCCGCCATCGCGCCCTCTCTAGGCCTCGCCAATGGCCGTCTGATACCGATGCCGGCGGCGGCGTGCAACGGACCATGCCAACCCGGAAAGACCAGCCATGACCGCCCATTACGACGCCCTTGAGACGCGCGACCACGGCGCGCGCGAGGCCGAGCTGTTTTCCCGCCTCCCGGAGGTGCTGCGCAGCGCCATGGCCGCTCCAGCCTATACCGAGCGCCTGCGGGGCGTGGACCCCGCCTCGGTGAGGTCCAGAGAGGCGCTGGCGGGCCTGCCGGTGCTGCGCAAGTCGGAACTGCCGGCCCTGCACAAGGCCTCCAGGCCCTTCGGCGGCTTCGTGGCGGCCGCGCCGGGGTCGTTCGCCCGCCTCTTCACCTCCCCCGGCCCCATCTTCGAGCCGGAAGGACGCCAAGCCGACCCCTGGCGCGGCGCTCGGGCGCTGTTTGCAGCCGGCTTCCGCCCCGACGACATCGTGCTCAACACCTTCAGCTACCACCTCACCCCCGGTGGCTTCATTTTCGATGCATCTGCGCGCGCACTGGGCTGCGCCGTGATCCCCGCGGGCCCCGGGAATCTCGAACAGCAATTCGAGCTGATCGAAGCTTACCGCCCCGTCGGCTACAGCGGCACGCCGGATTTTCTGAAGATCCTGCTCGACGCCGCAGCCGGCTCGGGCCGCGACGTCTCCTCGATCAAGCGCGCGCTGGTCTCGGGCGCGGCGTTCCCGCCCTCCCTTCAGGCCGAAATCAAATCACGCGGCATCGACGCCTACCAAGCCTTCGGCACCGCCGATCTCGGCCTCATCGCCTTCGAGACCGAGGCCCGCGAGGGCATGGTCGTGAACGAGGACCTGATCCTGGAGATCGTCAAGCCCGGCACTGGCGATCCCGTGGCGCCGGGCGACGTCGGCGAGATCGTCCTGACCTCACTCGACCCGCACCATCCCTGGATCCGGCTCGCGCTCGGCGACCTCACCGCAGCCCTGCCCGGCACGAGCCCATGCGGGCGCACCAACATGCGCATCAAGGGCTGGATGGGCCGCGCCGACCAGACCACCAAGGTCAAGGGCATGTTCGTTCGGCCCGAGCAGGTCGCCGAGATCGGCAAGCGCCATTCCGCACTCGGAAGGCTACGCCTCGTCGTTACGCGCCAGGGCGAGACCGACGCGATGACGCTGAAAGCGGAAACGACGGCCGGGAACGAAGCACTGCGCGAGGAGATCGCCGGCACCTTGCGTGCCGTGACGAAGCTCGGCGGCACCGTTGAGCTGGTCAGTCCCGGCGCGCTGCCGAACGACGGAAAGGTCATCGCGGACGAGCGATAGAGCATGATCCGGAAAAGTGTGCGCGGTTTTCCGAAGAGATCATGTTCAAAGAACAAGCTAAAGCGCGATGACGGTCCATCTTCATCTCATCGCGCTTTAGTCTCAGCTCGATTTCGAAAGCCGATAGTTGCCGAGATACAGCACGTCCAGACCTGAGCAGAAATAGGTGTGCAACGCCTCCAGCGGCGCGTTCACCGTCGGCTGCTCATTGATGTTGAGACTGGTGTTGATCAGGACCGGCAGCGAGGTCGCCTTCGCGAACTCGCCGATCAGGCGGCTATAGAGCGGATTGCTGTCCGCATGAACGCTCTGGATGCGCGCGGTGTTGTCGACATGGACCACCGCGGGCATGGTCTCAGCGACCTTCTCGTTGACTGGAAAAGTCACGACCATGAAGGGCGCATCGAACGTGTCCTCGAAATACTCGGCCTGGCGCTCGTAAAGCACCGACGGACAGAACGGGCGGAACTCCTCGCGATATTTGATCGTGAGGTTGATGCGGTCCTTCATGCCGGCATGGCGCGGATCGGCCAGGATCGAGCGGTTGCCGAGCGCGCGCGGACCGTATTCCATCCGTCCCTGGAACCAGCCCACGGTCTTCTGGTCCGTCAGGTCGGTCACGCAGCGCGACACGGGATCGTCGAGCAGTTCGAACCGGGCGCCGATCTTATCCAGCGTCTCCCGGATCGTGTCGTTGGAATAGTCCGGTCCCCAGTAAGCGTGGGTCAGCGGCGCAATCGCGTGACCCGCCTCCGCGCATTTCATCATCGCCGCACCGAGCGCCACGCCGGCATCGTGCGGGACCGGCGGCACATAGAGACGCTTCACGGAAGGCTCGGCCGCGATCTCCATGTTCATCTTGCAGTTCAGCCCGACCCCGCCGGCGATGCAGACGTCGCCGCAGCCCGTCTCGGCGATCGCCGAACGGATCACCTCGGTGGTGACGATCTCGAGCTGCTTCTGGCCGCTCGCGGCGATGTTGGTCAGGCGCTGGTCGAGTGGCTGGCCGCGCAGCCGCCGCGGGCCCAGAATCTCCTCCATCTTCTCGGTGAAGATGCGTTCCTGCCGTGTCGAGAAATCGCTGGTGAACATCTCCGCGTCGCGCCGGCGCTTGTCGAGCTCGGGATCGAGCTCGTAATTAATGCCGTTCGGGCGCAAGAGCTTCGCGAACTTGCCGAGATATTCCGGGCTGCCGTAGGACGACAGGCCCATGACCTTGTACTCGTCGTTGGTCATCTGATAGCCGAGATACTGCGTCAGCATCCCGTAATAGAGCCCGAGACTGTTGTGGCGGGCGAACCGCGTCAGCACGCGGAAATCGTTGCCGCGTGCGTGCGCGACGAGGCCGGCGCTGGAATCGCCCGAGAAATCGAAGCAGGCCACCGTCGCCTCGGAAAAACCGGAGCCGTAGAACGAGCTCGCGGCATGACAGAGATGATGGTCGTACAGCTCGATCTTCGGGCTGTGGCCGAACTGATATTTGAAATATTCGGTGAGGCGCTGCGCGTAGTTCGTGTAGGTCTTCAGCGGCGAGCAGATCCAGTCGACCTCGCGCATGGTGATGCCGGCCTGCTTCAGGCAGAACCCGATTGCGCCACGCGGCAGCTCGCCGCGTGCATGTTTCGCCAGGGTGAAGCGCTCCTCCTCGGCGGCCGCGATCAACTCGCCGTCGCGCAGCAACACCGCCGCGCCGTCGTGGTGCCCGTGCTTGATCCCCGAACTGATTCCGACCACATACATTTGGTGCAAACCCCTTTGCGGAGCCTTCTATAGAAACGGCGGCCAATGTAAATCGGCTACGGTCCGCCGATGCACTTCGTGGCAGCCCTTTGCAGCGATATCCGGACCCGGGAACCTTGCATCGTCCCTGCCGCTCCCGTATTACCAACCCTGCTCTGATATGGCCTGAATTGGCCCCTTCCGGACCCAGAAAAGTGCTCGAACGAACCCTCGTCACCATCGCCGAGAGCGAGACCATTGAGGAAGCCTTCCGGCACCTCAATGCGAACAAGCTTGGCATTCTGTTCGCGCAGGACGCGAACGAACGGATCGTCGGCGCGGTAACGGACGGTGACATCCGCAGGTGCATGCTGGCCGGCAGCACGATTCACGATCGGGTCGCGACCTGCATCAATCGAAACTTCGTCTGGGCGCGCGCCGGAGCACCGCGCGAGCAGATCCTCAAGCTGCTCGACCAGCGTGTGCATGTGGTGCCAATCCTCGATGCTGAGGGACGTCTGGTCGACGTGTTCAGCCGCGAGTTGTTCAACCTGTCGGAAGAGAGCGAGGTGTTCGCGCGCGGCCGCTCCCCTGTGCGCATCAGTTTCTCCGGCGGCGGCACGGACCTCACGCATTACTTCGTGGCGAATGACGGCGGCGCGGTGATCAGTGCCACGATCCAGATGTACGCCCATGCAACGCTGCGGCGCCGGAGCGATCCCAGCATCCGGATCTATTCGCATGATTTCCGTTGCACCGTCGAGGCCGACAATCTCGCCCAGCTCGGAACCGGGGGAGATCTCGCGCTGATCAAGTCGGTCGTGCGCCTGATCAAGCCGACTTACGGATTCGAGCTCGAAGTGTCCGCCGACTTTCCGGTCGGCTCGGGGCTCGGCGGCTCTGCGGTGGTCTCGTCGGCCATTATCGGCTGCTTCAACGAATTCCGCAGCGACCAGTGGGACCGTCACGAGATCGCGGAGATGGCGTTCCAGGCCGAACGGCTGATGCTCAACATCCCCGGCGGCTGGCAGGACCAGTACGCCACCGTGTTCGGCGGCTTCAACCACATGGAGTTCTTCTCCGACCAGAACACCATCGTGCCGCTTCGCCTCGACCCCAGCATCATCGCCGAGCTCGAGGAGAGCCTGGTGCTCTGCTATGCCGGCTCCGGCCGCGATTCCGGGGCCATCCACCGCGACCAGAAGGCGCAGCATGAGACCAGTGACGCCGTCGCCGCGGCCGCCAAGCAGAAGGAAGTGACGCGCCTCATCCGGCGCCATCTCTTGCGCGGCCAGCTGCTGGAATGCGGCCGGCTGATCGACGAGGCCTGGCACGCCAAGCGGAAGCTGAGCTCAAAGATATCCTCGGACGCGCTCGATGCGCTCTACGATTTCGCCAAACGGCATGGCGCAGTCGGCGGCAAGCTGCTGGGCGCCGGCGGCGGCGGGTATTTCATCTTCTTCGTGCGCCCCTTCGAACGCTATCAGCTCATCGCTGCGCTGGAGCAGCAGGGGCATACCTGTTCCCGCATCATGTTCGAAGAGAGCGGGCTGCGGACGTGGAAGTCGCGCCTTCCTTCTTCGTCCAGACAGAACTCCGCCGAAGCCACCCGTCCAAAGGACCACTGACGTGCACTGGCAAGCAAAGGCGCGCGCGTTCACCGTGCTCTCGGCTATCCCGTTCGGGGAGGGTCTGCACTACGCTTTGCAACGCTACGTCACGCGTCGGTTGCCACGTCCGGAAAAGCAAATCAGGTCGATCCACACATTTGCCCAGCAGTTGCTCCGCACATACTCCGAATACGGCATTCGGCCGCTGCAGGCATCGACGTTCTTCGAATTCGGCGCCGGCCGCGACTTGATCATTCCCCTCGCTTTCAGCGCCCATGGCGTCAAACGCTTCATTACCGTCGACATCGAGCGGCTGTCCAAGCTCGATCTGATCCGCTCCAACGCCGCGATCATTTCCAAAGCGAGCGGCAGCGATCGCCCCGGGATAGCCTCCTGGGACGATCTCGACCGGTTTTGGAATATCGAGTACCGCGCGCCAGCCGACGCGCGCGCAACGGGCCTGCCAGCCAACTCCATCGACTGCGCGGTCTCGGTCGAAACCCTCGAACACATTCCGAAGGCCGACATTGCGGCCATCCTCAAGGAGCTGCGACGGATCCTCCGTCCAGACGGCGTGGCTCTGATGCAGATCGATTACGGCGATCATTTCAAGGGATTCGATCCGGCCATCAGCGCATTCAACTTCCTGACGTACTCCGACGAGGAATGGTGCCCATTTCAATCGCGCTTCCAATACGTCAACCGCCTGCGCCACAGCGAGTACCTACAGCTCTTCAAGGAAGCCGGTTTTGAGATATTAAGTGACCGGCCGGATTGCAGGTCGCCTGAGCCCGAGATCATGGCGCGGCTGGCACCCCAATTCCGCCAGTTTTCGGAGCGGGATTTGTTTACGCTTGGCTCATTGATCGTGGCCAGACCGGCAGATCAGGGCAAAGACGCTGAGAGGACCAGAGCGAATGGCTGATGTACCGGTTCGCATCGGCGACCGCCTTCTGGGAGATGGCAAGCCCTGCTACGTCATCGCCGAGGTCGGCAACAACCACAATGGCGACTTCGACCGCGCCATCGCGCTGGTCGATGCGGCGATCGTCGCCGGCGCAGATTGCGCCAAGTTCCAGATGCGCAAGCTCGAGGAGGTCTATCGCGACTCCTCCCTCTCGGGGAAGGACGACGACCTTGCGGTCGAGTATACGCTCGACTTGCTGCGCCGTTTCGAGCTCACGATCGGGCAGCACAAGAAGATTGCAGATTATTGTGCCTCGAAGGGCATCGAATATCTCTGCACGCCCTGGGACGTGAAGAGCGTCGCGGTGCTCGAAGGTTTCGGCACGCACGCCTACAAGGTCGCGTCCGCGGACCTCACCAACCTGCCCCTGCTCGCCAAACTCGTCACGACCGGCAAGACATTGATCGTCTCGACCGGCATGAGCACGACCGAGGAGATCAAGACCGCCGCGAGCTTCCTCGACGAGCACAAGGCGAATTACGTGCTCCTGCATTGCCAGAGCACCTATCCGGCCGCGCTCCACAATATCCATCTGCGATTCATGGAAACGCTGCGCGAGATTCATCCTTTGGTCGGATATTCCGGTCACGAGCGCGGCATTGCCGTATCGATGGCCGCGGTGGCGCTCGGCGCCATCGTCGTCGAGCGCCACATCACGCTCGACCGCGAGATGGAGGGTCCCGACCACGCCGCGAGCCTGGAGCCGGAGGAATTCAAGGCGCTGGTCTCGGGCATCCGCGAGATCGAAGCGGCGCGCGGCGAGAAGCTGGCCGAACGCGTGTTGAGCCAGGGCGAATTGATCAACCGCGAGAACCTTGCGAAAAGTCTGGTGGCTGCGCGCGACCTTGTGCCCGGCACGGTGATCTCCGAAAGCGACATCGCGGTGAAGAGCCCGGGACAGGGCTTGTCGCCGCTGAAGATGTCGGAACTGCTCGGCCGGGAGCTGAAGCGGACGATGGCGGCCGACGACTATTTCTTCCAGAGCGACCTCGACGAAGGCATCGCAACGGCGCGGCGCTATCGCTTTGACCGTCCCTGGGGCGTGCCGGTGCGCTATTACGACATCGAGCGCTTCCTGGAGATTTGCGAGCCCGACATCATCGAATTCCATCTCAGCTACAGCGACATGGAGCGCGATCCGGCCGCATATCTCTCCGGCACATACGATCTCGGTTTCGTCGTGCATGCGCCGGAGCTGTTCGCCGGCTCAAAGCTGATGGACCTCGCGACCCCCGACGAGACGCTGCGGCGTTATTCGCTCGAGCAGACGCAGACGGTGATCAACATCACGCGCAGGCTGAAGAAATTCTTCCCCAAGACCAAGCGGCCGCCGATCGTCGCCAATATCGGCGGCTTCACCATGGATGTGCCCCTGTCGGCGCAGGAAAAGGCCGAGCGTTACCGCATCTTCGCGCAGAGCCTGAAGGAGCTCGACTTGGACGGCGTCGAGCTGACACCGCAGACCATGGCACCGTTCCCCTGGCATTTCGGCGGCCAGCGGCACCAGAACATCTTCATCTTTCCGGAGGAGTCGGCCGCCTTCTGCGCCAAGCATGATCTGCGCATGTGCGTCGACATCTCGCACACGAAACTCGCTGCCAATCATTTCGGCTTCGACTTCTACCAAGGCCTCGCCCAGCTCGGCCCCCACACTGCGCATCTGCATTTCGGCGATGCCAGGGGGCTCGATGGCGAAGGCGTCCAGATCGGTGAGGGCGAGATTGATTTTGACGAGGTCGGACAGGTGCTCCGCAAGCATGCGCCGACCGCCTCGTTCATTCCGGAGATATGGCAGGGCCACAAGAACTTGGGCGAAGGCTTTTGGACTGCGCTCGAACGTCTAGAGGGACATGTCTGATGGCGCGCAAGACGCTGGCTGTGATCGCCGCACGCGGCGGCTCGAAGGGCATCCCCCACAAGAACCTGCACGATCTCTGCGGCAAGCCGCTCATCGCCTGGACGATCGAGCAGGCACGTGCCGCGCGCGGGGTCGACGTGGTGGCGGTCTCTTCCGACAGCGACGACATCCTCGCCGCAGCCGAGGCCGCTGGTGCGATTGGCGTGCGGCGCCCGGACGACATTTCGGGTGACCTCGCCTCCTCGGAATCCGCCTGGTTGCATGCGCTCGCCGCGATCGACGAGCGGATGGGCCGGTTCGAGCGCATCGTTGCGCTCCAGGCGACCTCGCCGATCCGCGAGCCGGCGGATATCGAGAACGCGCTTGCGACCTTCGACCGCGAACAGCTCGACAGCCTGCTCTCGGTTTGCGAAGTCGAGGACTACTTCAACTGGCGGATCGGCGTGAACGGACCGGAGCCGATCAATTACGACTTCCGCAATCGCCGCATGCGACAGCAGATCGAAAAGCGCTATCTCGAGAACGGCTCGTTCTACGTCCTGATCCCGTCTCTCCTGCGCGAGCAGAACAATCGTCTCGGCGGCAAGATCGGCTTCCACGTGATGGAACGCCACAAGATGTTCCAGATCGACCGTCCCGAAGACGTCAAGCTTTGTGCCGCCATCATGCGCAGTTACGGCTATGCCTGATCCCAGCATCTTCTCCCTCGCCGGCAAGATCGCCGTCGTCACCGGCGCCTCGCGCGGCATTGGAGCTGCGATCGCGTCCGGGTTACAGAATGCGGGAGCGACGGTGTTCGGCCTCAGCCGCTCCGGAACCGCGCCGCAGGGCGCGTCTGGCATTGCCTGCGACCTCTCAGACGATGCAGCGATCGAGAGCGCGTTCCGCACCATCGCGGCAAGAGGCGACCGCATCGACGCCCTCGTAAATGCCGCCGGCATCAGTCTTCCGGCTCAGAGTGCCGAGAGCGAGCTCGCGCGCTTCCGTGCCACGGTCGCGACCGACCTCACCGGCGCGTATGCCGCGATCCTTGCAGCCCATCCGCTCCTCAAGAACGCAGGCTCGGCTGCCATCGTCAACGTCACCAGCATCAATTCCGTTCGCGGCTTTCCCGGCAATCCCGGCTACGTGGCGGCGAAGGCCGGCCTTGCCGGGCTGACGCGCGCCCTTGCGGCCGACTATGCGGCCGACGGCATCCGCGTCAACGCGCTTGCGCCGGGCTATGTCGCAACCGAGATGACCGCGAAGAGTTTTGCCGATCCTGTCATGCACGAGGATCGACGGCGCCATACCATGCTCGGCCGCTGGGGACAGCCCGCCGACATGGTAGGAGCCGCGATTTTCCTGACGTCGGATGCATCCGCCTATGTCACCGGCCAGGAGATCTTCGTCGACGGCGGCTGGATCGCCAAGGGCCTCGCCATCAGTTCGGATAGCAAATCGTGACCGCAACGCTGCAACGCATCGGGTTCATGCAAGGACGGTTGTCGGCCCTGGTCGACGGCAAGATCCAGGCGTTCCCCTGGGACGCGTGGCGGGAGGAGTTTCCGCGCGCAAAGGATCTCGGCCTGACGCGGATGGAATGGACCATCGACCAGGAGCGGCTGCGCGAGAATCCGCTGATGACCGAACAGGGACAGCAGGAGATTCTGGCGCTGTCGCGCGAGAACGGCGTGCGCATCCCGAGCCTGACCGGCGACTGCTTCATGCAGGCGCCGTTCTGGAAGGTCGATGCCGTCGTGCGCGATGCGCTAGTCTCCGACCTCGACCTCCTGATCGCCGCCTGCAGCCGCATCGGCATCGAATTCATCGTAATTCCGCTCGTCGACAACGGCAAGATTGAGCGGGAAAGCGAGAGCGACACGTTGAAGCGCGTTCTGCTCGCGCGCTCGGAGGCGCTCGCCAAGCGAAACGTCAGGATCGTCTTCGAATCCGACCTGCCCCCGCGCGAGCTCGCCCGTTTCATGGAGGCGTTTCCGACCGAGATCTTCGGCATCAACTACGACAGCGGCAACAGCGCCTCGCTCGGCTACGACAGCGACGAGGAGATCGGCGCTTATGCGACGCGCATTCTCAACGTGCACATCAAGGACCGCATCCGCGGCGGCACCACCGTGCCGCTCGGCACCGGCAATGCCGATCTCGCCAAGACCATCCGGCTGATCGAACGCTCCGGTTACAAGGGCCAATACATCCTGCAGACCGCGCGCGCCGCCGACGGTGACCACGCCGGCGCTCTGGCGAACTATCGCGACATGACGGTCGGCTGGATCGAGGACGCCGCCCGATGAAACTCGAACTCGAGGATCGCGTCGCTCTCGTCACCGGCGCCAGCCGCGGGATCGGACTTGGGATCGCGACAAAGCTCGCCGCCGAGGGCGCGAAGATCGCGCTCGCCGCACGCGGTGCCGATGCGCTCAACGCCGCAGGGGCCGCGGTCGGCGGCGGCGCGTCGGTGCACGTGGCCGACGTCACCGATCCGGCCGCCGCCGCGACGCTGGTGCACGAAGTCGAACGGCAGTGGGGCCGGCTCGATATCCTGGTCTGCAATGTCGGCAGCGGCGCCTCGGTGCCGCCAGGCAAGGAGACCGCGGCGGAATGGTCGCGGGTGATCGACCTCAATCTGTTCGCCACGACCAACATGATCGACGCGGCCCGGCCGCTGATGGCGCGCGGCAGCGGCGACCGCGCCATCGTCTGCATCTCTTCGATCGCCGGCATGGCGGCTCTCGGCGCGCCCGTGACCTATTACGGCGCAAAGGCGGCCGTGAACGCGACCGTGCGCGGATTGGCGCGCCCACTGGCGCTTGAAGGCATCCGCATCAACGCGGTTGCCCCCGGTAACATCCTGAGCGCGGATGGCACCTGGGCGCGCAAGATCGCCGAAAACAAGGCCGCGGTCGACGACATGCTCCAGCGCGAGGTGGCGCTGCGCCGGCTCGGCACTCCAGAGGAGATCGCCGACGTGGTTGCATTCCTGGCTTCGCCGCGCGCCGCCTTCATCACCGGCAGCATCGTGGTGGCCGACGGCGGCCAGCTCAGAAGCTGATACAGGAGCTATCGATGGCCAGCCCCTCCTCCCGCTACGACCTGACCGGACGCACCGCGCTCGTGACCGGTGCCGGCGGCCTCCTAGGCAGGCAGCATGTCGCGGCGCTGGCCGAGGCAGGCGCGCGCGTGGTCGTTACCGATGTGGGTTTGGCGCAAGCCGAGACCGCCGTCGCATCGCTGAAACAGGCCGAACCTTCCTCCGACCTGATGGCACTCGAGATCAACGTCACCTCACTCGATTCGGTCCGCACGGCACACGAGCGGCTTGCCGGCCGCGGCGTCACGGTCGACATCCTCGTCAACAATGCGGCAATCGATCCCAAGGTGACCTCGGCGCCCGGCGTGATGCACTCGTCGCGCTTCGAAGCTTTCCCCGTGCCGCAATGGCAGACCGAGATCGCCGTCGGCCTGACCGGCCCGATGCTGTGCGCGCAAGTGTTCGGCGGCGAGATGGCCAGACGCGGCCGCGGCGTGGTCCTGAACATCGCCTCCGATCTCGGCGTGATCGCGCCGGACCAGCGCCTCTACCGGCAGCCGAACGTGTCGCGGGAGGAAGAGCAGCCGGTCAAGCCGGTGACCTACTCTGTGATCAAGCACGGTCTCATCGGACTGACGAAGTATCTGGCGACCTATTGGGCCGATCACGGCGTGCGCGTCAACGCGATCTCGCCGGGCGGCGTCTTCAACAACCAGGATCCCGCCTTCGTCGAACGGCTGACGCGTTTGATCCCGATGGGTCGGATGGCCGAGGTCGACGAATACCGCGCGGCGGTGCAATTCCTCTGCTCGGACGCTTCGAGCTACATGACCGGACAGAACCTGGTGATGGATGGCGGAAGAAGCGTTTGGTAGCCGGACCATGCATCATCCGGGCAAACATGACCACCAAGGGGCACAATCGAGCGAGTTGCCTCTCATGTTGAGACAGGCCGTCATCCTCGTCGGCGGCCTCGGCACGCGCCTCGGTGAGCGCACCAAGCTGGTTCCGAAGCCGATGCTGGACGTCGGCGGGCGTGCCTTTCTGGACACGCTGATCGACGAACTCGTACGTTATGGTGTGTTCGACGAGATTCTCCTGCTCGCGGGTCACAAGGCGGACATCGTCGAGACGCACTACGCTGCGGCCACCCGAGGACGGGCAAAGATCGTCGTCTCGCGCGAGCGCGAGCCGCTCGGCACCGGCGGCGCACTCGTGCATGCCCGCGACCTGCTGCACGACCGCTTCCTGCTCCTCAACGGCGACTCGCTGTTCGACTTCAACCTGCTCGATCTGATCGCGCGGGCGCAAGTCGGGCGCGTCCACATGGCATTGCGCGACGGTGTCGTTGGGGACCGCTACGGCCGCGTCGTGCTCGACGGCGAGGTGGTGCGCGACTTCGTCGCCCCCGGCGCAGGCGCTACGGGACCGGTCAATGCCGGCATCTACGTCGTCGATAAATCGATTGTCGCCGACATCGCGAAGCTCCCCGCTTCGCTCGAGCAGGACGTATTTCCCGGCCTTGCAAAATCCGGCTCGCTGCGCGGCACGGCCTACCGCGGTTACTTCATCGACATCGGCATCCCCGACGATTTCGCCCGGGCTGATCGCGAATTGCGGGAAAAGCTGCGGCGGCCGGCCGTATTCTTCGATCGCGACGGCGTGCTCAACCACGATTCCGGATACACGTTCGAGACCCACAAGCTCGAATGGATCGAGGGCGCCCGCGAGGCCGTGAAGGCCGTCAACGACGCCGGCTACTTCGCCTTCGTCATCACCAACCAGTCCGGCGTCGCGCGCGGCTACTATGAGGAGCATCACGTCCTCACCCTGCACCGCTGGATGGCGGACCAGATGGCGCTGATCGGTGCCCATATCGATGCGTTCGAATACTGCCCCGATCACCCCGATGGCACCGTCGCGCGCTACTGCCGCATTAGCGAGCGGCGCAAGCCGGCGCCCGGCATGATCACCGATCTTGTCACGCGCTTTCCCGTGGACATGACGCGCAGCATGGTGATCGGCGACAAGGACAGCGACATGGAAGCGGCGCGGGCGGCCGGCGTGGCCGGCCATCTGTTTTCCGGCGGAAATCTGGAAGCATTCGTGAAACAACGGCTGACGCCGGTCCAAACTGCCTAAGGGCGCGTCCAAAAGCGCTGCATCCCCGGGCATTTGGCGGATGCCGAACGACGGTCTGTTGCGCCCGACGACCAGTGTGCTATAGCGCCATCCTATTGCGAAGACTGGGTTAATCGCGTTGGGGTCCGATATGGAAGATCTGAAGGACGCCCGCGTCCTCGTCACCGGCAGCGATGGCTTCATCGGCTCGCATGTCGTCGAGGAACTGGTGCAGTCGGGTGCCCGCGTCAAGGCGATCGTCTATTACAACTCCTTCAACTCCTGGGGCTGGCTCGACACGGTTTCGGCCGACGTGATGAAATCCGTCGAGGTTGTGGCCGGAGATATCCGCGATCCGCATTTCATGATCCAGGCCGCGAGCGGCTGCACCGACGTGCTGCATCTGGCGGCGCTGATCGCGATTCCGTTTTCCTATGCTGCGCCGGATTCCTATGTCGAGACCAACGTTCGCGGCACCGTGAACGTGCTTCAGGCCGCTCGCATGGCCGGCGTGCGCCGCTTCGTGCAGACCTCCACCAGCGAGGTCTACGGCACGGCGCAGACGGTTCCGATCAAGGAAAGCCATCCGCTGGTCGGACAGTCCCCCTACTCGGCCTCGAAGATCGCCTCCGACCAGATGGCACTGTCGTTCCAAGCCTCGTTCGACCTGCCCGTGGTGGTGATCCGCCCCTTCAACACCTTCGGGCCGCGGCAATCGGCGCGCGCGGTGATCCCGACGATCATCAGTCAGATCGCGACCGGCAAGCGGAAGATCCGCCTCGGCGCCGTCAGCCCGACGCGCGATTTCTCCTTCGTCACCGACACTGCGCGCGGCCTGATCGCGGGCCTCACCGCGCCCGCGGAGCAAGTCGTCGGCCAGACCATCAATCTCGGCAGCGGCTTCGAGATCTCGGTCGGCGCGACCGCGCAGATGATCGCCGAGGTCATGGGGACATCGATCGAAATCGAGACCGACGAGGCGCGGCTGCGTCCTGCCAACAGCGAAGTCGAGCGGCTCTGGGCTGACAATTCCAAGGCACGCCAGCAGCTCGGCTGGAGCCCCGAATTCGGCGGCGTCGACGGCATGCGGCGTGGCATGGTCAAGACGGTCAGCTGGTTCACCAATCCGGTCAATCTCAGCCGTTACAAGGCTGACGTCTACAATGTCTGAGGTGGTGGTGGACAGTTCCGGGACCAGAGTGGACCTCGAGCCAAAAACGATCGTCGATGCCGTGCGCCGTGCGGTCGGAACGCCGAACGGAATGCTCGGTCTGCACGAACCAGTGTTTGCCGGCAACGAGGTCGCCTATCTCGAAGAGTGCATCAAGAGCACCTTCGTCTCCTCCGTCGGCCCGTTCGTCGACCGGTTCGAGCGCATGCTCGAAGAAGTCACCGGCACGAAGCGCGCAGTCGCCGTCGTCAATGGCACGGCCGCACTTCATGCCTGCTTCCGTCTCGCCGGCGTCGAGCCCGGCGACGAGGTCATCTCACCGGCACTGACCTTCATCGCGACGACCAATGCGATCGCCTATTGCGGGGCTGTGCCACACTTCGTCGACAGCTCGTTGGAAACGCTCGGCATGGACGCGCGTGCGCTCGCGGTGCGCCTCGAAGCCATCGCGCAAAAGACTGCGACCGGCACCATCAATCGCGAGACCGGCCGCCGCATCGCGGCGATTGCTCCGATGCACACGTTCGGGCATCCCGTTGATCTCGACGCGATCGCCGCCCTCGCGGACGAATGGAACATCGCGCTGGTGGAAGACGCCGCAGAATCACTGGGGTCGACCTATAAGGGCCACCCGGTCGGATCGCAGGCACGCCTCGCCGCGCTCAGCTTCAACGGCAACAAGATTGTCACGACGGGCGGCGGCGGCGCCATCCTCACCAATGACGAGGCGCTGGGCCGCCGCGCCAAGCATCTGACGACGACGGCAAAGCTGCCGCACAAATGGGCCTTCATCCACGACGAGGTCGGCTATAATTACCGCCTGCCCAATCTGAACGCCGCGCTCGGCTGCGCGCAACTCGAGCAGCTCGACGGGTTCATGGCGAGCAAGCGCAAGCTCGCTGCCGTCTATGAGCGCGCCTTCGCGCACATTCCCGGGGTGCGCTTCTCGCGGGAGCCGAAGGACACCACGAGCAACTACTGGCTGAATGCGATCCTGCTCGACGAGGCCCATGCCGGCCGGCGCGACGAGGTGCTCGCCGCGCTGAACGATGCCGGTTTCGGCGCGCGACCGGCCTGGACGCTGATGCACCGCTTGCCGATGTTCGCGCAGAGCCCCCGCGGCGACCTTTCGACCGCCGAATCGATCGAGCGCCGCCTGATCAACCTTCCCTCCAGCGCCAGCATCCGGGCCCGCGATGAGTGAACCACGCCGCAAGATCTGCTTCGTCACGGGCAGCCGCGCCGATTTCGGCCTCATCATCTGGCCGATGCGGGCGGTCCGCGAAACGCCCTGCTTGAGTCTCCAGCTCATTGCCACCGGCATGCATTTGTCGCCCGAGTTCGGCTACACCATCGACAACATCCGCGCCGAAGGATTCGACGTCGACGAGAGCGTCGAGACATTGCTATCGAGCGATTCCGGCGTCGGCGTTGCCAAATCGGTCGGGTTGGGCGTCATCGGATTTGCCGACGCGTTCGCCCGGCTGAAGCCGGACCTCGTCGTCGTGCTCGGTGATCGTTACGAGACGTTTGCGGCGGCCCAGGCAGCGATGTTCCTGCGGCTGCCGATGGCGCATCTGTTCGGCGGTGACGTCACCGAGGGCGCGATCGACGAGGCCATCCGCCACGCCATCACCAAGATGGCGCATCTGCATTTCGCCACCAACGCCGACTCGGCGCGGCGCCTGACCCAGCTCGGCGAGGATCCGGCGCGCGTCTTCACCGTCGGCTCGCCCGGCATCGATTCGATCAAGCGCCTCAAGCTGATGGATCGCGAGACCATCGGCCGAGAGGTCGGAATGACGCTCGGCAAGCGCAACGTCCTGGTCACGTTCCATCCCGTCACGGTCGAGATGGACCGCTCCGTCGGTGCGCTGGAAGAGTTGTTCGCATCGCTCGCCGCACTCGATCCGGAGTTCAGCCTGTTCTTCACCCTTGCGAATGCCGATGCGGAAGGCCGCGCGCTCAACGAGCGGATCAGGACTTTCGTGGCCGGCCGAACCAACGCCATCGCAGTCGCCTCGCTCGGCCAGCTTCGCTACATCAGCCTGATGAACCAGGCCGATGTCGTCGTCGGCAATTCGTCGAGCGGCATCTATGAGGCCCCCTCGCTGAACGTTCCGACCGTCGATATCGGCGACCGCCAGAAGGGACGGGAGCGCGCCGCTTCCGTATTCCACGCCGCGCCCGACCGCGCGTCCATCTCGCAAGCGATCGCGCAGGCGCTTGCGCGCGGACGGCAGCCGACGGTCAGCCCCTACGGCGACGGCGAGACCAGCCGCCGCGTCGCCGACAAGATTGCGTCCATTCCCGACTTCGGCGCGCTGCTGAAGAAGGGCTTTTATGACGGCGAGGCCGCGACATGACGCGCACACTCGTCATCGCCGAAGCCGGCGTCAATCATTCCGGAAGTCTGGAGACTGCCCTCGCCTTGGTCGATGCGGCCGCCGATGCCGGCGCCGACATCGTCAAATTCCAGACCTTCAACGCCAACTCGCTCGCCGGCAAGAGCGCACGCAAGGCAGATTACCAGCAGCGCACGACGGACGCAGCCGAGAGCCAGCAGGCGATGCTGAAGCGGCTCGAACTGCCGCATGCGGCGCATCCGCCACTGATCGCCCGCGCCAGGGAGCGCGGCATCGAGTTCCTGTCGACGCCGTTCGATCATCAGTCGCTGAACTTCCTGCTCACCCTCGGCCTGCCGCGGATCAAGATCGGCTCGGGCGACCTCACCAACGCGCCGCTGCTGCATGCGATCGCGCGCGCGAACATGCCGCTGATCCTGTCGACCGGCATGGCCACGCTGATCGAGGTCGAGGAGGCGCTGGGCGTGCTCGCGCACGGTTACGGCTACAACAACGCGTCACCGAGCCTTGCCGCCTTCCACGCCGCATGGCGCGACGGCGAAGCCCGCAGACGATTAAGTGAACGGGTCAGCCTGCTTCACTGCACGACGGAATATCCCTGCCCGCCCGAGGACGTGAATCTCGCCGCGATGCTGACGATGCGGACCGCCTTCCAGCTTCCCGTGGGCTATTCCGACCATACCGACGGCATCGAGATCTCGCTGGCCGCGGTGGCGATGGGCGCCACCATCATCGAGAAGCATCTCACTCTCGACCGCAATGCCGAGGGGCCAGACCACGCAGCATCTCTCGAACCCGGCGATTTCAAGCGCATGGTCTCCGCCATCCGCCGCATCGAAGAGGCGCGTGGCGACGGCATCAAGACGCCAAGGAATTCCGAGATCAAGAACATCGACATCGCGCGCAAGAGCATCGTGGCCGCGCGCGCGCTAAAGCCGGGCGACGTGCTTGCACCCGAAGACCTCACCTGCAAGCGGCCGGGATCCGGCCGGCCGCCGATCGAATATTGGTCGCTGATCGGCACCACGGTCACTCGTCCTCATGACGAGGAAGACCCGCTATGAGGATCGGCTATTTCGGCGATGGGGTCTGGGCACAACGCGCTTTCGCCCGGCTGATCGAGGATCCGCACTACACCATCGCCTTCGTCGTCGTCCGCGCGTCGCGGCCCGATACGAAGCTTGTCGCGCTCGCCGAGGCCAAGGGTATTCCCGTGCTGAGCCCTGCGGCGGTCAACGCACCGGAGAGCCTTGCCGAGATTGCGGCATTTGCGGCCGAGCTTCACGTCTCGATGTCCTATGACCAGATTCTCCGCGAGACCATTCTAACGCTACCGCCCCGCGGCACGCTCAATTGTCACGCCGGCGCACTGCCGTTCTATCGCGGCCGCAATCCGCTGACCTGGGCGCTGATCAATGGCGAAACCGAGTTCGGCATCACGGTGCACTGGGTCGATCTCGGCATCGATACCGGCGACATCGTCCGCCAGATCAAGGTGCCGATCTCCGCGACCGACACCTATGCAACGCTCCTCGAAACGGCCGAGACGCTTTGCGCCGATACGCTCATCGATGCGATCTCCGACGTCTATCACGGCAGCGACAAGCGCATCGCGCAGTCGACGATCGATCCCGTCGGCCTTTACTGCTGCCGCCGCAGGG
The DNA here is from genome assembly GCF_021044685.1 of Bradyrhizobium daqingense. Lineage (NCBI taxonomy): Bacteria > Pseudomonadati > Pseudomonadota > Alphaproteobacteria > Hyphomicrobiales > Nitrobacteraceae > Bradyrhizobium > Bradyrhizobium daqingense. Next base: position 6,676,563 of record NZ_CP088014.1, read on the forward strand.
AGGGCGACGAGGAGATCGACTGGACCTGGAGCAGTGCCGCGCTCGAGCGCTTCGTTCGCGCCCTGGTGCCGCCCGGCCCCGGCGCACGCACGATGGGGAAGGACGGGTCCTATGCCGTCCTCGCGGCCGAGCTGATCCCGGCCGCCCGATCCTATATCGGCGCACCGGGCGAGGTCATCGGCAGGGACGGTGGCGGCATCCTGGTCAAGACCGGCGACAGCTTCATTCGGATCACGCGCTGGGCGCCGGTCGGAACTGATGGCAGCCTCGGCGCGGCACTCGTTCCGGCCGCCGCGCGTGGCAGCCGCCTCGGCCGAAACCTCACGGCCGCGCTGGCGCAGGCCGAGGCGAAATTGGCGGCCCTGGAGACGAAACTGGGGCTCGGTCGCGGGGATTGACGTCCCCCTTCGCAGCCGCGATATAGCTGCTTTCTGATCGGGCGAGCGCCGTCAAGTGCGCAGCCGCCCGCGAGGTCCATCACCATGAAGTCCTGGCAAAAAGCCATCGTTGGAACGGAAGCCACGGTGAGCGAGGCCATTGCCGCCATCGAGAGCGGCAGCATCCAGATCGCGCTGGTCCTCGACAACGGCAGACTCGCCGGGATCGTCACCGACGGCGATATCAGGCGCGGACTGTTGCGCGGTATCCCGCTGACGGGCCGGGCCACCGACATGATGAACGCCAACCCGGTCTCGGCTTCCGTCACGCTGCCCCGCGACGAACGCCTGCGCCTGATGCGGCAGAGATCGATCAAGCAGCTTCCGCTGCTCGATGCCAACGGCCATGTCATCGGTGTCGAGACCTTTGACGAGTTGCTCGAAGCGCCGCGATACGAAAATCCCGTGCTGATCATGGCCGGAGGTCTTGGCGAGCGCCTGGGCGTGCTGACGCGTGAAATGCCGAAGCCGATGCTTCATGTCGGTGGCCGGCCATTGCTCGAGACCATCGTACGCAACTTCGTCCAGCAGGGCTTCCGGAACATCTTCATCTCGGTGAATTACAAGGCCGAGCTGATCCAGAACCATTTCGGCGACGGCGCCAGCTTCGGCGCGGCGATCCGCTACGTCCATGAAGCCCAGCGCCTCGGCACTGCAGGCGCGCTCGGATTGTTGCCCTCAACGCCCGACCTGCCCCTCGTCGTGACCAATGGCGACATCCTGACGACCATCAATTACGGCGCGCTGGTCGACTTCCACAATGCAACGCCGGCCGATGCGACGATGGCCGTGCGTGAGCACAAGGTCCACGTCCCCTATGGCGTCGTCACTGCAGCCGAAGGATATCTCCAGGTCATCAGGGAAAAGCCGACCGAGAGCTGGTTCGTGAGCGCCGGAATCTACGTCATCGGTCCCACCGTGTTCCGCCTCGTCGACCGCGGCGTCAAGATCGACATGCCAGCGGTCCTGGAACGTGTGGTCGCAAGCGAGGGCCGCGTCGCGGTGTATCCGATCCGGGAGTACTGGCTCGACATCGGCCGGGTCGAGGACTTCGAGCAGGCGCATGCCGAGTTTCACGAGGTCTTCCAGTGAGCGCGCGCACCGCGGTGGTCGCAGGCCTGGGCTCGATCGGAACGCGCCATGCGCGCATCCTCGCAGAGCTCGGCCTTGCGGTCTCCACGGTCAGCCGCCGCGGCGGCGGCGATCACCGCAGCATTGGCGAAGCACTTTCGCGTGGCCAGGTCGATTATGTCGTGATCGCCACCGAGACGGCACGGCACGTCGACGCCTTGCGCGAGCTTGCAGAGGCGGATTTTCGCGGGACCGTTCTGGTCGAAAAGCCGTTGCTCGCGAGGCCCGAGCCGCTGCCAGCCCTTCCCTTCGCCAAGCTGTTCGTCGCCTACAATCTGCGTTTCCATCCGGTGATGGCAGCGCTCGCCCGTCGGCTCGAGGGACGCTCCGCGATCACGGTCTCCGCCTATGTCGGACAAGACATCAGGGACTGGCGGCCCGGCCGCGACCACCGCGACACCGCCTCCTCGACGATTGCCGCCGGCGGTGGCGTGCTGCGCGACCTGAGCCATGAGCTCGATTATCTGCTCTGGCTGTTTGGGCCGTGGCAACGCGTGGCCGCGCTGGGCGGCGCGTCAGGCGCGCGCGATCTCGAGGTCGACGATCACCTTGCGCTGCTGATGGAGATGGAGCGGGCGCAGGTCGTGCAGGTTCATCTCGACTATCTCGACCGCGCCGGCCTGCGACGGATCCGCATCAATCTCGCAGACGAGACGATCGAAGCCGACCTCGTTGGTGGCGCCCTGATCGTCAATGGCACTGCCACGCCCTACGCGAGCGAGCGCGACGCGAGTTATCGGGCGATGCATCAAGCCGCGTTGAGCGGCAGCGCCCCGGTCTGTTCGCTCGCCGAAGGCATTGCGGTCATGGATCTGATCGGCGCGAGCGAGCGTGCCCTGCATTCGAAAAGCTGGATCTTCGCATGAGGCTGTTCTGCACGATGTGCGCGCGTGGCGGTTCGAAGGGCGTCGCCGGCAAGAACGGCCGCGTTCTTCTCGGCAAGCCGCTATTGGCCTGGAGCATTGCGCAGGCGCGCGAAACCGGCCTGTTCGCGACAATCGCCTTCAGCAGCGATTCCGATGCACTCCTGGATGCCGCGATGGATGCCGGCGCCGACCTCGCGGTCAAGCGCCCCGACGAGATGGCGAGCGACACCGCGCCGAAAATCCCGGCGATCCGGCACTGCCTCGAACAGGCGATGGCGCGAACCGGGCAGACCCCCGACATCTTCGTCGATCTCGACGTCACCTCGCCGCTGCGGCTAGCCTCCGACATCGTCGGAGCGGTGGAGCTGTTGCGTTCGTCCGGCGCACGCAGCGTCATCACCGGCGCCGCCGCCCGTCGCTCGCCCTATTTCAACCTGGTCGAGGAACGCCGCGACGGCACCGTGGGCCTGTCGAAGATCGCCGATCCGCCGATCGTGCGCCGCCAGGATAGCCCACGCTGCTTCGACATGAACGCGTCGATCTACGTCTGGAACGTCGCGGCTTTCCTGGAGGATTCGCGCGTGTTCTATCCGGACACCCGCCTGTTCGAGATGCCTGAAGAACGGTCGGTCGATATCGATTCCGAGATCGACTTCGCGCTGGTGGAACTGTTGCTCCGCAAGCAGCAGGCGCAGCAAGGGACATCATCATGACGACGAGCTTCAAGGCGCTGTTCGATCTCAAGGGACGGACCGCCGTCGTCACCGGCGGCTGCGGCATTCTCGGTCGCCGCTTCGCCGACGGCCTCGCCGAGTTCGGCGCCGATGTCGCGATCGTCGATCTCGATCAGGCCGCGACTGACACGGCGGCGTCCGACGTCGCCTCGCGCCATGCCGTCCGCGCCAAAGGCTATGCTTGCGACATCACCAATCCCGATACCATTCGCAACACGGCCGATGCGATCGAAGCCGACTTGGGGCCGGTCTCGATCCTCCTCAACAACGCCGCCAGCAAGACCAGCGACATCGACGCCTTCTTCGCGCCGGTTGAAAAATTCTCCCAGGAGACGTGGCGCGAGATCATGGCCGTCAATCTCGACGGCATGTTCAACGTCGCGCAGGTGTTCGGCGGCCGCATGGCCGAGCGCGGCTATGGCGCCATCGTGCAGACGGCTTCGATCTACGGATTGATGGCACCCGACCAGCGCATCTATGAGGGCTCCGAATATCTCGGCCGGGCCATCAACACGCCGGCGGTCTACACGGCGTCGAAAGCTGGTGTCATCGGCCTCACGAAACATCTCGCCACCTATTGGGCGGCAAAGGGCGTTCGCGTCAACACGCTCACCCCGGGCGGGGTCGAGAGCGGACAGAATGAAACCTTCAAGCAACGCTACGGTGCCCGCATTCCGCTCGGCCGGATGGCCCGGGCCGACGAGATGGTCGGGACGATGCTGTTGCTGGTGTCGGATGCAGCATCCTACGTGACCGGTCAGAATATCGCCGTCGATGGCGGCCTGAGCGCGTGGTGACCCGGTTCATGCCATGCTGAAGCGCCTCGTCCAGAATACCGTCGTCTCGGCGATCGTCTTCGGACTTGTCGCGATCCTTGGCGTCGTCGTCATTCCCGTCATCATCGGCACCTGGGGCGTTGCCGCGTTCGGATTGATCGTTCTCACCCGCCTTTTCCTACCCTCCGGCTTGATCGGTGTCATCGATTTCGGCCTCCCGGAAGTGACGACGCAAGTGGTGGCTCGCGCCAGGGAGCACCGCGACTGGGGCCTGGGCGGCAGTCAGATCGTGTTGCTGGCCGTGATTTCCCTGCTGCTGGGAATATTGGTGAGCCTCGTGATGTGGTGGACCGCACCGCTGATCGTCACCCTGTTCAAGGTCGAACCGGCTCACGCGGCGAGCTTCACCAACATGCTGCTGGCGACCGCTGCGAGCAACCTCGTGCTGTTCCCGGCCCTGATATGGGAAGGCATCGTCAAGGGTTTCGAGCGTTACGGGCTGCTGCGGCTTTGCGAGTTCCTGACGACTCTGCTCTATGTCGGCGCCACCATCCATGCTGCGCGATCCGGGCAACCCTACGAGGTGGTGACCTACTATTTCCTCGCCAGCGGCCTGTTGCGCGCGTTGATCCTGCTCGGTGCCTCGATCGCCGCGCTCAGCCGCACGCGGATCAAGCTGTCGGTGCCTGTGGCTGGGGTCAGCCGCGAGGTCATGACGCGCTGCATCCTGGTGATGCAGGGCAAGTTGATCGGCGGCATCATCGCGCCGATCCAGCCGTTTCTCATCGGCGCCTATATCGGCCCGCAGAGTGTAGGCATCTACGACACCTTGGTCAGAATTCCGCGGCTTGCCAAGGTGGTCGCGAGCTTGCTCATCTCGGCAATGCTCCCCGTGGTGAGCCGGCTCGATCAGCGCAACAGCCACCGGCAGTTCAACCGGTTCGGCGAGACCGGCGTCATGATGCTGCCGATCGTGACCGTGCCGCCCTTCGTCGCGGCCGCGGTGATGTCTCCTGCGATCATGCATCTCTGGATCGGTCCCCAGATCGCACCTTACGCGCACTGGATGGGCCTGATGTTCGTGGTCACGATGTGCTATCAATACGTGATCTTCGGCAACACACTCTTCATGACGCGCACCAAGGTTCAGCGGCGGTTGAACAGGCTGATGATGATCCATCTGCTGATCTGGGCGGTGGTCACCGCTGCGGGCGCTCATCTTCTGGCCGAGCGGGCCTTCATCCTCGGGCAGATCCTCGGAACTGCGGCGATCGTCCCCTGGCAGCTCCTGATCTTCGTCAGGGAACTCGAAATCGACTCCAGGCGGTTCTGGTTTGCGATCCTGAGCCATTGGGCGATCCTCGCGATCGCAGCGCTGCCCCTCGCCGCCATCCTGCATTTCACGCCTGAGCCGGGTATTCTCAGCTTGGCTGGGCTGATGGCCGTGTATTGCGCCGCGACATGGATCGCACAGTATTTTCTGGTTTTGAGCGAGGAGCAGCGCGGCCTGATCGGCACGCTCGGACGGACCTATTTCGGTCGAAAGGGGATCTCCCCGGCGGCACTTTAGGGTGGCAAAAGTGGGAGCCTTGAGGTTAAAGAGACCTGCTTTCCTGCGATCGGGCACACCGTATGACCACCATCGATGCCGGCGTGAAGACGCCGAAAAAGCAGAAGATCAGCCAGTTTCGTCGCCTCTTGTGGCACGTCAACCGGACTGATCTCGGCTGGCTCACCAAAGCGGCCCTGACTACCCTGCAGCCGGGCGCGCGAGCGAAGCGAGCCGCGCTGCTTGGCCAGCTTCCCTCAAAAGCAGAATGGAGCGAGGCAAGCCGGAATCTCGACCGGGACGGCTACGTCGACGTGTCCCAGCTGATGGATCGCAGCCTCGCGCAGGCCGTCGCTACGGTTGCTGACGACAAGGTGAGCCGGCTGAACGAGCTCTCCGATAAGCAGAAGCTCGGGCACAAGTCCTTCTGGGTCAGCCTGCTGGACGAGGACCTCGTCAACGGTGCCTTTGCGACCGACCATCCTTTCGTGCGTTACGCTTTGCAGCCGGCTGCACTGCGCATCATCGGCGACTTCATGCGCGACCTGCCGCAATTGTCGGACGTGCTGCTGACGTTGTCACAACCGACCCCGGACCAGGCGCTGAGCTACTCGCAGCTGTGGCATCTCGATCACGACGACAAGCGCGTCTGCAAACTCTTCATCTATCTGACGGACGTGCAGAACACGGCCGACGGTCCCTTCACCTTCATTCCGGCCGGTCCGTCCAAGCCGTTCCGCAACACGCTCAAGAGCCACATGAGCGACGCGCAGGTGTTCGCCAAGACCGGTCCTGACGCGGTCAAGGAGATGATCGCGCCCCGCCTGTCCGCCTTCATCGTCAACACGGCCCGCTGCCTGCACATGGGAAGCCGGATCCAATCGGATCACAGCCGGCTGCTCTATACGGCGACCTACATCCAGCAGCCGCGCATCTACCCCGAACCGCCGGCGCGCTTCCGCGCCGTCGGCACCCTGACGGAGCTCGAGCGCACCGTGATGCGGCTCTGACACGGATCTGCCGGGAGCTGACATCTTGCGCATAGGCCTGGTGGTCGATCACCCCAAGCGTGACCTGCCGGGGGCAGTCATGCTTGGTTATCAACTCGCCCGGCGCGGCGTCTCGGTCGCGCTGGTGCCGATGTACGAGCAGGCCGTCGATGTGCCGCGGCTCGGGCTGAACGCGCTGGTCGCCAACTATGCGCGCCCGGTCAATCTCGACCTGATGCGCAGCTTTGCCGGAGCCGGCCTCCCGCTGTATGTGCTCGACACCGAGGGCGGCGTGCTCGCGACGACGGGCGGCAATTCGCCGCCGGCGATGGCCGCACATATCAAGGCCAGCGGCTACGCCGACATCCTGACCGGCTATTTCTTCTGGGGCAGCCGGCTGCACGATGCCTTTCTGGCGGCCGGAACCATGAAGCCGGAGCAGCTTCATCTCACCGGATGCCCCCGCTTCGATTTCGCGGCAGCCCGCTGGCGCGCGCTGCTCGACGGCGAACCGCGCGGCTATCTGCTCGTCAACGCCAACTTCCCGCTGGTCAATTCGCGCTTTACGAGCACGCCGGGCGGCGAACGCGAGGCGATGGTACGGTCCGGCTGGGACGGCGCCTATGTCGATCGCTTCATCGCCGAACTGAAGCAGGTCTTCGCCAACTATCTCGCCGAGATCGGCCGGCTCGCCGCGGCGCGGCCGGACCGCAGCATTCTCGTGCGCCCGCACCCCTTCGAGAGCGAGGAGGTTTATCGCAACGCGCTCTCGCGCCATGCCAACGTCCGGATCGACGGCGCCGGCAGCGTGCTCGACCGCATCCGCAATGCGGTTGCGGTCGTCCATCTCAACTGCGGCACGGCCGTCGAATCGGTACTGCTCGGAAAGCTGCCGCTTCAGCTCGAATATTTGAACACGCCGACCACCGCCGGCCATGCCGCGCTGCCGGCGCGCGTAAGCCGGAAGGTCGCCTCGTTCGACGAGCTGCTTGGCGCCATCGATCACATCGAGCGCGAGACCGAGAGTTTCGATTTCGCGGGCGTTCACGCCGCCGATATCGAGGCCTTCTTCCATCTCAACGACGGGCAAGCCGCCGAGCGTGTCGCCGACGTTCTGACCGGCACAACGACTGCGCGCCGGCCCTACGTCTCGCTGCTTGCAACCGTGACGGGGACGCGCGCCAGGCCGAGCGTCGGCCAAATCGTCAAGGGCGCAGCCAGCGCGGCACTCGGCTCGGCCATCACCGAGCGGCTGCGGAGCCAATTCAATCCGGCCCGGCGTGACAAGCGGATCGAGCCTGCTCTCGTCGAGACCTTGCTTCATCGCATCGCAAGTCATGATCGCGCGAACCCGTCGCAGTTCACCGCTCAACGCGCGCGCTGCGTGACGACCGGGCTGCCGCTCGCGAGCATTGCGATCGAACACATTCGATAGAACCATGGCAACAGCAGCAAAGACCATTCTCATCACCACCCTGGCCGAATACCAGACCCGATTCTGGATTCCGGTCGCGCAGCGGCTGCGCATGGCGGGACACGACGTCGAGCTGCTTGCCTTCGACGATCGCAGCGCCGAAATGTCGGTCGCCGAAGGCGTGCCGGTGACGAACATGTATCGGGAGGGCCTCAAAGCCGGTCCTTCACCCGAGGATCGCAAGGCGTTCGATGCGCGCGTCTCCTCTTACGGTCTCGATGGAACCAACTTCCTGTTCAGCCACGAGCGCTTCACCTTCGGAATCAAGGACACGAGCGCGCTCCGCCGGCGCTTCATGATCTATGCCAACGCGATGGAAGCGGTGCTCGACCGGCTCGAGGCGCAGGACCGGCAGGCCGAACTGGTCCAGGAGCTCGGCGGCTTCCTATCCGTCATCGCAAGCTTCCACGCCGCAAGGCGCAGGGGCATCCGCAACTGGTTCATCGAGCCGTCGTTCTTCCGCGGCCGGATGTATTTCACGCCGAATAGCTTTTCCGCACCCGACGTGATGGCTGGGCCCGCGGACTCGGTGTCCGCCGAGGTGCGTGCCTATTTGGATGAGACGCTGACGCAGCGCGCGATCGTCATCCCCAAGAAAGATCAGCATCACTATTCGGCGGCATTCAAGAAGGTCCTCAATGTGCGCAATGCACATCGTCTCGCCGAGAAGCTCTGGGACCAGTTCGCCCTCGGAAAGCACCAGGAGTTCGGGCACAATCTGCGTCACGCCCGCGTGCACGCGGCAATGGCCCTCAACGCGACGCGGCTGCGCAAGCTCTACCGGCCGCTGCCCGAAGCTCCCTTCGTCTATTACCCCTTCCACGTTCCGGCCGACATGGCACTGACGCTGCGTTCGCCGGACTATCTCGATCAGGTCGCGACCGTCGATTTTCTGCTCCGCACGATCCCGGATTCGCATGTGCTCGTGGTCAAGGAACATCCCGCGCAGATTGGGGCGATCTCGGCCGCCCGCCTGTTCGAGCTCGCGGGCCGGTTCGACAATTTCGTGCTGCTGCCGCCGCAGACCAACAATTACACCGTGCTCAATCGCGCCGACGCCGTCGTCTCCGTCAACAGCAAGTCGGGCGCCGAAGCACTCCTGCTCGGCAAGCCGGTCGTGGTGATGGGCGATGCATTCTACCGTTCCTGCCCTCTTGTTTATGCGGTCGATCGTCTGGCCGACGTGCCCGCGCGGCTGCGCGAAGCGCTCGCTGGCGGAGCCTTCGATCCCGCGAGGGGTGCGCCCTATTTCGAGTCGGCCTGGCGCCGCTCTCATCCGGGCGAGCTCTATATCAGCGATCCCAAGCTGCTCGACACGTTTGCTGCCTCCTTGCGCGCGGCAATCTCCGAGCCGCCCAGCGCGAAGTGAACGGACCCTTCATGCCGCTCGTCTCGATCATCACCCCGTCCTGGAACGTCGAAAGTCTGATCGAGGAGACGATCCGCTCGGTGCAGAGCCAGACATTCGCCGATTGGGAGCTCCTGATCGCGGACGACTGCTCGACGGACGCCACGCCGGCCATCATCGCGGCGATGGGCGAGCGCGATCCGCGCGTCAAGCTGATGCGGCAGGTCAAAAACGGTGGCCCGGCGCTCGCGCGTCAGGCCTCGATCGACGCCGCCCAAGGCCGTTATCTTGCCTTCCTCGACAGCGACGATCTGTGGCTGCCCGAAAAGCTCGAGCGGCAGCTTGCCTTCGCGAAACAGAAGCAGGCTGCCGTCAGCTATACCGCCTTCCGTCGTATCAACGAGACCAACACGGTCACCGGCAGGCTGATCGAGGTGCCGGCCTCGCTCACCTACGACCAGCTCCTGAAGAACACCGCGATCGCGACGCTGACTGCGATGGTCGACCGCGAGATCTCAGGTTCCATCGCGATGAAGAACGAGGGCTATGACGATTTCTGCCTGTGGCTCTCGATCCTCAAGCGTGGCCACACCGCATACGGTCTCAACGAGGATCTGGCGCGCTACCGCGTAAGGGGTTCTTCCGTCTCCAGCCGTCCGATGCGCTCGGCCAAATGGGTCTGGCAGATCTACCGCAATGTCGAACACCTCTCGCCGATCAGGTCCGCTTGGTGTTTTGCGCATTGGGGGGCGCGAGCCTGGCTGAAGCGGCGGGAGTTCTAGCGGACCCGCCGCGCAGCCCCCCCTGCAACGACCGGAACTGAACATTGCGACCGCTGCGGGTTGGCCCTAATCTGCAGCCGAGTCGAGGGGACTTTGCTTGTATAATCAAATCGTTACTCCATTGGAAGCGCGTCCCCTCGCCAATCGCCGGGCGCGGATGGTCTGGGCGCTGTGCAGCATATGTCCCGCAGTTTTCTTGCTGTGCCTGTTTGCGCTGACCCTGCTCAGCGCACCCGAGCATGACGATTTCTGCTTCGCGGAGCTGTACGCACGCCACGGCTTCGTCCACACCGTTTCGCTCTTCTATCATGCGCAATCAGGCCGGATCCTCGCCCTCTGGCTGACCCAGCTTCCACCAGCAATCTCCGCCGCGACGGGAATCAGCCTGTTGTCGGCCTATTCACTGACGATGGCAGCAAATGCCGGACTGTTCCTGACTGCGACGGCTCTCGCCACGGTCCGCGCCTGGCCGCGCGCCGGCGCGCTCCAATTGGCCTTCCTCACACTTGCGTTTGCGAGCGCGGTGGTCGGCGCAGCGCCCAGCGTTCGGGATCTGCTCTATTGGTTGTCGTCCGTGACCTGCTACGTCCCGTCGGCTCTGATCACCATCCTAATCCTCGGGGAGTGCGTCCGGGCGCTGGACGGGCAGACGCGTTTTTCGTGGCTGCTCACTCTCTCGATGGCGCTGAGCGGATTCGCGGCTGCTCTTGGCAATGAATTCACCGGACCCTGGCTCATCCTGATCGTCTTGGCCTCCGTCGGCGCGCGCCATCTCTTCGGCCAGCAACGCCAGATCCTGCATCATATCCTGATCGCTGCAGCCATCGCCGTCGCCTGGATCATCGTCGTATCGGCCAGCGGCAACAGCACGCGCATGGGACAGCTCCCGAACAGCGGCCACCCGATCTGGTCCATCTTCCAGGCGCTTGTCGACTCGCTCGGCGGTTTGGGGCGCTTGCTGCGCGAGCCTGCCATCGTCGCCTGGCTCGCCGCTGTCGGTCTCATTGCATTGGCCGAGCCGGACCCGTCGGTCCAAGCACCGCAAAAGAGCAAGCTGTTGGCACTCGGCACGATCGCGATCTGCCTCGCGTGCTGTTATTTCGCATATTTCGCGCATCGTTATGCGACCGGCATGCGGCTGGTCGAACGGGCGCAGAACCCGGCACTGATCCTGCTGCTGTTCGGATCGACGCTGGGCGTCAAGCTGGTCGTCAGCGCCTACCGTCCGCAATTGCGCGAACGTCTAGCTGCGAGCAGGTTCCGCGGCCTGCTCGGTCCGGTCGGGATGCCAGCGGGCCTGATACTCCTCACGGTCGCTGCGCTGTGCCTGAGCTCGACGGCATTTCAGCTGCGCGCGCAATGGCAGGACCTGTACCCATACTGGCGCGAGAGTGTCGAACGGCACATCCATCTGACAACGAGCCCCGAGCCGGCTATCGCGCTTCCCCGGCACAAATGGACACCGTCGCTGCTGATGACCGCCGACGTGACCGCCAACGCCGACAGATTGCCCAACGACTGCATCGCCAGATATTATCACAAGACCGCCGTCTACGCCGCCGACACCGCGCGGTGACCACTTGCCTTGCCCCAGAGATGCGAACGTGAAAACAATCAGCGTCATCACGCCCTGCTACAACGAACAGCTGAACGTCAGGGATTGCTATGAGGCGATCCGGCAGATCTTCGACCGCGACCTCCAGGGCTATCGGCGCGAGCACATCTTCTGCGACAACGCCTCCGACGACCGCACGCTGGAGATCCTGCGAGAGATCGCCGCACAGGATCCCGCGGTGAAGGTCATCGTCAACGCGCGCAATTTCGGGCCGCTGCGCAATACCTACAACGGGGTGATGGCGAGCAGTGGCGACGCCGTCCTCCTGTTCATGCCGGCAGACCTCCAGGATCCACCCGAACTGCTCCCCGAATTCGTCAAGCTATGGGAAGCCGGCAACGAGATCGTCTACGGCATCCGCGCCGTGCGCGAGGAAAGCCGCCTGATGCGCGGGCTGCGCGATGCCTATTACCGCGTGCTGACCAGGTTCTCCGAGCTTAAGGTGCCCCCGGGAGTCGGTGACTTCCAGCTCGTCGACCGGCGCGTCGTCGAAGCCATGCGTCACGTCCGTGACGCCTATCCGTTCATGCGGATGATGACGTTCGAGTGCGGCGGCCGCATGGTCGGCGTGCCCTACACCTGGCGCGAGCGCAAGAAGGGTTTTTCGAAGAACCGCGCCAGCGCGCTGATCGACCAGGGCCTCAACGGGCTGGTGTCCTTCACCACGGCCCCGGTCCGTTTCGGCCTGTTCGCAGGTTTTCTGATCTCGGCCCTGAGTATCGGCTATGCCATCGTCAACTTCGTGATCGGCCTCGTTCTGTACCGGCAGCTCGCCGAGCCCGGCATCATCACGCTGATCGTCGCCATGTTCTTCTTCGGCGGCGTGCAGTTGTTCTTCATGGGCATGATCGGCGAATACGTGCTCGCGATCTACGGACAGGTGCGCGAGAAGCCCGTGGTGTTCGAGCGCGAGCGCGTCAATTTCGATCCGCCGCCGCCCTCTGGTGCGTGAGGCGCAGACGCCTCAGCGCGCAGCCAGCGACTGCTCGATCCGTGCGACGATGGCCTGCACCGACAGGCCGGCCGCGTCGAGCAGCGCCTCGCGTGATCCCGCCTGCGAGGTCTTGCCGCCCTGCTCGGGAATGCCAAGACCCGTGACCGGCGGCCGCTGCGCATCGCCCGCGAACGCGCCCGCCACGAGGCTGAACAGCCCGCCGCGCAGAATGTGCTCCTCCAGCGTCACGACCAGCGATGCACCACGCACGGTGTCGCGGATCGCGGCCTCGTCGAGCGGCTTCAAGCAGGAAACGCTGACCACACCCACGTCCCTGCCGCGCCCGGCGAGCTCGTCGGCCGCCTCCAGCGCGCGCGAGGCGATCGGCCCCGACGCGAGGATGACGACCTCACGTCCGTCGCGCAGCACACGCGGCTTGCGCAGGTCGGTCACGGCGGCCCCGAGATTGGGCTCACCCTGCCGGCTGAGCCGTAGATAGGACGGTTTGCCGCTTCCAGCGATCAGACGCGTCGCGGCCCGCACCTCCATGGGATCGCAGGGCACGAACACCTCGATGCCCGGCAGCATCGACATGATGCCTGCGTCCTCCAACGCATGGTGCGTGTAGCCCTGGCTGCCATAGGCGTAGCCGGCACCCACCGCCACCACCTTGACATCGGCGCCGTGGTAGCAGACGTCGTTGCGCAGCTGCTCGAGGCAGCGCAACGTCGGGAAATTGCCGATGGAGTAGATGAAGACCGTCTTGCCCGACAGCGCGATGCCGGCGGCTATCCCTGCCATGTTCTGCTCGGCGACGCCGACATTGAGGTAGCGGTCGGGAAACTTTGCCGCAAAAGGCTCCAGCACGGAATAGCCGAGATCGCCGCAGAGCAGCCAGATGTCGGGATTCTCGCTCGCAGCCTGCGACAGGCTCTCGATGAACGTGGTCCTCATGCACCGACCTCGGCCAGCGCCTGCGCGAGCAGCTCATCCGAGGGCGAGCGGTAGTGCCATTCGAGCTTGTTCTCCATGAAGCTCACGCCCTTGCCCTTCACGGTATGGGCGATCACGACGGTCGGCAGGCCCGATGGTGCTGGCACCGTGCCGAGGACGCGCTCGAGCGCGTCGAGGTCGTGGCCGTCGATCTCCTCGACCCGCCAGCCGAACGATCGCCACTTCTCCGCGAAGGGATCGAGGTTGAGCACCTCGGCGACCGAGCCAAAGCTCTGGATTTTGTTGAAGTCCACGACGACACAGAGGTTGTCGAGCTTGTGGTGGGGCGCGAACAGGATGCCCTCCCAGTTCGAGCCCTCGTCGCATTCGCCGTCGCTGAGCAGGCAGAACACGCGGCTGCCGCCGCCTGCCGAACGCGCCGCCAGGGCCATGCCGATCGCGATCGGCAGGCCATGGCCGAGCGAGCCGGTCGAGACCTCGACGCCGGGCACCGCATGGCTGACGTGACCGGTGAAGATCGATCCATCGCGGCAATAGGTGTCGAGCTCGGCGAGGGAAAAGAAACCGCATTCGGCAAGCGTCGCGTACATGATCGCGGTGGCGTGGCCCTTGCTGAGCACGAAGCGATCGCGGTTCGGGCTTTGCGGATCTGCAGGATCGACACGCAGGATGCGCGTGTACAGCACTGCAAGGATGTCCGCCATCGAGAGGCAGCCGCCGATATGGGACGCCTTGGCAGCGTGCACCATCCGCAGCGCATGCGCGCGGATTCGGCGGGCGAACTCCCTCGGCTCAGGACAATTTGCGGGAAGGGGTGGTCGCGTCATGCCAGTTTACCGTTTCGCGTAGGCCTTCATCCAACGACACTTCGGGCTTCCAGCCCAACGCCAGCGTGCGCGAAACGTCCGCAGCCAGGACCATAACTTGGTCGGGCCGATACGCCAACTCGCCGAAGCCGAGCGTCGCGCCTGGGTCGACGAGGTCGCGCAACCGCGTCACGGTCTCACGCAGCGGCGGCGCGTCCGGACTGCCGAGGTTGAAGATGCCGCTCGCAGCATCATGCGTGATGGCGAGCCGAAAGGCGCTCGCCGCGTCGCGCGCGTGCAAAAATCCCCAGCGCTGCTCGCAAGCCGTGAGGGCCATGTGTTGTCCGGAGCGCAGGTTACGGATCATGCTCGGGATCAGCCAGTGATCCGCGTCCTTCGGGCCGTAGGTCGAGAAGATCCTGAGCCACGCCGCGCGCAGCCCCCGCTCCTCGCACAAGCGCAGCGCCATCGATCCGGCCGCCAGCTTGGCCATGCCGTACAACGTCGTCGGTCGCGCGGCGTCGTCCTCGCGGATGGCGCGGTCGTAGGGCCCGTATTCCGCCTGCGATCCAGCGCCGACGAATATCCTGGCGCCGACCTCGACTGCGATTTCGGCGAGGCCGACCGTGTCGGCGACGTTGACGGCCTGAACCGGGCTATTGCGCTCGGCGCCGGCGACGCCGCGCCAGGCCATGTGCACGACCGCCTCCGGCCCGAAAGCTCCCAACGCTCTGCGCAGCCCATCCAGATCATCCAGACCGCCCGCCACGACGTGAAGGCGGTCGCGAACCTCCCCCAGGCGCCAATCGGAACTTGTTGGCCGCAACAGGACAGCCACCTCGTGTCCCCGCGCCACGAGGTCGGCGACCAAGTAGGAGCCCAGAAAGCCGCTCGCGCCGGTGACGAAAATACGCATGGCCCCCGGGTAGATCACGACCCTGGGCGCGTCAATGTCCCACGTCCCGATTGCCACCCGACCCGAAGCCGAGCGTCCCGATCGAGCCCGATCCGAGCTTGATTATCCGGCCCATGCGGCTAAAGGGAGGGCGGAATCGATGTTCCACGACGCAGGGGTTGGACGTATGAGTGACTTCAGGCTGGCCATGGTGTCCGCGGGCTTCGAGCACGGCGGCAACGTCACCCATCGTCATTTCGACGGCCATCCCGACCTCCTCGTCTATCCCTTCGAGTCGCAGCTCGGCAACCGCAATTTCAACGACTTCCTCGCCTCGGTCGAGCGCGTTCAATACCGCTATCCCGAATTCCCGGAAGGGCTGACGGCGATCGAACTCTACGAGCAGATGATCGACGAGGAACTGAAGACGTTCCTGCGCAAGCGCAACGGCTCCAAGTTCCGCGACGCGGATTGCGTGCTGGACGAGAAGAAGCGCGTCGCCGAATTCGCCCGGCTCGTCGGCGAGCCCCCGATCTTCCGCCGCCAGGTGATCGAGGCCTTCTTCCGCGCGACCTTCGCGGCCTGGGAGAACTACTACACCAAGCCGCGTCCCGGCATGGTCCATGTCGGCTACTCGCCCGCCATCGGCATCGACGCCGACCGCATGGTGCGCGACTTCCCCAACGTGCGCATCCTGCACATCGTGCGCAACCCGTTTTCGGCCTATCGCGACACCAAGCGCCGCCCCTTCCCGCAGCCGCTGACCAAATACCTGATCACCTGGAACATCTATCACTCCACGGTCGAGATGTTCGCGAAGATGTATCCGGACAACGTGCGCATCTTCCGCTACGAGGATCTCGTCGAGGACAAGCGCAAGTTCATGACCGAAGCCGCCGGCTTCATCGGCGTGCCCTTCGCGGACAGCATGCTTTATCCGAGCTGGAACGGTGTCGAGATCAAGGACTCCATCGCGCCCTGGGGAACCGTGCTCAAGAGCACCAAGGACTACAACCAGGCCGTCATCCAGGAGCTCTCGGATGAGGAGCGCAAGCAGATCGCACAGGGCACCGCGGCGCTGGCCCGCCATTTCGGCTACGACGGCATCGACTATCTGAGCCCGCTCTATCGTGCTGAGTAAGATCGCCTTCCACGAAGCCGACCACCGCCCCGACATCGCCGCCGAACGCGCGTGCCTTCTGCCCGCACTGCGGCAGCATCTGCAATCATCAGGCAGCGACGTCACCGTTGCCCCTGTGCCGGACGGCACGCTCGGCATCTGCTTTACGGCGGACATTATCGGCGAAAAGCGGTTCATGAAGACGCATCTTCCGGGCGCGGCCGCACGCGGCAGCCTCGCCAAGGAAGCGGAGATCCTCTTCCAGCTCTACGGCGAGACGATTGTGCTCGACCGTTTCGAAATCCGGCTTGCGGACGAAACGGACCGGCTCTGCCTGATGATGCCCGCCCTCGCACCGCTGACCGGCCCGATGCCGTCCGCTGTTGCCGCCGCGATGGCGGACGCGCTCAGCGAGCGGCTCAACGACTTGCGGCCGGGTCGGCTTGCCTCGTTCGAGCACTATCTGGCATCCGCGGAACGGGCCCTGAAAATGCTGTCGGAGCGCGGTCTGTTGAAGCGGGCCAGCGCGGCCGAAATGCAGCGGCTGATCGCGTTGCTTGGAGATCGTCTTCCTGACCTGCCGAGCGCGCTCTGTCACGGCGATTTCGGGCCAAAGAACATCATGCTCCAGGCAGGCGAGCCACGCGTCATCGACTGGGAAGACGCATTCAACGGCATTGCCGGATACGACTATCTCTACTGGCTGACCTTCATGGAAAACCGGCCGTTCCTGCAGAGGGACGCCTTCGGCCGAACGAACCTTTCACAGGACGTCGAGCGCGCGATCCTCGCACTCGTCGTCCTGCTCAAATCTTATCTGGCGGTGCTGTCGGGCGCGCATTTGAAGCACGCGCTGTCGGCCGAGGCGCGCATTGCCGAGATTCTCGACCTGCCAGGCTGATTATGCCTGCGCGGCGACCTGATCGAGCTGATCAAGCGAGATCTTGCGCAGATCGCGCCCCTCGCGCAGCGCCTTGTACCAGTCGACGGTGAGCCGAAGGCCCTGAACCAGGTCGAGCCGCGGTCTCCAGCCGAGCTCGCTCCGCGCTTTCGCACAGTCGAGCCTGAGATAGGCTGCTTCGTGCGGATGCGGACCGGGGTCCGCGGTCCATCGCGCACCATCGCCCCACAGTGCGATCAGATGATCGACCACCGTCCCGACCGGCACCTCGCTTGCGGCATCAGGCCCGAAATTCCAGCCACCAACGAAGCGTTGATCGTCCGCCAGCCGCTCGACCAGCTCGAGATAGCCGAGCACGGGATCGAGTGCGTGCTGCCAGGGCCGCACCGAATTGGGGTTACGGATCCGCAGCGCTTCGCCCGCGAGGAACGCCTGCATCGCGTCGGGCACCAGGCGGTCGCGCGCCCAGTCGCCGCCGCCGAAGACGTTGCCGGCGCGCGCGGTCGCGATGCGTGCGGCGCCCTCCGCATTGAAGAAGCTGTGCCGATAGGCATGCGTTGCGAGCTCGGCGCAGGCCTTGCTGTTGCTGTAGGGGTCGTTGCCGCCGAGACGATCCTCCTCGCGGAAGGCGGCACCAGTGCCGGTGTTCTCGTAGCATTTGTCGGTGGTGACGATCAGGATCGCCTGCACGGAGCGCAAATGCCGTGCGGCCTCCAGCACATGCACCGTCCCCATCACATTGGTCGCAAAGGTCTCGACCGGCTCCTCATAGGACGGGCGCACCAGGGCCTGCGCCGCCATATGGATGACGATGTCGGGCTCCGCCTCCGCCATCGCAGTACGCAAGGCCGGGAGATCGCGGATGTCGGCGAGACGGTGCTTGATGCCGTCGGCGACGCGGGCCGTCACGAACAGCGCGGATTGGTGCGTCGGCGGCAGCGCATAGCCGTAGACGCTGGCGCCCAGGCGGCGCAGCAGCAACGAAGCCCATGCGCCCTTGAAGCCGGTATGTCCAGTCAGGAATACCTTCTTGCCGCGCCAGAATGCAGGATCCGTCACCAGATTCTCCACTTGGCGCGGTTGCCGGCCCACTCGCCCTCCAGGAAATTGCGATCGCGCAGCGAATCCATCGGATGCCAGAAGCCGGGATGCACATAGGCGCGCAGGTCGTCGCCGCGCGCGAGCTGCTCCATCGGCTCGCGCTCCCAGATCGTCTTGTCGCCGGCAATCAGGTCGCCGACAGACGGCGACAGCAGGAAGAAGCCGCCATTGATCCAGCCGCCGTCGTCACTCGGCTTTTCCTCGAAATTGACGACCCGGTCGCCCTCGATTGCGACCGCGCCGAAGCGTTTGGCCGGGCGTACCACCGAAACCGTGGCTCTCCGTCCATGTGCCTTGTGGAAGGCGATCTCGGCGCCGAGGTCGATGTCGGCGACGCCATCACCATAAGTCAGCGCGAAGAAAGGCTCATTTGCCACGTAAGGCAGCACCCGCTTCAACCGGCCGCCGGTCTGGGTGTCCTCACCGGTATCGACCAGCGTGACCCGCCACGGCTCGGCGGTTTCGCGATGGACCTCCATCCGGTTCTCCGCGAGATGGAAAGTCACGTCGGACATGTGCAGGAAGTAGTTCGCGAAATACTCCTTGATCATGTAGCCCTTGTAGCCGAGGCAGATCACGAAGTCGTTGAAGCCGTGATGGCTGTAGATCTTCATGATGTGCCAGAGGATCGGCCGGCCGCCGATTTCGACCATCGGCTTCGGTCGCGTGCTGGTCTCCTCCGCGATTCGGGTGCCCAGGCCTCCCGCGAGAATTACGACTTTCATCAAATCTGCTCCGAACGAGGAGACACACCCTCGCACTCCAGACGGCTTCTATACGAACTGGCCCCGCCTGAAAAACCGTCTGCGACCACAGCTATTGCGGTACTAAAATACCATATCGCGAGCCTATTGGCCTTTCCTCGCGTAGCCGATACCACTCAGCCCGCCCCGCCCGCGGACTCATCTGGAACCGATCATGCCGTTTGAAAGCTACAAGAACAGCCGCATCCTCGTGACGGGAGGCGCCGGCTTCATCGGATCGCATATCTGCGAGCGCCTGCTCGATGCGGGAGCCGAGGTGGTGTCTGCTGACAATTATTTCACCGGCAGCCGGCGCAACATCGCCCATCTGATCGCCAATCCGCTGTTCGAGGCGGTCAGGCACGACGTCACCTTCCCGCTCTACATCGAGGTCGACGCGATCTTCAACCTGGCCTGCCCGGCCTCGCCGATCCACTACCAGCGCGACCCCGTGCAGACCACCAAGACCTCGGTGCACGGCGCCATCAACATGCTCGGCCTCGCCAAGCGGCTGAAGGCGCGCATCTTCCAGGCCTCCACCAGCGAGGTCTATGGCGATCCGCTGATCCATCCGCAGACCGAGGACTATTGGGGCAACGTCAACCCGATCGGCATCCGCTCCTGCTACGACGAGGGCAAGCGCTGCGCCGAGACGCTGTTCTTCGACTATTGGCGCCAGCACGGCCTGCCGATCAAGGTCGCGCGCATCTTCAACACCTACGGCCCACGCATGCAGCCCAATGACGGCCGCGTGGTGTCGTCCTTCATCGTCCAGGCGCTCAAGGACGAGCCGATCACGGTGTTCGGCGACGGCGGACAGACGCGGTCGTTCTGCTATGTCGACGATCTCGTCGAGGCCATCGTGCGGTTGATGGTGACCGCGGAAGACGTCACCGGCCCGATCAATCTCGGCAACAATTCCGAGTTCACGATCCGCGAGCTCGCCGAGAAGGTCATCGAGCTCACGGGCTCGCGCTCCAAGCTCGTGTTCAAGCCGCTGCCGCAAGACGACCCGCGACAGCGCCAGCCCGACCTCGCCAAGGCGAAGGCGGTGCTGAACTGGGAGCCGAAGGTCGCGCTCGAGGACGGACTGAAGGAGACGATCGCCTATTTCAAGCGCTCGCTTGAAATCGCCTGATCGCGCTCGCAACTCCCCTCGTCCGCAAGCGAGCCCGTCCGCCATGAGCGCATCGTCCGGCATCATCAGCGATCTGCGAGCCCGGCTGGACTCCAGGGCTGCGCTGGCGGTCGCGCTGCTGCTGCACAGCGCCGTCACCTGCCTGTCGCTGATCAAGGTTGCGAACTTTCAGGCCTATATCCATTTCAGCAGCGACCGCGTCTGGATCGCGGTCGCGATCGCGGCCACTTTCGCGACCGTCTCGCTGCTGTTCGCCGCCGCCCGCTTCAGCTTCGGCTATTTCGTCGGCTTCTATTTCTACACGATGATCCTGGGCTTCCTGTGGATCGACGTCTTCTCCGAATATAGCTATCCCCGACTGCTCGCCGGGGTTTCGGCAGCATTGTCGCTCGTGCTGTTGCTGTTGCCGACGCTGTTCGTCCGGGCGCCGTTCCGGCAGCTCGTCACACTGTCGAATGCCCGCTTCGCGCAACTGCTCACGCTGATCCTGGTAATCTCCATCGTCACCATCGCCGTGGCGTCGACCTATAATTTCCGCCTGGTCGCGGTTGCGAACATCTACGACTACCGCGACGCGCTGCAATTTCCCGGAGCCGTACGGTATCTCACGGGCTGGGTGTCGAGCACGCTGCTGCCGTTTGCATTCGCGTGCTACTGGCTGCTCGGCCAACGCTGGCGCGCCGGCTTGGTGCTGATCCTGCTCCTGTTGTTCTATCCCATCACGCTGACGAAGTTCGCGTTCTTCACACCGGCCTGGCTGATCGCGCTGGTCGTTCTGTCGCGGCTTCTGGAGGCCAGAGCCTCAGTCATTGCATCGATCTTTGTCCCGATGTTGCTCGGCCTTGCCATCATCGTCCTCACCGGCGCCAGCCTTAATAGCATTCCCGGCAAATATTTCGACCTCGTCAACATCCGGATGATGGCGACGGCATCGAGCGCGCTCGACATCTACAACCATTTCTTCGCGACCCATCCGCTGACCTGGTTCTGCCAGATCTCCGTGCTCAAGCCGCTGATGCATTGTCCCTACGAGCAGCCGCTCGCGGTGGTGATGCAGAACACCTACGGTTTCGGCAATTTGAACGCGTCGCTGTTTGCGACCGAAGGCGTTGCGTCCGTTGGTCCATGGCTCGCGCCGCTAACCGCGCTCGCATCCGGTCTCGTGCTGGCGCTCGGCAACCGCGCCTCCGCGGGGCTACCGCCCCGCTTCGTCCTGATATCATCAGGTGTGCTGCCGCACGTCCTACTCAACGTGCCGCTCTCGGTCGCCATGCTTACCCACGGCACCGCCATCCTGTTCCTGCTTTGGTATGTGATGCCCCGCAGCCTGTTCGAACAAAAGCCCTGACGCCGTGCGCATCCTGATCCTCAACGCCGACTATCCGCGCTTTCTCTGCTGGCTCTATCGCCGCCGTCCGGGTCTCGAGAACGAACCTTATGCGGCGCAGATGGCGGCGCGGAACGCCAGCCTGTTCGGCGTCGCCGATTTCTATTCGCGCAATTTCGCCGGCCTGGGGCACGTCGCCGCCGACATCCATGTCAACAATCCCTGGATGCGGGCCGCATGGGCGCGCGAGCGCGGCCTCGCCGTCACCGATCCGTCGCCGCCCGGCGCGCCCGCCGCGCGCGATGCCGTTCCCGGCTGGCTGCAACGCGCGGTCGCGCCGTTCAAGCCGGTGCTGCGGCCGCTCGCGCGCAAGGTCGGGCTCAGCCCGCGGCTCGATGCGGAAGCGGAAAAGATCCTGCTGGCGCAAATCGAGGACTTCAAGCCGGACCTCGTCCTCAATCAGGATCTGTTCCATGTCGACACGCGTCTGGCGCGCAGGATCAAGCAGATTGGCCGTCCTATCCTGATCGGCCAGGTCGGCATCTCGCCCTCGCGCGGCGAGGATTGGTCGGTCTATGATCTCATGATCTCGCAGATGGCGGCGGTCGTCGATTACTTCCGCCAGCAGGGCGTGCGCGGCGAAGTGGTCCATCTCGCTTTCGAGACAGGCATCCGCGACATCTTGCCTCCGCCGCCCCAGGACAGTTTCGACGTCACCTTCGTCGGCGCGGTGTCGGCGGATCATCAGCTCCGCGTCGCGCAACTCGAGGCGGTGGCGCGGCGCTACGATCTCAAACTGTTCGGCAGCGGCCTGCAATCTCTCCCCTCCTCCTCGCCGCTGCATCGCTGCTATCAGGGTGAGGTGTGGGGCGTGGAGATGTACCAGGCCCTGCGCGCCTCCCGCATCACGCTCAATTCGCACATCGACATGGCAGGGCGCGAGGCCGGCAACGCACGTCTGTTCGAGGCGACCGGCGTCGGCGCATTCCTGTTGACCGACTTCAAGGACAATCTGCACACGCTGTTCGCTCCCGACCGCGAAGTCGTTGCATGGCGCGACGTTGACGATTGCCTTGCCCTGATCGACCGGTACCTCGCGGACGATGCGGCGCGCCTGTCGATTGCGAAAGCGGGACAGGCCAGGACATTTGCCGCCCACACCTTCCGCCGGCGTGTCGAGGAGATCCTCACGCACATTGGCTGAATCCCCGTTGGGGGCGCAACAAACGACATAGTCCGTGCGCCCTTGACGGTCCCGGCCAAAATGGCCAAAGTGCGCAGCAGGATAGCTATCTCACTCTAATCACAGCGTTTTTGTCGAGGCTCACGATGGAACACGTCGAACACGTTCGATTCGGCGACCAGCTCTACGCGATCATCGTGCGCGCCTCGTTCCGCGAGCCGGGCATCCACTTCTTTTCGACGCCGGAGTTGTCGCAGCAGCTCGCCTTCATGAGCCATCCAAAAGGCAAGACCATTGAGCCGCACCGCCACAACAAGGTAACGCGGGAGGTGCACTACACCCAGGAGGCCCTCCTGATCCAGAAGGGCAAGCTCCAGGTCGACTTCTACACCGTCGAGGAGGAATATCTCGAAAGCCGCGTGCTCGGTGCCGGCGACATCATCCTGTTGTGCAGCGGCGCGCACGGCTTCCACGTGCTCGAACCGCTCGAGATGTTCGAGATCAAGCAAGGTCCCTATTCCGGCGAGAACGACAAGACCCGGTTCGCCGAAGCCGACCGATCAGAAATCCGGATCAAAGGCCCAGGCCTGTGACTGCGCCGTTCATTCCCGTCAACACGCCACTGCTCGACGGCAACGAGGCCGACTATCTGGCTGAATGCATCCGGACCGGATGGATCTCCTCGGAAGGACCGTTCATCAAGCGCTTCGAGCAGGCGATGGCCGAAGCTGCGGGACGGCGACACGGCATCGCCGTCACCAACGGTTCGGTCGCGCTCGAGATCGCGGTCCATGCGCTCGGGCTGCCGGAAGGCTCCGAGGTCATCATCCCGACCTTCACGATCATCAGCTGCGCTGCCGCCGTGGTGCGCGCCGGCCTCGTGCCGGTTGGCGTCGACTGCGATCCAGCGACCTGGAACATGACTGTCGAGGGCGTGGAAGCCGTCATCACCCCGCGCACGCGCGCGATCATGCTGGTCCACATCTATGGCCTGCCGGTCGATCTCGATCCCGTCCTGGCGCTCGCCCGCAAGCACGACCTGAAGGTGATCGAGGACGCCGCCGAGATGCACGGCCAGACCTATCGCGGCGCGCGCTGCGGCGGCTTCGGCGACGTCTCCACCTTCAGCTTCTATCCCAATAAGCACGTCACGACCGGTGAAGGCGGCATGATCCTCACCGACGACGATGGCCTCGCCGATCGCCTGCAAGGCTATCGCAATCTCTGCTTCCAGCCGCAGCAGCGCTTCGTTCACGAGGAGTTCGGCTGGAATGCGCGCATGACCAACCTCCAGGCCGCGCTCGGCATCGCCCAGGTCGAGCGCCTGCCGCGGACCGTCGAGATCAAGCGCCGGATCGGCCGGCTCTATGACGAACATCTCGGAGGGCTCAACCGCATCCGCCGCCCGGTCGCCCGCACCTCGTACGCCGACAACATCTACTGGGTCTATGGCATCGTGCTGAACGACGACGTTCCGTTCGACGCCAAGGAAGCGATGCGCCGCCTCGGCGAAAAGGGTATCGGAACGCGACCGTTCTTCTGGTGCATGCACGAGCAGCCGGTGCTGCGCCGGATGGGCCTGATGCTCGACGAGAGCCATCCGCACGCGGAATACATCGCCCGGCGCGGTTTTTACCTGCCGAGCGGACTTGCCCTGACCGACGACGAGATCGCCCGCTCGGCGGAGGCGCTGAAGGAGATTTTGGCGTGACGGTTTTCGCCGACTACGCGCCCTGGTACGACCTTCTCTATCAGGACAAGGATTACGCGGCGGAGGCGGCGTTCGTCGAGGCATGCTTGCGCGACCACGGCGTCGCCTCGGGCCGGCTGCTCGATCTCGGCTGCGGCACCGGCCTGCACGCGCTGGCCTTCGCCCGCCAGGGGTGGAACGTTGCCGGCATCGATCTCAGCCATGAGATGATCACCAGCGCCAAGGCGCGCGCCGGACAGGCCGGTCTGTCCATTCCGTTCCGGCAAGGCGATGCCCGCGAGACCGGCCCCGAGCGCGACTTCGACGCGGTCGTGTCGCTGTTCCACGTCGCAAGCTACCAGACCAGCCGCGATGCGTTGACGTCGATGTTCCGGACCGCGCACACCGCGTTGAAGCCGGGCGGAGTGTTCTTCTTCGATTATTGGTACGGCGGCGCCGTGCTGGCGCAAGGCGTCGAGACGCGGGTCAAGGTGATCGAGCAAAAGCCGCTGCGTCTGACCCGCATCGCGCAATCCGACCATGACGAACAGGCCGCGACCGTCACGGTGAACTACACGCTGTTCTGCGAGGACATGGAACGCGCCACGATCCGGCGCATCGATGAAGCGCACCATTTGCGCTACTGGTTTCCGTTCGAGATCGACGCCGTGCTCATCGCGAGCGGCTTTCAGCCCGCCGCTCACGCCGCGTGGCTGACCCAGGACGCTCCGCACACGAAGAGCTGGGCGGCCTACGCGATCGCCCGAAAGAGCATCACACCGTGAGACCGCTGCGTCTCGCCGTCATGTTGGAACAGGCCCTCGAGGTCGGCGGCGGCTTTCAGCAACCGCTGAACGACCTGCTCTGGCTGCGCGACTGGGCGTCCAAATCGGGCAACGAGATCGTGGTGTACTCGCCCGATCCGAGGACGCTGGAGATCCTGAAGGAGTTCGGTGTCACAGCCCGCCTCCTGAAATTCGGCCCGCTCGACCATGTCTTCCTGTTCCTGAAATATTGCGGGCCGTTCGATCTCGTCCAGATCGCATCGAAGCTGAAATCGCCGTTCGAGCGCACGCTGATCCGCGACGGCATCGACGTCGTGCATTTCACCTCGACCTCGAAGCGGCATTTGCTGCTCTACGAGCTGCCTTTCATCATCACCATCTTCGACGGCTGCCACCGCGACGCGCCGGAATTTCCGGAAGTGCGGACCTTCGGCGAATTCGAGCGCCGCGAGATCCTGTTCGGCCTCGCCAGCATCAAGGCGGCGGTCGTCATCGTCAACGCACCCGAGCTGACCGACGATCTCTGCCGGCGTTACGCTATGCAAAGAGAGCGCGCGGTCTGCATCCCGTTCTCGCCCTCCACCTATGTCAGCCAATCCCAGCCTAATGCCGACGCCGACGCGGCGGTGCTGACGAAGTTCCGGCTCGAGCCGGGCTATCTGTTCTATCCAGCGCAGTTCTGGCCACACAAGAATCACGTGACGCTGCTCGCCGCACTCGCCCTCCTGCGCGAGCGAGGCATCATCGAACGGCTAGTGCTGTGCGGCTCTGACCGTGGCGGCCGCGACAAGATCGATGCGGCGATCCGTGCCTACGGATTGTCGGATCAGATCTCGATCATCGGCTTCGTCGAGTCCGTCGAACTCGGCGCGCTCTACCGCAGCGCCGCGGCGCTGGTGATGCCAAGCTATTTCGGTCCGACCAATCTTCCACCGTTGGAAGCCTGGGCGGTCGGCACACCGGTGATCTATCCGGAGGCGTTCAAGGCGCAGGCCGGCGATGCCGCCATCCTGTTCGACTATGACGAGCCGCGCTCGCTGGCGGAGGCGATCACGGCGCTGCGCACCGACGGCACACGCGAGCGGCTGCGCGCGGCCGGCCGTCTCCGTCTCGCGCAGTTTACCGCGGAGACCGAAGCCGGCCGCCTTCAATTCGCCCGGCACCTGGAAAGGCTGAAGCACCGGCTGGCATTGACCGCGCGTTAAACGGCAACAGCTAAGCCGGAATCAGCGCCCGCAAGCGCTCGCGCAGCGCCGTGTTCAGCAGCGGACTGGCGAGCAGGCCGACCGCGACCAGCCAGATCGCGCATTCCAGGACGAAGTGCAGGACTCCGCTCCCCGGCACGAGCGCGATGATCGCCTGCCCGATCAGCCAGCCCGACGCCACGATGGCGCCGCCCATCAGCACCAGGATGGCGATGTGCCTGAACGGATGATTCAGCGTCTGGCGCATCACCATCAGCGCGAGCAGCCCGAACTGCACGAGGATGTCGCTCGCGACCACGGCGAGCGCGGCACCGAGCGGCCCGAGCCGCGGGATCAGGACGATGGACAGCGCCAGGAAAACGACGAGCTGAAGTCCCTTGGTCCGGATCAGGAGGTCGCCGCGATTGCTGTGATTGGCAAAGACGAGCGCCAGCAGCGACGGCGCGACGGCCGCCGAGCCAAGCAGCAGCGTCACCGTGAGAGGCGCGTCGTAAGGGATGCTGCCATGGGTCCACAGCGCGAAGAAGTCGGGCCAGAACGGCAGCAAGCCCGCGACGGTGAGGCAGGCCAGGGCCGTCACGAACACCGAGCCGTGGGCATAGAGGCGCCGCAGCCGCTCCCTGTCGCCGGTCGCATGATCGTGGCCGAGTTCGGCGGCGAGCGGCAGCGTCACCTGGAGGCAGAGGCTGCGCACCAGGCTTGCGATCACGCGGGTCAGCCCCCATTGCGCCACTGCGACGCGGTTCGTGACCAGCGCCGACACCAGCAGCACCGGGACGTTGACCAGCGCGAGCTCGGTGATGTTGGCGACCGCGAAGGGCAGCGCGCGGCGGAATTGCCCGAGACTCCAACGCAGGGACGGAGATACGAACGGCGGCTTGCCAGCACGGCGCAGGAAGGGAAACCAGCGCGGCGCGTCGAATGCAGTGAGGAAGACCGCGAGCAGGATCTGCATCGAGACGAACGCGATCGCGACCGCGAGCAGGCTGCCGAACATCGCGAGTGCTGCGAGCTGCGCGATCTGTCCGAGTAGCAGAGCGGCGTTCTGCAGCCAGACCGTCCGGCCATACCGGCCGCGCACGCGATAGAGACCCGAGACGAGGTTCGAGGGCAAGGTCAGGAGCATGCCCAGAATCATCACCAGCATCGCGGCATCGAATGTCGGTGTCGCCTGGAAGCCGAGCACTACCGATGGCGGCGCCAGGACAACGGCGACGCACAGGAGGACACCGAACCCGCCGACAATTGCAAGATAGATCCGCCGCAGAGCCGAATAGAAGCTCGCCGTGCGTCCGTCGCAATCGGCGCAGGACTTGAAGGCGAGAAAGCGGTTGATCGCGCGGAGCTGCAATCCCGCGTCCGCCACCACGACGAGACTGCCCGCTGCATAGATCGCGAGCCAGGCTGCGAGCATGTCGCCGGTCCAGACGTGCAGAAAGGCGGGGATCAGCAACAGCTGCTGGGTCAGCCCCAGCACCATCTGGACGAGGTTCGCGGACCAGCCGTGCAACAGCCGGCGGGCACGGCCGGCCCCACCGGCTCCGCCTGCACCGTCGGCCTTTCCGGACGACTCAAACTGCGTGTCGGTCAAGCCGCATCCTTCCCGGCGCGCGATCGGCCTCGCACATCGAGGAGTCCTGGCAGGTCACACGCGCGATAATCGTCATATCCGAGGCGGCTCTCACAAAAAAGCGCGAAAACAACCCCATGCACAGTAGACGGATGCAGCTTTGTCAATGACTTAGCAGGCGCCTCGGACGCCTTCCGGATTTTGCGAATCGATTTGACTCGTCGGGCAAAACAGGGGCAAGGTGTCACGTTGGCGAAAGTGCCAGATTTCGCCCGTCACGCCCTGATCACTCTGCCGTCTCAGACGATAATACTCGTCGCGCTGCGAAGGGCCCCACGCTGCAGCTCGCAGCTCGCCGAGGCACATCGGTGCGGCGCGACGAGACGCGCATCGTCAGCCGAGCAGGAAGCCCTGGTCCTGCAGAGCGTGCAGAACATCAATCAGACTGATCTGCGCCGTGGCATCCTGGCTCGCCGGCGCCGCGGCCAATGCCGACGACGAGGGCGTGGTCTGTGCACCAACCCAACCGGGCATGGTGTCGGGCACGTCATGCGAACTGGATGATGGCGATCCCCCGTGATCGGAATTGAACACGAAGCCGTCGGTCCACGGCGCTGCGCCAACGGTCCCGTCGCCGTTGAGGTCCTGCTGCAGCGTCGGCTCGAGCGCCTTCAGCGCTGTATCGTTCCCCAGCATCTCGGGAGCGGAGCCGAGAGTCGTGAGGAAGTTGCCGGCGCTGTTCGTGCTCCAGACCGAATAATGCGCGTTCGCCGAGTTCTTCCAGACGACATCGTAGCCGCCGCCGGTCACCTGCTCGGCGGCAATGACGGACCATGTGCCGTAGTTGGCCGCGACCACCGCAGCGCCGCCATATTTCAGGGTTGGTCCGGTCCCGGTCGAGATGCTGTTCAAGTAATAGCTGCCAGCAGAAAGGACTGCACTGGTCGATCCGAACGTCTCAATCGTGACGCCGCTGATGACAGGGACACTGGTGACCCCGATCGTTCCATCACCGTTGAGGTCCTGATGCAGCGTCGGCTCCAGCGTCTGCAGAGCCGGATCCGTTCCCAGCATTTCGGGAGCCGAGCCGAGGGTTGTGAGGAAATTGCCAGCGCTGTTCGTGCTCCAGACCGAGTAATGGGCGTTCGCAGAATTCTTCCAGACCACATCGTAGCCGCCGCCGGTCACCTGCTCGGCGCTGATGACTGACCACGTACCGTATTGGGCCGCGACCACCGCAGCGCCGGCATACTTCAGAACGGGTCCGGCGCCGGTCGACACGTCGGCCAAGTAATAATTGCCACCGGACAGCACCGCCTTGGTCGATCCGAACGCTTCAATCGTGACACCGCTGACTGCGGGAACACCGATCGTGCCGTCACCGTTGACATCTTGCTGCAGTGTCGGTTCCAGCGCTTGCAGCGACGCATCGCTCCCGAGCACCTCAGGGGCTGCAGCGAGAGTCCTGAGGAAATTGCCGGCGCTGTCCGTGCTCCAGACCGAGTAATGGGCGTTCGCCGAGTTCTTCCAGACCACATCGTAGCCGCCGCCGGTCACCTTCTCGGCGGCGATGACTGACCACGTGCCATATTGGGCCGCGATCACCGCAGCGCCGGTATACTTCAGAACGGGTCCGGCGCCGGTCGACACGTCGGCCAAGTAATAATTGCCACCAGACAGCACCGCCTTTGTCGATCCGAACGCTTCAATCGTAACACCGCTGACTGCGGGAACACCGATCGTGCCGTCACCGTTGAGATCTTGCTGCAGGGTCGGTTCCAGCGCTTGCAGCGACGCATCGCTCCCGAGCACCTCAGGGGCGGCAGCGAGAGTCCTGATGAAGTTACCGGTGCTGTCCGTGCTCCAGACGGAATAATGGGCGTTCGCAGAATTCTTCCAGACGACGTCGTAGCCGCCGCCCGTTACCCGCTCGGCGCCGATGACTGACCATGTGCCATATTGGGCTGCGATCACCGCAGCGCCGGCATACTTCAGAACGGGGCCGGCACCTGTCGACAGATCGGCCAAGTAATAGTTGCCACCGGACAGCATCACGCCGGTCGATCCGAACGCTTCGATCGCGGTCGGTACGAGGCTGGAGCTGGCCAACGTGCCATCGGCAAATTGGAAATTTTCGACGCCGGTGACGGTGTCGGTACCATTGGGCGCGCCGCCGCGCTGGTCCGTCAGAGTGAACGTCTGGGTGGCCGCATTGTACGAGACCAAATAATTGGACCGGCTGCCCGAAAACACCGCGGTGTCGGTGCCCGAGCCGCCATTGATGGCGTCATTGCCCGCACCGCCTGTGATCCTGTCGTTACCGCCGCCGCCGTTCAGCGCGTTGGCGATCGCGTTGCCCACCAGCGTATCGTTGCCGGACCCGCCGATGGCATTGTCGATGTAAGACCGCGCGTCGCCGTTGTAGAGATAGGCGTTGTAAACGTTGCCCGATGCGTAATGGCCGTTGCCGAGATTGGCCAGTTGCACGGAAGAGAACAACGACGCCGCACCGGGATTGAGGTTGATGCTCAAATTCGTCGTGTAGTTCGACAGGTCGTAGGTGTCGACGCCGCCGCCGTCCCAGACCGTTTCATAAATGCGATTGGCCGAGCCTCCGACGCCGCCGCCCGGCGCGAGCTGTCCGACACCGTTGATGAATTCCTGCCCTGTGGTCGGATTCCAGGTGTAGACCGTGTTGCTGCTCTGGGTCGTGAAGTCCGCGCCATACATGGTTTGAAGCGCAAGGATATCGTTCGCCATGTAAGTCTGCGAAAACCCGTACGCCTCGTTGGTGTAGCCACCCGTGGTCGAGGCACCGACATAGCTGCGATAGCTCATGACGGTATATTCGCTGCTGTCGTGCGCGCTCGGCACCGCGACGTTGCCGGGGCCGCCGGCCTCTTGGCTGTGCTTGAGGCCGAGAGCGTGGCCGAGTTCATGCAGCGCGGTCGTGAAATAATAATTGCCGAGCTTGGCGAGCGAGAAGTTGTACTGGGTCCCGAACCAGATGTCGCCACCGGAGGCGTAGTTTCCGGGATAGTAGGCGTAGGCGGTCGGGTTGGCCGCCGGGGACTGCGCGACCATGATGTCGGCACCGTTCGTGCCTGCGTATTGGATGTCGGCGTTGGTGTAGCCGAGGATCAATCCGATCGCGTAGTTGATCGCCGTCTGGATCTGGGTGGGCGTCGAGGCAAAGCCCGAGGTGGTCGGCTCGCCGCTGCCGCCGTAATAGGGATTGGAATAATCGCCCGCCGCGTCGGGAAAGCTGTAAGTAATCGTGCCTGACCATTTGTATCCGGACAGCAGGCCGTCGATCTCGGCATTGTTCGTGGCACTGACGTTGACAGCGGTGGCCAATGGAATCTCCGGAGCTATCGATCGCGTGATTCGAGCGAGGACGAATGATTCTAGCTTCAGAGGTAAACGTTTGGCTTAAATTTGGCACCTGTGCCTGGCACTCTTCCATAAGAGCACATTAGCCATCACATCCAGTAGTCATACGGGCCGAGCGATTCCGTAGTCATACGGGGCCGGACACGGAACGCGAGGTTCAGCCTGCGCGATGATATCGGGAGGAGAATGATGAAACTTGGCTTCCTCTCAGCCGGTCTCCTCGGGATCCTCGCGGCGGTCGTCGGGCAGGATCGTCTGTCCATCGGAGAACAGTTCGTCATGAGCGGGAAAGCCAAAGCAGACGACCGCGGCAAGGACAGCGGCGAGGCGGGCCGTGCGCCCTCCATGCCGATGGCGCGCGATCCCTCCGTTGCGGTGGCGGAAGAGTACGAAGCCGCACGTCGGACAGGAACGCGGGAGGCGTTCGAGCTGTTCATCGCGCGCCACGGCGACGCCCCGCTGGCCGAGCAGGCGCGCGCGGAACTGAAGCGCCTGTCGCGCTGATCCCTTCATGGCGCAGACCGCGCCAGCCATGGCATTTCGACAGGCGGCATCCGCGCCGGCCCAGACTTGTCGCATGGTCTATCGGCACTATGGTAGGCCCGCAATTCGTCCCGGAGCCTTTTCACGATGCCCTTTCCGCATGCCTCGGAAGCCCTGTCGCGCTTCACCGTGCTCGATCTGACCCGCGTCCGCTCCGGGCCCACCTGCGTGCGGCAGCTCGCGGACTGGGGCGCCAATGTGATCAAGATCGACGCGCTGACCGAGGATGCCGGCGGCGAGCAGCCGGGCGGGCCGCGACGGGGGTCCGACTTCCAGAATTTGCACCGCAACAAGCGGGCGATGACGCTGAACCTGAAAGACGAACGCGGGCTCGCGGTGTTCAAGCGCCTCGCCGCCAAGGCCGATGTCGTGGTCGAGAATTTCCGGCCCGACGTGAAGAAGAAGCTCGGAATCGACTACGACAGCCTCGCTGCGATCAACCCGCGCATCGTCTATGGCAGCATCTCCGGTTTCGGCCAGGACGGTCCCTATCACAAGCGGCCCGGCTTCGATCAGATCGCGCAAGGCATGGGCGGGCTGATGTCGATCACCGGCGCACCGGGCCAAGGCCCGATGCGGGTGGGCATTCCCGTCGCCGACCTCACCGCCGGCCTGTTCTGCGCCATGGGCATTCTCACCGCGCTGCTCGAGCGCGAGGTCTCGGGCAAGGGCCAATGGGTGCAGACCTCGCTGCTCCAGGCCCAGATCTTCATGCTCGACTTCCAGGCCGCGCGCTGGCTGATGGAGAAGGAGGTCGCCAAGCAAGCCGGCAACAACCACCCGACCAGCATCCCGACCGGCGTGTTCAGGACCTCGGACGGCTACATCAACATCGCCACCACGGGCGGGCGGATCTGGGAGCGCTGTGCGCAGGCGATCGGCGCCCCGGAGCTCTATGCCCATCCCGACTACGCGACGGCCCCTGCCCGCTCCAAGAACCGCGACGCGCTCAATGCCGAGATCGAGAAGCGCACGGTGACGAAGTCGACCGAAACCTGGGTCCGGGAGCTCAACGAGGCCGGGGTACCCTGCGGGCCGATCTACACCATCGACCAGATGTTCGAGGACGCGCAGGTCAGGCATCTCGGCATCGCGCAGGACGTGCCGAGCGACGATGACCGCCACATCCGCCTGGTCGGCCAGCCCGTCACATTGTCCCGCACGCCGAGCCGGATGGTGGCGCGGCCGCCGGAATTCGGCGAGCAGACCGACGAGGTGCTGAGGGAGTTCGGCCTCAGTGCGGACGAGATCGCGACGCTCCGGGACGCCAAGGTGGTGTGAGCGCCTCGCTCGACGTCGCGAAGGAAGAGGACCGCGACCCGACGTGCGAGTTGACCCCGGCGGGCCAAATCGGAAACGACAAAGCCCGGCGCGAGCCGGGCTTTGCTTCTCGTTGACGCCTTTGTTGTTCTCAGTACTTCGCGACGATCGGGCCGCCGAACTGGTAATTGATGCCGGCGCGCAGGATGTGGTCGGTGAAGCGCGATGAGACGTTGGCACTGACAGTGGAGAGCGGCGCCAAGGTGAACGGACCGGACGAGAAGCGGCCGAGATCCATGTAGAGATATTCGAGCTTGGCGCTCCAGTTCTGCGTGATCTTGCCTTCGACACCCACGCCGAGGGTCCAGCCGGCGCGCGTCGTCGAGTTCGTGCCGATCGATGCGATGGCTACGCCAGCTGGGGTGAAGCCGGTCATGGTGCCCGTGGTCTTGATCTCGCCGAAGGCCAGACCGCCGGTGCCGTAGAACAAGACTTTCGGGGTCGCCAGGATGCCGACGCGACCACGGAGGGTGCCGAACCACTGGAGGTGCTGATCGACCGTCAGAACCGTGTTCGTCGCGGCGCCGGCCGGAAGGAAGGTCAGGCCGGGAAGACAGGGTCCGGCGATCGGGAAGACGGCGCTGCCGGCGCAGACAAAGGCGGAGCTGCCCCTCTCACCCGACCATTGCAGGTCGCCCTCGATGCCATAGACCCAGTTGGCATTCTGCCAGTTGTAGCCCGCCTGGGCACCCGCGACCCCGCCGTTCATGTCGAACGAACCACTGCTGATGGAGCCGGCCGGAGGTGCGATGGGGAGGCCAGTGGCCGAATTGAAATAGGAAACGTCGGTGCGCGAACGGCCCCAGCTGTAACCCCCGTTGGCGCCGACGTAGAAGCCGGTCCAGCTCCAGACCGGATCGGCGATTGGCGCCTTCACATAAGGCCTTGCCGCGATATCGGCAGCCAGCGCACCCGTCGCGAACAGCGACATTGCCGCCGCCATCCCAATCACAATCCGCTTCATGGACGTTCCCCTTCCGCACAATTTCGTGATGAAAATATACGCGGAGAGTCGTCGGAGGGCTGTGCCGGGCGCGCAACAATCGGAAACAATCGGGGCGTGTACCGCCTAGGACTACGGCGACATCCCTTATGCAACTGAAATATCTAGGGTTTTCCCTAGCTCTGCGCCACCTTGGCCCGCTGCGTCAATCCGACACGGGCGAGCAGTCCGTCGATCACCGGCCAGAACAGCAGCAAGATCGCCAGCGTGGTGATCGAGCCGACCAGCCCGTTCGACCAGAACACCTTCAGGTTGCCGCCAGAGCCGATCATCGACAGGCGGAAGGCATCTTCGGCGCGGTTGCCGAGCACCAGCGCCAGGGTAAACGGCGCCAAGGGAATGCCGATCTTCTTGAAGACATAGCCGACGATTCCGAAGCCCAGCATCAGCCAGATGTCGAAGATCGCATTCTGGATCGCATAGGCGCCGATCGCACAGGAGACCACGATCATCGGCGCCACCGCCGCAAAGGGCACGCGCAGGATCGAGGCGAAGATCGGCACCGTCGTCAGCACCAGGACGAGGCCGACGACGTTGCCGAGATACATCGAGGCGATCAGGCCCCAGACGAAGTCCTTGTGCTCGACGAACAGCAGCGGCCCCGGGTTGAGGCCCCACACCATCAGGCCGCCGAGCAGGATCGCGGCAGTGCCGGAGCCGGGAATGCCGAGCGCCAGCATCGGCAGCAAGGCCGAGGTGCCGGAGGCATGCGCCGCCGTCTCGGGCGCGAACACGCCTTCGATGCGGCCCTTGCCGAAGCCCTCGGGCTCCTTGGCGAAGCGCTTTGCCAGATTGTAGCCCATGAAGGAGGCCGCGATCGCGCCGCCCGGCGTGATGCCGAGCCAGCAGCCGATGAAGGAGGAGCGCAGCAGCGTCACCCAATATTTCGGCAGGTCCCGCCACACGCCGAGCACGACACGAAGCGAGATGCTCGCCGCATGTCCGCGCAGCGCCAGCCGCTCCTCCATCGTGAGCAGGATCTCGCTGATGCCGAACAGGCCGATGACGGCGACCAGGAAGTTGATGCCGCGGAGCAGCTCGGCCGAGCCGAAAGTCATGCGCAGATTGCCCGACACCGTATCCATGCCGACGCCGGCGAGCAGCAGGCCCAGCGACATCGAGATGACAGTCTTGTGCTTGGCCTCGCGGCCGAGGCCGACGAAGGAGCAGAAGGTCAAAAGATAGACCGCGAAGAACTCGGGCGGGCCGAACTTCAAGGCAAAGGAGGAGATCATCGGCGCGAGGAAGGTGATCAGCATCACCGCGACCAGCGAGCCGATGAAGGAGGAGGTGAACGCCGCGGTCAGCGCCTCCGCCGCCCTACCCTGCTGCGCCATCGGATAACCGTCGAATGTGGTCGCGACCGACCATGCCTCGCCGGGGATGTTGAACAGGATCGAGGTGATCGCGCCGCCGAACAGCGCGCCCCAATAGATGCAGGACAGCATCACGATTGCCGAGGTCGGATCCATCGTGAAGGTGAGGGGCAGCAGGATCGCAACGCCGTTGGGCCCGCCGAGGCCCGGCAGCACGCCGACGAAGATGCCGAGCACCAGCCCGACCATCATCAGCACGAGCGTCTTCCACGTCAGCAGGACGGCGAAACCGTGAAGCAGGAGACCGAGAGCTTCCATCGCGGATCCGTCCTAGCGACCGAAGGCCGCTTCGAGCGGCCCTTTCGGCATGATGACGTCGAAGGCGACATCGAAGGTGACAAACATGACCGCTGTGAACACGAAGGCTGTGAGCAGCGACTTCCACAGCGCGATCTTGCCGACGAAGCGCATGAAGCCAGAGATCAGCAGGAAGCTCGCGACATAGAGGCCGAGGAACTGCATCGCCAGGCAGAACAGCAGCGTCGGCACGAACACCGCCATCACGCGGCGGGCTTGTGCGCGCGTGACGAAAGTCTCGCGCGCCGCGCGATGTGCAGCGAACGCGGCAATCAAGCCGTACAGGCTGCCGCCGCCGAGGATGACGGAGAGGTAGAACGGGAAATAGCCGGGCTCGGGCCCGGTCGCATCCCAGGCCGCGCCGGTGCGCCAATTGTCGTAGCCGAGCGTGACGGCGAGGGCCAGCAGCAGCAGGCAGACAAGTATCTCGATCGTGCCGGAGGAGACGACGGAGGGCGAGTCGTCTTCGGGCGCGGTCGGGTCGTCGACGACGATTTCAAGATCGGTTTGGGACATGAGTAACGCTGTGGCCAATCCACTCTCCCGCTTGCGGGGAGAGGGTTAGGGTGAGGGAGCTCCACGAGGAAGGTGAGAGTCAGACTCGCGGAGAGTCCCCCTCACCCGGATTGCGCTGGACGGTGCTTCGCATCGCCAGGTGCAATCCAGACCTCTCCCCGCACGCGGGGAGAGGCGAAGAACAGCAGACTACTTCGCGACGAAGCCGGCTTCCGTCATCAGCGACTTGTTGATGGCGTCGTCCTCCTCGAGGAATTTCACCATGTCCTTGCCGGTGAGGAAGATCGGCTTCAACGCCTGTTTCTCCATGTACTCCTTGTACTCGGCGGTCTGCGTCACCTTGTGGAAGAGATCGACATAGAACGCCTGCTGCTCAGGCGTGACCTTGCCGGGCAGGAACATCGCGCGCAGCATCAGATACTGGACGTCGACGCCCTCCTCCTTGCAGGTGGGGATGTCGGCCCAGGACTGCGTTTCCGTCACCTTGGTGGTGTAGGCGATGCGCTCCTTGTCGAACACGCAGAGCGGACGCACCTGGCCGGCGCGCCAGACTTCGAGATTTTCGGACGGGTTGTTGACGTTGGCTTCGGTGTGGTTGCCGACCAGCTGGGTCGCGGCTTCGCCACCGGACTTGTAGGGCAGATAGGAGAATTTCGCGCCGGTCTTCTGCTCCAGGAAGACGGTCAGCACGTGGTCCTCGCGCTTGGAGCCGGTGCCGCCCATCTTGAACGGCGAGCTTGCAGCCTTCGCGGCCGCGACGAACTCCTTTACCGTCTTGGGGCCTGCACTGTTGTCCCACAGCACGAACTGGTCGAGTGCGATCACCGAAACGGGGGTCAGCTCGCGCCAGTTGAACGGGATCTTCGCCGACAGCGGCAGCATGTAGATCAGCGAATAGGCGATCAGCACCTTGTTCGGATCGCCCTCGCTCGACTTCATGTACATCAGCGCTTCCGCGCCCGATGCGCCACCCTTGAGCGAGACGACCACCGGCTGCTTCATCAGATTGTTCTTCTGGATCGCGGCCTGCATCATCCGCGCCATCTGGTCGGATGCGCCGCCTGCGCCCGCGGCCACCACGATCTCGACGGGCTTTGCCGGTTCCCAGCCGGCAAGCGCCGGCGTGCTCAACAACAGCGCCGTCGCAGCGCCGACGGCTTTCACTGGAATTCGCACGAGTTTCGTCCCCTGATGTTTTTTGAGTTGTAGGTGCGGAAAATTCTATCCCTGCATAGTGCGGACTAATCCTGACGAGTTCAAGCAGACGAGCAAATCAACGCATATGACTTTCGACTGACGAAGCCGAAGGCCCGTGAGACTTACCTGCCCTTCCAGTTCGGCGTGCGCTTGTTGAGGAAGGCATCCATGCCCTCGCGGAAATCTTCGCTCATATAGGCCTTCAGGATCAGGTCCTCGCCCTCTTCGCGCGACAGCGTGCGACGAATGCGGCGCACCGCTTCCTTGGTCGCTTCCAGCGTGAGCGGCGCGTGGCTGGCGACGAGCTTTGCGGTCTCGTCGGCGCGGCGTTGCAGCGTCTCGACGTCAGGCACGATCTCGTTGAGGAGGCCGAGCGCGAGCGCTTCCGGCGCCTCGACGAGGCGCGCCTTGAAGATCATATCCTTGGTGCGGGCGGGACCGACCAGCGCGACGACGCGGCTGATGTTCGACATCGACAGGCAGTTGCCGAGCGTGCGCGCGATCGGAAAGCCCATCCGCGTCGTCTCGGTGCCGATGCGCAGGTCGCAACAGGCCGCGATGCCGGCACCGCCGCCGGTGCAGGCGCCGGCAATGGCCGCGATCACGGGCACGCGACACTGCTCAAGCGTGCCGAGTACGCGGTCGATGCGGGCCTCATAGTCGAGCGCATCCTGCGCGCTCTTGAAGGCGCGGAACTGCGAGATGTCGGTGCCCGAGGCGAACGCCTTGTCGCCGGCGCCGGTCAGGATCAGCGCCTTGATCGAGCGATCGGCGTTGATCTCCTGGCAGATCTCCGCCATGCGGTCATACATGGCGAAGGTCATTGCGTTGCGCGCTTGCGGGCGGTTGAAGGTGATGCGCGCGATGCCCTCCTGGACGGAGTAGAGCAGGTCTTCGTTCGTCGTCGCAGGTAGGTTCATCGCGCGCTCACTTTTTCTTCCAATTAGTTCAGGCCACTTGAGCCTGGGCCATCGGCACCGCGTCGCGGCCCTTCAGGACGTCCATGGCCGCCAAAACGCCGCCGCTCCGGTGCGGGATCTTGGCGAGATCGAGACCCATCTCGACGCCGGCGAGCGTGCCCATCAGCATCAGATCGTTGAAATGGCCGATATGGCCGATGCGGAACACCTTGCCCTTGACCTTGTTCAGGCCGGTGCCGAGCGACATGTCGAAGTTTTCGAGCACCACCTTGCGGAAGGCGTCGGCGTCGTGACCGTCAGGCACGCGCACGCCGGTCAGCGCCGGCGAATGCGCGGCAGGATCGGCACATTGCGTCTCCAGGCCCCAGACCTTGACCGCGGCGCGCGTCGCGGCGCTGTGGCGCTTGTGCCGGGACCAGACGTTCTCCAGCCCCTCCTCTTCCAGCATCTTCACGGCTTCGCGCAGGCCGTAGAGCAAATTGGTGGCGGGCGTGTAGGGGAAGGTGCCGAGCTTGTTGAAGCTGATGACCTCCTGCCAGTCCCAGTAGGAGCGCATGCCGGGGTTGGCTTTCGCCACATTGAGCGCCTTCTCCGAGACAGCGTTGAAGCCGAGACCGGGCGGCAGCATCAGGCCTTTCTGGGAGCCTGCGACGGAGACGTCGATGCCCCAGGCGTCGTGCTCGTATTCCATCGAGCCGAGACCGGAGATGGTGTCGACCATCAAGAGCGCCGGATGCTTGACGCGGTCGAGCAGCTTGCGCACCTCCAGCGGCGGGGTCACGCAGCCGGTCGAGGTCTCGTTATGGACGACGCAGACCGCCTTGATCGCATGCTGCTTGTCGGCGGCGAGGTGCTTCTCGATCTCGGCGAGGTCGGCGCCGTGCCGCCAGTCGCTCGGGATGAAGTCGACG
The DNA here is from genome assembly GCF_021044685.1 of Bradyrhizobium daqingense. Classification (NCBI taxonomy): domain Bacteria; kingdom Pseudomonadati; phylum Pseudomonadota; class Alphaproteobacteria; order Hyphomicrobiales; family Nitrobacteraceae; genus Bradyrhizobium; species Bradyrhizobium daqingense. The sequence goes on from NZ_CP088014.1 coordinate 6,716,092, forward strand.
TCGAGCTTGAACTTGTCGGCGATGCCGCGCCACAGCACGGCGAACTGGCCCGTCTCGCACATCAGGACCTTGTCGCCGGGCGCGAACACGTTGACCATCGCCGCTTCCCAGGCGCCGGTGCCGGACGAGGGGAAGATGATTACCGGCTGCTTGGTGCGGAACACGCGCTGCATCGCGGCGAGGACCGCGAAACCGAGCTCGGCGAATTCAGGACCACGATGGTCCAGCGTCGGCATGTCCATCGCCCGCAGCACGCGGTCGGGCACATTGGTCGGTCCTGGAATCTGTAGGAAATGCCTTCCAGTATGCACGGTCATCGGCGTCCTTCCCGGTCTCATCTTGGTTTGGTGGGCGCCGAATAGCACCATTTGACCGGCTTGTCCCCTCTCGAAAGGCTCCGTCCGTGCATGGCGGACCGGCCTGCCTTCGCCTGCCATCCCGTCCATCGCGACCATCCCTTACGTGCCGACGATCTTCAGATGCGGCGAGGCATTGCCCTGCGGGCGCTGCTCCAGCAGCTTCATCGCGACGTCGACCCCGCCGGCGCGGTGCGGCACGCCGGCGACCGACAGGCCCATCTCGACGCCCGTGAGGGCGCCGAGCAGCGTGAGCGCGTTGCATTCGCCGAGATGGCCGATGCGGAAGACTTTTCCCGCGACCTTCGACAGGCCCGAGCCGAGCGACATGTTGTAATTGTCGAGCACCACTTTCCGGAACTGGTCGGCGTCATGCCCCGGCGGCATCAGCACCGCGGTGAGCACCGGAGAATACTCGGCCGGCTCCTGGCACAGGATCTCCAGGCCCCAATGGTTGACGGCGGCCCGGGTCGCGGCCGCGAGCCGCTCATGCCTTGCGAAGACGTTGTCGAGCCCCTCCTCCAGCAGCATCGCGATCGCCTCGCGCAGGCCGTAGAGCAGATTGGTCGCGGGCGTATAGGGGAAGAAGCCCTTGGCGTTGGGCTTGAGCATCTCCTCCCAGTCGAAATAGGAGCGCGGCATCCTGTTGGTCTTGGACGCCGCCAGCGCCTTCTCCGAGATCGCATTGAAGCCGAGACCGGGCGGCAGCATGAAACCCTTCTGCGAGCAGCTGACGCTGACGTCGACCTTCCATTCGTCGTGGCGGTAGTCGACCGAGCCGAGCGAGGAGATGGTGTCGACCATCAGCAGCGCGGGATGATCCGCGCGATCGATCGCGGCGCGGATCTCTGCGATGCGGCTGGTCGCGCCGGTCGAGGTCTCGTTATGCACGACCATCACGGCCTTGATGGCGTGCGCGGTGTCGGCGGCGAGCCTGGCCTCGATCACGGCCGGATCGGCGCCGCGGCGCCAATCGCCCGGAACGAAATCGACCTCGATGCCGAAGCGGCCGGCCATCTGCCGCCACATCGTAGCGAAATGGCCGGTCTCGACCATCAGCACCTTGTCGCCCGGCGAGAGCGTATTGACGATGGCGGCCTCCCAGGCCCCCGTCCCGGAGGAGGGGAAGATCACGACCGGGGCTTTGGTCTGGAAGATCTTCTGGCTGCCTTCGAGCACGGTACGGCCGAGCTCGCCGAATTCGGCGCTGCGGTGGTCGATGACGGGCATGTCCATGGCCCGCAGGACGCGCTCGGGGATCGGGCTCGGACCCGGAATCTGGAGGAAATGACGTCCCTGATGCATGAAGCCCTCCCAGTCGAAGTTCTGACCGGCTTTTGGAGTGCTATTTTGCATTCATTTTTTGTCCTTTCAATCGAAATTTGGTATTCGATTGTCATCGTCGACGCGACCAGACGGGCAAATTACTGTGCTGCAAATGAAATCCACGATTCCCGACAGCGGGGTTCCGATCGCCTCGCCCGCCGCAAATGGCCGCGACCGCCAGGACGCCTCGCTGCATGGTGAGATCCTGCTGCGGCTGCGCGACTACGTGGTCGAGGGCAACATCCCGGAAGGCGCCCGCGTTCCCGAGCGACAGCTGTGTGAGATGCTCGGCATTTCCCGCACGCCGCTGCGCGAAGCGCTCAAGGTCCTGGCCGCCGAGGGCCTGATCGAGCTATTGCCCAACCGCGGCGCGCGCGTGCGCCAGCTCAGCCAGCACGACCTCGAGGAGCTGTTCGATGTGATGGCCGGACTGGAGAGCCTGGCCGGGCGCCTCGCCTGTGAAGCCATTACGGATGCGGAAATCACCGCGATCGAGCAGCTGCATTACGAGATGTACGGCCATTACCTGCATCGCGACATGCACGGCTACTTCCTGGCCAACCAGCGCATCCACGAGAGCATCGTTGCGGCCGCCCGCAACGAGACCCTGAAGACGGCCTATGCCAATTTCGCCGGCCGGATCCGCCGCGTCCGCTACTCCGCCAATTTCGCCCGCAAGCGGCAGCGCTGGGCCGAGGCGATGCGCGAGCACGAGGCCATCCTCGATGCGCTGCGCCGCCGGGCCGCAAGCGAGCTCAGCGACATCCTGTTCCAGCACCTGCGCAACAAGCGCGCAGCTGCGATCGAGCACCTCGCCGAGCCCGAAGCGGGCGCGCCAGCCACGCCATGAGGCGCCCGGCTAGCTCATTTTGAATTCAGAATATAATCGACCACGAACCGCTATGAATAACACGGCAAGGCTGGACCAGCTCGCTGGATCGGTCCGGGATCAAGGATGACAAACGCCTCCTCGCTCGAACGGCGCCTGCGCGCGGAAACGACCGGCGACGTCCTGTTCGACGGCTTCAGCCGCGGCCGCTACGCCACCGACGCCTCGTTCTACCAGATCATGCCGGCCGGCGTGGTGGTCCCCAAGACCATGGACGAGGCCTTGCGGGCGCTGGCGATCGCCCGCGACGAGGGACTGAAGGTCACCCCCCGCGGCGGCGGTACCTCGCAATGCGGCCAAACCGTCAATGACGGACTCGTGGTCGATCTCTCCAAGCACCTCAACCGGATTCTGTCGCTCGACGTCGAGAACCGGACCTGCGTCGTCGAGCCCGGCATCGTGCTTGATGACCTCAACCGCCAGCTTAGGAAGCACGGCCTGTGGTTCCCGGTGGACGTCTCCACGGCCTCGCGCGCCACCATCGGCGGCATGGCCGGCAACAATTCCTGCGGCGGCCGCAGCCTGCGCTACGGCACCATGCGCGACAACACGCTGTCGATGGAAGCGGCGCTCGCCGACGGCACGCTGAGCCGCTTCGGCGAGGTCTCGCGCGATCTGTCCGATATCGAGGCCGGCGACAGTGCGCGCGCCCTGTTCCGCGACATGCTCGATCTCGGCGCGCGCGAGGCCGAGGAGATCGCCGCGCGCTTTCCAAAGGTGCAGCGCCGCGTCGGCGGCTACAATCTCGATGCTCTGGTGCCGCGCAATGCGCCGAACAACATGGCGCATCTGCTCGTCGGCTCCGAGGGCACGTTGGCCTTCACCACCAAGGTCGAGCTGAAGCTCTGGCCTGTCATCCGGAACAAGGCGCTCGGCGTCTGCCATTTCGGCAGCTTCTACGAGGCGATGGATGCGGCCCAGCATCTGGTCAAGCTGAAGCCGATCGCGGTCGAGCTGGTCGACCGCACCATGATCGCGCTCGGCCGCGACATCGCGATGTTCAGGCCGATCATCTCCGCCGCGATCAAGGGCGATCCGGATGCGGTTCTGGTGGTCGAGTTCGCCGAGGAAGACCAGGCGGACAACCTGACGCGGCTCAAGCAGCTCGGCGAGCTCATGAGCGATCTCGGCTTCGGCTGGAATAACGACACGCGCAAATGGGGCGGCGTGGTCGAGATCACCGAGCCGGCGCTGCAGAGCGGTATCGCCGATTTCCGCGCCGCCGGGCTCAACGTCATGATGTCGATGAAGCAGGAGGGCAAGCCGGTCTCCTTCGTCGAGGACTGCGCCGTGCCACTGCCCCACCTCGCCGACTACACCGCGCGGCTGAACGAGGTGTTTGCCAAACACGGCACCAGCGGCACGATGTATGCGCACGCCTCCGAGGGCTGCCTGCATGTGCGGCCGGTTCTGAACCTCAAGCTGGAGAAGGACGTCAAGGCGATGCGCGCGATCGCCGAAGAGGCGTTTGCGCTGGTGCGCGACTACAAAGGCTCGCATTCCGGCGAGCACGGCGACGGGTTGGTGCGCTCCGAATTTCACGCGACGATGTTCGGCGAGCGCCTCGTCGCCGATTTCAAGGAGGTAAAGCAGCGCTTCGATCCCGCCGGCGTGCTCAATCCCGGCAAGATCGTCGATGCGCCCAGGATGGACGACCGCTCGCTGTTCCGCTTCAAGCCGGACTATCGCGTCGGCGAGCTGAAGACAAAACTCGACTGGTCCGCTTATCCCGGTGCCGGCGGCGGTTTCCAGGGCGCGGTCGAGATGTGCAACAACAACGGCGCCTGTCGCAAGCTCGAAGGCGGCGTGATGTGCCCGTCCTACCGTGCCACGCGCAACGAGAAGGACGTCACGCGCGGCCGCGCCAACACGCTGCGCCTCGCCATCTCCGGCCAGCTCGGCCCCGACGCGCTGTCATCCGGCGAGATGATGGAGACGCTCAAGCTCTGCGTCTCCTGCAAGGCCTGCCGCCACGAGTGCCCGACCGGCGTCGACATGGCCAAGATGAAGATCGAGGTGCTCGCCGCGCGCGTCGGCTCTCACGGCCTGACGCTGCGCGACCGGCTGGTCGGCTATCTCCCGCGCTATGCCGACCTCGCGGCGCGCTTTGCACCGATCGCGAACGTACGCAACCACAGCCCGCTGCTGCGAAAGCTGTTCGAGCGCTTTGCCGGCATCAGTGCGCGGCGCGCCCTTCCCGCCTTCCGCCGCGACGTGTTCGTGCCTCCGGCTGACAGCGTCGGCTCCGAGACAGGACGCGAGATCGTTCTATTTGCCGATACGTTCAATCGCATCTATGAGCGCGAGAACCTCGAGGCCGCGTTGCGCGTGCTCGTGGCGGGCGGCTATCGCGTGCATCTGCCGAAGCCCGCGAGCGGCGGCCGTCCGCTCTGCTGCGGTCGCACATTCCTTTCGGCCGGTCTCGTCGATGAAGCCAGGGCGGAGCTCGACCGGCTGGTAATCGCCTTCGCGCCCTACGCCGCCCGCGGCGTGCCGATCGTGGGCCTGGAGCCGAGCTGCCTCTTGACGCTGCGTGACGAGCTTGCCTCGCTGCGCAAGGACAATGACGCCAAGGCGGTCGGCGCCCACGCGCTGACCTTCGAGGAATTTCTGGTGCGCGAGGCCGAGGCCGGCCGGCTGCAACTGCCGCTCGGCACCGTCGCCGACAAGGCGATCGTGCACGGCCATTGCCACCAAAAGTCCTTCGGTGCATTCAAGCCGGTGGAGCAGGTGCTGCGGCTCGTGCCGGGCCTGAAGGTCGAGACCATCGAGTCCAGCTGCTGCGGCATGGCCGGCGCGTTCGGCTATGGTGCCGACACTTACGATGCCTCGATCGAGATGGCCGAACTGTCGCTGCTGCCGGCCGTGCGGCGCGCGGAGCAGACGACGCTGGTCGTCGCCGACGGCACCTCGTGCCGGCACCAGATCCACGACGGCGCCCAGCGTGAAGCGCTTCACGTCGCCCGGGTGCTGGCGATGAGCCTCGATCGCTCCGAAACCAATTCCACTTCTCCAGCTGCAAAGGAAACCAGCCATGGCTGATCTCACCCTCGACACCGCCCGCAAGATCCTCGACGCCGCCTTCGCGAAGGCCGGCGAGCTCAAGCTGAAGCCGCTTGTCGTCACCATCCTCGACGCGCGGGGCGTGCTCAAGCTCGCGGCCGCGCAGGACGGCACCAGCCTGATGCGCGCCGAGATCGCGCACGGCAAGGCCTATGGCGCGCTCGCCATGGGGATGGGCTCGCGCGCCCTGTTCCAGCGCGCGCAGGAGCAGGCCTATTTCATCGATGCCGTAAACACGATTGCCAAGGGCGCGCTGGTGCCGGTGCCCGGCGGCGTGCTGATCATGGACGGCACGACGCTGCTCGGCGCCGTCGGCGTCTCCGGCGACACCTCCGACAATGACGAAGCCTGCGCGGTCGCGGGGATCCAGGCAGCGGGACTGAAGGCCAACGCGGGGTGAGATTGAAATTCCGGGGCGCGCCGCCTTGGCGCGAGGCGGGACGACGGTGAAGGGAGCTGGTAAACCACGCTCTCGTGCCCCGGACGCAGCGCAGCGCCTCTTCGGCGGTGCGCTGCAGAGCCGGGGCCCATCTACCGAATGCCCCGTCCCGCCTCTGGGTCCCGGCTCTGCGCAGCAACGCTGACGCGTTGCAGCGCGTCCGGGACACGACATCGAGCTGGCCCGCTCACCTTCCCGTCCAGACCGGCTTCCTCTTCTCGCTGAACGCCTTCAGGCCTTCCTTGGCGTCCTCGGTCATCGCCAGCAGCGCGATCTGGCTCTCGGTGTAGGCAATGCTTTCGTCGAACGACATCGCGGCAATCGCGCGCATGGCGTATTTGCCGCGGCGGATCGCGGTCGGTGATTTGTCGACAATGCGGCCGATCAACCAGTCGACCTTGGCGTCGAGCTCGGCCGTGGGCACGACGTAGTTGAGCAGGCCCGCGGCCTGCGCGGCCCTGGCGTCGAACGGCTCGCCGGTGAGCGCCCATTCGTTGACGAGGCGGGGCGGCGCGATGCGCTGGAGCAGGCTCAGCACCTGCATCGGGAACACGCCGACCTTCACCTCCGGCAGGCCGAAGACGACATGGTCGGCCGCAACTGCCATGTCGGTCATGCACAGAAGGCCCATGCCGCCGGCCATACAGACGCCGCCGACCCGCGCAATCGAAGGCTTGGTGGAGTTCTGTGACAAACGTAACAGATCGGCATAGTCGACATTTGGTTTGGAATGATCCATCGCGAAAGCCGCGCCGGAATTCTGTAAGTCGGCGCCCGCGCAGAACGCCTTGTCGCCCGCGCCCGTCAGCACGATGACGCGGACGTCCTTGTCGTCATGCGCGTCGCGATAGCCTTTGGTGATGCCGGCGATGACATCGCCGTTGAGTGCGTTGCGTTTCTCCGGCCGGTTGATGGTGATCCAGAATGCCTGCCCACGTTTCTCGGTGATGACGGCTGTGGTGTCGCTCATGGCACGCTCGCTTCCTTCGCTTCCGCTTTGCCGTCATTTGCGGCAGGTCGGGCCGCAGGCGCAAGGGCAATCTGCAACGCGCCCTCACCATAGCGTGTGGGCGCAACTTCGCTTGTCGACTGAATTGCCGGACGCGGCCGCTATCCTGACTGGAGATTTTGATCACCGATGAGCCATTTCATGCGCGCCGCATTTCTGTTGTTGCTGGCAGGGCTGGTCATGCTGAGCGGCACCACCACCAGCCGCGCGGCCGATGCCGCGAAGATCGCGCTGGTGATCGGCAATGCCAGATATCCCGACAACGAATCCGTGCTCAGCGACGTCGCCAACGATGCACAGGACGTCACCGAAGAATTGAAGCGCGCCGGGTTCGTCGTCGACAGCCAGAGCAACGTCACGGGCGACGCGATGCGACGGGCGCTGGATCGCTTCTATGCCCGCATCGAACGCGGCACGGTGGCGCTGATCTTCTTCGACGGTTTCGGCATCCAGTCCAACCGGCAGACCTATCTGCTGCCGGTCGACGCGCAAATCTGGACCGAGCCGGACGTCTCGCGCGACGGCTTCAGCCTCGACGCCGTCCTCGCCGAGATGAACACGCGCGGGGCCGCGATCAAGATCGCGCTGATCGACGCCTCCCGCCGCAACCCGTTCGAGCGGCGCTTCCGCCGCTATTCGGCAGGGCTTGCGCCGGCGATCGCGCCGAACAATTCGCTGGTGTTCTACTCCGCCGCGCTCGGTGCAGTCGCGGCCACCGGCAAGACCGATCGCAGCTTGTTCGTCGCCGAACTGCTGCGCGAGATGCGCGCGCCGAATATCAGCGCCGAGCAGGCCCTGGCCAACACCAAGAATGGCGTCGTCGCCGCCACCAACCGCGAGCAGGTGCCCTGGCTGTCATCCTCGCTGACGACGGAATTCTCATTCGCGGGTGCTGCCACACGGCCACCGGACGATAAGCCGCTAACCAAGCCGGACGTGCAGAAACAGGAGCCGCAAAAGCCGATCTGCGAGGTGCCGCAAGCCGCGCCCGCCCCGACCGCGGACGACCTTGCAAGAGATCCCGTCATCGCCGACCTCAGCCGCAAGATTGCCTCGAATGCCAATGATGTCGCCTCACGCTACAAGCGCGGCCAGGTCTATGCGATCAAGCGTGCCTATGCGCTTGCCATGCAGGATTTCGACGCCGTGATCCGGCGCGCGCCCAAGGACGCCGAAGCGCTGAACAACCGGTGCTGGACCCGGGCTGCGACCGGCAACTTGCAAGGCGCGCTCGCCGACTGCAATCTCGCGCTCCAGATCGACCCCGGACTGAGCGATGCCCTCGACAGCCGCGGTCTCGTCAACCTCAGGCTCGGACGCACAACCGAGGCGATCAAGGACTACACCGACGCGATCCAGCGCAACCCACACTCCTCATCCTCGCTGTTCGGCCGCGGCATCGCCGCCCGCAAGAGCGGCGGCGACGGTGCCACCGACATCGCGCAGGCGAAGGCGATGAACCCCGATATCGCGAAGGAGTTCGCGGGGTACGGTGTGACGGAGTGCGTGCCCTAGGCTGAGGCCGCCTTCCTGATCCAGACCTTGTTGTCGTGGAATGCGGCGCCGCCGATCGGCGCGATGGTGTCCGCGCCGGTCAGCATGTTGATGCCGCGGCCGCCGATATGGCCCTTGTTCGGATGAACGGATTCGGCGATCAGCACGCCGCGCCGCACGCCCTCGAACAGCGTTGCGATCAGCGTGGTCTCGCCGCGGCCGTTGCCGAGCGTCACGGCATCGCCGTCGGAGATGTCGAGTGCGGCCGCATCCAGGGGATGAATCATCACGCTGGCCCTGCCCTCGCGCGCCTGCGAAGACGGGGTCTCATTGAACGTCGTGTTGAGGAAGCTGCGCGATGGGCTGGTCGCGAGCCGGAACGGGTGGGCCTGATCAATGTCCTCGATCACCGCCCAATGGTCCGGCAGATCAGGCATCTTGTCGAAATCGCCCATGGTCTGGCCGAACGGCGGATGCGCCCAATCGGCCTTGAAATGGAATTTCTTGTCGGCATGGGCAAAGCCGTCGAGATAATGCGAGGTGCGGAAATCCGGCTGCAGGTCGCGCCAGATATCGGCTTCGAGGCCGGCGATGTCGCCGTGATTGCTCAGCTTCAGCGTCGCGTCGATCAGTTCGCGGGGCGTCATCTCGAAGCCCGGATGCTTGGCGCGGAGCCGCGGCGCCAGCGCCTGCAACACCTCATGGTTGGAACGACACTCGCCGGGCGGGTCGATCAGCTTCGGTCCGACCGAGATGTGCTGATGGCCGCCGCCGTAGTAGAGATCGTCGTGCTCCATGAACATGGTCGCCGGCAGCACGATGTCGGCCATCTCCGCGGTCTCGGTCATGAACTGCTCGTGCACCACGACGAACAGATCCTCGCGCGCAAAGCCCTGCCGGACCAACGCCTGCTCCGGCGCCACCGTCATCGGATTGGTGTTCTGGATCAGCATCGCCTTGACCGGACCCTTGCCATGCAAGGCTTCTGCATCGCCGGTGAGGATGCGGCCGATCTGCGATTGGTCGAGCGCACGGATGGTCTTGTCGATCGCGTCGTGGCCTTCGATGATGGATTCGTTGAAGTGCCACAGCGCGAAATTGTTGAAGAAGGCGCCGCCGCCTTCATATTGCCAGGCGCCCGTCACCGCGGGAATGCACAGCGCGGCATGCATCTGCGTCGCGCCATTGCGCGAGCGGGTAAAGCCGTAACCGAGACGCAGGAAGGTCCGCTTGGTCTTGCCGACGGCCTTGGCAAAGGCCTCGATCTCCGACACCGGCACGCCACAGATGGCGGACGCCCATTCCGGTGTTCGCGACTTCAGATGCGCCTCGAGCTCGGCAGGGCAATCGGTGTACTTGTCCATATAGGCGCGGTCGGCATAGCCGTCGCGGAACAGGACATGCATCACGCCGCAGGCGAAGGCGCCGTCGGTGCCTGGCCGCAGGATGATCTTGATGTCGGCCTGCTTCATGGTGTCGTTGTCGTAGATATCGACCGCCGCGATCTTGGCGCCGCGTTCCTTGCGCGCGCGGGCGGCGTGCGTCATCACGTTGACTTGGGTGTTGACCGGATTGGTGCCCCAGATCACGACGAGGTCGGACAGCGCCATCTCGCGCGGATCGACCCCGGCAATCTTGCCGGTGCCGATCGCAAAGCCGATGCGCGCGACATTGGCGCAGATGGTCTGATAGAAGCGCGAATATTTCTTCACGTGGGTGAGACGGTTGAGGCCGTCGCGCATGACCAGCCCCATGGTGCCGGCGTAGTAATAAGGCCAGATCGATTCCGCGCCGAACTCGCGCTCGGCCTGGTTGAAGCGGTCGGTGATCTCGTCCAGCGCCTCGTCCCAGGAGATCCGCGCAAACTGCCCTGAGCCCTTCGCACCCGTTCGGCGCAGCGGATACATCACCCTTTCGGGGTGATGGATGCGCTCGGCGTAGCGGGCGACCTTGGCGCAGACGACACCGGCCGTATAGGTCTGCTTCTTCGAACCCCGGACACGGCCGATGCTGCGGCCCTCGACCACCTCGACATCGAGGGCGCAGGCCGAGGGGCAATCATGCGGACAGGTCGAATGGCGGATTTCGATCTTGGCGTGCTGGTTCATGGCCAGATTCGTAACACCGAAATACCTGCCAGCCGAGGGCATTTATCCGGCAATGCCCATGCGATTTGCTCAAACCAGGTGCGCCCGCGGTTCCTGCCGCAACTGCGAAGGCGGCTCGACCGTTCCGCACAGAGCGCAACCTCGGGCCAGCTTCATCCCTGCCCCTATTTGTAGAGTTGAGTCAGCCCGGTCGGCGGGCCGTCGACGGCGGTCCAGCCGCCATCGACGAACAGCGTGCTGCCGCTGACATAGCTCGCGGCGTCCGAGGCGAGATAGGCCACGGCGGTGGCGACCTCGTCGGCGCTGCTCCAGCGGTTGAACACGGTATGGCCGGCATAGAGATTGTAGATGTCGGGGCGCTGCTTGAAGGGGCCGGTCAGCGCGGTCTCGGCAATACTCGGCGCGATCGCGTTGACGCGCACGCCGGCATAGCCGACCTCCGAGGCAAAGCCCTTCACCAAAAGTCCGATCGCCGCCTTGGTCGAACCATAGACGCCGAGGCCGGGCTCGATGGTCACCGCGCGCACCGAGGAGCAGGCGATGATGCTGCCGCCCTTCTGCGCGACCATGATGCGGCCGAAGGCTTGGAAGAAGAAGACCGTGCCCTTGACGTTGAGGTTGAGGACGCGGTCGAGATCCTCCTCGGTGTAATCGAGGATGGTCTTGCGGATGTTGAGGCCCGGCGTGGTCACGGCGATGTCGAGCCGCGAAAACTTCTGCATCACGGTTTTTGCGAGTGCATTGACGTCCGCCGCGCTAGCGGCGTCGCAAGCCGCGGCCTCCGCCCAACCGCCCTTCTCGCGAATGCCGGCTGCGGTCGCTTCCGCCGCATCGCGCGCGCGATCGGCGCAGACAACGCGGGCGCCGAGCCCGGCCAGGGCCTCGGCCGACGACTTGCCGATGCCGGATGCGGCGCCGAGCACGACCGCGGTCTTGCCGGTGAGATCGAAGAGCTTGCGATAGTCCGTCACTGATGGCGTCTCCCTGGTGCTGTCAGCCCTTGTAGCCCATCAGCAGGCGCGGCAGCCACAGCGAGAATGCAGGCACGTAGGTCACGAACATCAGTGCTGCGATCAGCGCGGCATAGAACGGCAGGATGGTGCGCATCACCGCGCCGACCGAGATGCCGCCAATGGCGCAGCCTACGAACTGCGTGGTTCCGACCGGCGGGGTGTTGAGCCCGAGAGCGCAGTTGATCAGCATCAGCATGCCGAACTGCACCGGATCCATGCCGGCCTTCATCGCGATCGGCAGGAAGATCGGGGTGCAGATCAGGATGGTCGCCGCCATGTCCATGAACGTGCCGAGCACGAACAGGATGACGTTGATGAGCAGGAAGATCATCCAGGGCTGCGTCGAGACCTTGCTCATCATCTCGCCGGCGAGGTCGGCCACCTCGTAGAGTCCCATCAGGTACTGGAACATGGTGGAGACGCCGATCAGCAGCAGCACCACGCCCGTCGTCTTCACTGCTTTGGCGGCGGCGCGCAGGAAGTTGCCCCAGGTCATGGTGCGGTAGATGAAGAAGGTCAGCAGGATCGTGTAGGTGACCGCGATGGCCGCCGATTCCGTTGCCGTGAACACGCCGGAGAGGATGCCCGCCAGGATGATGCCGACGATCAGAAGGCCTGGCAGCGCGGCCGCGAGCGAGCGGAACACCTCGGCCCAGCCCGGGAATTTGCCCGCGGGATAGCCGCGCTTCACGGCGACTGCGTAAGCGGCGACCAGCATGCAGACCATCAGCACCAGCGCCGGCAGGAGGCCGGCGGCAATCAGCGCGCCGATCGAGACCTTGCCGCCGGCGGCAAGCGCATAGATGATCATGTTGTGGCTGGTCGGCATCAAGGCTCCGACCAGCGAGGCATGGGTGGTGACGTTGACGGCGTAGTCGGTGTCGAAACCCTCTTTCTTCATCATCGGGATCATCACCGCGCCCATCGCCGACACGTCGGCCACCGGCGAGCCGGAGACGCCGCCGAACAGCGTGCAGGCGACCACGTTCGACATGCCGAGCCCGCCGCGGATGTGCCCGACGAGATTCTTGGCGAGCTGCACGATCTTGTCGGCGACGCCGCCGTGCAGCATCAGCTCGCCGCTGAACACGAAGAAGGGAATGGCCAGGAACGAGAAGATGTTCATCCCCGACATCATCTGCTGGAAGATGACGGCGACCGGCAGGCCTTCGTAGAGGATGGTGCAGATCGCCGAGAGGCCGATCGCGAAGGCGACGGGAACGCCGAGGATGAGAAAGCCGAAGAAGGTGGCGCCGAGAATGATCAGTTCCATGAAGGGACCACCTCTTCGCCGCGCAGGAGAGCAATGATGTGCTCAATTGAAAACGAAACGATCAGGAGGCCGGAGGCGATCAGCGGCACGTAGCGGATCACCTCGGGCAGGCCGAGATTGGGGATATGCACGGTTCCGACCGACGCGCCGAGGATCCAGCCGTTGTAGACCATCGCTACGCCGAACACGGCCACCAGGACGTGGATCAAGAGCTCGATCTTCTCCCGCATGTGGTCGGGAAGCATAACCAGCAAGCTGTCCATGCCGATGTGTCCGGCATCGCGCACACCGACGGCGGCCCCGATCAGCGTGACGTAGAGGATCAGGACCAGCGCGAGGTTCTCGGTCCAGGTCGGGCTGGAGTTGAGCACGTAACGTCCGAACACCTGGTAGAAGACGATGATGACGATGACGAGCAGGCCGGTGACGGACAGATACATGCCCGCGCGCGCGACGGGCGCATTGATCCGCGACAGCAAGCCGGTGGACGGGCGGCCGGTGACCGCTTCGGGCTCGTGATCTGCGACGTGTGGGTCTGTCATCCCGCGCCTCCCCCGCCGGGGTCCCGGTGCCGCAGGTCGGCGGCTCCGGACCCGACGCTGTTGTGCTTACTTCGCGTCCTGGATGCGCTTGACCAGGCTCTGGAGCTTCTCGTCGCCGGCGAACTTCTGGTACACCGGCTTCATCGCGTCGACGAACTCCGCCTTGTTTGCGATCGTGACGACCTGAACGCCGGCGGCCTCGACGGTCTTGCGGGAAGCCTGCTCACGCTCGTCCCAGAGCTTGCGCATGACCGGCACGGATTCCTTGGCCGCCTTGCGGATCATGGCCTGGTCGTCCTTGCTCAGCGTGTCCCAGACCTTCTTGGACATCACGAGAACTTCGGGCGCCAGCGAGTGCTCGGTGATGTTGTAGAACTTGGCGGCCTCGAAGTGACGCGAGGACTCGTAGGATGGCCAGTTGTTCTCGGCGGCGTCCACGAGGCCGGTCTTGAGCGCGGTATAGACCTCGCCATAGGGCATCGGCGTCGGGTTGGCCCCGAGGCTCTGGATCATGCCGACCCACAGGTCGGATTGCTGGACGCGGATCTTCAGGCCTTTGAGGTCGGCGAGCGACTTGACCGGCGCCTTGACGGTGTAGATGGAGCGGGCGCCGCTGTCGTAATAGGCGAGCCCGACCAGGCCCGCGGGCGCCATCGCCGCCAGGATCTCGTCGCCGATCGGACCGTCGAGGACGGCACGCATGTGCTGTGTATCCCGGAAGACGAAGGGCAGGCACAGCGCGATGGTCTCGGGCACGAAATTGTTCAGCGGCGATGCGTTGATCCGCATCATGTCGAGCGCGCCGATCTTGAGCTGCTCGATGGTGTCCTTTTCCGAGCCGAGGGCGCCGTTCGGAAACACTTTGACGCCGAGCTTGCCGCCGCTCGCCGCCGCGAGCTGCTTGCCCATGAATTTGACGGCCTCGACGGTCGGGTAATCGGCGGGATGGATGTCGGCGGAGCGGAAATCGCGTGCGGTCGCCAGGGGCGCTGAGACCGCCAGTGCAACGGCTGTGATGATACCGGTGAGCGTCTTCATCTGGGCTTCCTCCTGGTTGATTGCATTGATTATATCGTTGTCGGGGCGGCTGCAGGCCGCCTTGGGTCGCTCCACTTCAGGCGTGAAGTCAAGCGCCAAGTCGTCCCTAGGGCGGCCGGCATTCTCTGTCCAAGCCAAATCCAGCATCGATCAATGCAAGAGTTGCATCGATCAATTTCCCGCGCAATTCGCATTATGGCGGGGACGACGGGCTGACTGACGTCGCCGCGACGTGACTTGACGCCGCCAAGACAGGCGCCTCAAGATATTCGAAACGCCGGACCACGTTGAGGAATGCCCATGCCGCGGAAGCTGATCGATATCTCGGTGCCGCTCAAGAACGACGTGACTTCCGATCCGCCAGGCAACCAACCGACGATCCAGTACATTGATCACCAGCAGGGGCTGCCGCGCATGCTGCAGTTCTTCGACGGGCTCAAGGCAGAGGACCTGCCCGACGGCCAGGGCTGGGCCGTGGAGCAGGTCTCGCTGTCGACTCACAACGGAACGCATCTCGATGCGCCCTGGCACTTTCATCCGACCATGAACCGCGGCGAACGGTCATGGACGATCGACGAGGTACCGCTGGAATGGTGCTTCCAGCCCGGCGTGAAACTCGACTTCCAGCATCTGCCCGATGGCTACGTGGTGAGCGCCGACGATGTCGAGCAAGAGCTGAAGCGCATCGGGCACACGCTGTCGCCGCTGGAGATCGTCGTGGTCAACACCAGCGCCGGCGCGAAATTCGGCCGAGCCGACTACGTCAATTCCGGCTGCGGCATGGGCTATGAAGCCACCATGTACCTGCTCGAGCGCGGCGTGCGCCTGACCGGCACCGACGGCTGGAGCTGGGACGCGCCGTTCGTCTATACCGCAAAGAAATATGCCGAAACCAAAGACGCCGGCCTGATCTGGGAAGGCCACAAGGCTGGACGGCATATCGGTTATTGCCATCTCGAGAAGCTGCACAATCTCGATCGATTGCCCCCGACCGGGTTCACCGTCTCGTGCTTCCCGGTGAAGATCGAACGCGCCTCCGCCGGCTGGACCCGCGCGGTGGCGATTATCGACGATTAGACGCGACGCATCACGCGCCGCCGAGGCCGCTCTCAGCGAGTTCGCGCAGCGCATCGGTATCGAGCACGACGATGGCGCCGTGCTCGAGACGAACCCAGTTGCGGCCCGCCCAGGCGCGCAATTGCTTGTTGATGCTCTCGCGCGTCATCCCAACCATCTCGCTGATCTCCTGCTGCGTGATGGCGAGCGTGCCGCTGCCGGAGTCGAGCTTGCGTTCCTCGGTGAGACCGAGCAGCGCGCTGGCGAGCCGGCCTGGCAAGTTCTGGAGGATCACCTGCTCGACCTGCTGGCTGGTCCAGCGCAGGCGCGCGCAGAGCAGCTCGATGAACTTCATCGCCAGCGCCGGCTGGCTCTTGACGAACGGCAGGAAGTCCCGGCGGTCGATGATGTAGAGCTCGCAATTGGTATTGGCGGTGGCGTCGGCCGACCTCGGCGCGCCGTCGAGCACCGCGATCTCGCCAAAGATCTCCCCGGGACCGATCAGATTGAGAATGGCGTTCCGTCCATCCGGCGACGAAGAGGAGATCTTCACCGTACCCGAGATCACCGCGAACAGATTGTTGCCGGGATCGCCCTTGGCCGCGATGGTCGCACCGCGCTTCACGGTGGTGTGCTTGGCATAGCGGCAGAGCTGGTCGAGCGCCTCCGGCTCCAGATCCGCGAAGATCGGGTGCTTGCGCAGGACCGATAGTTTGTTGCCCGCCGACTGTCGGGGATCGCCGGTCTTGTCCTGAGGCACGCCGCGGCTCCTGAGACTGCGAGGCACTGGGGTTCCTGCCTAGTCAACGTTATCAGGCTTTTCAACCGGAAAGCACGGGCGCAGTTTTAGGCAACTGCCCTGAAAACGCCGTGAAGGCGCATCCGAGGGATGCGCCGATGCATTTGGGACGATGCAGAGTTGCGGGTTACGCAACGTGGTTGCGTTGAGACGCTGCCAAGGGAATGTCAGGCGGCCAAAGCCTCGACACGCGCGGGATCGCGCAGGCTGATGCCGCCATGAAGGATTTCGATGGCGCCGTGACGCTCCAGCTTGGTGAAGGTGCGGCTGACGGTTTCGATGGTCAGGCCGAGATAATCGGCGATGTCCTGCCGGCTCATCGGAAGCGGCACCATGTCCAGCGATCCCCCGAGCGCCGGCAGACGCTGGCGCCAGCCGAGCAGAAAGGCTGCGACCTTCTCGTCCGCCGCGCGGCGGCCGAGCAAAACCATGTGGTCGCGCGCCTGGGCCAGCTCGCGAATGGCGAGCTCGTTGATCCGCCTCAGCAGTTGCGGTCGGTCCTCGACGAAGCGGCTGAACGCTGCCTTACCGAACTGGCACACGGTTACCGCACCGATCGCGTCGGCCGAAAAATTGTGGCGGCCGGAGATGTTCATCCCCAGGAAGTCACCCGGCAAGGCGAAGCCCACGATCTGCCGCCGGCCGTCAGGCAGCAGCTTGTACAACCGCATGAGGCCTTCCAGGACGTTGTAGAACGAGGTGGTGATGTCCTCCTCGGAGAACACGGTCTCGCCCGAGTCAAAATGGACACGGCGTCCCAGGTGCTCGAACTCCCGAAGCTCGGCGGCATCCAGCGACGCGCACACCGCCGCCCCGCGGACGGCGCAATCGTCACAGACATGTCCGTTCGGCTCAATCGCGACCACGGAAGGCTTCATACATCGCTCCTAACGCCGGCCCTGGCTCCGGCCCCGGCCGAGTTGCCACGCAGCCGCATTTTACTGCGCCGTGGCAAAGGCGGTTAACTCAGATCAATTTTGGCGGAGATCGTTGGCACGCAAAATACCGCGGCAGCAGCTCAAAGCTTCAGCCTGACATCTGCAATGTCAGGCTCGGTGGGGTCCGGCTTCACCTCGAAGCCGAGCTGCCGGCACATCTCGAGCATGACGGTGTTCTCCTGGAGCACGTCGCCCGATATGGTCTTCAGCCCTTCCGACCTCGCATAGTCGATGATCAGCTGCATCAGGGCCCATCCGAGTCCCCTGCCCTTGAGATCGGACCGCAGCAGGATGGCATATTCGCCGGTTTCGTAGACCGAGTCCGAATGCAGCCGGACGACGCCGACCATCTCGCTGGTCTTCTCGTCAAAGGCAATGAAGGCCATCGCGCGCGCATAATCGAGCTGGGTCAGGCGCGCGATGAACTCGTGGGTGAACTCCTTCATCGGTGCGAAGAAGCGCAGGCGGAGGTCGTGCGCAGTCACATGACGCAGGAATTCGTGGATGATCGGCTCGTCCTCGGGGCGCAAGGGACGCACGAAGATGCGCCAGCCGTCCTTGAGCTCGAGATGGCGCTCCCATTGCGACGGATAGGCCCGCACCGCGAAATTGGCCGGGCCGGAGCCGACGAATTTCTTCTGCGGCGGTCCCACCGCGACGCGGGCATCGACAGCGGCCACGCCGGTTTCATCCGCGAGCAGCGGATTGATGTCGAACTCACGGATCTCGGGGATGTCGGCGGCCATCTGCGCCAGCTTGACCAGCACCATGGCGACGGCGTCATGCTTCACCGCCGGCACATCACGATAGGCTTTCAACAGCCGCGACACGCGTGTGCGGTCGATCAGGTCGCGGGCAAGCTGCAGGTCGAGCGGCGGCAGCGCCAGTGCCTTGTCGTTGATGATCTCCACAGCCGTCCCGCCCCGGCCGAAGACGACGACGGTTCCGAAGATGGGATCGTCGGCAAGACCAAGAATGAGCTCCCGCGCCTTCGCCTTGACCACCATGGCCTGCACGATGACGCCGCCGATGCGGGCTTCGGGCCGCAGCTTTCTCGCCCGGTCGAGGATGTCCGTCGCCGCAGCACGCACTGCATCCGGTGTAGTCAGATTGAGGACGACGCCGCCGACATCCGACTTGTGGGTGATGTCGCGCGACATGATCTTCAGTACCACGGTCCCGCCTTGCGCAAATATCTCCTTCGCACAGGTCACTGCCTGCTCGACATCGGTTGCGGCATAGGTCGGCACCATCGCGATATCGTAGGCTTCGAGCAGGTGCTTGATCTCGACAGGCTCGAGCCATTGGCGGCCGTCGGCGATCGCGGCAGTGACGATCTGCCTGGCCGCTCGGGCGTCCGGCACGAACGTATCAGGCATCGCGGGCGGAACCTGGCTAAGTTCTTCCACCACCTCGCGATGCCGGACCAGATGCATGAAGCCGCGCACCGCATCGTCCTCGGTCGGGTAATTGGGAATGCCCGCGTTGGAGAGCGTTTGGATGATGGCCTGATCGGCTCCGACCCAGGCGGCCAGCACAGGCTTCGCCCATCGGCGATGCTGCTCACGGTATTTTCCGACGAGCTCGGTCACGGTCGTGGCGATCTCGATAGCCGAGGCTATCGCCGTTTGCACGTTGAGGACGAGGACTGCGTCGTTATCGGGATCTGCGAGCAGCACCTCCAGCGCCGTGGCGTAACGCGCAGCATCGGCATCGCCAACGATGTCGACGGGATTTGCACCCGACCAGGTCGGTGGCAGCGCGGCATCGAGCTTCTTGCGGGCGTCCGCCGAGATCGAGGCCGGAATTCCGTCCAGCTCGACCAATCGATCGATGGCGAGCACGCCGATGCCGCCACCATTGGTCAGGATCGCCAAGCGCTTTCCCGCCGGCGATTCCACGCGCCCGAGCGTCTCGGCGCAATCGAACAGTTCGCGCAGGTCGGAGACGCGCAGGACGCCCGCGCGGCGGAACGCCGCGTCATAGACCGCATCGGCGCCGGCAAGCGCACCGGTATGCGTGGCCGCAGCCTTCGCCCCCTGCGCCATGCGGCCGGACTTCACCACGACGACCGGCTTCACGCGCGCGGCGGCGCGCGCCGCCGACATGAACTTGCGCGCGTCCTTGATCGCCTCGATGTAGAGCAGGATGGCGCGGGTCTTGTGATCCATCGCGAAATGGTCGAGCAGATCGGCAAGGTCGACGTCGATCTGGTCTCCGATCGAAACGATGCCGGAGAAGCCCACCCCGCGCTGCGCCGCCCAATCGACCATGCCGGCCGCGATCGCGCCCGATTGCGAGATCAGCGCGAGATTGCCTGGTCCCGGCATGTGCGCGGCAAAACTGGCATTGAGGCTGACCGCGGGCATCATGATGCCGAGGCAGTTCGGCCCAATCAGCCGCATGCCGTATTTGCGGGCGGCAGCGATTGTGGCCTCGTACAGGGACCCCGGTCCGTGACCGAGCCCGGCCGAGACGATCAGCGCGCCGACTGACCCGCGACGTCCGGCCTGGTCGATGATACCGGGAACCTCGCGCGCCGGCGCGGTGATGACGATGAGCTCGGGGACGAAGTCCAACCGGTCCAGGTTCTTCACGGCGGCGATGCCACTGATCTCGGCATGGCGCGGATTCACCAGACCGAATTGCCCCTTGAACCCGGCTTTGCCGATATTCTCCAGAACGGCGCGTCCCACGGAGCCCGGACGGGCGCTGGCGCCGACCAGGGCAACAGAACGTGGCGACAGAAGATTCTTCAGGCGATACGTTGACATGAAGGCAAATGCACCCGGTCGCTGCTGGTTCCGATGGGTGAAGATCGGGAGACTGAGGTTGGTCCGCGATTATAATCCAGCACGGTGGCTGGGCGATGACGGTGTCACGCCGCCCCAGATGTCTCCCAGGCCGCCATCATAAGCCGGCCTTGGTCAGGACGCTTGATCCTGGTCAAGCCAGCGAAATCGCGGCAGGCAGCTCGCGACGTTGGTTGACCGACGTCAAGGACTGGCCGCGATCTCGCTCTAGGAGTTAACCTCGTTGGTGGCAGGCCCCACTTAGATGCATCTGGATGTGCAGCAGGAATGACGGACGAGTCTGCGACCCAGGAGCGGATCTTTGCGGCTCTCACCGATACCGCCATGCATCCGGCCGTGAGGCGGATCGATACGCACGCCGCCTCAGTGTTCCTCGACGGCGATCGCGCCCTGAAGATCAAACGCGCCGTGAGGTTCCCGTTCCTCGACTATTCCACGCTCGACCAGCGCAAGGCCGCCTGCGAGGAGGAGATCAGGATCAACCGGCCGCTGGCGCCGCAGATCTATCACCGCGTCGTGGCGATTACGGAAGAGGCGGATGGATCGGTCCAGGTCGACGGACCCGGCCGGCCGATCGAATATGCGGTCGAGATGTCGCGCTTCGACGAGAGCCAGACGCTGGATCATCTGGCGAAGACCGGCCCGCTGGACGAGAAGCTGGCCTCGGCTACCGCGGATGCGATCGTGGCCTCGCATGCGATGGCAGACCGCGCCGAAGGCAAGGCGTGGATCTCCACCATTCCCAACCTGATCGATGGCAATAGCAACGGCCTGGGAAATGGCAATCGCTTGGACGTCGAAAAAATCGCGCAGCTTGCCGAGGGTTCGCACGCGACGCTCCTGCGCCTCCGTCCCTTGCTCGAGGAGCGCGACCGCCAAGGCTTCGTGCGCCGATGCCACGGCGACTTGCATCTCGCCAACATCGCGTCCCTCGGAGGGCGGCCGGTGCTGTTCGATGCCATCGAATTCGATGCGCAAATGGCAACAGTCGACGTGCTCTACGATCTCGCATTCACGCTGATGGACCTGTTGCGCTATGATCAGGCACGCGCGGCCAGCATCGTCCTCAATCGATATCTCGCCGCGACGTCGCACGACAATCTCGATGCGCTCTCCACCCTGCCGCTTTTCATGTCGATCCGGGCGGCGATCCGTGCGCAAGTTGCGCTAGCGCGGCTGAAGTCGCTGGGGTCTGATGATAGCGGCGCCCTTGACGACGCACGGCGCTATTTCCACCTTGCCCGGGTGCTGATCCATCCTCCAGCTCCCCGGCTGATTTCGATCGGAGGACTGTCTGGCACCGGCAAGTCCGTTTTAGCCCGCGCGCTTGCACCGGTCGTCGCGCCTCAACCGGGAGCGATCGTGCTGCGTAGCGACCTCGTCCGCAAGCAGATGTTCGGGCCCGAGGACACGCAGCGGCTGCCGCCATCTGCCTACACGCCGGAGGTCACGGCCCGTGTGTACGACACCTTAGCCGAGGACGCCCGGCGGGTGCTGGCGCAAGGTCATTCGGTGATCATCGACGGCGTCTTCGCCCGCGAGGAGGAACGAGACGCGTTCACCGCACTGGCGAGCAGATGCAACATTAAGTTGAACGGCATATTCCTGGTTGCAGACCTCGCCACCCGGCAGTCGCGGATAGGCAGTCGCCGCGGAGATGCATCCGACGCCACGCAAGAGGTTGCCGCGCAGCAAGAGCGCTATAATATCGGCCATGTCGGTTGGGCGACCATCGATGCATCCGGGACACCAGAGCACACGCTCCAGAGCTGTCGGGACGCGATCGCTGAGGGCAATAAGGCTATCTGATTGACGCGAGCAAGGATGGCGCGATCCAGCACGACCTCGACGACCGCTCGCGCCGTGCCGGCGGCGCGACGCAGTGTCCTGCCCGGCCGGCTCAGCCCGGGCATGGCCTGCGACACGGCATTCCGGATCATCGCCCGCCGTCATTTCGACGCCGTGCTCGCCCAACACGACGGCACCTGCCGCGGCGATCCCGACGCCCTGCACCAGATCCGGATCGCGCTGACGCATCTGCGCACCGCCATCCGCTTCTTCTCGCCGATGGTCGACGACGTGCTGCGGCCGTATGTCTGGGCCGAACTGAAATGGCTCAACGGCCAGCTCGGCATGGTGCGGGACCTCGACGTCGCAATCGAGCGGGTCGTCGCCGAGAGCGGCGAAGAACTCGCAGTGATCGCCGAACTCCAGCACTGGGACGACAAGCGCGCCGAGAGCCATCGCCTGCTGGCGCGTGCGCTGCAATCCGCGCGCTATCGCCGCCTGGTCGAGCAGACCTCGGCCTGGATCGAGAGCGGCCCATGGTCGACCCGCCGCAGCAAGGAAGCCATCCGACTGCGCCGTTGCTCGCTCGCCGACCACGCGACGGAGCGGCTGACGACGTGGGAAAAGACCCTTCTCAAGAAGGCCCGCAAGCTGACCAAGCTCGACGTCGAGAAACGACACAAGCTGCGGCTCCTCAACAAGCGGATGACCTATTCGGTCGAATCGCTCGCGGATTTGTTCGCCGACGGAGCGGCGGCGAAGCAGAAGTCCATCCTCAAGCAATTGCGCAAGGCACAGAAGTCCCTCGGGCAGTTGAACGACGATGCGCGCGGGCAGGCGCTTGCGGCATCGCTGAACGGCGCCGGCCCGGAAGCCGCCATTCGCTTCCTCGACCGCAAGCGGGAAAAGAAGCTGCTGCGAAAGGCGTCAGCGGCCTATCGGAAGCTGGACAAGGCCAAGCCGTTCCGCTCCTCGGACCTCGCGCCGAATTCGGAGCCCGAGGATTAAGTGCGGACGTAGCCTCCTGTCCGTCAAATCCACGGAGCCAGGGAAGAAGTAGCTTCATCCGCTCGACCTGGGTCACAAACCGCATCTCGGCGCGAGCCGATCGCAGCAGAGCTCAGCGAGGAATGACGGCGGTGGCCTCGATTTCGACGCGCGCCGCCTTCTCGACCAGCCGGACGACCTGAACCAGCGCCATCGCGGGATAATGCGCACCGAAGATGTCGCGGTAGATCCTGCCCAGCTCCTTCAGGTTGGCCAGGTACTCGTCCATGTCGACGACGTACCAGGTGAGGCGCACGAGATGTTCAGGCCGCGCGCCGGCCTCGGCCAGGATCGCTGCGATGTTGGTGAGCGTCTGGCGCACCTGCGCGACGAAGCCATCCGCGAGATGCTCTTGGGCATCCCAGCCGATCACCCCGCCCGTGACGATGATGCGCCCCTCGGCAGCCATGCCGTTGGCATAGCCCTTCGGCATCGGCCAGCCGGACGGCTGCAGGACCTGCGCCTTCGGACGGGTTTCGTGCTCGGCTGCCGTCGGCAGCACCGCGAGCTGCGGGCCTTTGGGCGTCGTCACGGACAATTCTCCATCCTTCTCTCATTCCGCCGCGACGCCCGAGGACGTCGCTGCGGCCTGCGCCAGCTGACGCAGGGCAAATCGTTTCAACTTGCCGGTCTCGGTCTTCGGCAATTGCGTCACGAACTCGATCGCGCGCGGATATTTGTACGGCGCGATCTCGCGTTTGACATGCTCCTGCAGTTCGGCCACGAGCTGGGCGTCGGTCGTCACACCGGGTGCGGCAATGACATACGCCTTGACGATCATGCCGCGCGCCTCGTCAGGCGCTCCGACCACACCGCACTCGACGACGGCGGGATGGGTGAGCAGCGCCGCCTCGACATCGGTCCCCGCGATGTTGTAGCCGGCCGACACGATCATGTCGTCGGAACGCGACTGGTACCAGAAATACCCGTCGGCATCCATGAGGTAGGTGTCGCCAGTGATGTTCCAGCCGTTCTGAACGTATTTCCGTTGCCGCTCGTCGGCGAGATAGCGGCAGCCGGTCGGCCCACGCACCGCCAGGCGGCCCATCGTGCCCGGTGGCACGTCGTGGCCCTCATCGTCGACGATCTTGGCCTCATAGCCCGGCACCGGCTTGCCGGTGGCGCCGGGGCGGATCTCGTCCTCGGTGGCGCTGATGAAGATGTGCAGCAGCTCGGTCGAGCCGATGCCGTCCATCAGTTTGATGCCGGTGGCCTTGAGCCAGGCGTCGAATGTCGGCTTGGGCAGCGTCTCGCCCGCGGAAACGCATTTGCGCAGCGAGGAGATGTCGCGGCCGGCGAGCTTGCCGAGCATGGCCCGGTACGCGGTCGGAGCCGTGAAGCAGACCGTGGCCTTGTACTGCTCGATCGCATTCAGAATGTCGTCCGGCGTCGTCTTCTCCAGCACTACGAAGGAGGCGCCGATATGCATCGGAAACAATACGCCACCGAAACCGAAGGTGAAGGCCAGCGGTGCCGAGCCGACGAAGCGATCATTCTGCTCGGCGCGCAGGATGTTGCGCGCGTAACCGTCGCAGACCGCCAGCATGTCCCGGTGGAAATGCATGGTACCCTTGGGATCGCCTGTCGTGCCCGAGGTGAACGCGATCAGGCAGACGTCGTCCGACGCGGTGTCGACAGCCCTGAACTCCGGACTCGCATCCGCGATCAACGCTTCGAGCGAGTCTGGGGCACCATTGCCCCAATACACCACATGCTTGAGGCCGGGCGCTGCGGCTTTCGCCTTCTCCATTTCCTCGGAGAGCTTTCCGTCACACAGTGCGAGCGTGATCTCCGCCTTCTGGATCGGATATGACAGCTCCTTGGCGCGCAGCAGCGGCATGGTGGCGACGACGATGCCGCCAGCCTTGATGACGGCGAGATAGGTCGCGACCATCATCGGATTGTTGGCCGAACGCAGCAGCACGCGCCCGCCGGTCACCAGGCCCAGCTTGTCGACGAGCACGTTGGCGATGCGGTTCACCAGAGCCTGCAGTTCGCGATAGGTGTAGCTGACCGCAGGACTGATGACGCAAGGCGCATCACCATGGCCCTGCTCGACCCAGCGGTCCACGAAATAGCTGACGCAGTTCAATCGCGCGGGATAGCGCAGCTCCGGTCGCGTGAAGATGAAATCGGGCCAGAGCTCGCGCGACGGCAGATGTTGCCGCGCGAACGTATCGACATGGGCCGATGCAGCATTGCCGTCACACGAGCCCGACACTTGAACCTTGGCGGCGTTGGCCATCGCACGCTCCTTTCAGCATGGATTGCACCCGGCAGCACGATCTGGAAAACATTTTAGGCTTAAAGCAATTCGGCGCAATAGGGGATTTTGGGCATGGTGTGCTTTTTCCTGCGGCAAAAGGGTTTGGCGGCCTGTGCCGCCCGGGCAGTTACGGCCGGCGGCGCGCGGCCGATTTCTGCGCCGACGCCTTGGTCTTGGCCAGCAGCCGCATCAATTCGCGCACATCCTTCGGCGTCAGGTCGGCGAACAGATCGGCGATCCAGGTTTCGTGTTCCGCAGCCATCCTGCGAAACTCGGCACGCCCGAGTTTCGTGAGGCGGATCACCTGGACGCGGCGGTCGGTGTCCGAGGTGCGCCGGTCGAGATGGCCGGATTCCACGAGGCGCTCGACGAGGCCGGTGACATTGCCGTTCGACACCATCATGCGCTTGGACACGTCGGACAGCGTCATGCCGTCAGGCGCCTTGTCGAGCTGCGCCATCAGATCGAACCGGGGCAATGTGACGTCGAACCGCTGCCGCAGCCGCCCGCGAACTTCGCCTTCGATGAGGGTCGTGCAGGTCAAGAGCCGCAGCCACAGCCGAAGCTCTTCGGCGTGGTCCTCCGGCGTTTCGACGGCCTTGGTCTCGGAATCGAGCATGTTGATGCAGTCACTCACGGCCGGCATTGGCGCCGGCACGGATTCCCCAACGTTTTGAGCTTCAAATAAATCCGAGCCGGCCGCAAGTCCAAAGCTGCAACAATCGACCGCATGTCGATTTCTTTAGGCTTCAAATAATTGGCGCGGCGCTTGCATGCGCCGCTGCCCGCAGGATGCGACGCCTGGAGCTCGGCTTGCCGCGGCGACCATCATCGGCATAAGCTTGGATTGAAGTACGTGGCTTGCAGCGCAAGCCGTTCGTCACGAGGGGACAGATCATGAAGACGCAAATGACCTTCGCTGCAGCCGCTATGCTGCTCGGCACCGCGATGAGCCCTGCCCTCGCCCAGGAAAAGATCAAGCTCGGCGTGGTCGTGACCCTGTCGGGACCTGCCGCTGCGCTGGGCCAGCAGGTGCGCGACGGCTTTGCGCTCGCGGTGAAGGATCTCGGCGGCAAGATGGGCGGCCGCGATGTCGAGGTCATCGTCGCGGACGACGAGTTGAAGCCGGATGCGGCGGTGACTAAGGTCAAGGGCCTGCTCGAGCGCGACAAGGTCGACTTCGTGGTCGGGCCGATCTTCTCTAACATCCTCCAGGCGATCCACAGGCCGATCACGGAATCGAAGACCTTCCTGATCAGCCCCAATGCCGGCCCGTCGACCTTTGCCGGCAAGGACTGCAACCCGTTCTTCTATGTGACCTCCTACCAGAACGATCAGGTGCACGAGATCCTCGGCAAGGTCGCGCAGGATCGCGGCTACAAGCGCATGTACCTGATGGTCCCGAACTATCAGGCCGGCAAGGATTCGGTGGCGGGCTTCAAGCTCGACTACAAAGGCGAGATCGTCGAGGAGTCCTACATGCCGCTGAACACGCTGGACTTCCAGCCGGAGCTTTCCAAGATCTCGTCGCAAAAGCCCGACGCATTGTTCACGTTCATGCCGGGCGGCCTCGGCGTCAATCTCGTCAAGCAGTACCGGCAGGCCGGCCTTGCCGACACTATTCCGGTGCTCTCGGCGTTCACTGTCGATGAATCGACCTTGCCGGCGCAGCAGGATGCGGCGGTCGGCATGTTCGGCGGCGCCAACTGGGCGCCCAATCTCGACAATCCCCAAAACAAGAAGTTCGTCGCCGCTTATGAAACCGCCTACAACATCGTGCCCGGCACCTACGCCTTTCAGGCCTATGACGCCGCGATGCTGATCGACAGCGCGGTCAAGGCGGTGAAGGGTGATCTGTCGAACAAGGACGCTGTTCGCGCCGCGCTCAAGAAAGCCGACTTCACCTCGCTGCGCGGCGCCTTCAAGTTCAACACCAACGGCTATCCGATCCAGGATTTCTACCTGACCAAGGTTGCCAAGCGACCTGATGGCAAGTTCCAGACCGAGATCGTGCAGAAGGTGTTCGAAAATTACGGCGACCGCTACGCCAAGGACTGCAAGGCGGCGAACTAAGCCCTAGCGTCGCGTCAAGGGAGGACTTCAATGAGCAGCGAAATCACCGGCATCACCCGGGCCAATGAGGGCATCCAAGGCATTTCCTGGAACATCCTCGGCCAGACCTATGTGCCGAAAAGCAAGACGGAGCACAGCTTCTCCTGGCATGCGACACTGCCGCCGGGCACCTTCGTGCCGCCGCACATTCACCCCGACCAGGATGAGTATCTCTATATGCTGGAGGGCAAGCTCGATTTCATGCTCGGCAATTCGGAATCGCAGGCAACCGCCGGCGACTTGATCCGTCTCGGCATGGGCGTGCCGCACGGCATCTTCAACAAGTCGGAACAGACCGCCAAAGTGCTGTTCTGGGTGTCGCCGACCAAAAAGCTCTTCGACCTGTTCTGGGGCCTTCACAACATGAAGGAGCAGAAGCCGGAGGACGTGGTGGCGATGGCCGCCGAGTTCAACATTCACTTCCTGCCGCCGCCGCCCGGCGGCTAAACCCAACTGGCTTTAGGTTGAATCGACTGTCGCCGCTCGTTCACCTCTCCCGCTTGCGGGAGAGGTCGGCGCGTCCGGCGATGCGAAGCATCGTCCCGCGCGCGGGGTGAGGGCTGTCTCCTCTTGGGGATTGTCCCATTGCGGGAACACCCTCTCCCCGACCCTCTCCCGCAAGCGGGAGAGGGAGTGCAACTCCGTCGTTGCAGCGATCAAGCCTCTCGCATCACGCTCCAGCGGCGCGCGTCAGGCGCGCACCGCTGCAAGTCCGGGCACGGCGGCGAAGCCTGCCTTGGTGGCGTAGCCGCGCACGATGGCTTCGCGCTGGGAGTAGCTCAGCACGTTGTCGACATTGTCGAAGCCATCAGGCGCGAGCTGCTCGACGGCGTCGATGACGCCTTCGGGGCCGCCGCGCCGGTTGGAACGAACGATCTCTGCCGTCATCGGCAGGCGCTTCTTCTCGTATTCGAGCAGCGCCTGGCGTGGATGCTCGGAGCGCACCAGCGCATCGGCGAGGCAGCGCGCATCGAGGATCGCCTGCGAGGCGCCGTTGGAGCCGACCGGATACATGGGGTGCGCGGCATCGCCGAGCAGCGTGACGCGCCCTGAGGACCAATAGGGCAAGGGATCACGGTCGCAGGTCGGATACTCGTAGAATTCGGGTGTCGCCGAGATCAGGCTCTTCACGTCGATATAGGGAACCGAGAAGCGCGCGACATGCGGCATCAGCTCCTCGCGGCGGCCCGGCCGCGACCAGTCTTCTTTCCGCGGCGGCGGAGCGTTGCCCTCGCCGACCTTCACCAGGACTGCCCAATTGGTCAGACGGCTCGCCGGGCTTGATCCTTCCGCGATCGGATAGATCACCACCTTGGCATTGAGACCACCGGCGACGATCATGGATTTTCCGGTCAGGAATAGCGGCCAGTCGCGGGCACCGCGCCACAGAATCAGGCCGTTCCAGCACGGCGGCCCTTCGTTCGGGAACAGCGTCTCGCGCACACGCGAATGAATGCCGTCGGCGCCGATCAGGATATCGCCGCGCGCAGTGTGGACGTGGGCGCCGGCGCGATCGAAGAAATAGGCGGTGACGCCACCTTCGTCCTGCGTGAATGCGCCGAGCCGGCAGCCGGTGTGAATCGCATCTCGTCCCAGCCGCTCTTCGACCGCCCGATGGATGACGCCCTGGAGACGGCCACGATGGATCGAGAATTGCGGCACGTCGTGGCCGGCGTCGATGCCGCGGGCTTCGCGCCAGACCTCCTGGCCGTGGCGGTTGAGATAATAGAGCTGATCGGTGCGGATCGCGACGTCGTCGAGCTTCTGCAACAGGCCGAGGCCAGCCAGCTCGCGCATGGCATGCGGCAGCGTGTTGATGCCGACGCCGAGCTCGCGAATGGTGTCGGCCTGCTCGAAGATCTCACAATCGAGGCCGCGCGAGCGCAGCATCAATGCCGTGGTGAGACCACCGATGCCGCCACCGACGATAATCGCCTTCATCGCCCAAACTCCACTCGAAACACAGGCAATGGGCTAACGTCGCATGGGCGGTCACTCCGCCGCAAGCGGCTTTGTCGCCTCCGCCTTGAGCTCGGCCCGGGTCTTGGGCTTAGCCTTAATTCTCAGCTCCTCGAGATCCTGCCGGTCGCGGACGCTGTTGCGGAAGATCTGATCTTTCCCGGGCAGATATTGCGGGGGACAGAAGGCATCGTTTGCCCCGTACCAGGCCGCCGCCTTCATGGTGAAGAAGGGGTCGACCAGATGCGGGCGGCCGAGCGCGACGAGATCCGCCCGCCCGGCGGCCAGAATGGTGTTGGCCTGGTCCGCCGTCGTGATGTTGCCGACACACATGGTTGCGACGCGCGCCTCGTTGCGGACCTGGTCCGAAAACGGCGTCTGGAACATGCGCCCGTAAACCGGCTGCGCGTCGCGCACGGTCTGGCCGGTCGAGACGTCGACGAGGTCGACGCCCGCCTCTGCAAAGGCGCGTGCGATGGCGACGGCATCATCGCCGGTGATGCCGCCGTCAGCCCAATCGGTTGCGGAGATGCGCACCGACATCGGCTTGTGCGAGGGCCACACCGCGCGCAGCGCCTCGAAGATCTCGAGTGGAAACCGCAGACGATTTTCCAGCGAGCCGCCATACTCGTCGGTACGGGTATTGGTCAGCGGCGAGATGAAGCTCGCGAGCAGGTAGCCATGGGCGCAGTGCAGCTCGAGCATGTCGAAGCCGCAGCGCTCGCCGCGCTCGGCTGCGGCGACGAAAGCGTCCCTCACCGCATGCATGCCGGCGCGATCGAGCTCCCGCGGCACCTGGCTGTCGGGGAAATAGGGCAGCGGCGATGCCGAAAAGACCTCCCAGCCGCCCTGCTCCAGGGGACGGTCCATGCCGTCCCACATCAATTTGGTCGCGCCCTTGCGGCCGGCGTGACCCAGTTGCAGGCAGATTTTCGCGGCTGAATTGCCGTGGACGAAATCCACGATCCGGCGCCAGGAAGTTTCCTGCTCGTCGTTCCAGAGCCCGGCGCAACCGGGCGTGATCCGGGCATCGCGGCTGACGCAGGTCATCTCGGTGAAGATCAGCCCGGCGCCGCCGATCGCACGCGAGCCGTAATGCACGAGGTGAAAATCGGTCGGCACGCCTTCCTTGGCCGAATACATGCACATCGGCGACACCACCGCGCGATTGGCGAGGTCCATCTCGCGCAAGCGGAACGGCTGGAACAGCGGCACCATCGGCCGGTCGGTGTCGACATCGAAGCCGCTGCTGCGCACTTGCTTGGCGAATGTCTTCTCGACCTCCGCCACGAAATCCGGCGCGCGGAGCTTGAGATTGTCATAGGTGATCGCCTTGGAGCGCGTCATCACGCCGAAGGCGAACTGCACGGGATCGAAGTCCCAGAAGCGATCGACGTGCTCGAACCAGACCAGCGAGACGTCGGCGGCATGCTGCGTCTTCTCGACCTCCTCGCGGCGACCGTGCTCATAGACCTCCAGCGCGGCTTTGATGTTCGGCGCCTTCTCCATCGCTTCGGCCAGCGCGATGGCATCCTCCATCGCGAGCTTGGTGCCCGAGCCGATCGAGAAATGCGCGCTCGCCTTGGCGTCGCCGAGCAGGACCATGTTGTCCTTGACCCAGCGCTTGCTGCGGATCATCGGGAAGTTGCGCCACATCGAGCGGTTGGTCAGCAGCCGGTGCTCGCCGAGGAACCAGCCGAATATCTCCGCCATACGCGCGGCGGACTGGGCTTCGTCCAGCCCGGTCAGGCCCGCCCGCTCGAACGTCTCCGGATCCGTCTCGAAGATCCAGGTCGAATGTCCGGCCTCATACTGATAGGCATGGGCGATGAACGGGCCCCACTCGGTTTCCTGGAAGATGAAAGTGAAGGCATCGAGCGGTTTGGTCGAGCCCATCCAGGCGAACTTGTTGGAGCGGACGTCGACCTCGGGCTGGAAATGATCGACATGTTTCTCGCGGAAGCGGCTGTTGATGCCATCCGCGAGCAGGATGAGATCGGCGTCGGCGAAGCGGGATTCGTCGTCGATATCCACTTCGAAATGCAGGGCGACGCCCAGCTCGCGTGCCCGCTCCTGAAGGATCAGCAGCAGCTTCTGGCGCGAGCAGCCGCAAAAGCCGTTGCCGCCGACCCTGTGCACCGTGCCACGGAAATGCACGGCAATGTCGTCCCAATAGGCGAATTCCTGGGTGATGCGGCGGTAGCTCGGAAGATCGTGCTTCTCGAAATTGTCCAACGTGGCGTCCGAGAACACCACGCCGAAGCCGAAAGTATCATCGGCCCGGTTGCGCTCATACACGGTGACTTCGGCGCCCGGACGCTGCTTCTTGAGCAGGATCGCAGCGTAGAGACCCGCAGGTCCACCACCGATGATCGCGACTTTCATGGGAGCCTCGCCAATTCACCCGGCCACGAAAACTATTTTAAGCCTAAAATAATTTCGCGCAAGTCCCCCGTCGCGGCTTCCCCCTAAATAGGACGACGCTAGTCGCCCCTGAAGACCGGCTTGACCTTGTTGGCGAACGCCTCGAAGGCGCGCTCGAAATCCGCCGTGGTCATGCACAGCGCCTGAGCAACAGCCTCCGCCTCGATCGCTTCCTCCACCGACATCGCCCATTCCATCGCCAGCATCCGCTTGGTCATGGTGTTGGCGAAGGTCGGCCCGTCCGCGATCTGCTTCGCCAGAACCTGCGCCTGGAGCAACAGCTGCTCCGGCGTGACGAGGCGGCTGAAGAAGCCCCAGCGCTCGCCCTCCTCGGCGGTCATGAACCGGCCGGTGTAGAGCAGTTCGGAGGCGCGCGATTGGCCGATGATCCGCGGCAGGATCGCGCAGGCGCCCATGTCGCAGCCGGCGAGGCCGACCTTGTTGAACAGGAACGCCACCTTGGCTCCGCTCGCTGCAAGGCGGATATCAGAGGCCATGGCGATGATCGCGCCCGCACCGGCACAGATGCCCTCGACGGCGGCCACGATCGGCTGCGGGCAGGCCCGCATCGCCTTGACGAGGTCGCCGGTCATGCGCGTGAAGGCCGTCAGCCCCTTGGTGTCCATCTTCACGAGCGGACCGATGATCTCGAAAACGTCGCCGCCGGACGAGAAATTGCCGCCGGCACCGGTGACGACGATGGTCTTGACCGCATCGTCGAAGGCGCAGGCGCGGAAGAAATCGGTCAGTTCCCGGTAGCTTTCGAAGGTGAGCGGATTTTTCCGCTCGGGGCGATTGAGCGTGACTGTAGCGACGCCCTCGACCACGGCCAAGAGGAAGTGCTGCGGCGAATAATCAGCGAGCGGCACGGTGACGGGATTGGCTGGTCTGCTCATGCGATCTCCTTGGATGTCTTGATCCGGGCCTGCATTGCCATGTTAGATTTCACCGCCGGCAACCGCGATCGCCTGCCCGGTGATCGCGCTGGCGCCCTCGCCGCACAGCCACAGCACCGCGTCGGCCACTTCGTGCGGCGTGATCAGTCTTCCTTGCGGATTAAGTTTCGCGAGCTCCGCGATCGCCTGATCCCGGGTTCGGCCGGTCTTCTTCATGATGTTGTCAATGCTGCCGGCGACCAGATCGGTATCGGTGAAACCGGGGCACACCGCATTCACGGTTACACGGCTTCCGGCCATTTCGAGGGCAAGGGAACGCACGAGACCGACAACGGCGTGCTTCGCAGCAACGTAGGCGCTGACATAGGCATAGCCCTTGAGCCCAGCCGTCGAGGCGACTGCGACAATGCGGCCATAGGGACGATCCTTCATGCCCGGCAGCACAGCCTGGACGGCATACACGACGCCCATGAAATTGACATCCATCATCCGGCTGAACAGCGCGCTGTCCGATTTCGCGAACGGCGCCGATTCAGCGCTGCCCGCGTTGGCAATCAGGATATCGATCGGCTGGCGCGCACTCGCTTCAAGGATGGCGGCCTTCAACGACGCCTCGTCGGAGACATCGGCAACCGCAGCAAAATGCGCCGCGCCTGCGTCCACGGCCTCGGCGAGACTCGCCGCATTCCGGCCGAGCACGGTAACGGTCGCGCCGGCACCGACGAGAGAAGCGGCGATCGCACGGCCGATGCCGCGACCGCCACCGGTCACCAGCGCGTGCGGCGAATGCGGCAATCCGGACATGCGCGGGCTCCCTGAGGTGTGCAGATCGTTTCCTCGATATATTTTAACCTTCAAATTTTTGCAACGAAAGCGCTGATCGGCCTCGCGAACGCTCGCGCGGGCCCGGCCCGAAAATTGCTTTAAGTCTAAAATTATCGCTTCCCATCGTCCGCAAGCCTGTTAGCATCAAGGGGCCAAGCAAAAGGATGTCGCGTGTCGCAGCCTTCGCCAATGATAACAAAAGACGGACGCTTCGCCTACGAAGCCGCAGGCGATCCAGGCGCAACACCTTTGATTTTCCTACACGGAATTGGCGGCGCGGCGCGCGCCTGGCGGCATCAGCTTGCCGCATTCGGTACCCGCTTCCGCGCCATCGCGTGGGATATGCCGGGTTATGGCGGTTCGGCGCCGCTCGCCAGTGTCAGCATCGGTGCCCTGGCGAATGCGCTCCAGCAATTCATCGAACAGATCGATGCAGGCAGGCCTGTGCTGGTCGGTCATTCGATCGGCGGCATGATCGTCCAGAAATGGCTGGTGCAGGCGCCGCAGTCTGCCCGCGCAGTCGTCCTGGCACAGACCAGCCCGGCCTTCGGCAAGGCCGACGGTGACTGGCAGAAATCCTTCATCGCGGCGCGGCTCGGGCCGCTCGATCGCGGCGAGACGATGAGATCGCTGGCACCGTCCCTGGTGAAGGAGCTGGTTGGCGACGATCCGGATCCCAAGGGGATGGAGCTTGCGCGTGACTGCATGGGCAGCGTGCCTGAGGCCAGCTATCGCGCCATGATGCTGGCCTTGATGGGTTTTGATCAACGCAGCACGCTCAAGGATATCTCAATCCCAACGCTGCTGTTGTCGGGCTCCAAGGACAGCAACGCGCCTGCGGCCATGATGGCGAAGACGGCCACCTACATTCCCGGGGCTGAATATGTCGAGCTCGCCGGCGTCGGCCATCTCGCCAACCTCGAACGCCCTGTTGCTTTCGACGAGGCCCTCGGCCGGTTCCTGAACTCTCTCGCGACCCAAGCGTAAGGTGACTGCGCGATGACCATGCAAGTCAGCAAGACCATGACCACAACCGAGAAGGTTGCGCTGGATGCGCCGATCTTCGATCCCGTCGCATTCCGCCTGAGCGACGAGCAGGCCGGCATCATCGCGCGCGCCCGCGAGATCGGCCAGAGCGTGTTCGCGGGCCGCGCCGCCACATACGATCGCGAGGCGATCTTCCCGACCGAGAATTATCGCGATCTGCATCGCGTCGGGCTGCTCGGCATTGCCGTGCCCAAGAAGCACGGCGGCCTCGGCGCGAACTACCAGACCTATGCCCTGGCAGCGGCCGAGATCGGCCGCTATTGCGGCGCGACCGCGCTGACCTGGAACATGCACGTCTGCTCGACCCTGTGGTCGGGTCCCCTCGCCGACGATCTCGACATGGACCTGGACACCCGCGCCGAGCACGAGCGGCGGCGCGCGGTTCACTACAAGCGCATCGTCGAGGATGGCGCGATCTATTCGCAGCCCTTCTCCGAGGGCGGTGCGGCGGCCGCGGGCGGCGTCGCATTTGGCACGGAGGCAAGGCCGGTCGATGGTGGCTGGATCGTCAATGGCAAGAAGATCTTTGCCTCGCTCTCGGGCCACGCCGATTATTACGGCGTGCTCTGCACCGAGATCGAGGAAGGCGAGAAGGCCTCGCGGCGCAACACGCTTTATCTGGCCATCCCCGCGAAGTCGCAAGGTGTGTCGGTCGTCGGCGACTGGGATCCGCTCGGCATGCGCGGAACAGTTTCGCGGACGTTGCTGTTCAAGGACGTGTTCGTGCCCGAGGATTCCGCGCTGATGCCGCGCGGCGTCTATTTCCAGGCCGCGATGCGCTGGCCGCACATGTTCCTGACGCTGTCGCCGACCTATATGGGCCTGGCACAAGCGGCTTATGACTTCACCGTACGTTACCTACGCGGCGAGGTGCCGGGCATGCCGCCGGTCAAGCGCAGGATGTATCCGACCAAGCAGATCGCGGTGGCGCAGATGCAGATCAAGCTGGAGCAAATCAAGGCGATCTGGTTTCAGGCTGTGACCGAAGCCCGCGCCAATCCGAGCAAGGAACAGGTTTTGCGGGCCTATGCCGCGCAATATTCGGTGATGGAGAGTGCCAATGAGCTCGCCGCGCTCGCCATCCGCACTTGCGGCGGCCAGGCCATGCTGCGGTCACTGCCATTGGAGCGGATCTACCGTGATAGCCGCTGCGGCTCGCTGATGCTGCCCTGGACTGCCGAGCTCTGCCTCGACCGGATCGGGCGCGAGGCGCTTTACGAGGCCGGCGAGACGGACGACTGATTGTGGACCTCTGCAGCCTGATTGATCGCAACGCGGCGTTTTCGCCAGACAAGACCGCCATTGCCTTCGATGGGGAACGGCTGAGCTACGCGGCGTTCGCCGCGCGCATCGAACGGACCGCCACCGTCCTGAATCAAGAATTGGGCGTCGGCCGCGGCGACCGCGTCGCGATCCTGAGCCTGAACCGGCCCGACTACCTGGTTCTGCTGTATGCCTGCGCGCGGCTCGGGGCGATGCTGGTGCCGCTGAACTGGCGGCTGGCCGTGGCCGAGCAGCTGTTCATTCTGAGCGATGCCGGCGCCAAGGTCCTGGTGCTCGAACAGGCTTTTGAAGGCGTGCTCGCCGAACTTGAAAGGACCGCGCCTGGGACATCGGTCGTCGGCCTCGACTTCGCCCCGCCGCGCGGCACGACGTTCGAAAACCTGTTGGCTCGCAGCCACGGCAGCGGCCGCAATCCGCACACTGACCTCTCCTGCCCGCTTCTCATCGTCTACACGTCGGGAACGACGGGGCGGCCGAAGGGCGCGGTGCTGCGGCAAGAGGCGCTGTTCTGGAACGGCGTCATGAGCCAGCACATGCACAACATGACGTCGGACGATCATGTGCTGACGGTGCTACCGTTCTTCCACGTTGGGGGCCTCAACATCCAGACCACGCCCGCGCTCCAGCTTGGTGCGACCGTCACGATCCACGCGCGATTTGCGCCGGATACAGCCCTTGCAGCGATCGAGCGAGAGCGACCGACGCTGACGGTGATGGTGCCTGCAATCATCCAGGCCGTGAGCGAGCATCCCACCTGGGCAACGGCCGATCTCTCCTCACTCAAAGCCGTCGCGACAGGCTCGACCATCGTACCGCCGCACCTGATCGACCGGTTCACCGCGCGCGGCGTTCCCGTGCTTCAGGTCTACGGCTCCACGGAGACCTGCCCCATCGCCATCTATACGCGCCTCGGTGGCGATCTCTCACGGGTTGGGTCAACCGGACTTGCCGGCCTGTGCTGCGAGGCGAAGGTCATCGATCAGGCCGGCAACGAGATGCCGGCGGGCACGCCGGGAGAGATCGCAGTGCGCGGCGCCAATGTGTTCTTCGAATATTGGGGCAATGCGGACGCCACGGGCGATGCGCTGCACGACGGATGGTATCGTACCGGCGATATCGGCCTGTGCGATGCCGACGGCTATTTTTGGGTGCGTGACCGCAAGAAGAACCTGATCATTTCCGGTGGAGAGAACATCTATCCGGCCGAGGTCGAGCGCGTCCTGCTCGAACATCCTGATGTCAGCGAGTGCGCCGTGATCGGCCGGCCGGACCCGCGCTGGGACGAAGTCCCCATCGCCTATGTGATCCCGCGATCCGGCGCGCGGCTTGAAGCGGATGAGCTCAGAACGCACGTCCAGGCGCAGCTCGCGCGCTACAAAGTTCCACGCGATATCGTCTTCGTCACCGACATGCCGCGCACGGCGCTGGGCAAGGTCCAGCATTTCCTGCTGAAGCAGCTTGATGCGCAGTCGCGCGTGCAAGGAGAGGCGTCTTGAAGATTGCAGTTCTGGGCGGGGGAAACGGCTCTTTCGCGGCCGCCGGCGATTTTGCGCTGTCGGGGCATGAGGTCCGGCTGTGGCGCCGGGAT
This sequence comes from Bradyrhizobium daqingense, assembly GCF_021044685.1. Lineage (NCBI taxonomy): Bacteria > Pseudomonadati > Pseudomonadota > Alphaproteobacteria > Hyphomicrobiales > Nitrobacteraceae > Bradyrhizobium > Bradyrhizobium daqingense. The sequence goes on from NZ_CP088014.1 coordinate 6,753,484, forward strand.
ACCGATCAGGTCGCGGCCCATCGCGCCGCAGGCTCGCGCAGCCTGGTCAAGGATCACAACGGCCGCCACGACGTGAAGCTCGCACTGGTTACGACCGACATCGCCGACGCAGTTCGCGGCGTCGAATTGATCCTTTGCCCTGCGCCGGCCTTCGCGCAGATGGACATTGCTCGGCTGCTCGCTCCGCATCTGCGGGATGGCCAGGTCGTATTCCTGCCGCCGGCGACGTTCGGCTCGATGATCTTCGCCCAGGCGGCCCGGGATGCCGGCAATGCTGCCAAGGCGAGCTTTGCCGAGACCGGCACGCTGCCGTGGCTGACGCGTAAGCACGGGCCGTTCGAGGTCGCGATCACCATCCGTGCCAAGCGACTTCCTGTCGGGGTGTTGCCGCTCGATCAGGCGCCGCATGCACTTGAAGTGATCGGACGCGCTTTCCCTGACGTGATCGAACCCTGCGGAGATGCGCTGTCGGGCGCGCTGATGAATGCAGGGCCCATCATCCATCCGCCGTTGATCGTGATGAATGCCGGGCCGATCGAACATTTCGAGCGCTGGGACATTCACAAGGAAGGCACGCAAGCCGCGATCCGCCGCGTCACCGACGCGCTCGACGCCGAACGGATCGCGGTGCGGGAGGCGCTCGGCTACGGCGCACCGCATTTCCCGCTCGCTCATCATTATGCGAGGGAAGGCGAGATCTGGATGTATGGCCGCGGCTCGCACGACCGGCTGACCGATTCCGGCGACTGGCGCGAACGGATCGTGCTGACCGAGCATCGCTACATGCGCGAGGACCTGCGGCTCGGGCTGTCACTACTGGTTTCAGTCGCCGGCCTTGCCGGCGTGGATACGCCGCTGGCCAAAGCGTTCCTGTCGATCGGCGGCGCGATTTGCGGCGAGGATTTCGCAAGAGGCGGCCGAACGCTCGAGACGCTCGGGCTCGGCAAACTCGGCAAGGCCGAATTGCAGACGCTGCTTCGCAATGGGTTCTGATTGATGACCAATCGCGTTAATATCGTCTGTCTCGGGGCCGGCCGGATGGGGCGCGGCATCGCCGTCGCCTTCGCCTATGCGGGGCACAGCGTCACGATGGTCGACATCAAGGCGCGTTCGGCTGAAGACTTCGCTAGGCTGGAGGCGGACGCGATTGGCGAGGTTCAGAAGACCTTCGCCAGTCTGTCGAAGCTCGGATTATTGACCGAAGCGGACGTTGCTCCGCTCATCGCGCGCGTCGCGGTGGTCGCGGCTGGCCAAAGCGCCGCCGCGCTCTCGGAGGCCGGCATGGTGTTCGAGGGCGTTCCGGAGGTGGTCGAGCTCAAGCGCGAGGTGCTGGGAGCAGCGTCACGGCAGGTGGGGCCAGACACCATCATCGCATCGACGACGTCGACGATCCTCGTCGACGATCTCTCCGGCGCGATCGTCAATCCGCGCCGCTTCCTCAACGTGCACTGGCTCAACCCGGCCTATCTGATCCCGCTGGTCGAGGTCTCGCCCGGCAAGGCCACCGACCCTGCCATCATCGACGAGGTCAAGGCGCTGCTCGAAGGCATCGGCAAGGTGCCCGTGGTCTGCGCGGCGACCCCCGGATTCATCGTCCCGCGCATCCAGGCGCTGGCAATGAACGAGGCCGCTCGCATGGTCGAGGAAGGCGTCGCCAGTGCCGAGGAGATCGACAAGGCGATCCGTTACGGCTTCGGCTTTCGCTACGCCGTGCTCGGTCTGCTCGAATTCATCGATTGGGGTGGCGGCGACATCCTGTATTACGCGAGCCGCTATCTCGAGGGCGCGCTCGGCAGCGATCGTTACCGGGCGCCGGAGGTGATCTCGCGCAACATGAGCGAGGGACGGATCGGCCTGCGGACGGGCTCCGGCTTCCTCGACTATTCCGGGCTCGATGTCGAGGCCTATCGCGTCGAGCGGCTCAAGGCCATGGTCGACCTGCTCCGCCATTTTGGTTTGGCGCGGCCGCCCGTGCGCAATTAACCGAAGACGTCCTGGAGCACGCCTTCGCGCACGACGGCAACGCCGTCGAGCTCGATGGTGGTTCCCATCATCGGCAGGTCGAAATGCCCCGCGGTATAGCGGCCCGCGAACTCGTTCGCACCGGTGGAGAAGAGGAAATTGCCGGACACCGCGCGAAGCTCCGTGCCGTTGGTGTCGCGCTGGTCGTACATCGACAGCGCCTCGTAGCGCGCGCCGGGATTCATGCCGAAGCCGACATGCGAGACGGCATAGGCTTCGCGATCACCCCAGGCGGCGAGATAACTGCGCATCATCGCGGCGTCGGTACCCTCGCCTTCCAGCTCGACGACATAATCGTCCTTCAGCGTCATCTTCACCGGCGAGGTCAAGTAGCGCTTGAAGGTCAGGTTGATGTCGCCGGGCGCCATCACCAGCGTGCCGTTGATGGTCCCGCTCTTGGGAAAGCTGACGACGATTCCCCCCGGCCAGTGCGCCAGCGTACCAGGCTTGTCGGTCCAGCCCCACACGCCGACCGTGGAGGCCCCGACCATGTCGACATCGAGCGCGGTTCCGGCCTTCGAGGTGACCCGCATCCGCTTCGTTCCACGCAGCATTTTTGCGGCGGCACGAACGCGCTTTTCCAGCGCGGGATCCGGCACCATCCGCTCCAGCGCCTCGGGATGTTCGTTGGAGATCACCAGGATCCGCGCGCCGGCCTTGAGGATCTCCGGCGTCTCAACAGCGTGCATCAGGCCCTCGATGGTGCAATCTACCACGAAGCCGGCCTGCTGAAGAGCCGTGATGACGGGACCAAGCTTCTGGATCGCCTCGCTCGCCCCGGTCGAGCGAACAGGGACGATGTTGCGGTTGCGCGGTGTCGGCATCACCACGTGAAACGGCCGCGCGCCCATGCGCAACAGAGCGAGCTCGGCAAGATGCACATTCAACGCACGCGACTGGGTCTCCGACAGGATCGCCGCAGTATCGCCGGCCTTGACGGCGCACCGCTCAAAGATCTCGCAAAATGCATCAATCCATTTTGCTTCGATGCGATCAGCCAGCATGGTTCTCTCCCGGTCTTCTGAATTCTTGTTTGTTATGCTTCGGGAAAGCCCCGGAGCAGGTACGATCGCACGGCTCCCAAGAGGCCGTTCAGGATCAAACCCAGCAGCGATATCGTGATGAGCGGGACGAACATGTCCACGGCCTGGAAAGTCCGGGCCGCCGTCACGAGCGCATGACCCAGTCCGTCCGTCGACGTGATCATCTCGGCCAGAAACACCACGATGCAGGAAATGACAAGGCCGATCCGGCATCCCGTCAGGATCGACGGCATGGCCGCGGGCAGCACCACCTTGAAAAGGATTTCACGGCGCGGCGTCCCTGCCGCCATTGCCGACCAGATCAGCTTCTGCTCCACGGTCGACGCGCCGTAATAGGTAGACAACAGGATGGGAAAGAGCGCATCGGCTGCCACCAAGGTGATCTTCGACCCGTGCCCGAAGCCGAGCAGCAACAGCAATGCTGGGTAGAGCGCAACCTTGGGCAAGGGCGCCAGGACGCGTACGATCGGCCGAACCACGGCGTTGATCGCCGGATTGGCCGCGGCGGCGATGCCGAGACTGACGCCCAGCACGACCGCGATCGCGAATCCCGCAAACAGCCGGAACAGGGTTGCCGCGATCTCATGCTGAAACGTCGAGGTCACGAGCTGCTGCAGCAGCCGCCCGAAGACGAAGCCTGGGGGCGGCAGCAGGACTGCGGGCGCGAAACCGAATGATACCAGACCCTGCCACAACGCGATCACCAGCACGATCGGGGCGATGCCAAGAAGGATGTTTGGGGAGAGAAAGCGCGACATCATGAGAAGCTCAGCGGCATGTCGAACTGAGGCTCGGACCAGCGCACCAGTCTTGCACGGACCCGCTCGAAGATCGCATCGAGGCAGATTCCCATCGCTCCCACGATGATGATCATCGCAAAGACCGTGTCATATTGGCCCATGTCGAGCGCGTTGAAGAGAATATTCCCGGCGCCGGACTGACGGGCAATCATCTCGCTGGTGATCATCGTGATCAGCGCCAGCACCAATCCCGTACGACACCCCGTGAGGATTTCCGGCAGTGCCGCCGGCAGCACGATGCGCACCAGGCGCTGCGCCGGCGAGAGCCCCATCGCTGCGCCCGACCACAGCATCTTCTCCTCGACCGCCTTGGCGCCTTCGAAACTGTGATAGATGACGGGCAGGCTGACGCCGAGGAAGATCACCAGCGTCTTCGTGACATCGCCGACACCCAGCCACAGCATGATGATCGGCATCAAGGCTGCCTTGGGCACCGGATAGATCGCCATCAGAAGCGGATTGAAGAAGGCCGCAACCGCCGCGCTGCGTCCCATCAAGAGGCCAAGCGGAATCGAGACAAGCACGGCCAGGCCGAACCCGATCGCCATGCGGCGGAGCGAGGCCAGAATGTTGACGAGGGATTCCTTGTCGCCAAGGATGCCCGGGATCGCCCGCATCGCCTCGATCGCCGTGGGAAAGCTGTCATTCTTCAGCGCGAGAGATGCGACCTGCCACACCACCAGCAATCCGATGCAGGCGAGCACCGGGGCAGCGCGCTTGACCATGGCAGCCGGCGACATCATGCCGGCGCGCCGGCATCGTCGCTCTCATCGAACATGCGCTCGATGTCGACGACGTATTTTTGGTAGCGCGGATCAAGCAACAGCTCGTTACGGCGGCGCGGCCGCGGCAGATCGATGTCGATGACCTGCCGAATGCGGCCGGGAGATTTCGACATCATCACGACCTTGTCGGAGAGGAAGACGGCTTCGTCGACCGAGTGGGTGACGAAGAGCACCGTCTTGCGATCACGTTCCCAGATGTTCAACAGGTCGTTCTGCAAGCGTGTCCGGGTGTGGGCGTCGAGCGCGCCGAACGGCTCGTCCATCAACAACACTTCGGGCTGGTAAGCGAGTGTTCGCGCCAGCGCGACGCGCTGCTTCATGCCGCCCGAGAGCTCCTTGGGATAGAAGTTCTCGTAGCCCTTGAGGCCGACCATCTCGATCAAGGCCCGGCTCTGCGCTTCGGCTTCAGTGGCGCGAACGCCTTGCTGGCGCGGTCCGTACATCACATTGCCGAGCACGGTCTTCCAGGGAAACAGCGCAAATTCCTGGAACACCGGTCCGCGATCCGGACCCGGTCCAGTGATCGCTCGTCCCTTCATCTTCGCCGCGCCGCTGGTCGGGCGGACAAAGCCGCCGACGATGTAGAGCAGGGTCGACTTGCCGCAGCCCGATGGACCGAGGATAGAGACGAAAGCCCCCTCCTCGATCGTCAGCGAGATGTCCGATAGCGCCACATGATCCCTGCGTGCCGAGGTCTGAAAGACCTGCGAGACGCGGTCGATCTCGATGATCACAGAAGCCGGCTCATGTGGCGTCACCGGTCTCACCCATTCGCTCGATCTCGAAGGCACTACCTTCATCGCGTCTCTCGCCTCACTTGCGTGACATCGCGCGACAACTCCGCTGAATGTCCGTCATCAGGCGCCACGAGCTTAGCAAGAAACTTGCCAGACTGGCTGCCGTCCTCGCGCGGGTGCGACGCGTCATTCGAACCACGGCCATTCTGCCGGGCCTTCATGCGTCACGGCACCGCCCGGCGCCTGTCCCACCAGTCGCGCATATTTTGCGAGCGCACCGGCGCGATGCCGCGCTGGCCGCGGCTTCCAATCATGCCGACGTGCCGTGAGTTCCTGCGCGTCGACCAGCAGATCCATTCGCCGGTTTGCAGCATCGATCCGAATCCTATCGCCGTCGCGGACCAGCGCCAGCGGACCGCCGACGAACGCCTCAGGAGAGACATAGCCGATGCACATGCCGCGGGTCGCGCCGGAGAACCGCCCATCCGTGATCAAGGCCACTTTCTCGCCCATTCCCTGCCCATAGATCAGCGCGGTGACGCCGAGCATCTCGCGCATGCCGGGGCCGCCAACCGGACCTTCATTGCGGATCACGAGCACATCGCCCGCCTTGTAGCTGCGATCGCGAACGGCTTTGACGCAGGCTTCCTCGTCTTCAAACACCCGTGCCACGCCCTCGAAGAACTGGCTCTTCAAACCCGCGACCTTGATCACAGCGCCGTCCGGGCAGAGATTGCCCTTCAGCACCGCCACACCGCCATCGGGCATGATCGGCGCGCGGGACGCGTAGACGATCTCACCATCGGGTGCGTTGGCCGCGCCATGTTCTTCGGCAAGTGTGCGGCCCGTGATGGTGATGCAGCTGCCGTCGACGTGACCGCTCTGGATCAACTCCCGGATGATCACCGCGGCGCCCCCGATGTCGTAGACATCCTTCGCGGTGTATTTGCCTCCGGGCCGTAGATTGCCTATCAGCGGTGTCCTTGCAAAAACCGCACCGACATCGTCGATGGTGAACGCGATGCCGGCTTCGTTCGCGATCGCCGGCAGATGCAGCGCAGCGTTGGTCGAACCGCCCGTAGCGGCCACAATCGCCGCGCCATTCTCCAGGGATTTCCGCGTCACGATGTCGCGCGGCAGCGGCCCGCCGCGTTCCAGCATCTCCATGATCAGCCGGCCGGCGCGTCGTGAGATCTGCGCGCGCTCGGCATAGACGCCGGGGACCATCGAGACGTTCGGCATGGTGAGGCCCATCGCCTCCGAGACCATCCCCATCGTGTTTGCGGTGAACTGGCCGGCGCACGCGCCGATGGTCGGAAGGCAGGCGCGCTCGATCCGCTCGAGCGTGGCACCGTCGATCTCGCCGGTCATGAAGCTGCCGACAGCCTCATAGGAATCGAGCACCGTCAGCGTCCGCCCATCCACGCGCCCTGGCAGCGAGCTGCCGCCGTAAATGAAAATCGAGGGCACGTTGCAACGAACCATGCCCATCATCACGCCGGGAAGCGTCTTGTCGCATCCGCCATATCCGATCAGGGCATCGTAAGCGAGACCATGAACGACGGCTTCGATCGAGTCAGCGATCAGGTCACGCGAAAACAGGGAGAACTTCATCCCCTCGTGATTCATGCTGATGCCGTCGGAAACCGACACGGTCGAGAACTCCCGCGGTGTCCCGCCGGCCTCCTCGATTCCGGTCTTGGCCGCAGCGACCTGAAAGTCGTGGGTCATGTTGCAGGGCGTCTGCTCGCCCTTCATGCTGACGACGCCGACCATCGGCTTGGCGATCGCGGCGTCATCGAGCCCCATTGCGCGCATGAAGGCACGATGCGGGGCTCGGTCGAGACCATCAGTGGTGACCCGTGATCGCAACTTCTTCATGCGTGTTTCTTCTTCATATGGCGTCCCGGACGATCCGGAACGCCGCAATCCCGCGATAACTCGCCTGCCTGCTTACTCCAGCGGTGCGACTATCGTCGGGTGCTTGAACTGCGCTGCATCTAGCTTCGGCAGCATCCCCGTCTCCGCATAGATGTCCAGCATCTTCTGGATTGCGGGGAAGTTCGGTGCCGCACCGGGATCGCGTCCGAAATCATTGTCCTTGAGCAGATAGGTCTCGAGCACCGGAATGGGCGCCTTGAGAACCTCATTGACGACCTTCAAGGTCTCTTCGCGGTTCGCCAGCGCCTTCTTCATGCCCGACGTGATGTCGCGGACATAGGCCTTGACCGCTTCCGGATTCTTGTCAACGAAATCGGCACGACAGGCCTCCAGGATGTGCACGATGTTCGGCATGGCCTCCGACAGCGAGAACAGCTTTCGGGTGCCGCCCTTCGCTTCGGCACGCGCGGCAAACGGCTGGTTCATGTTGACCGCATCGACGCGTCCTTGCCGAAGCGCGTCTTCAGAGACGGCAAAGCCGACCTCGACCAGCTTGATGTCCTTGGCCGGATCGACGCCGTTCTGCTTGAGCAGCAGATTGAATGGTCCTTGCGTACCACCGCCGATCACGGAGATGCCGACGGTCTTGCCCTTGAGATCCGCGATCGACTTGATCGGCGAGTCATCCTTGACGGCCCAATAGACCGAGAAGCCGCCGGGCTTCTCGAAGACGTGCTGTGCCACGATATAAGCCTTCAGATTACCGCCGACCACGCCGTTGGAAAGCGACAGCGGCGCTTGCGTCGCGCAATCCAGCGCGCCGGCTGCCAGTGCCTGCGTCATCGGCGCGGTGCCCTGAAACTGGGTCCACTCGATATTGTAGGCCTTGCCGAGGTTGGGAAACTCGGCCGCGCGTCGCATCATCCAGTACTTGGATTCCTCGGCCGGGATCGTCCAGCCGACGCGGATCGTCTGCTGCGCCCGCGACGGGCTCGGGCCCGAGAACACGGTCGCAACCACCCCCAATGCCAGGATCCACCTCGAAACGGTTCGCATCGTGCTCACTCCGCTGCTCCGGCGCCGATGGGCGCCCCCAACCCGACCGGCTCAAATGTTTCATGGTTCAAACAATCAGGCAAGCCATGCGGGCTCGGCGGTTTCGCCAAGCGATGCACCGTGTAAGGTAAGGGAACGGTCGCGCTGCATTGCGCCGCGACGAGGGGAGACAACCTATGGCTGATGCGAGCAAGACAAACCCGCAGGATGCTGCGAAGCTCGGCTATCTCGGCATCGGGCTCATGGGGACGCCCATGTCCCGCCGCCTGCTCAAGGCCGGCCATCAGGTCACCGTCTGGAACCGCTCGCAGGGCAAGATGGCCCCGCTCGTCGAGGCCGGCGCAATTGCCGCCGCTACGCCCCGCGACGTGATGGCGAGCTCGGACATCGTCTTCATGTGCGTGACGGACGCCGCCGCCGTCGAAGAGGTGATCTTCGGGCGTGAGGGCCTTTCATCAGCTCCCGGTGCCGGCAAGCTCGTCGTCGACTTCTCGTCCATCCATCCCGACGCTGCCCGCGACCTTGCAACCCGGCTGAAAGATGCGAACCGCGCAGGCTGGATCGATGCGCCTGTGTCCGGCGGCACGAAGGGTGCCGAGGAAGGCACACTCGCGATCATGGCCGGCGGAGAAGCGGCCGACATCGAGAGGGTGCGGCCCTATGTTCTGTCCATGGCGCGCAGGTTCACCCATATGGGGCCGACCGGCGCCGGCCAGACCACGAAGCTGTGCAATCAGGTGATCGTCGGATGCGCAATGGCCGTTCTTGCGGAAGCAACACGCCTTGCCGTGAACGCGGGAATTGACGCCAACCGGTTGCCCGAAGCGCTCGCCGGCGGCTTTGCGGATTCGATCCCGCTCCAACTCTTCGTGCCGCGGATGGTTCAGGGCATCCACACCCCGCCGCTCGGCCACATCGCCACGATGCTCAAGGACCTCGATACAGTCGCCGATGTCGCTCAGGCGACATCGACACCGGTGCCAATGGCTTCGCTTGCGGGGCAACTTTTCAGGCTGGCGAAGGCGGCGCGAGGCGCGGAGGCCGACGCGCTGGAGATCTACAAGCTGTCAGCGGGCGTCAAGCCATCTGAAGCCACGTGATGCGTTACGGCGCCTTCTTGCGCTCGTCGTCGGCCAGGAAGCAACCAAACGTCCCGCGTGCGAACAGTAGCGGCTCCTTCGCACTGTAGGTGTAAGCCTCGACCGCGCCGAGAAAGATCACGTGATCGCCGCCATAGTAGCGATTGACGGAGCGGCATTGGAAATTGGCGACGCTCTCGGCCAGCACCGGCGCGCCGCCAAGCCCCGGCGTCCAATCGACGCCGGTGAATTTGTCATCGGACGATTTGGCGAACTTGTTCGCGAGCGCCTGCTGCGAAGCGCCGAGCACGTTGACCGTGAAATGGCTGGCGTTCTGGAACACGGTCAGGCTCGAGGAATAGACGACGAGACTCCACAGAACCAGCGGCGGATTCAGCGACACCGATGCGAACGAGTTGCAGGTCAGGCCGTAGGGCTTTCCGTCAGCAGCCGCGGCTGTGATGATTGTCACGCCGGTCGCATAAGTGCCGAGCGCGTTGCGAAAATCGCGGGGGTCGATCGACGAGCTGTCGCTCGCGAATTCGTTGGCTGGATCGGGAACGGCCGGCTGCTTCGGCAGGTCATTCATCGGCCGGCCTCACAGCGTCAGATTCTCGGACGGCAGGCCCAGTGCCACGCGTCCATAGTTGGTCCCGGCCGCATCAAAGTTGAACGCCAGATGGGAGTTGATCGCATGCGCATCACGGAATTGCCGCTGCAGCACGCCCGTGGTGAAAAGGCCACGTGCGCCGCTCGCGGCAAACAGCATGGAGACCGCCTCGGTGCACAGATTCACCGAAAAGGCGCCATCGCGCCGATATCTGGTCTTGGTCGCCATGTCAGGGATATGACCGCGTCGCGCATGTGCCATGGCATCCAGACATGCCGAGCGCATGATCAGGCGCGCCGCGTCGATCTTCGCCGAGGCCTCCGCGATCTTGATCTGCGTGCTTTGAAAATCGCTCAGCTTGGCCCGGTTGTAGGTTGAAATGCGATGACGTGCGACCTCCGCATAGTCGTCAAGACATGCCTGCGCATTTCCGAGCGCGACGCCGGAGAGAACGTAAGGAAACAACGAAAAGACAGGGAGTGCATACAGCGGATTTGGATTGACCTTGCTGCCCGGCGTCGGGCCCCCGGCGAGATCGCCGACAGCAACCGTCATATGGTTCGCCACAAAGGCGTCCCTGACCTCCACGTCGCAAGACCCGGTCCCGCGCAGTCCCGCGACGTTCCAGGTATCGAGCACCTTGTAATCGTCCTTCGGCAGCAGAAAGATCCGGTACTCGATGCCGTCGGCTTCGTCGTCGGAGTAGACGACGCTTGCCAGCATATTCCATTCGCAGGAAGCAACGCCCGAGGAGAACGGCCAGCTGCCGTGCAGTCGATACCCGCCCTCGACCCTTGTGGCGCGACCAGCCGGAAAGATGAATGAGGATGCGATCAACGCGTCCGGATCCCGGCCCCAGACCAGATCCTGCGCCTTCGGCTCGAACATGCCGAGCATCCAATGATGGCTTGCCAGATTGGCGAGATTCCAGGCGACCGACGCGTCCGCCTGCCCGAGTAAATCCGCGCAATCGATCAGCGAGACGTAGTCGAGCTCTGCGCCACCGATCCGGCTCGGCTGGAGCATCCGGAACAGCCCAGTATCGTGAAGATCCTTTTCGGTCTCCGGCGGAAGGTGCCGTAGCTCCTCCGTCCGCCCCGCCCGCTCCCGCAGCTGCGGCAGGAGCGCCCGTGTCTTCGCCATCATGGTCGCATAGGCGAGCTCGCCGGCTTCCAGCCCGGCGGGCTCGCTGATGCTCGGCTCTCGACCAGGCGCCATTGGTGTCCCTCGCGTTGGCACATTTATGCGGCCGGACCACCGCCAAATCAAGCCGATGCAAGATCAAGGGGATGCAATGGCGGTGCGGAGACTGCCTGAGGGCAAGCCGAGGGAGACCGTGCTCCACCTCATTATGTGCTCGGCGTCGCCTTGCCTGTCCCAAAGACACCCTTTTCAGTGAGCTCAGTGATCCGAAGCTGATCATAACCGAGCACGTCATGGAGGACGGTTTTGGTATGCTCGCCCAGGAGAGGAGCTGCAACAGGATCGACCGCGCCGGTCAGACTCATTGCTATCGGCGGCTCAATGTTAGGGACCCAATCCGCTGTCGGATGCGGTATCCGGTTCAAGCGATGACGCTCGCGCGCCTCGGGCGCATTGAACCCTTCCTCGACTGTTCGGAGATAGCCCACAGGGATATTGGCCTGCTTCATCTTCGCCATCCAGTTCTCGAGCGTATCGCCGGCAAAGACTTCCGCGATGGCTGCCCGCAAGAGCTCCTTGTTCTCCGAGCGCGCTTTGCGTGTGGCGAACTGTGGATCGTTAATGAGGTCGGGCCGGTGCCGCAAGCGATATCAGGTAAGCGGTCATCGTTCCTCCACGAGAAGAAAATGCGCGGCAGATCGCGGCGATGAGGCGCGATCGTTTCGGGCGCGAACCCTATCTCCGTATCTCCGGAGACCGCAGCGGCGCGGGCAAAGCCCCAGCGCCGCGGGCCGGCGCGTTCGCGCGTGCACGGCCAGCAAATGGTTCGGACGGCGGCACGCCGATCGGCGCTCCCTGAACGCGTATCAAGCAAAGTGCGTGGCCGTGATGCGTGGGCCACCGTCCGATTCTGCAATCGAGAACGAAAAAACCCGCGGCGGATGTCGCCCGCGCGGGTGAACCAAACTCGTTTCGATGATGTCATTATGCCGGTGTTTTGCCCGACGTGTCAAACGAACCTAGGGGTCTCGCGGGAGTTAGTCGATCAGGAGGATCAACTCATGTCCAGGACGACGTCACGGCAGACATCGCGCAACCGGGCCGGAGCCGGCCCGCCGCGCGGCGATCGCAAGCCGCACATCGGCAAGGCGCGCGAGATCCACGACACGATCGTCGAAGATTCCGGCGCGACCGAGGACAGAGGTCGCGATCTCTCGCAGGGCGAAGGCGGCGCCATCGACATTCCCGCCAAGCCGGCCGATTTGTCGAAGGACGATTAGGCTTGAAGGAACCACCTTGGCGAGAGGCGCGTTAATTCCTTCGTTGGAGGAACCTTCGTGAGATGAGCCACACTGTCCTGGTTGTTGACGACGATCCCGCCGTCCTCGACGTCATCGCGGACATGCTGGAGGATCTCGGCTGTCAGGTCATCCGCGCCCAAGCCGGGAGAGACGCCCTCGACCGGCTCGAGCAGAACCAGGACATCTCCATCCTCATCACCGACATCAACATGCCCGGCATGGACGGTCATGAACTGGCCGAGCGGGCAAGGCGCGTCCGTCCGGAGCTGAAGGTGCTGCAGCTGTCGGGCCGCGAGCCCCGGCGCGGCGGCCTGCCGATGATCCGCAAGCCGTTCTCGTTTGAGGAGCTCGCCGACATCATGCAGCGAACCACCGGCATCTGCTGAACGCCACGCCCGGCTGGAAGACGCCCAAAGAAAAACCCGCAGCGGATGTTCCCGCGCGGGCTGAACCAAACTCTTTCGATGATGCCATTATGCCGGTGTTTTGCCCGACGTGTCAACGCGGCGAGCGCGGAAGAAGGCGCCCTTCCTCCCAGCTTGATATGTAATGCGCAAGGGGCTTGCTTCAAGCCCCCGTTCCTGCCGTAGAACCCGTGACCCAGCCACGGCATCGAGGGGGTCACGACATGCCCGTACTGCTTCCAAGGTCGCGTTCGAACCACAAGGCCCAGCGCACCGGCGCGAACGCCGCGGCGAGCGCCGATCATGCCGTCATCATCGCCGGCGGCGGCCCCACCGGATTGATGCTGGCCGCCGAGCTCGCGCTCGCCAAGGTCGACGTCGCCGTGATCGAGCGGCGCACAAGCCAAGCGCTGGTCGAGACCCGCGCCGGGGGCTTGCACGCCCGCACCATCGAGATCCTCGATCAGCGCGGCGTCGCCGATCGCTTTCTGCGCGAGGGCCAGATCACCCAGCTCGCGGGCTTTGCCTGGACCAGGCTCGACATCAGCGACCTTCCCACGCGGCATCCTTATGGGCTCGCGCTGCGGCAGGCTCGCATCGAGCGCATCCTGGCCGATTGGGCCACCGAGCTCGGGGTCGTAGTCTATCGCGGCACCGAGCTATCAGGCTTTGCGCAGGACGAGACCGGCGTCGACGTCACGCTCTCGGACGGCACGATGCTGCGCGCAAACTATCTCGTCGGCTGCGACGGCGGCCGCAGCGTGGTACGCAAGGCGGCCGGCATCGACTTTGCAGGCTTCGCACCGACGCTGAGCAATCTCATGGCCGAGGTCGAGATGTGCGAGGAGCCCAAATGGGGCCTGCGTCACGATGCGCTCGGCTTTCATGGCCTGAGCAAGACCGAGAGCGGGCGCGTGCTGGTCGTCGTGACGGAAGCAACGCTCACGCGCAGCGGCGAGCCGGGCTTGCGCGATCTCAGCGAGACGCTCAATGCAGTCTACGGCACCGATTTCGGCGTGCAAAATCCCGCCTGGATCTCGCGCTTCACCGATGCGGCACGGCAGGCGACCTCCTATCGCAAGGGGCGCGTGCTGCTCGCCGGCGATGCCGCGCATATCCATCACTCCGTCGGCGGCCAGGGTCTCAACCTCGGTGTGCAGGACGCTGTCAATCTCGGCTGGAAGCTGGCGCAGGTGGCGCGCGGCATCGCGCCGGACAGCCTGCTCGACACCTATCATGCCGAGCGCCATCCCGTCGCCGCGCGCGTGCTGAAAAACACCATGGCGCAGATCGCCCTGCTCCGCCGCGGCGACGACGGCCTCAAGGCCGCGCGCGAGGCCGTCGCCGATCTGCTCGGCATGGACGCGGCCCGCCGGCGCTATGGCGCGATGATGAGCGGGCTCGACATCGCCTATGATCTCGGCGAAGGCCACGCCCTCCTCGGCCGCCGCATGCCGGATCTCGATCTCCTGGTCGAAGGCGGGATGCGAAGACTGTTCACGCTGCTGCACGACGCGCGCGGCGTGCTGCTCAATTTCGGCAAGCCAGGCGGCATCGCGGCGGCGCGCTGGGGCGACCGCATCGACGTCGTCGACGCCGACTATGACGGCCCATGGCAGCTGCCGGCCATCGGAGAGGTCACAGCGCCGGGCGCCGTGCTGGTGCGGCCCGACGGCCATGTGGCCTGGGTGGGAGATGGCGGCGAGCGCGGGCTTGTGGAGGCGCTGACGCGGTGGTTTGGGCCGGGTGAATTTGAGAGCGCGTCGTAGTTTAGCTCAGGGACCCAAATGTCCGCTGATCCCTCAACAGGGGCGCGTGCCGAATGGCGCCGATGGGCCATATCCGGACATCGCGAGCGCGACGTGATATAGCCAATGCATGCCAGTCGCTATGAGAAGAAAGATGCCACGCCCACTCACCCCCAAAGAGCGTGATTTGGTTGCCTTTATTCTAGGTCAGCATTCACCTTCGCAATGCCATCTTGGCCTCGTAGAGCAAATGAACGACGGTGGGATGGGTAGCCTTCGCTTTGTCGGTGGGGAAGACCGGCGTTTCGGCCGATGTGTTGGCGAAGCCGAATTTGACGATGCCGATGGAGTGCTAGTGTCGGTCGCACTGAACGTCGACCAGCGCGGAGAGCTGTTTGAACTTGACTTTTGGAAAGCCGATTTTTCGCCGCTTCAAAGGATCGCGGCCGTAGGTCAGCTCAGATTTCCTGACGTTGGTCGGTACAGAATCTCAGAATAAGAAGTCCACTTGAAGTCATCCGAACAAGCTCCCCCATAGGTCCACTTTGGGTCAAAATGCGAAAAACTCAACGTGAGCAAATCGGGTCCGCCATGCCTCGGTGAGCGGACCTCAGGGAGGAGCGCCGCCACTTCCCCGATGGGCCAGGAGCGGCCTCAGGGGACATCGCCGTGAAGGTCAGCTACGGGCCACAAGCGGAAATTATCTAATCAGAAGTACCCAGCAAGTTGATGTCGGCAACCAGCTCGGCGCCAGGTACAAACGTGACTAAACCGGATTTGACCGCATAGCCGCCCACAAAGACCTTTGGATGGGCGTCGGCCGGCAACTCTCCGACTAGGGCGGAGATAGACACCACACTGTCGAGTTGTTGGGGCAAAGCCATCGAAAGTAACAGTAATTTGGGCGCAGCTTCTAAAATGTGCTCTGCCAGTTTTTGCAGATCGATATGATTGATAACGGTTGGCGCGCAAACGCTGCGATCTTTCAACCAAAAAGAAAGAATGCGGATCGCGAGCGTATGAGTGTTGCCCGGCGCATTCATGAGGAAATACCGTGGTAGGCCCCGTCGATGCCGTGTCTTGCCTCGTTGCATGCTGACTTCGATTAAGTCGACTATGCGCTCGCTAAAGGCGGTAAACTCATGCTCGTCGGTGACGGTAATAGTGCCGGAACGCCACTGTTCGCCGATTTTGTAGAGCAGCGGAGTCAGAATTCCGAGGAGGATATCGACGGGCCTGAACTTGGCGGCAAGGGCGTCTTTAACGAGCTGCTGAGCCGAAGGAAGATCATTCCGGCGACCTGCTTCGTAGAGCGAATGGTAAACATGGCGGAGAAACTCGGAGTGCCTAACGACTTCGCTTGCGAATATATCGGGGTGCTGGGCCTCGCACCTCTGGCAGAGACCGTAAGTGACGGAAAGGTCGTCATATGGGGAAGTTTCACCTTTAAATTGTTGACAATATGAGCACCACTTCAACATCAGCGAGAACACCTAAACGACTGCAATCCGATATCCAAATGCCGGGGACCGGAGAGGTTCCAAAGCTTCCAGACCGAGTTACCAGACTGGAGAACGGTCGCCGAGTCCGCGATGGGGTCACAAGCGGCCATGCTGGCCGATCTGAAAATGTCCGCTGGCCCTCCGCAAGCGGACATCCTCAGATAAGCACACAGGCTAGCATGAGAAAGCCTGGGCCGTCCTGCGGGCTTCGTCGTCAAGTGTTCCTTACTCGGCTCAACACCCGATAATCATGTCGCCTGTCCACGGCCGCCGGGCCCGGTTTGGGCGGCGCTTTCACGGGCGTCGCGCTCTCCGGCTTGTACGCGAGCGCCTCGGCGATCCATCGCGGCCATTCGGGTTTGGGCTCCGGTTGAGCGCGCGCCTGAAGCAGCAGCTTCTGAAGGAGGTCGCTCATGCCTGCTCCTGCGATTGCAACCAAAGCTCTTCGTAACAAGCATCGTCGTCGCGCACCCCGCCGAGGCTGCCGAGAACGCTGACAGGTGCTCGCTGCACGGTCTCCTCGATCACCGCTTCCATCGCCACATGGTCATCGGGATGCACGATGACCCGCTCGATGCGGTGAACGAACTGAATCGGCTTGTCGTCTTCACTCACGATCGGTTGCAACGGCTTGCCCCAGCCGCGATCGAGGATCGCGTTCGCTGCCATTACACGGGCATGAGCGGGAGCGTCCTTGTTGCGCATGATGAGCACGAGCGTTTTTATCGCGACATTTGTATGCGTTCGCGCCAGGGATTTGATCTCGGTCAATGTACGTGCCTTGAGAGCGCTCCGCGCGGCCGCTCTCGCGTAGGCATTTTGGGAAAGAAGGCTGCGGGTCGCTACTTCAGTTGTCATTTGAAAAATCCATCTGAAAAATTGCTCAACTCGGTTTCGAATCGAAACGCAAAAAACCCGCGGCGGAAAACCCCGGCGCGGGCGCAAAACACATTTGTCTCGATGATGGTATTGTGCCGGTGTTTTGCCCGACGTGTCAAATCCCCAGTTGAGCTCTAAGTTGGATCCGATTTTTTGTTCGGCGCGAAAGTCGCCACCCTGCGAGCGCCATCCCACAGCTCAATGCCACAACTGTCAACGAAGCGTTGCGCCTCAATCCGCGCGGCTTCATCATCTTCGCACTGGATGATATCCGGCATTCCTTGGATGCGACCTGACCTGTCGACCCGATAGACGCGGTATCCTAACATGGTCCCCTCTTGTTTGCGGACTAACTCGCCGTGTCTCTATGCGCGGACCCTTAGGTCATTGTGCGTCGTAGCTTTTCGAGCAGAGCCCGTTTGATATGTTCTTGCACGACCTGCCGCGCTTCGTTTTCACGAGGCGTTCGTTCTTCCTCGCGCTCTGGCTTACGTTCTTTCAAGCCGGCCACTCCACTCAGGGTTTACGCTAAGCAATGTGACGGACCCCAAATGGGACAAATCTGCTGTCAGGATCGCATGAGACCGCGTACAGCGAATTTTCATTTGGTGTAGCCAAGATGCACTAATCGGGATAAAGTGGCAATCCGGGCTGGCGTAAATCATTTCGATTTCGGAATTTTTGCAACCCGGAAAGCATGAGGGCCGCTGTTCCAAAACAGCGGCCCTTTGCCTTAATAGCGCTTCTGGTGAAGACGATCGCGCCCATCGACTTAGCGCCGCTTCAGCTTACTCTCCACCTTCTTCCGACTGCTGCCGACCTTCTTGACTGCCTTCTTCACCGCCGAGGCCGAGCGGCCGGTCTTCTTCGCCTCGTAGCCGACTTCATAGTCCTGGCCGCCTGCGACGCGCGCGCGATCCTGCTTGCGACCGCGAGCGGTCTGCTTCTTCGCCTTAGCCATATTGCACCTCCATGCAATGCGCAAACGCCAGAGGATTCAGTGGGTTCCCTCGAAGCCTCCCGCTTCGCTTTCGGGGCCGGAACGAATCTCCACACAAAGATTCGAATCAAATGAGTTTGTTGCGTGGAGTTGTTTGGTGGCGTCTCAGCGTCAGCGGAAGTCCCCGGGGATTGGGCTCAAGTCGCCCTTCCCGGACTTTGTCGAACCGGCCTTGGCATCCTCCGTCCCGCGGGTGCCATCCGGGGAGCGGTGGATTCACGAGATCAAGTTCGACGGTTATCGCGTTCAGGTGCACTTGGCCAACGAGGCTGTGACTATCTACACCCGCCGCGGCCATGACTGGACGAGGCGCTTCAAGAAGACTGCGGATGATGCCTGGCACATCAAGGCTGGCTCCGCGATCATCGACGGGGAGGTGGTCGTCCCGGCCGAGAATGGCACGACCGATTTCTCGGTGCTTCAGAACGAGCTGAAGGGCAACTCCTCCAAGCTCGTTCTCGTCACTTTCGACCTGCTCTATCTCAACGGCCGCGACATTCGAAGCCTGCCGCTGGTTCAGCGCAAGGCCGAGTTGAAGAAGATCATCTCCGGTACCGACGTGCAGTTCAGCGAGAGCTTCGACATGGACGGCCGCGATATGTTCGCCCATGCCTGCAAGGTCGGGCTTGAGGGCGTCGTCTCCAAGGTTCGCGACAGCGTCTACAGCAGCGGCCGGAACAACAATTGGGTGAAGACGACCTGCGCACAGCGGGAGACCCTGACCATCGCTGGCTTTGCGCTGGACGAAGGCAAATGGGACGGCGTGTATCTCGGCCGCCGCAAGGGCGATGATCTAATCTACGCCGGCAAGGTCGACCATGGGTTCGACAAAACGTCAGCAGCCGAGCTGCGCAAGCGCCTGGAGCCGCTCCGGCGCAGGACGCAGCCCTATGCGAAGCGGATCGCGCACAAGGGCATATGGGTTGAGCCGAAGCTGCTTGCAGAAATCGAGTACCGCGCCAAGTCGGCGGAGGGAAAGGTGCGGCATCCATTCTTCAAAGGATTGCGGGAGGACCTGTGAGAAAGCCATTTGTGTATTCGCCATCCCACGACCTACGCGACGGCGAACCATGGGATGAGGAAGACATTCGCGACCTCGCCGCCGTGCTCAATCGCGGCGGCACCATTCGGGATGCCGCAAGCCTTCTTTGCAGAGGTGGGGCTATCGATGACGTGGCACGGAAGGCAAAGGAGCTTGGCCTTGAGTCGCGTCGCGACCGCCAAACCTACTCCAACCTTTTTGGGGAACGCTACGGACGATGATGCTGGTTTACTGTGCCCACGATTGTAACACCGAGGTCGAGACAGAGGTCAGAGACCTCGGATGCGGCGCCGGCGAAATCCGGTGCCTCGAATGCGGCGGCGACGGCAACTGGGGAAAGTTCGCACCAGAGATTGTCGGAGCAGATTGCGCGTGCGTTGATTGCAAAGGAACAGGCCGGCAGTTAGTGAGCATCTGACTCGGTCCTTTCCACAGCCACGAACCGGCAGTGGTCGGCCGGCCATCCCGCCCACTAGGAATCGACAATTTGCCAACTCGGTTGGCTCATGCCCTTTATGATCTGATGTCCACCAAGTCGCGCGAATACCTTTTCGGAACTCAGATCAAGATGTCGGCTGAGCGCGCCAAGGCCGCTCGTAAGGAAGCTGACAAGCTGGCCTGCGAAGCCTGGAATTATCGCATGCTCGGTTATAGAGGTCCCGCGCAACCGTCGCCCACGATCGGCGAGGCGATCAATGGCGAATACCCGTACCTGGAGGTTCGCTGTCTTGGTTGTGATACCAGCCAATCGGTAGCCCTCGACATTATCCGGCGTCCCAAGACGACACCAGTGCACGAACTTGAACGTTACATGCGCTGCAAGGATTGTTCACAGGTGCGCGGCTACCCGTATAAGCGCAGCAAGCTTGTCGCGCTAACGATGACAAAGATTTCGGCCACCCAACCGCCCGCAACCTTTTGGCGGGGCGAGCGATAAGGGACAATTCGTTTTCATGTGCAATCTCTATTCGATCACGACCAATCAAGCGGCCATCGCCGAACTCTTCCGCATTGTCCGTCGCTACGAAGGCAACTTGCCGCCGATGCCCGGCGTGTTTCCAGATTACCCCGCGCCCGTCATTCGCGATTCAGGCAGCGGCGAGCGCGAACTGGTCATGATGCGCTGGGGCATGCCGCCGCCGCCCCGCACCGGCGGACCGCCCGTAACGAACATCCGCAATACCTCGTCCCCTCACTGGCGCGCCTGGCTCAAGCCCGAGCACCGCTGCCTTGTGCCTGCCAACAGCTTCGCGGAGTACGCGCCCGAGCCGAACCCGGAGACTAAGAAGAAGGATGTCGTTTGGTTTGCGCTCGCGGAGGCACGCCCCCTCTTCGCATTCGCCGGCATCTGGACCACCTTCAATGGCGATCGCGGGACGAAGTCGAAACCCGTTCCAGGGCCGCATCAGGTCTACGGATTTCTTACGACGGCGCCTAACGCGATCGTTGAACCGATACATCCGAAGGCGATGCCGGTACTCCTCACGACCGTGGAGGAGTGGGACGTGTGGCTGCGGGCACCTTGGGATGAAGCGAAGGCGCTGCAAAGGCCGCTTTCGGATGATTCCTTGATAATCGTCGCAAGAGGAACTGAGAAGGAAGATGTGATGGCCTAGAATGATTTTCCCCACGCCCTTCCCACCGCCTCCGGCAGCGACGCCAGCAGCAACACCACGCACACCGCCAGCAGCACGATGTCCTTGAACAGAAACTCGCCCGTGAGAGTCCACGCCATCGGGTCGGTCGAGAGGCTCCAGGTCACGACGCCCGGCGTGGTGAAGAAGAACGAGAAGGTCACGGCGAAGGTGACGACCCCCATGAAGGCGCCGAGCGCCGAGATCAGCGGATTGAAAGCGCCGGCGATCAAGAGCGCGGCGATGGCGAATTCGGTCACGCCGAGAAAGTAGGCCTCGCCGCGCAGGCCGAACACCTGAAGCCAGGAGATGAATGGGCTATTCGCGATGAACTGCGCGATGCCCTGCGCCGATTGCGGCGTGAATTTCTGCATGCCGAACGAGACGAAGATGATCACCATGATCCAGCGCAGGATGGCGAGCGGGCGATAGGAGCCGTAGCCGGCTTCGGCGACGTTGAACTGTGTTGTCATTGGACGTGGTCTTCCCCTGGGCTCCCCGCGTGCTTTCGCGGGTTGCCGGTGATACGCCGCGGGAGTCCGGCGCGTTACGGCCACTCTCGTCACGCTTGCGTCACGACTTCGTGGGCGGCAGCGGCCAGGAACAAGCGGCAAGACGCCGCGTTGCGAACGCCATGCATGGATCAATGGCCGATCCCCTGTTGGCGCGCGCGGATGCCGCCCTTGATGGAGCCGAACGGCTGCGCCTGGCGCTGGTGCGCGAGCGCGCCTTCGCCCGGGCGATCTGCGCCCACGCCAGCCAGCTCCGCACGTTACAAACCGGCCTGATCCCGACGGTCGCGATCGCGCTGACCGTCAGCGCTCCCGCTCCGGCGAGGGGCCAAGCGTAATGGGGAAAGGCTCGTGGGTCTTGCGGCCCAGAAACGTGTCAGGCAGCGGCTGCTTCAGGATCTCGCACGATTGCGCGATGAGGTCGCGCACATAGGCGGTCTGCCGCGCGATGGCGGCGATCTCATCATGAATGTTGCGCGTGCGCGTGTAGGTGTCATGGCCCGGCATGGCCGTGCTCCCTTCGCTTTGCAGGCGGGAGCACGCTCGGTCTCTCAGCCACCGACGCCTACGGGCAGAGCCTCGGCCGGTGATATCAGGGCAACGGCTCAAGGCTGCCATTGTTCGAACTGAATGTTCAAAAGTGAACTTTGAACCACGCGGCTCATGTTGAGTAAGTCGCTCAAGGCGCTGCAATTGTTCTCGAAAATAAGTGTTCGCGGACTATCAAAAGATACAGACTCTCAGCTTGCCGAAGCGTACAGTTAATCCATCACCGCAAGGCCCGTGGCATGAGACCGGTGATGAGAACGCCAGATTGCGCTCCCGCCCTCACGCGAACAAGGGAGATGCGCCATGCTGAAGCGGCGTCGTATTAAACACACCAAGACTCTCACTGAGCGTCTCGCAGACGAAGCCGCGCGCTGCCGCGAGGAAGCGCGCGCGCTGGCGCCGGGGCGCCGCCGCGAGATGCTGCTGCGCCGGGCGCGGCAGGACGAGACCGCCATGCAGATCGACGCCTGGCTGCATTCGCCCGGCCTGAGGGCGCCGACATGAGCCAGAGCCAGCAATATCGCGCCTATCTCGTCGGCGAGAATGGCGTCTTCCGTTCCGCCGAAGCGTTCGAGGCGGCGTCCGACGCCTCCGCCCTCACCTTCGCGCGGCAGTTCACGCGCCACGGCAAGGTCGAGGTCTGGCAGCTCGGCCGCAAGATCGCGGTGCTGGAGCCCGAGCAGCAGCATCAGGCCCGCTTCACCCGTCAATGATCGCGCCCGTGCGATCGCGTCTTGTAGTTCTCTATCGCAAAAGAAAACTGCACGTGCATCACGGGGCCGTCCTCGTCGCGCACGTCGATCGCAAAGCTCTGCCTGCCGTCGGCCGGTGAGGCCGAGATCACGGCATCGCGCGCCATGTCGGCGACGGACTTGGCGGCTTCGGCCTGAACGGCGCGCAGGCTCGCCAATTCCAGTCCTTCCTCGTCGAACGCTGTACCCTTGTCGTCCCGCAAGTCGAAAAAGTATCGGGGCATCTTCGCTGGTCCTTTGCCTATGTTAAGTTCGGCGCGGGCAAAGGTTTCTAGCGGATGAAAAAATTGTCGTGGGATCAACGGGTTCCGGGAACAGCGCCCCCGCGCCTGCGAGGCTCACTGCTCCGCCAGCTTGCGCGCGATGTAGGCGTCGATCGTCTCCGCGAAGGAGCGCTGCACGCCGACGGCGGCCACGTGCTGGTCGCGCGCGTCGAGCTGGAGCACGCACAGCCCGCGTCCCCGCGCGGCGGCGGGCGTCACGGAAAGATATTGCTCGATGGCATTCTCGGCGAGCGGAATTCCTTGCGGATCCCCCCTCGCGATCAGGAGCCTCAGCAGGCTCAAACAATCGGCCAGACCCGGCATGGCATCCTGCCTCATCCGCGCGGGGATTTCGGCTTCGGCCTCCGCACCGGCTGGGTGTGGGTGCCGAACAGGGCCAGCAGCAACGCGACTTCTTCCTTCGAACCGATCTGGATCATGATGTTTCTCCTTTTCGCTTCGTTGGTCGAGCCCCGTGGCCGGGGAGTTCGAGACAATCGGGTTTCAGCAGTGTTTCAGCCGTGTTTCGTCAGCAGGCTCTGCATCGTGAGCCGGCCGCTTGCGTGCACAATTGGACCCTGATCCCGGGAAGGCCCGGCGATCAGGATTTCGTTTTTTTCCTTAGGCCCGGGTGCCGCTAGGCTCCGGCGCGACGGGGGAGGGAGCGGTGCGGCGGGATGCGGCGACGGCATCGACGTGCTGAGCCGCTCCCGAGCACGACTGCGGCAGATCGCCGAGCTCATCCATCGAGCTGACCGCTCAACGCGCAAAGCAAAGCCCGCGACGGATCGCTCCGCGCGGGCCATTGATCGCTCGTGCGATCAGCTCGGCTTAGTTCGACGAGCAGACCTTGACGGTCTTCATGCCGGCTTCGGCTTCCGTGCGCGTCTTGTACACGGTGTCACCGCTGACGACGGTGGTTTCCGTGGTGGTCGGCTTGGCTTCGGTGATGGTGCACTTCTTGGTCTTGACGTCCTGCACCACGTAGAACGATTGCGCGAATGCGGGGGCCGCAAACGACGTCAGCACGGCGGCGGCAATGATCGTCTTGATATTCATTTTGTCTTCCTCCTCCAGCAGCCCGGTCGTCCGGGCGTGTCACCTACAAACAACAAAAATTGCCACTTGTTCCCGATCGATCCCGAACCAACGCGTGGGGCCCGGCGTTGGTGCGCAAACAGGAGGTATCGATGCTGGATCTGCGGTTAGTCACGACGTCTACGGCCATGCTGATTGCGATGATGGCGGTCGCGCTGGCCGAGCCGGTCAAGGACAAGGCGCCCGTCGCAGGGCAAAGCGCCACGGAAGCCCGCCCCATCCGCGTCGTCCTTCCCGCGCCCTGGGAGCCCGCAACGCGCAGCCAGGGCGAGACGACGCAAGCCTCGAAGTGACACGGGCGCCGCTGCGCCTTGTGGCGGTCCGAAACGCCGCACCGAACAATCGGGAAACCTTAGCAACCAATTCGACTCTCACTTGTTGTCGCCGGCACAATCACTTGCAGGAGACAACAAGATGAAACGTTCAACTCTGCTGGCCGCAACCTTGCTGCTGCTGGCTTCGGTGCCCGCAGGCGCCCAGTCGCAGCCGGCGCAAAGCGGACCGCAAAACAACGCGGTCAACAGCTCCGACCAGAACAACTCCAACAAGCCCGTTGCTGGCCGCAACAGCTTCACTGAGGGACAGGCGAAGTCGCGGATCGAGGAGGCCGGCTATTCCAACGTGTCCGGCCTGCAGAAGGACAACGAAGGCGTCTGGCGCGGCAAGGCCGACAAGGCCGGCACCAAGGCCGACGTCAGCGTTGACTTCCAAGGCAACGTCAATCCCGCGAAGTAAGGAGATTCCAGCATGACAGCCACTATTTCCCGGCTCTACGATAATTATTCCGATGCCCAGCAGGCCGTCACCCGGCTCGAAGCCGCCGGCGTGCCGCACTCCGACATCAGCATCGTCGCCAACAATTCCGACAATTGGTACGGCTCCTCGTCTGGCAAGGTCGACCGTGATCGCGACGGCACCGACGACCGCGCAGAAGGCGCCGGCGCAGGTGCCGGCATCGGCGCAGGCCTCGGCGGTGCGGCAGGCCTTCTCGCCGGCCTCGGCATGCTCGCCATCCCCGGTCTCGGGCCGGTGGTGGCCGCAGGATGGCTCGCTGCCACCGCCGTCGGCGCGGCCGCTGGAGCTGCGACCGGCGGCATCGTCGGCGCGCTGACCCAGGCGGGCGTCCCCAAGGAAGAGGCTTCGCGCTATGCGGAAGGCGTTCGCCGCGGCGGCACGCTCGTCTCCGCGCGGGTGCCGGACACGGATCGCGCCCGCCTCGACGCGCTGCTCCACGAGAGGTCCGTCAACCTCCAGGAGCGCAGCGCTGTCTGGCAGAAGTCCGGTTGGAACGACTTCGACGCCGCAAGCCCGCCGCTGTCACCAGAGGACATCGGCCGCGAGCGCGAGCTCTACGGAGCGGGCACGCGGCGCTAGGCCCGTCAGACCGACAAGACAAAGGCCCCGCGATGCGGGGCCTTTTTGCATTGAACATCTGCCCAGGAGTTTACGCCCGCAGCCTTTCGACCTCGAACGAGAACTTCACCTGCATCAACGGACCGCAGACGTCGCGAACCTCGATCGCCATGTTGTGCTGACCGGTGGCGGGCGGAAAGCTATGCACCGCATCGCGGGCCATGTCGGCGAGCGACTTGGCGGCTCCGGCCTGCACGGCGCGCAGGCTCGACAGCTCCAGGCCTTCTTCATCGACGGCGAGAATGTCGCCTTCCAGTAAGTCGAAGAAATAACGCGGCATGACCGGCTCCATCGTTCGCGGATGCAAGAGCACGGCGGCATCCATTTCCAAGGCGAGCGCATCAGATCACAAGCCGGGCCTCAGAACACTTCGGGTCGACTACGGTCCGTAGTTGTCCGGGAAAGTTCAGGCCACCGCCCGGCGGTTCATCGCCTGCTCAAGCTGATCCCGATGACCTGTTCACGGCGCGCCTGCGGTGCGCTGGGCAATCCGTCAGACCTGCGAAGCCTGACCGGAATCCTGCCAGCTCTGCTGGCGGAGGGTGCATCCGTAGGGATGCCGATCCCGTCAACCTTCATTTGATGGACGACCGGTCCACCGGTTCCCACGGCGATCATTTGACTTAAATCCAACAGGCCGGATTCGGCAGGATGCAAGTTCTTCGCGTCATGCTGGCACAGGCGCTTTCGTCGGAGGCGGGAGCAAGCTGGAGATCGTCGATGTACTACATCGCCGCCGCATTGCTGGGACTGTCGGGACTGTTCTACTCGGCCGGCCGCCATGAGCTCGGGCAGTTCGGCGCAGACGTCTGCAAATATGGCAGCACGTTCTGCGACAATCCGGTGCTCGTCTTCACCGGCGCGGCGCTGGCCGCCGCCTGGGGCATGTTCGTCAGCGTGAAATAGGCGGGGACGGCGGGCGGGGCCCGTTAGCCACCGCTGGCGGTGATGCACTCATATACCGTTCTGCCCGACGGTTAATCAAAATTTCGTATATTCAGAATCTGACCAGATCGAGACCCGGGAACTTTCGTTTCGTTGCTGGCATTTGCTAAGGGATATGCCGTTCTTTCCCGGACCGAGACCGCCTCGATGAGCAAAAGCGCCCTCACGCCGACGAAATCCGCGCCGACGCTTTTGCAAAGACTAGGTCCGGGCCTGATCACCGGCGCGGCCGACGACGATCCCTCGGGCATCGCCACCTATTCGCAGGCCGGCGCGCAATTCGGCTTCGGGCTGCTGTGGACGGTGTTTCTGACCACGCCGTTCATGATCGCGATCCAGCTCGTGAGTGCGCAGATCGGCCGGGTCACCGGCAAGGGTCTCGCCGCCAACGTCATGCAGCTCGCGCCGCGCTGGGCCGTGCTCGCGCTGGTGTCCATGCTCGTCGTCGCCAACACCTTCAACATCGCGGCCGACATCGCCGCGATGGCGGAGGCGCTCTCGCTCGTGATCGGCGGGCTCCATCACGAACACGCGCTGATCTTCGCGGCCGGCTCCACCCTGCTCCAGATCTTCCTGCCCTATCGCCGCTATTCGCCGGTGCTGAAATTCCTCACCCTGGCGCTGTTCGCCTATGTCGCAACCGCCTTCACCGTGCAGATCCCGTGGAGCAAGGCGCTGCTCGCCGCGGTATGGCCCACGCCGAATGTCAGCGCCGACTATTTCCTGATGGTCGTCGCCGTGCTCGGCACCACCATCAGCCCCTACCTGTTCTTCTGGCAGGCCTCGCAGGAAGTCGAGGAGATGAACCAGGGCAAGCGCGACAAGCCGCTGCGCGATCTGCCGAGCGGCGGCCACCACGAGCTCGACCGCATCAAGGTCGACACCATCTTCGGCATGCTGCTGTCCAACGGCATCGCCTTCTTCATCATCCTGACCACCGCCTCGGTGCTGAATGCCAACGGCGTCACCAAGATCAATTCGGCGACGGAAGCCGCCGAAGCGCTACGGCCGCTTGCCGGCGATTTCACCTTCGCGCTGTTCGCGCTCGGCATCATCGGCACGGGACTCTTGGCGATCCCGGTCCTGGCGGGCTCGGCGGCTTACGGCGTCGCCGAGATATTCGGCTGGCGCGCCACGCTGGAGGCCAAGCCCGAAAAGGCGGCCGGCTTCTATACGATCATCGCGGCCGCGACCATCATCGGCTTCGGCCTCGGCTTCACCGGGATCGATTCGATTCACATGCTGGTGTGGAGCGCCGTGCTTAACGGCATCGTCGCCGTCCCGATCATGGCGATGATGATGGTGATCGTCTCGAGCAGCGCGATCATGGGACGCTTCAGGGCCCGCTCATGGCTGGTCGCGCTGGGCTGGCTCGGCACCGCGTTGATGGCGTTGGCCGTCCTCGCCTTGCTCGGCTCGTCCGTGATCGGCTGACCCTTACGATTTACGCGCGCCGCGCTACTGCACCCCTCGCGCGACGTGCTGATCGGCGGTCAGAACCTGATCGGAAATGGCGGCTCCGCCCATCGTGAGCAGCGCCAGAATCGAGATCATCGCCAGAAATTTCATGGCGGGAGCGTCGGTCCCGATTGTGGCCAAAAAACGTGGGACTGAGCCTGCCGTCCCCACCGGAAACTACGGGGTTTGCGGCAAAACGGGCGGCTTTTGGCGACACCTCGCCGGGCTTCACGACGGCGAAGCCTTAGCTTAACAATGCGGACTGGAGCCGAGCTCGCGAGCGGACCAACAAGAACAACAAGCGGGGCCAGGGAGCGCCATGACCACATCCTCGAAAGCAACAAGTCTCGAAATCCTCGCCTGCGACGCTGGCTGGCGAAACTACCACTTCGTCAAGCTGACGACGGAAGACGGCATCGTCGGCTGGAGCGAGTTCGATGAGGGCTTTGGCTCGCCCGGCGTCGGCGCTGCGATCCAGCGCCTGTCCGCCCGCGTCATCGGCCAGAACGTCTTCCAGCACGAACGCATCCATGCCGAATTGTTCGCGGCGACGCGACCCGCCGCCGGCGGCGTGGTGGCGCAGGCCCTCGGCGCCATCGAGAATGCGCTGCTCGATGCCAAGGCGAAGTGTCTCGGCGTGCCCTGCTATGAGCTGCTCGGCGGCAAGATCCGCGACCGCGTCAGGGTCTACTGGTCGCATTGCGCGACATGGCGAATCAATCACCCCGCCTGGTACAAGCCGCCGATCGAGAGCCTCGATGGCGTCAAGGCGATGGGCCGCGAGGTCCGCGAGAAGAAATTCACCGCACTCAAGACCAACATCTTCTCCTACGATGGCGGCAAACCGAACGGCTGGCGGCCGGGCTTCGGCTCACCCTTCGCACCCGAGATCAACGTCGATCGCAAGATCCTGCGCGACCTGCGCATGCATCTGGAAGCGATCCGTGACGGCGCCGGCCCTGACGTCGATATCCTGCTCGACTGCAACTTCAACGCCAAGACCGAAGGCTATCTGAAGATCCTGCGCACCATCGCCGACCTCGACATGTTCTGGATCGAGATCGACAGCTTCAATCCGGAAGCGCTCGGCTACATCCGCCGGCAGAGCCCGCACCCGATCTCCTCCTGCGAAACGCTGCTCGGCTTGCGCGAATTCCTGCCCTACTTCCATGAGCAGGCGATGGACGTCGCGATCATCGATACGCCCTGGAATGGCGTCTGGCAGTCCATGAAGATCGCCGCTGCCGCCGAGGCCTTCGAGGTCAACGTCGCGCCGCATAATTTCTACGGCCATCTCTGCTCGATGATGAACGCGCATTTCTGCGCCGCGGTGCCGAACTTGCGCATCATGGAGATCGATATCGACCGCCTCGCCTGGGACCACGAGCTCTTCACGCACGAGCCGGAGATTCAGAACGGTCATCTGGTCGTGCCTGACCGCCCAGGCTGGGGCACCGAACCGAACGAGGAGGCCTTGCGCGCACATCCACCGAAGACCAGCGGCGGATTGCTCAATTACGGGCGCAAAGGCTGACGAGAGTTCACTGGCGAGCGAGAGCTAAGGCGTCACGGGATTGATGAGCGGCGACGTCTTCGGCCGCGCTGGCTCGAACGGCGACTTCGGCTCGGTCGGGAGCACCGCGGCACCTGCAGCGCGCGCCGCCTCTCCAGTGGTGGCGTACATCGCGAGATGAGCCGGCTGGGTCTTGGCTCGGCTCCACGGCCCGTGGTCGACGATCAGCATCGCCGCAATCGTCACCGCCGCAATGATCAACGCGATCACGCCGGGGTGGCGCAGCGCACTGGACATGGAATTCGCGAAACGACCACTGGTCATCAAAGCATCCGCTATTTTCCTATCACAGGTTAATGCAGATCACGGCTCTCGGTTCCCGCTCGACCGGGGGTTCCGGCCGGCAAGGCCAGGGCCGAGCGGGCCGCCGCCGGTCGCAATCAAGTCCAGTTATCGGCAAACCTCCGTCATCAACCCGAGATAGCTTCGTCCTCAAAGCGCGGGGTGCCGTGCTTCGCAAGCGATATCCCTGTGCTTCCGCTCATGAATGGAATTTGCCATGCGCCGTTTGCCCAACGATACGATCGTCCTGTCCATCCCGGAAATGAGCTTCGAAACCCTGTTCGGCGATCCCGATTTTCCGGCCAATGCCCATGGCGGCAACGACACCATTACGGTCAACGTCGACAGCATGACCTCTTTCAATCTCGTTGGCGATACAGCGGCCCTGCTGGATCGGTCCCAGGGCGGCAACGATACACTCAGGGTCAACCTCGTGGGCTCCCTGAGCACCGTCATCGTCGACGGCGATGCCCAATCCATGTCCGGCCATGCCAGGGGCGGCAACGACACGGTGATCGGCGACAGCGAAAATTCGGTGCGCAACGGCTTCACACTCTATGGCGACGCCGAGGGTGCCATGTCTGACCACGTGCAGGGGGGCAATGACACCGTCATCGGCGTGTTCGGCGGCCGGTCATTGAACACACTGGTGGGCGATGGTGGAGCCATGTTCGGGGATACCCGTGGCGGCAATGATACGCTGCTCGCTCTCCAGACAGGCCAGACCGGCTCGGCAGTTCTGTACGGCGATGCCGGCGGCCTGACCGATCACGCGCGCGGCGGCAACGACTACCTCATCTTCACGATCGGGAACGAAGCACAGACTGGCGGTGGGAATCTGTACGGCGATGCGCATGAGCTTTCAGGAGATGCACGTGGTGGAAACGATACCCTGACCGTCGTCGATCTCCACGGCAACCTTCACTTCTACTCCTTCCTGATGGTCGGCGATGCCTTTTCCATGTCCGGCAATGCGCATGGCGGCAACGACGTCCTCACGGGCGGAACGTACGCCGACATTCTGGTTGGTGACGCCCGGCACTACTATCCAGCCGCGCCGGGTTCGATCACAGGCGGCAGGGACATCCTGAACGGCAAGGGCGGCAATGACGAGATGTGGGGCGGACCAAACAGCGACGTCTTCGTTTTCGACAAGAGCTCGGGCCAGGATCTCATCCAGGATTTCGGTCAAGGCAACAGCACCGTCGGCAGCACGGTGACCGAACACGATCTGATCGACGTCCAGGACTACGGCTTTGCGGACTGGACTGCGCTGAAGAGCCTGATCAGCGACGACGGCGCGGGCAATGCCGTGATTCAGCTGACGGCCAGCGATACGATCACGCTGCAGGGCGTCCAAACGGCAGACCTGTATGCAACGGACTTCATCGTCTAAATGCGTCGGGTCACCTAGACAAGCCAATGATGCGACAGATGGTGCTCACCGACTGTCGGGTGGTCAAAGGCGCTTTGCTCTGCGTGTGAAGGGCCGATCAAGTCTGCTGCCTGGTCCAGCGCCAGTCCATGATGTCCGGCATCGTGCCGACCATGTTCGAGTATATCGGGTCCGTGGCCAACCCCAGCATCATCAGAATGTTTGGGTTCTGCCGGATCATTCCTGAAATGAAAGGAATCCCGGGGCTCGGACGCAGCTGCCTTTTGTGCGGGACCGGTGTCAGCGGCGGCTCGGTCGGTGCGGTCAGCCTTTTGGCTCGCCCCCACGTGCTCCTTCCCAGAGACGCTTGAATGTGCCTCGTGCAAGTCACGCTGCGATTGCTCTGAATCGGCGTGGCCCCCGAATCCATTTCCCTTCTCCTGCTGCTCGGCAGTTGCGGAAAGGTCCTTGGAGGCGCGTAAATCGCGATGCAGTTCTCCGGGATTGGATTCGTGTTCAGTTGAATCGTGCTCGGCCTGCTGCTTATCGGCAGCTGCGCTGTTTTCCGAAACATGCAAATCACGCTGCGATTGTCCGTGATCGGACCCGTCGGCTGCGGATGCTTGTTTTGTGCCGTGGTCGGCGACGCCGGGCTCTGCGGCTGTTGGCGGAGTGTCCGCGCCCTTGGAATGATGCTCACTGTCATGGGTGGGGCCGTGACCCGGTTTAGCCTTCGTTTCGGCCACCTCGGCCGCCGCTGCCTGCGCGGACCCAGCCTTCTCAGGGTGCTGCCCGGGACCGTGCTCCGTGTTGCCGGTCTTTGCGTCGCTCTCGCCTGCTTCCGCTCCCTTATCGGAAGCTGAATGACCCGAATTGCCGTGATCGGCACCCTCGGCCTTTGCCGTCTTCGCTGCCCCCGGGGGACTGTCGGATTGGTGCTCATTGCCATTCCCGGCGCCGTTACCAAGCTTAGACTCCGTCTTCTCTGCCGCAGCGCCCTTTGACTGTCCCTGGTCCGACGCGTGCTCCGAGTTACCGCGGCCGGTGCTGTCGGCCGTCTCGAGGCCGGATGGGACAATCTCGTTGTGCGCGGTCGAAGGAGCACCGGCGTTCGGATTCGTCGGTCCATTCTTCGAGGTGGGAGTTTCGACGGCCGGAGGCGTTGATGATCCGTAGGCTGTCACGCTGGACGCACCGGCACTCTCCTCCGCCGTGCCCGCCGAGTCGGGCCTGGCGGCGCTGGAATTTGCCGATGTGCCGGAGCCAGTTCGAACGTGTGCGACGTGGAAGTTCCAGCCGTCAGCGGCCGAAACGTTCCAAACGGCCGCCGCCTCAGGCAAGCTCTCGCTCGCATGATTGTCGTCGAGACTCAGCCCAGTCTCATCGGTTGAGGTCGCCGTTATCAGCGCTTGTTCGAGCTGCTCCAAGGTGACCGCGACAGCAACGCCTTCTGCGGGGTGAGTGCCGCCGGACTCTGCGACAGATACAATGCCCTGCAGATGGAATTCCAACAGGCCGTGATCTCCGACATCAAGGGCACGATCGGTCGGGTTGACATAGACGATCGTTTGATTGGTTGCGGGATCGTAGATCCAGGCAAGGGTGTGTGGCGGGATGGATTTGGCTGCCGCCGTCAGATGCAGCCAAGCAAGCGCTCCGAAAGCTGCAAGGTTGAGCCTGTCCGGCCCGCATGCGCCATCCGGGGCGGAATCGGAAGAGCCGGACTTGGAATCGATCGGAGCGCGATGGACAACGTCTTCAACGTTGCCCCCCATCGGCTGATCGCGGCCAGATCCGTCAGGGCCAGAATCGTGACCAGCGTCCGGTAGGCCGATAGATTTTTGGAGCGTATGACCCGCAGCGTCCGGGCCCGCTTGAACCTGGACGCCTTCTTGCGTGCCGTTGTTTGCAGTGACCACAAAGGAAGAATGGGGATTGAAATCGCGCGCAAGGAATTCCGGGGCCGACTTCGCTGCGTGGTTGGTGTCGACGTGCGTGCTCGCGGCTTGTGTGGTGGTCGCATTGTGTCCGATGCTGGCCAGAAGGTCGTCGATCGCTGCCTGACCCGACTCATGCGCCTGCGCGAGCTGCGGATCGTTCAAGGCGTAGATCAAGGCACCGGCGATAGAGGCGAAGGTGCCATAGCCTCCATGAATCGACATCGAATTGGAAGCAGGCTGCGGGATTTGATGTTCCGAGGCTGCGCCGCCTCCAATCCCTGTGGCGGTAATTGCCGCCAGGAGATGCGCAGGAAGATTGTTCGTGCCCGATCCGACCGCACCCCCCTCTTTCCAAAATTTCGAGCCCAGCAGTTGCTCAGCCGCGCGGAGGGCTTCCATTGCCGCCGCAGGGTCCGTCGCCTGGACTGCCTTGGCAAGCAAGTCCTTCTCTGTAGACGCAGGCGTCCCGCCCGATTTCGAGACGATGAGATGCTGGAGAATGGCCTTCTTCCAGACCTCAAATCCGGCGTGCTCGTCCCTCTGACCGAGGCCATCGTCATGCGCAAGCATGTCGTGTGCGTCCGCGGCCTTGAGTTCGTCGGCAATTGCAAACGCCAGAAAGGCCACAGCGAGCGCGCCGAAGCCCGAAGTGCGTTGCAACAACGAGATGGTCGCAAGCACAGTTCTGTTGGTGATCTCGAGCTTCTGAAAGATGTTGTACAGGTGGACTTTGACGGTTCCGTGGGAAAGGTCGAGCTTTCGCGCGATCTCCTTGTTCGACATCCCCTCCGAGACCAACCGGACAATCTGACGTTCCCGGGGCGTCAATAGCTCCAGCATCTTTTCGATCTTGCCGTCGCGGTCAGCCTCCTTGCCGGTCGGCGAGAGATCGGATTGCTCCAGGGACACACCGCTTTTCGCCATCAGCCGCAGCGATCGCAGCATGGCGCCGGGGGCAACATACTTCGAAATCGCGCTGCAGGCCCCGGTGGCGATCGCTGCGGTCAGAGCGTGGTTGGTGTCGGATTCCGTAAAGAACACCAGGCGCGTGGAAAGCTTCTCGGCTTTCGCAATCGCGAGGATGTCGGAGGCCGTCAGGTCCGGCAGGGTATCGGCTATAAGCGCGACGTCGGGCGACAAGTCCCGAATGGCATGGAGACAGCTTGTCCCATCGCTGGTCGACGCGACGACATCGAAGTCCTGCAGTGTCCCGAGGATCGACCTCAGTCCCTGCAGGACGACCGGTTGCCGATCAGAGAGCACAAGCCGGATGGGTTTGAGGATCCCCTGCTTGGCGGATGCGTCCAACATCGACTTTGCCTCGGCCCGGTTTCTAAGTCCTTCGGCATATGGCCGTGGCCGGGTGGGATAATAAAATAAAATCGGTCGATTTGGTTCCTCTGGCTTGGATCAGTTTGGACGGTAGCAAGTGACAAATATCCCCTATGACCCGATGGCCGTTGCGGTCGACTGGCTTGATGCCTATCGCGCCGGCGATATCGAAGCCATCCTGGACCTTCATGCCGACGATGCCGTGGTGCACTGCGGTTGCTGCGGCGTCCAATCCATCACCGGCCGCGCGGCGCTTCGCGCCTATTGGACCGATCGCCTCCGAAAATATCCGGCAGGCACCTTGGACGATCTCAATCCTTCGGACCGCGGAGCCGTGATCTCGTATTCCACCAGCACGGGCGTCATGAGTGCGCTTATGGCGTTTGACGCCGCCGGGAGGATCAAGGTGCTGGACTGCAGCCCCTTGCGCTAGGGCACGATCCCGAAGAGCGGTTTTCCGACAAGATCATGCTCAAACAACAACCGAAGGCGCGATGACGATGCATTCGGATCTCATCGCCCCCGAGGCCTGTCGGCTCGATCCGGTGCAGGTAGGCGATCCCGAAGCAGGCGAGTTCTTCGGCATCGCTTTCGCGCTCTTCCCGTCTCCTAACCCGCCCAGCAAGCCGGCTCGCCTCATGCTTTCCCGTCTAAACTCGCTTTTAGAATGTCCAGCCCAACCCGACTCAGGCGCATGCGGATGGTTGCGGGCACGGCGATCATAACGGCTGTCTGTGGTTCGTCCTCTATCAGTTCGTTCGCGAGCAGTTTCCAGAGCATGCGAGGCGAGACGCCATTGCGCTCGCACTTCCATGCGCTCCCGTTCGGCCCATAAACGCGAAATACCTTCTGATCATTCGTCGCGATCATCGCGCGACGAACCGCAGGCGTGACGTTGAACCTCTTGGGCTCCGAGTGCCTCATCGGCACAAAGAAAGGAGATGCCGGTCGGCTTGCGTTGATTTAAGTCAAAACGACCGTTTCGGGTCAAAAGGCGGCCCTGGGTAGCCGGCATAACCTTGCGAAGCCGCTCTCACCAATGGGCTCGCCAGCCGCCTGCCGCTTCACTCGCCCGGTGCAATCGCGTTGCTCGGCGTCGGCCGGTCGGTGATCTGCTGACCGAACAGGCTCCCGATCAGTTCGACCGCCGTGCGCGCGGTGCGGCCGCGCTCGTCCAGGAACGGGTTGAGCTCGACGATGTCGACCGATCCGACCACGGCGGAATCGTGCAGCAGCTCCATGATCAGATGAGCCTCCCGATAGGTCGCGCCACCCGGCACCGTGGTGCCCACGCCCGGCGCCACGGACGGATCGAGAAAATCGACGTCGAAGCTGACATGCAACACGCCGTTGCTTGCCTTCACCCGCTCGATGACGCGCCGGATCAGGACGGCGACGCCGAACTCGTCGATCTGGCGCATGTCGACGACCCTGATCCGACGCGCCCGCATCAGCTCCTTTTCGAGCTTGTCGATTGAACGCGCACCGAACAGATCGAGCCTGTCAGGCGTGATCGAGGCACGCGGATCATCGCCGAGCAAACGATCGAGGCCGGGCTCACCACACAGGAACGCCGCCGACATGCCATGCATGTTGGCCGTGATCGTCGTCTCCGGCGTGTTGTAGTCGGCATGGGCGTCGAGCCAGAGCACGAACAATTCGCGGCCGCGCTCCTGCCAGTGGCGCGCCATCGCATTGACCGAGCCCATCGACAGCGTGTGATCGCCGCCGAGGAAGATCGGCAGCGCGCCGGTTTTCGCGATCTCATAGCCTCTGCGGCTCAATAGGCGCGTCCAGCGCTGGATTTCGCGGTAATGATTGGCCTGCGCGGGCGGCTTGTCGGTGAAGTCCCGCATCTCGGCCACTGAAAGGTCGCCGTAGTCGGCGACCTCGAAATCGAGGCTCTCGAGCAGTGTCGCAAGACCCGCGGTGCGTAGCGCCGCCGGTCCCATCAAGGTACCGCGCTGCGAAGCACCCATGTCGATGGGCGCCCCGACCAAGGCGATGCGCCGGGTTCGATCCGTTACGGTCCGATCGGTCACGGCTGTCTCCTGACATCAGCAAGGCCACCACCAGCCTAACAGAGATTCGCACCCGTCGTTTCCCGGGGAAATACGCCGTCGCAGTATCATTCCGGAACAAAATCCCGCGCGCTGAATTGCCCATCCAAGGCCGGCACCCGCCGTAAGACCACGGCGCCTGTCGCGGATAGCCAAAGGTCGTCAGACCCGCTGTTCAAAACGAGCGCTCGCGCGGATAGCCAAAGGTGTCGGCCTCCATCCTCATGCTTGGAGGTCGCGCTTGAGCACCGAGATACCGCAGTCCAATCACCAACCCGGCGTGGCCGAGCGCGCCATCGACGCAGCGACGGACGTATCGCGGACGGTCGGGGAAGTTGCTGGAGGCCTGCATGCAGCGGTCGATCGGCTGACCTCAGCGATCGAGGAAGCGCGAAAGCCGGGCCGGCCGCTCGCAACGGTCGCAGCGATCACGCGCGAAGCGCCCCTCGCCAGCCTGTTCGTCGCTTTTCTGTTCGGGGTCGCAGTCGCGCGCCGCCGTTGAGCCGGCTGCTCAGGCCGCGCTGACGGCTTCGAGCTCGACCGTCAGGAACTGCTTTACGAATGCCTGTGCCGGCATCGGGCGGCCGAAGAAATATCCCTGCCCTTCCTCACATCCCATGCTCACCAGGAAGTCGGCCGTGGCGCGATCCTCGATGCCTTCAGCCACCACCGTGAGGCCGAGCTGCTTGCTGAGCGAAGCCGCCTCGAATGCACACGCCATCCGCTCGCGAATTGAACCCCGGCGACTATTAGCCGAACGCCCGTTTGCGGCAGATCAAGGCCGCTCCGGGCCAGTCGCGATAGGAAGGGCCTCGCCAGCTCGGAGAGGCACGTGTCGCACTATTCCGAAAGTCTTGATACGAAGTGCCCACGGTTGCCCGCGGCAAGGACGCCGGCTTTCGTACGACACCTCTATCGTTCGATACGCAGACTGCTGCGGTCGATCATCGCCCGCATCGATCTCTCGCAATTTCCTGGATCGTGCTGCGGATGAGCGCCTCGGCCGCGAGCGAACGCATGTAGGGTTGGCCGATGCACCGGTATTTGAGACGAATCGGCCCGTTGCTTGCCGCTATCGTGGGCCCTTGAACATATCGCCTACCCTCGCCGCCGACGCCCAGCAGGGCGCCGACGTCGCCAAGCGCTGGCGCGCGTTGTCACGTGGTGGCGAACGAACTTTCCTTTGAGCCGGACCGAAGCTGCCGATATCGCGGCCTATATCGGATCGCTGCGCCGCTAGAGCCCCGATCGATTGCGGTCTCCCAAAAACTGCAAATCCCTGCCGGAGGACCGACAGGGATCAGCAGAAAAGATGACGGACGGCGAATGGAGGCCCATCCGGTGGCCCGTCATGGACCTGCCCCCGGATCAGAATGCGCATCTCGCCGCGGCGCAAGACCAATTTGTGGGCACGCAGCGCGGCACCGACAGAATCAGGACTTGCCCTTGCCCGACTGCATGAAGCTACCGGACATCTGGCGCATGTGGTCCCCGGCGCTGGTAAACTGACTGCGCAGGAAGTCGGACTGGATTCGCATCGCTTCTTGCAGGTCCGTGGCGTGAACGAGCTTGCGCGCATGCTCGAATGCCGACTTCATGTTTTGCTCGGTGAAAGCAAGCGCCTGCTTCGAAACCTCCGTTCCTGCGCCCGGAACGGTCGACATCGATTTGGTGGCCGCCTCGAAAAACATGCCGAAGGCCTTTTCGGCCTGGTCAATCGTCTTTTCGGCCAAATCGCGCAGTTCAGCCGGAACTTCGAGCTTCGGTTCGATCATGGTCGCACTCCTCCCATTTTCTGACTGAATACCACATTTGCCCGACCGCCTTCCAGCGGCCAGCCTCCGGAGCAAACGTCGTCCGGTCGCCGGATCTGGCGGAAATGAAGGGCGAAGAGCCGGCGCGGTCTGGCTCAGGACAAGGGATGTTCGGGAAGGGCTTCTTCGGTGGCGAGGTCTTCGACGAGCTTGATGACTTCGAAGCGCTGCCGAGGCTCGAGCTTCAGGAACGCGCGGAGCAGGCGCAGGCTTTCCACGGTACCGGTCGCAGGCGCGCCGAGCTTGAGGTGCAGTTCAGCCGCGAAATTGAGGTTCTTCATCTCGCACCTATGGCAAGCATCGGTCCTTCACGTTCCGGAGGCGAAGTCGCATGCGAGATCCGAATGCCGCAACCAAATTCAATGGCAACCATCAGATTTCTGCTTCTTCGACAACAGGCCGATCCCGGAACGGTCGGCCTAGCCGAACAGGTTGTAAGTATGACAAGGAACAACCCCTCCGGCAAGCCCAACGGCCGGCGCAGCGATGCTTGGTCCGCATCGCACCCCGGCAATTCCGGATAACAGGAATATCGATGGCCGTCACCCACCTGCGTCAAGAAGCGGCATCAATCACGCATATGGACTTGATTGCCGTCAATTGGCTCAGTGTTTCGCCTTTGTTTCCGATGCGAATAGACGTTTGCAGGCAGTTGGCGCCGGGCAGCTTATGCACGTATGTGTTGAGTGGCGCTTCCGCGGTTGTATCGTCAGTAACATGAACGTCGGCTGCCTGCCCCTAGGACGCGGTAAGTCGACCGACTTGCAAAGCGCCCAGAGACGATGCCTTCCTTAAGTCCTCTGGAATGCGCCCCGTTTTGACGCGCTCCCCAGCGAGGTTCGGCGCCCGATCTGTCGTCCACCGGTGAACCCTTGTTCAGGCACGAACGACAAAGCGGTTGCGGAACGGCCACGCAGATCGCGGCGCCATGGCTGATAGACTCATGATCTGGG